>JAFEGK010000009.1 GCA_018239985.1 Verrucomicrobiota bacterium | reverse complement strand
CTTCGATCTCACTCGCATTGCGCTCTAGGCTCTGTTTTGCAGAATGTAACTCTTGGGAGAGTTGAGCATTCTGGACAACTTGTTTTTCGAGCTCTTCGATTTTAGCTTTTTTCGCTTCGATCTCAGTCGCATTGCGCTCTAGGCTCTGTTTCGCAGATTGTAGCTCGATGGAGAGTTGAGCATTCTGGGCAACCTGTTTTTCTAGGTCATCGATTCTAGCTTTTTTCGCTTCGATCTCTTTTCTGGCAACTTGGAGATCGGCTTTGGCTCCGCTCAGGGCTATAGTAACATCTCCTTTTGAGGCCATGAGCTGTTCCAGCTCCGAAATCCTTTGTGCTTTATCTTGGAGAGAGGCACGCAAGATCTCATTTGCGCTATCTATAGAAGTACTGTGTCTTTCGAGTTGTTCACATTTTTCTTGGGCTTCTTTAAGTTGACTTTGTAAAGTCCCAAGTGAGCTTTTTGCTGTTGCTAGCTCTTGTGAAATTTCCTCATTTGAGGCCTTTAGTTGTGCAAGCTGCTCAAGTTGTTGTTCTTTCTCTAGAAGTTGAGATCTCAATCCTTGTAATTCTTCTTTTGCAAACGTAAGGGCTTGAGAGTCTTGGCCATCGAGGTCGGCAGCTCTTGCTTCCGCAACTCGAAGTTTTTCTTTAACTTCGCGCAATTCGTCTTCACTTCGATCCAGATCACCAGCCAGATGAACATTTTTTGTAGCCTGCTCTTCAAGCTCAGCAATTTTGGTTTGGTTTACTTGAACTTGAACTCGCAATGCTTGCAGATCTGCTCTCGCATTTTCAAGCTGTTGATTAGCCGTTTCTAACTCTTCAGCAAGTCTTGCATTCGTTCTTTGTAATTCTTCAAATTTTGAGAGCTTTGATTCGCTCTCTCTTAGTTTAACGGTCATCGAAGCGAGTTGGCCAGTCGCGGCGGCAAGTTCTTTGGTATTTCTATCATCGGGACCTGTTACCTGCTTTAGCTGTTCAACTTCTCGTTGCTTTTCTTCGACGCTTTCGCGCAGCAGCTCAAGATCCCTCTTTGCTGCAGTAAATAATTGCTTCTGGGTATCTAGAGCATAATATAAATCTTGCCATGCCTCTGCGCAGGGGTCTTCTGCTGTGTTAATAGCAACAGCTTCCATGCGAACAACTTTTTCTTCTACTTTTACGAGTTGAGCTAATTGTTTGTTAACGTCCCGAATACCGACGGTAATGGACTTAAGCGATCGATTCAGTTTTTCAACGTCGATATCTCCACCAGAGTGGCTGGTCAGATCTCTATAAGTTTCGAGCGCAACATGTCCACTTGTCTCATTAAGTTGATTTGTTGCGATTGTTCTAATTCTTTGACGCCAAACGCCCGCCCAGTCTTTCGTTGCATTCAGTCCGCTTACACCTGCAACTGCACCAAAGAGTTTTGCACTATCGTTCCCCCGATTTAGGACAGCCAGGACTCCGAAGACAACTGTTGTAGCTGTGTTTCCTAATGCGGATAGTATCGTCACTGGACGATCTGCGCGGGTAACAGGTACTGTTGGGTGGTCAAGTAATGGGGAGGATTCTCTAGTGCCCACTGGTATCAAATTCATATCACTGCTCATTTCATTTCTCCGATTTCTTTGGTCGATTTTCAATAATGCGACAAGTGTACAAATCGGAATAATTGAAGAGAAGGAAAAGTTGCAAAATCAACTTAGAGACTGTCCACAAACTCAGTTTCAGCCAATTTGCGGGTTCTTTTGAGCCGATTTTCGATTCAAATTTTGGGGGTAATATCACTCTTCGAATATGACCCCCAAAAGTTGAATCGAAAATCGGCCAAAATAATCCCGAAAATTGGCGAAACCTGGGTTTGTGGACAGTCTCTTACACGGTTACGTACTGAGAAAGTTCGAGCGCTGCGTCGTAGACTTGGTCGGGCCCGATTTGGTAGAGACAGAAAGGTTCTGCGCAGGGCTTGCCAAGACAAGGGCGGCAGGTTTTGGGCACCGAGAGGGTGATCGCATTTTGGATGTGGAAGGGCCCGCAGAGGTTGGGGTCGGTTGGCCCAAAGAGGGCGACGGTTGGGGTTTTGGCAGCGAAGGCTAGATGCATCGGACCTGTATCGTTGGTGATGAAGAGCGACATTTTTTTGAGTAGTGCAGTGAAGGTGGAGAGATTGAGCTCGCCAGCGATCGGGATGGCGCCGGGGATTTTTGAGGCGATGTCGAGAAGAAGAAGCGCTTCGGAGCGGTCTCCGCTAATGAGAATTTGGCAGCCAAGGTGTTGAACGAGCCTCCGCCCCACTTCGATGAAACACTCGGGAGGCCACTGTTTGAAGCTGTTTTTCGCTCCAGGATGGAGGCCAACTAAGGGGATGTGGGAGGGGATTCCATGTGTGTCTAGAAAACGGCCAGCGGCTTGTTCATCTTCTTTTCGGAGCATCATCTCAAGGCTATAATCGGCCACATGGGCTCCGACTTGTTTAATGATATCGAGCCGACGGGCAATTTCATGTTGATAGGTTTTTTTAAGGGGTTTGGTCAGCAGGAAGTCGAGGTCTTTGTTGATTCCGGCTGTTCCGATGATTTGTGGAGCTTCTAGGAGCGCACAAAAAGGGAGGACAGCTCGCTGTGAAGTGTGGAAGACCAAAATGGCATCAAACTGCTGCTTTTTCAGAGTAGGCAACAGGCGTAAGAGAGAGAAGATAGTTGAGGAATTGAGAACGAAAAATTCGTCGATGTGTTTATTGTGCTGGAGGACCTCATACCCAATTTCTGATGTGAGGACGGCAATTGTGCTTTCAGGAAAGGATTGTCGCAATGAGCGGATGGCAGGGGTCCCCCAGAGGGTGTCACCGAGCCCTGTGGTGGAGACGATCAGAAATTTGCTTGGGATCGCATCATGGCGAGGGCGGGTTTCTTTCGGGGTCAGAGCCCATAGAATCGCTTTGATCAGCTTATTTTTCATGCGCTGATTATACTTAAATTAATCGACAATTAAAACGATTTTTCCAAATGCTTGACTCTGAGTGAGTTTCTCATGGCCCTGCTCTCCTTGATTCCAAGAGAGGGTGGAGTGGATAATCGGTTTTAAGATCCCTTGCTCAAATCGAGGAAAGGCAAAATGGGTGAATTCTTTGATCAGTTTTTCGATAAATTCGATTGGACGGTTGCGCAAAGTGGTGCCCGATAGCGTAGCCCATTTTTTCATAAGGAGTCTTAAATCAAACTTCTCGATGGTTCCACCACTTAATGTTGCAATGGAAATCATCGCTCCGCCGATGGCTAGTGCTTCCATATTCTCAGCAAAATAGGCTGCACCGATAAAGTCGAGGATGAGATCGGCCCCGTGTCCATCAGTCACTTCATGCACCTTTTTAGCAAATTTTCCATCGGAAGTATTGATGACGGCGTTGGCTCCGAGCTCAAGACATTTTTCGAGTTTATCTTTTGTCCGACTTGTTGCAATCGTCTTGGCATCTGCGGCTCGGGCGAGCTGGATCGCTGCCGTTCCAACTCCACTACCAGCAGCATGAATTAGGACCCACTGGAGAGGCTGCAGCTCTCCAATGGTGAATAGGGATTGGTAGGCTGCGAGGAACACTTCAGGAATGGCAGCGGCTTGCTCAAAAGAGAGATGATGGGGAATAGGCATGCAGCGGGCTTGGTGCACGGCCACTTTTTCGGCATACCCGCCTCCTGGAAGCAGGCACATGACTCGGTCCCCTTTTTTGAACTCCGATTCATGAGAACCCACTTGCTCCACAATACCTGCTACCTCGAGTCCTAAAATGGTCGATACGCCAGGTGGCGGGGGGTATTGCCCTTTGCGCTGCAGTATGTCGGCGTGGTTTAGGCCGAAGGCTTTAACCTCAATCAGAACATCTTCTGGTCCCGGTTTCGGATCGGCAATCTGATCGAGAATGAGTTTATTGTCTTTGACGATTAAAGCGCGCATTTTTTCTATAAAAACTGATTCAAGAAGGTTTCAATTTGTTGTTCCAGTCCAGCGACGGGCTTTCCATCAGGGCCAAGGCCCCATTTTTGCAGGAGCTTGTCGTATTCTCCACTCTTCTTGAATGCAGCGAGTCCTTCGTTAAATCGGTTGATCAGCTTTGGGGCAGCATTGTGGAGGGTGATGAGTCTTAATCCCTCGTCGCTTAATGGAGGCGAGAGCATCTTGAGTGATCCTTGATAAAAATTGCGCAGATAGTCTTGCGCAATCAGCGTGTCGACGGCAGCGGCTTCAATTTGCTGGTCGCTCAGATTGACCAGCGCCTCGGGGATCGAGTCGTAGTTGCGCAGGATAACTCCTGGAGCAGATTGTAGAAGAAGTGCTGCAGAAGAGCCTTTTACAATCCCCACCTCTTTACCTTCAAGTTGACGTATGCTCCTGATTGTCGATTGAGCGGGGACAACTAAAACGGGTCCGGTCATCAGATAGGGGTCGGAGAACGAGTACATTTTGAGATTAAAGTTGTAACGGGGCAGTAAGGCGAGTATGGCGTCGTATTTTTTTTCGTCGAGCCCTTGAACCAGATTGTTCCAATTGACGCTTGTAATGGCTAGCTGCAGGTGCTCTTTTTTAGCAATTTCGACGAGAAGTTCAAGAGAAAAGGCCAAGATATTCTTCTCTTGACCCGGAACTTGCAGTGGATACCAGGAAGGGTCTATCCCTATCTGGTATCCTGAGCGATTTTTTTTGCTGCTGCAGCCGGATACAGCTAGCGCACACAGCAGCAGCAACATTAAAAAACGTTTCATGTTTGCGCCCTTAGGTTGCAATGCGGTTTGGGCTCTCAAAATCTCCCAAAATGATCTCTAAAGCATCAAGGGCTTTTGTTAGCTTTTCGTAGGAGAAGGGCTCCTCAGTTTGCTTGATTTCTTTAAAGATGCGCACGAGACCCTTACGAAGGGATTCATCCTTGGTTAGGATAGGAAGGAGTCTTTCAAAATCCTCTGCGGAAATTCCTTGTAAGAAGGTCATTTTGTAATTGATATGTGACTTTAGGCCAAATTGACCTGCAAATTGGCTTTCGGCAAGTTCTTCTAAGAGGTTTCTAGCTTCTAAGACAGTTCTGATGTCGTCCTTATCTTGTTGCTTTGTATAATCATAGAAGTTGACTTTCTCTGTTAAGATGCTAATGACGCTATCGCCAGTAATATTGTCGAGTTTTGCCATTTGTTCAACAAATTTATCAAAACGGTGGTCTTGACGGGACATGACGCCTGCAATTTGGGGAAGATAATTAGAACAGAGTCTCTGAAGGGCTTCAAACGGTTTTTTTGATTTTTCTTCACAAGCGTGGCTCGCATCAAGAAGGAGTCTTAGTTCTCTAAAGAAACTGACTAACGCTCGGCCTAATCCTGGAATATTTTCTTTTAGCGTGGCAAGAGCACCTGGGGTTGTGAAGGTCTCTTGTTCTATGTCTCCGTGCAGCAGCCGGCAGCCTTCAGCAACAGCTGCTTTCAGCTCTTGAAGTTTTGGCACAATGGATTTCTTGACGAGGGCTTTATTGAGCTCTTTGCAGAATGCTTTGTATTTTTTCTTGTTATCGTCGATTAATTCCCTCACTTTTTCCGGATCGGAAAAAGCCGCTTGGATAATTAAATTCAAATTATCTTGAAAAGTGGCTGCAAAATCTTTTGCCTGCCCTTTGGGATCGTAGAACATCCCTTCGATGATATCCATCCGATTGGGTTCTAGCGCGCACATTCCAAAAAGTTCGAGGACGGCATTATAGAGTTTTGCGAGAAAGGCTTTAATATGGGCCATGAGTCCACCTCCCTTATGAGGTGAAGCTGCGGCCACGAGGTGATCGCGATGAATGTGCTCAGTTGTGAACTGGGCGGGAACAATTGTTGAGATTGGTTGTGATTCCGATGCGCTGTGCGATGGTTGAATTTTCATTTGGTGCTCCTGGTTATGTTAAGGAAAAAATAAGATATAGATGTATGGATTTTTTCACAAGCTCAATTTGCAAAAATTACGAAAGAAGTGCTCGTAAGATATAGAAGCAGAGAATGCTCGTCAAAGCGCTGGCTGGAATTGTGATGATCCAAGACATGGCGATTTCGCGCAGTGTGCGCAAGTTAATTGCCCGAATTCCTCCCGCCAGCCCGACTCCAAGGACGGCGCCGACTAAGCAGTGAGTCGTCGATATGGGCAGCCCCATTTTGGAAGCGATGAGGATGGTAATTGCCGCTCCAAATTCAGCGGAAAAACCGCGAGTTGGGGTCAGTTCAGTAATTTTGCGGCCTATGGTTTCGATAACACGCCAGCCCCACGTTGCAAGCCCGATGACGATCCCAGCGCCTCCAAAAGCAAGGAGCCAAGAGGGAACTGGAGCTACCGAAGCAAGGACCCCATGCTTGATTGTCTCAATGACCGAAGCGACAGGTGCAATCGCATTTGCCACATCATTAGCGCCATGTGCAAAAGCGACGAAGCAGGCGCTGATGATCTGCATAAAACCAAACGCTTTTTCGACGAAGCTGTATTCTGAGGTGCGGGCGTCGAAACCGGCCTCTTGTCGCAAATCTCCTTTCAACAGGTGCATCTGCTCAAGCAATTTGGTCACTTTGTCATGGGTATTGTCGAGGGATGAGGAGCGAACTCGCCGCATGTGTTTAATCGCTTTGTCTAAGCTAATCAGCGTCTGGGGCAAAATCAAAGAGGAGGTCGTTTGGGGAGTCTCTGGTTCCGGCATTCGCTTGACAATCAGCAGTCCGATCCCGCAGGCAACAAGGCCGACGAGAACGCTAATCATAGAGGCTTGGAAGAAATTTAGGTGAAGATCGATTCTGCCCAGTCCATTGAATAGGAGGCTCAAGGTGAAGGTGAAAAAAACGAAGAAAAGAAAGATCGGGATGTGCCTTTTGGTCGCCTGAGCGGGATTAAGGGTGAAGAGGATCTGTCTCTCGAGGATTCTAAAAATGAGATAAGAAATAATTCCACTGAGCAAAGGAGAAATGACCCAACTGAGGGCGATCTCACCGATTTTGCCCCATTCAATCCCAGAAAATCCCAGGGTCAAAACGCCAAAGCCTAAAATCGCACCAATAATGGCATGAGTCGTCGAGACGGGCAGTCCAAAATAGGAGGCAAACTGTAGCCAAAGCCCTGTGCCCAGTAATGCGCCGCACATCCCGAAAATGAGAGTCTTTGGATTAGAGGCGAACTGGGTGATGTCGATCAGTTGTCCCTGCATCGTCTCCGAGACGGTGCCTCCGACGAAAAACGCGCCGCAAAATTCGAGGATGGCAGCGAGAATGACAGCTCTTCGCAAGGTCAATGCCCCAGAGCCAACTGAGGTCCCCATTGCATTGGAGACGTCATTGGCACCGATATTCCAGGCCATATAAAACCCTACAAGAAGAACAATAATTGTTAAAAGGGTTTCAACTTCCATTGGCGTTTATTTGAGTTCTAGAACCATTCTGATTCTATTGGCTAGTTTTTCAGAGCGATGGGCGATTTCTCCGATGTCTTCAACGACACGCAGCCAGTGCAGAAAAGCGGGGGCTGAGAGGTGATCCCCCTCGTTGAACAGTTTTTTCAGGAGCTGTTGTTGCTGTTTCTGGGCTTGGTGCTCCTTAAAAGCTGTCTCCTCAACCATCAGTTTCACTTTCTCGGCTTCGATGCCGCCGAAGGCAGATTCTAGCAGTTCATCGATCTCTTCGATAATCCGCTTGGCTTCCCAAAAAACCTCTGCCGATTTGACGAAAAATTCGGTCAGCCGCTCTTGAAACACCTCGTAGCTGGCAAGGGGGCGGAGGGCCAGGGTAATGCCGACCGCTTCGGCCATATCAGCAATCGAATCTTGTATGGCCAAAATTTCTAAAAAATGGCCCCGATCGATCGGCATGAACAGGCTTTTAGGCAGGTGATTGCGGATATCGTTTTTAGTAAGATCAGCTTCGTGTTCGAGTTGCGAGAGCTCTTGGGCGAGCCGTTCAATTTTGTCGGTTTCTTTGTTGACGAGTGATTCGAAAATTTTGGTTAATTTCTCCATGCAACTTCCCACACGATTCATGTGAGTTTGCAGGGGGGCAAAAGGCGATTTTCCAAAGAGACGGGCAATGGTCAACATATGTCACTATGGTAGTTAATTGAACATTATAAAAAAAGGGCTTCTTTTTCGTTCTCTTCCATCTCGCGGTAGGTCCCTTCGGGGATGTTGCCGAGAGAAAGTCCGCCGATCCGGATGCGGGAGAGGCTAATAATGTCGAGGCCTGCCTTTTGGACAAAGACCCGCACTTCCCTTTTGCGCCCCTCTTTTACGATCACTTTGAGGGTGCCGCGACGCACCTTTTTGACCGAAACAGGACGGACGAAGACACCGTCGACAAAGGCCCCTTTCGTGATGGCGACTAAATGGTCATGGGTAATCTCTTGCACAGTTTTGACCAAATACTCTTTTTCGATATTGGCGTTGGGATGGATCACACGCTGGGCGAAATGGCCATCATTGGTGACAATCAAGAGCCCGGTTGTGTCTCGATCGAGGCGCCCGACAGTAAAAAGGCGCTTATCATGAGGAAATAGATCGACGACCAGTTTTTTTCGTTCCATCGGCTTGTTAGAGCAAATAAAGCCATAAGGTTTGTTGAGGATGTAGTAAATTTTATTTTGCTCGGCCTGGATGCGTCGATCTTCGACCCGCACATCATCTTGGGCAAGATCAACGTGAGTTTCAGGTTTGAGGACGATCGCCCCATTAACGGTTACTTTGCCGTCGAAGATCAGCTCTTCACAGGCGCGACGCGAGGCTATCCCTGCGGCAGCTAAGACTTTGCTTAAACGCTTTTTTTCCATGAGAGAAGTATAGAGGAAGCTGGAGAAAAAGGCAAGTGGTGTAAATTTGTATTTTAATTGACAAAATATAATTTTTATCATTACAATATTAGGACTAAACATAATAATGGAGAAAATAATGGTTACTAATTATTTAAGTTCATTTAGTATTGCTGCAGGAGCAATTACAACCGCCTATGGCGCCTATTCTTATTGTACTGCAAAGGGAAAGCATAGAAATAAGCAAAAAGAGACGGCCTGGAAGGTGATGGGCGTTGGAGTGGCCCTCATGGCGGCTGGCGGGGCTATCCATTACTTTGGGAAAACTCAACCGGTGGCGATTACTCCTCAGCCTCCTGCCATTGAAAATGACACGTTGACACCCGATTACCTCAAGCCTTACGTTGACGCTATAAAGGGGAAAGACGTTCCCGGTGTTGGTGAGCCTCTAAAACAATTCCCCCCTTATTTAGCAAAATTTCCTCACCCGGGAACGCTCGCGAATCCAGACGGTGGAATGTGCATTATAGATGAGATGGATCAGCTGCCCCCATTAGAGGAATGTGAAGAAAAGTTGAGGCTTGTTGTCCGTCATATTAGACAAGAAATGCCAGAGGTTTATGCAGCAGGAACAGCTCACAGGCCTCGTTGGTATAAGGGTTATGAATTGAAGACTTTTCAGCCATCTGGTTATAACCATCTTAGTTTTGGAATGGATAAAGCTCTAGTAGAGGGTTATGGAAATGGACTTAAGGCTGTAGAGAAGAGCTTTTTGCAAAATCCAAATTTAGAAAATGCTTCCGACAAAGAGATTGTCGATTCAATTAAAGGGGTTCATAGAACTCTCACTGCAAATGTCCAGCACCGAGAGATTGATTACCCGATCAATCCAGGGGTCCTCCGAAGAAATGAAATGATAATTGGCGATGACAAAATGGAGCAGAGTCCAGAAGGATTGGAAAAAAAATTAAAAGAAATAGGTGGGACGGTGGCCGATTTAGCTAATCTGAAATCGTGGCTGGCCAAAGGGCAAAAATATGGTAACTTCGAATTGGCAAAGCACTATGTTACGCCAGAAGAAACTGCGACGATGAAAAAACTCGTCTATATGCCGATGGATTCAGAGAAGGTTCCTGCGGCGATGAAAGATTTGGCGAGGAAAATAAAAGAGATTTATTCCCTGATCAAGAATCAGCTGGTCCATCCGGTCCCCGCAGCAGCCTACGTCCATCAACAATGTGGAGACATTCATCCCTTTAACGACTTCAATGGAAGGGTATGTCGTCCTCTAATGAACGCGGTCTTGCAATGGGGTGGAATTAAAGGCATTATTTTCCCAAGTGAAGAAAGGTATACAGAGGCGGTCGTTCAAGATCAAAAAGGTATTCGATCCTTTGCTGAGTATCTGATCGACATCATCAATTGGAATGCCGAGCAGAAAGCCTTTAATTGATAAGGATAAATCGGGTATCATGAATCCTATAAGGAGAAATTTCGATGCCCACTAAACTTATTCTTTTACGCCACGGCCAATCGGAGTGGAATAAGCACAATCTTTTCACTGGATGGGTCGATATCCCTCTGAGCTTAGAGGGGGTCCAAGAGGCGATTGCGGCTGGTAAGCAAATTTGCAATATCCCGATCGATGTGATCTTTATCTCTTCTTTGATGCGGGCGCAAATGACGGCGATGATTGCGATGAGCGAGCATAAGGGGGGGAAAGTCCCCGTGGTCCTCCATCCAGGAGAGGGAAAGCTCGATGAGTGGGCGAAAATTCACAATCCCAAAGCGGAGAAATTGACGATTCCGGTTATCAGAGCCTGGGAGCTCAATGAGCGATACTATGGCGATTTGCAAGGATTGAATAAGAGGGAAACAATGGACAAGTATGGCGAAGAACAGGTGCATATTTGGCGTAGAAGTTATGATGTGCCCCCACCGCATGGGGAGTGCTTAGCTGATACGGCAGCTCGGGCGATCCCCTACTTTGAAAAACAGGTCCTTCCCCTTTTGAAAGAGGGCAAAAATGTCTTTATCTCTGCTCATGGCAATTCACTGAGGGCGATCATTATGAAGCTTGAAGGGATGACAAAAGAAGAGATTCTTAAGTTCGAGCTGGCAACAGGGGTTCCGGTGATCTATGAGTATCAAAATGGGGGATTAAAGCGGGTCAATGGCTGATTGGATATATCTCGACAACCATACTAGAGCCCGTCCCAATCAAAAGCTCATTGAAGAGATGGCCAGGGGCATGCGCGATTATTGGCTAATCGCCCCAACCCAAAAAGCCAAGGACAAGATCTGTGATGCAGTTGGAAGTTCTTACAAACATTTCTATCTGACCTCAGGTACTGCTGAAAACCATTTTCACGTTTTGTTTTCGCACTACATGGATTGTATGCGCGAAACGGGTCGGACACATATTCTGGCTCTGGAAGAGATTAAATGGCTTGAGAAATTTGATGTGCAGGGGAAGGTGGTTCCTGTCAATGCCCAGGGGCAGCTCACTGCAGAGCTGCTACAGAACGCCATCCGTCCTCGCAGCAGCATCCTGACCCTTTCTTGGGCCGATCCGCTCACGGGTGTCATTCAGCCGATTCAAGATTTAATCGCTGTATGCAAACAAAATGACATCAAGGTCCATCTCGACATCAGTGCTGCGATAGGAAAACTCTATTTGCTCGATCTCGATGTCGACTACCTCTCATTCGATGGTTTATTATTTCACGCCCCTGGTCACCTCGGAGGGATTCTGTCGAAAGAGAGGCTTTCCACCTGTCATAATCCTTTCACATTTTCCTCTGCGATGACACTGGCAACTGCCCTAGAACTTGCTCAAGACAAAATCGATCACTATGCTCTGGAGGTGGCCCGCTTGCGAGAGCTTTTAGAGAAGAAAATGGAGGAGCTCGGCGCTAAAATTTATTTCCAGGATGTTGACCGTCTTCCGAATGTCGCGGTGGTCGCATTTGATGGGATCCATGGAGAAATGCTCCTTGCGCAACTGAAAAAACAAGGGGTATTTGCGAAAATATGGCCTGGAGATCCTTCTGCGATCAGTTTTGCCCTCTCCGATGAGACAACGCAAGAGGAAATCGAGCAGCTGAGCCTAATTATGGCTCCTCTGGTCTCTAAAAGAGCATTTGTCCCATTTTCAGAAGTGGAGGCCAAACAAAAAAACATGCGGGTGGTGACCGGCTCTTTTGAAAATGTGGTCACATTGTCGCTGCTCGTTGATGAAGAAGACGGCGTGATTGCCGATTGCAAATTCGATCTCTTCGGCCCTCCAGCTCTTCACGATGCAACAAATGCTTTAGAGCAACTCCTCCTTCGGAAAAATTACTTACAAGCCAAACGTATTTCGGCTAATTTGATTGAGGGGAAAATGGCAACTACCAATTCTTCCTATATTAACCTTTTACTCGATCTCCTCGATCAGCTGACCGAGCGGTGCATGGATATTCCGATCGAAGATTTCTACACCGCCCCGCCTGAAATGGAGGAGGGAGGGCATTTTGTTTATCCAAACTGGGAAACTTTGAGTGGAGAGCAGAAAAAGGGGGTAATTGCCGAGGTTATTGATCGGGACATCCGCCCCTATGTAGAGCTGGATGCCGGCGGTGTTGAAGTGGTCAAAGTGGAGGATAATCGGGTCACGATTGCCTATAGCGGCAATTGCACATCCTGTTATTCGGCCACAGGATCAACTCTGGAGGCGATTGGCAATATTCTTCGACGGAAAGTTTATCCCGATTTGATGGTAGTTCCCGATACAAGTTTGTTGTACAAATCTTGAAAGTGGGTAAAATCTAATTCCAAATCTTTTTGAAATTGAGCAGTTATCTTAGCAATAAGATCCTTTAAATCCCAAGGATGGCCTGTAATTTCAATCAGAGAGGTTGTTGGCTGATTGGTTTCGACGGGCACATTGACATTGAGTCCGATCCCGATGACAATGCCGATCGTTGTGTCGAAAATAATCGTTTCCGCAAGCACGCCGCACAGTTTTTTGTTTCCAACCAAAAGATCGTTGGGCCACTTGATTTTGACATCGATCTTTTCTCTTTTTAATACTTGATAGGTAGAGTACGAGAGCAGCTGAGCTAGATAGGGGATAAAGGGATCGTTTTTTCTCAGATGGAAAAACAGACTCATCGTCAGATTCCCCTTTTTCGAGATCCAATGTTTGGCGTAGCAACCGCGGCCGGCAGTTTGTACATCGGCAAGAATGCAGGTCATTTTTTCGGGATCGAAGGTGCGTGCCTGCTGTTTTGCCCAGTTGTTGGTCGACTCGATAGATTCAAAATGAATGGTATGGACTTCCATAATACCACTAATTATACTCCACATTATGTGGAAGATCAAATCTTTAAAATGGGTCGATTATCGTCTTGTGGTGCTCCTGACGGCGCTCATGGTCATCAGCCTTCTTGTGATCTCTTCGACAACTTCGGAAGACTTGGAGCCGAATTTTTTTACCCCTTATGTAGTCAAACAACTCCAATTTTTTGGCATCGGCTGGGCCCTTTTCCTCTTTTTTAGCGTAATGGATTACCAAAAACTGCGGGAGTGGACCTGGATCCTTTATACGTTGATGATTCTGATGCTCATCGGTCTTTTTTTTGTCCCCTCCATCCAAAACGTCCATCGGTGGTATCGGATTGGGGGCTTTACCTTTCAGCCCTCCGAATATGCCAAATTGATCGTCGTACTGGCTGTCAGCTGGTTTTTAGACCGGAAGGGGGAGCGGGCAGGCAATTGGTCATCGGCCCTTCAGGCGATCGGGATCATTTTTCTCCCTTTTGTCCTGATTTTAAAGCAGCCCGATCTGGGAACCTCTCTGGTCCTCTTCCCCATCGCGCTGATCCTCTTTTATTTTGGCGGCATCAGGAAAAGTGTCATCCTCTTTCTCTCTTCTGTCGCCTTCATCAGCTCGGTCTTTGTAAGTCTTTTTTTTCTAGGGGTCCTCGATCATGAGTCTTTGCGTCCCCATGCGACAAAAGTCCTTAAGGATTACCAATATGAGAGGCTTAATCCCAATACTTATCACCAAAAGGCGGCTCAGACAGCAATAGCCCTGGGGGGCATGAGCGGAACGGGGTGGCAAAAGAGCGAATTCACTAAGCGTCAATGGCTTCCGGCTGCCCATACCGATTCCATCTTCCCGGCCTTTGCTGAGGAGTTTGGGACGCTGGGGGCGATTTTATTACTCGGCATTTTTTTCGGATTAATCTATGTTAGCTTTCAGGTAACGGTAATGGCAAAAGACCGTTTCGGGCGACTTTTATCTGCCGGGATTTCTATCTACATCGCAATTCATATTGTGGTAAACTTAGGGATGATGGCCGGTTTCTTGCCCATTACTGGGGTGCCGCTCGTTATGGTCTCCTATGGCGGTTCGTCGATTTTATCGACCATGACCGCCTTGGGGATTTTGCAAAGCATTTATAGCAGAAGGTTTACATTTTGAAAGATCATACATTTTTATTTGAATCCAAGAAATGGCTAGGGGAAGGGAAGATTAAGCTCTCGATGTCCGACGAGGAGCTCCATTTTTTTACCCGTTGGAATTTAGGCCCACTCGACCCTGCCGGTAAGATCCCTGCTATGCAAGAGGTTCAAATTACTGGTGTCGAAGAGGCAATGCTAAATCAATTTCTGATCACCGATCTGACGCCAACCCATTTTACCATCGAGCTCGAGAATGCCGCGCTTGGGAAAATCATTGGGAAAGGGATCATCAAAGACAAGTTAATCGCCTGGGAGTTTCGCAATAAAGAGATCGGCTTTGAGGGATTTGAGTTTTATGAAAAGCAAGACGACGGCTCCTACCTGATGCGTGCCGAATATGCGACCCCCGATCACTTCAGGACCATGATACGGGCCAAAATCTGGGAAAGATCAGAATGAAATTAGTCCTAGCTTGTTTATTATTGTGTTCTTCCTTATCAGCAATGATGACAAGACTCGGTTTCAATGAAATCATGCTTGGGACATCATTCAGCGATGTTATCGCCTGCTATGGCGATCCTTATGCTGTCTCGGAACCGCCCTGCGGCGGCCTCCAGCTCGAATACATCGAGCGGATCACCGTGGATCAGATCCTTGTCTATGAAAACCACTATTACTTGCTCATTATGGACGACATCGTCGTTTCCAAATACTTCTGTGAAGAGGACCGCCCCGCCTTTGACCGGATGTACCAGAATGATTTCAACTACCCCGGTTTTCCTTAGAGACTGTGATAGTCTCTTGGAGTTTGACGATACCCTCTTAAGGAAGCATGAGTCGGTGCCCATTGATCTCTGCAGTATTAGCATCTTCGAAGGCATGAGTTGCTGTTAAGATTTTATAAGCCTGATCAAAATCGCTCCAATTTATAAGAGAGGTATAGTGCTGGGCAAAATCTAAGGAGCGGATAAGAGCTTCGGGCCGATTTTGATGAGTAAGAGCTTTTAGAGCCGAGAGGTAATTGTCCCTGAAGATAGTGGGGATGATGATGCGTGCTTGATTTACAGCAACAAGTTCTGCATTCATCATAATTCTTGCGCATCTCCCATTTCCGTCTGTAAATGGATGGACTTCCGCAATAAGAAACATCATATAGACGGCTCTTTGAAATGCAGTATTTAGTCCTTGCAACCATTCGAATCCTTTCCGCAGGGTTCCTTCAACAAGTTCTGGTTCCACAAAGGTCGTTGCGCCGGCTCGGTTTGCTGTAGTTTTAAAATCGCCTGGATTGACCTCTGGCCGTCCATGCATCAGGAGGGCATGTCTCTTTTTTAAAAGAATCAGTAATTCGTCGCTTGTTTTCGGGCATTTTTTCATTTCTAATTCATCGGAAACAATTTGATATGTTCCCAAAATGTCGTGGGCATCTTTAGGGCGCCCTTTAGGGATTTTTCCCTCAAAAATAATTTCCGCAGCCTCTTCTACTAAAAATTCAGTCCCTTCAATGAAATTGGAAAAATAGGCTTCGAAGAAAGGAAGTGCAGATCCTGGTTGTTGAATGAATCGTTCTTTAGTATCTGTAGAAGCAAGTGTTTCATAGAGCTTTTGAAATAGGTCGAGTCTTTTGGAGTCATAGGGTAGACCTTGCGCTCGAGCAATACTTAAGGGAGAGCTCATTGGTTGTTTGTGAGTACCCAATAAAGTTCCAATGATCCCATTTAGAATTTTATACTCATGTTCAAGTCTCAGATCATGCGCGATTTTCCGTGCCTCATCTCTAACCTTCTGAAGAGCTTCTACACCTGCCCTTTGAAGAAGGAGCTCTAACTTCTCTTCAAGCTCTTTGCGAGAAAGAGTTCGAGAAATGACTCCTACTTTTTTTCGCCTTTTGCATAAATTTTCCAAATAAGCTCGGGCGGGTGAAGAGAGAAATAGAGTGCTCATAAAAGGTCTATCTTCTTCCAAGGGGCCATGACCTTTTCTAGGATAAATCGAAAGACCCGGGAGGAAAACAGGGCGCTTTTTTTTCGAGACGATGAAGACAGAACCATCTTCCGCTGGTTTGTGCTCTAGGGCTGTTCTATCGACTATGACACTATCTGGGAATAGCTCTCTAATAATGAACCAGGCATGCCGCCTTATCAGTGCCTCTGGAGCCTCGGTGAAATTTGTCGTGTAGACCCGGCTACCTAAACGGCGTAGTAGTCCTTTTTTAACAGCCTTTGAAACTTGCGAGGCAATTAAGGCGTTGGAAACGAAGACCTCGGGAAAGGAAATGGTCATTACTTACTCCTATTTACCCTATTTTGGCAATTTTTTGGGTTTTAAGGAAGGGTTTTGGCAATTTTTTGGGAAATTAGACTGAGTAGGGCAACTTTTTTGGCCCCCCATCTCTTAAGAAGCTGTACTAAAACCAGATGTCAGTCAAGATTAGGGTCCTTTTGAGCCAATTTTTAGTCATTGCGCTGAGGGCTGTATTTCATTCAATACAACCCTCAGCGCAATGACTAAAAATTGGCCAAAATGATCCCTAATCTTGACGACACATGGTTTTAGTACAGCTTCTAAGAGGCACCCTGGATGGAGAGCTTCTTCTTCCCAACGATGTATTCGCGATCAGGATGGAGGAATAAGATCACGACGACCACGGCCACGAGCGTCATCCCAGCGAGCAGTAGGAATGCGGTGTTAAAACTGCCAGTCAGGTCGACGAGCCACCCTGTAGCCAGGGGAGCGATGATTCCAGCGAGTGATAAGCAACTTGAGGTGATCCCTTGCGCGGAACCCGCTTTTTCTTTCGCAACATCGATGTTGATACTGAAGAAAGCCGACTGCGGCATCATCCCAAAGCCGATTCCAAGGCTCAAGAACAAGATTGAATACCCTAGAGTGGATGTGAAGCTCAGGCAAATGAAGAAAATCGCCGCCAGCAGCTGAGTGACCCAAATGAGGTGCCCTCGTGCCAGGCGAGATTTTCCTGTCTTTTGATACACTTTATCGGAAATGATCCCCCCGATTTTTAAGAAGAGCGCCCCTGTAAGCCAGGGGATCGTTAAGTACCAGCCAACACTTTTCAGGTTGAGGCCATATTTGGATAGGAAATATCCTGGAAGCCAAAGGGTCGCGAAGAAGAGCATATAACCAAAGGCGAAGTAAGCGATATTGTTGGCAATGAGTGCCGGATGGCTCAAGATGAATTTCCAGTTAATATGGGCATTTGGAACCTTTTGAACGTTGGTGGCCTCTGTGTTGATGTAGGCCAGCTCATTTTCAGAGACTCTACGGGAATCTTTCGGATCATCTCGGAAGAGGAAATACCAAACAAATCCCCAGAGGATGCCCACAGAACTAATCAAAAAGAACATAATTCTCCAACCAAAGTCAGCGACGAGGTAAGAGGTGATGGGTGCGCCGATCACAGAAGAGAGGGGAATCGCGACGAGTCCAAGGGAAAGGGCTCTGGCTCGCTCTTTTGGAGGTAGCCATTTACTAATTGATCGTGACATTGCAGGGAAGTGAGGCCCTTCTGTGAGACCAAGGAGAAAGCGGATGCCGATGAAGCTCCAGAATCCCACTGCGAGGCCAAGGGAGCCTACGCAGAGCGACCAAGTGATGGCGGCAATCGGCCACATCGCTCGGGGACCATATTTATCCACAAGCCAGCCACCAATAGCTGTCAGGAGCATATATCCCAAACCAAAAGCAGATAGGATCATGCCAAATTGCGTATCCGTAAACTGAAATTCACTTTTCAAAGGGGCTATAACGAAAGAAATAGCGGATCTATCGATGAAATTAATGAGGGTAATGAAAAATATGAGAAAAGTAATCAGCCAACGATAATGAGTAGTTTGTTTCATTTACTGCCAAGACCTGGTTATATAATTTATTTCTTTAACGCACGCGTTAAGAGACTGTTAACGGATTTGGTTTCGTCGCTTTTTTGAGGATTTTTGGCAAATTTTCTCTTCCTTTGTTGGGGGTAATATACTTGGGTTAATATAACCCCCAACAAAGGAAGAGAAAATTTGTTCAAAAAGCCCAAAAAATCGACATGAAAGCAATTCCGTTAACAGTCTCCAAGACTTACGCTAGATTATCGCCTAAACGGCCATTTTAATGGGAGTTTTTTGTAATGGTTAAAATAAAAAATATTACTTTATTCGGTTGAGCCGGAGGGCATTCCAGATGACTGAGACCGAGCTAAAGGTCATCGCAGCGCTGGCGATCATGGGGCTCAAAGCGATTCCAAAAAATGGATATATGGCTCCCGCTGCGATCGGCACTCCCAACGCATTGTAAATAAAGGCAAAGAAGAGATTTTGTTTGATGTTGCGCACCGTTGCGATGCTCAAATTTCTGGCCTGCGCAATTTTTCGCAGATCCCCTTTCACAAGGGTCACACCGGCACTTTCGATGGCCACATCGGTGCCAGTCCCCATCGCGATCCCCACATCCGCTTGAGCAAGAGCGGGGGCGTCGTTGATCCCATCGCCAGCCATCGCGACCACATGCCCCTTAGATTGGAATTCTTTGACTACATTGTGCTTTTGTTCTGGGAGGACCTCGGCCTTTATGGTATCGATTTTCAACGTTTTTCCAATCGCATTGGCAGTGATTTGATTGTCGCCTGTTAGCATGACGATCTGAATTTTTTCCTTATGTAGCATTTCTATCGCTTCAGGTGTTGTCGCTTTAATTCGATCCGCTACACCGAATAATCCTGCTATTTTCCCGTTGATCGTAAGACTCAAGACAGTTTGACCAGCATGGAGCAGCTCAGTGGCCTGATCAACTTTATCAACGAGTTTGCCGATCGCTATTTCTTTCCCTTCAATTTTACCTATAATGCCTTTGCCAGTGAGAGAGCGAAAAGCGTCAACCTTGAGAAGGGGTAACCCCTGCTCTTTGGCGGCAGCGACAATCGCATTTGACAGGGGATGTTCGCTAAGAGTCTCTAAACTGGCCCCCAATTGAAGAAGCCGTTCCTCAGACTCTTCCAAGGGGACAATTTGATTGAGGTGGGGCTTGCCTTCTGTCAACGTTCCTGTTTTATCGACGATGACGGTATCGACTTTAGCAAGCATCTCGAGAGCCTCAGCATTTTTGATCAGAACCCCATTTGTAGCTCCCTTGCCCACGCCAACCATAATCGACATCGGGGTGGCTAGGCCCAAGGCGCACGGGCAGGCGATGATCAGTACAGCGACTGCGTTGATCAATCCGTCGGCAAAAGTGGTAAAATATCCCCAAATGAAAAAAGTGATAATTGCAACGACGACGACTGCAGGGACAAAATAACTGGAGACCGTATCTGCTAATTTTTGGATCGGGGCTTTGCTGCTCTGGGCCTGGCTCACCATCTGAACAATGCGGGCGAGCAAAGTCTCCTCCCCAACTGCTGTGGCCTTCATCACAAAACTGCCCGTTCCATTCAGCGTTGCTCCTGTCACCTTGTCGTCAGTTTTTTTTTCGACAGGGATTGACTCGCCTGTAATCATCGATTCATCGACGATGCTACTGCCATCGAGGACCAGCCCATCAACAGGAATTTTTTCCCCAGGCTTTACCCTTAAGAGATCTCCTTTTTGAACCTGTTCTAAAGGAATCGATTCTTCTTTGCCATTCCGAATAAGTGTGGCCATTTTTGGCGCTAAATTCAGTAGCGCTTTGATGGCTCGACTAGTTTTAGAGCGGGCCTTCAGCTCGAGCACTTGCCCTAGCAAGACCAAAACTGTGATCACCATGGCCGCTTCGAAATAGACAGATAGATCTTTCTTAAAGAGCGTCACAAAAAGGCTGTAAATATAAGCGGTTCCAACTCCAAGGGAAATGAGCGTGAACATATTTAAATGGCGAGTGAGGGCTCTCTGAAAGAAGGGAAAACCTGCCCACAGGACAACGGGAGTGGCAAGCAAAAGTTGAATGAAAGGATAAGCATTTAGAAAGAAGATGGGCAGAGTCAAAATTGCACCGACCCAAAACCGCCGTGACATTTGCTTTAGCTCTACATCTTCTTCGTCAGAGGGGATTGTTGGCTCGAGATTCATCCCGCAAATCGGGCAATGGCCTGGAGTAGGCTGCCGGATTTGGGGATGCATGGGACATGTGTACTCTTTCTTCATTCATTTTCAATCTACCTACTCTTTTAATTTTATTGCAAAGGTGATAACTATCGAATTGATGAGGGGCTTAATATTTTTATTGGCAATTTTTGTGATTGTTTCGAGCTGCACAAAAGTTCCCGATTCGGCTGGATGCATTTCAGGAATAATTGAAGAGCGGGTCGATCAAAGGGTAGAGTGGAATTGCGATTGTCCTTGGGCGAGTTCATTCCAGAATTTGCTCGAAGAGGAATTGTCTGTAGAAACAGCCGTCCAGATCGCGTTGCTAAATAATCCGCAAATTCAGGCGACATTCGAGGAGGTTGGTATCTGCCAAGCCGATTTGATTGAGGCTGGGTTAATGTCTAACCCGATTTTCGATCTGTTTATTCGCTTTCCCAATAAAAAAGGGTTTGTTGCCGATATTGAATATTCGGTCACTGCGAGCTTAATCGACCTGTTTCTCATTCCTCTGCGAAGAAAAGTGGCGATGGCAGATTTAGAAAAAACAACGCTAATTGTTGCCAATAAAATTCTCGATTTGGCTTTTGATGTGGAGCAAACCTACTATCAACTCCTCAGTGCACATAAAGAGCTGGAATATACAGAGGCGATCGTTGAACTGGTCAGTATTAACAGTGAAATTGTATCGCGGCAAGAAAAAGTGCAGAATGTAAACCAGCTTCAACTGCAACTCATGGAATCGCAGTTTTTGGATGCCAAGTTAGAAATTGCAAGGATACAAGGAAACATTGTCCATCTTAAGGAAAAGCTTAACAGGCTTCTCGGACTTAGCGAAGATAGGGTCTTGATTTTCCCAGATGCCTTTCCTGAAGTCGATTATGCTGGCCTGCCACTGAGCCGCTTAGAATGTATCGCCTTTAATGAGAGGCTCGACCTGCAGGCTGCCCGTTTTGAGGTTCTCCGCTTAAGTGAAGCCCTAGGAATAAAGCAATGGTGGGTCTATACAGAGGGGCGCATCGGTATTGGAGGCGAAAGGGATACGGATGGGCTAAATACCCTGGGTCCGGCATTTTCTGGGGCTATCCCGATTTTTAACTATGGCCAAGCTGCCCGTCTACGTCTACATGCTGAGCTTAGGCAAGCCCAAGATCGATTGAGCGCACTCGAAATCCAGGTGCTCTCGGAAGTCAGAGAGGCGCATAAACTCCTCATGACCCACTTGAGTCTCATTCAGGACTATCAAAACCGGATCTTCCCCCTGCAAATTCACATTCTCGAGTCCTCTGAGGCGCTGTATAATGTGATGGGACTGGGGATTAATCAGTTGCTTGAGAATAAAAGACAGGAGCAACAGGCCTATAAAAACTATACTCTCTCCCTGCGGAATTTCTGGATGGCCCGCGTGCAGCTCGATCGGGCGCTCGGTGGCAAACTCTATAAAATTTATGGGCAGGAGCCATGAAGAAACTGCTTACCCTCCTCCTTTTCACGCTCGCTCTAGAGGCCAAAGTGATCACTCCAAACGTCGGCTCACTGCCTTGGAAAATGGAAGGAGATGTCAAAGTTTTTCACCTGATTGCTGAGCCAATTCGACGAGAATTTGCCCCGGGATTTTGGGTAAATTGTTGGGGTTATAATGGATCAAGCCCAGGACCTACCATTGAAGCGGTAGAAGGAGAGAAGGTTCGGATTTTGGTTACCAATCATCTTCCAGAGCCCACCACTGTGCACTGGCATGGGCTTATTCTCCCCAACGGGATGGATGGTGTCGGCGGTCTTACCCAAAGAGCGATTCCCCCTGGGGAGACATTTAAATATGAATTCACTCTCAAGCAAAATGGGACATTTATGTACCACCCCCATTCAGACGAAATGACCCAAATTGCTATGGGGATGATGGGATTCTTCATCATCCATCCAAAAAATGGGGATGCTGTTGCTGTCGATCGCGATTATGCCCTCTTTTTGCACGAATGGTGCATCCCGTTTGGAGCAAAAACACCAGTTCCCTTTGAGATGCTCGATTTCAATATTTTTACCTTTAATAGCGTCCTTTATCCTACCATCGAGCCTTTAGTTGCCAAAAAGGGGGAGAGGGTCCGGATCCGGCTCGCGAATTTGATGATGAATAGTCATCCGATCCATCTCCACGGGCATGAGTTTACCGTGACGCGGCGGGGGGCTCAACGACTGCCCCAGTCGGCCCAATACACCGAAAATACGGTTAATGTAGCCCCAGGAGAGACTAGGGATATTGAACTGATTGCCGACAACCCGGGGGATTGGGCTTTTCACTGTCATAAAACCCACCATACAATGAATCAAATGCGGCACGATGTCCCTAATTTGATAGGAATCAATGAACGGGGATTGAATGAAAGAATCAGGAAATTTTTCCCTAATTTCATGGGCTTAATGAATGTCCATGGAATGGGTGAGATGTTCGAAATGTATGGTACCGGCAAAATGGCTCTTCCGCCCCAGATTGCCCCAATTGGCAGCCCTGGTCCATTTGGTGTAATCGAACTCGGGGGGATGTTTACCTTATTTAAGGTCCGAGAGCACTGGAATGGAATCGGCGATCCTGGATGGTATGATCAGCCACCTGGAACAGTGGCTGATACTGTGAATTTAGAATAAAGTCTTTCCTAAGCTTTAATCTTGATGTCTACCCCAGCTGCTACCGGAAGGACTTTAAGTTTGTCGATTGTATCAGGTGTTGGATTCATAATATCGAGCAAACGGATATGTGTGCGCATCTCGAACTGCTCGCGTGACTTTCTGTCTACGTGCGGGGAGCGCAGTACTGTATAGATCTCTCTTTTTGTTGGAAGAGGGATCGGACCAGCAACACGTGCACCTGAGCTTTTAGCAGTTTCAACGATATCCTGAGCAGCGCGATCAAGAACCCGCTGATCATAGCCTTTCAGGCGAATGCGGATTTTTTGTTTTGATGCTGGTTTTGGTGTTGGTTGTTTTGCCATTTTAATCCTATATTAACGCTTTTTCCCTGTTATGACTTCATCTCGAATTTTGTCTGGTACTTTTTCGAAATGGCTCGGCTCCATTGTATATGAAGCCCGGCCAGATGACATCGAGCGGAGTTGTGTCGAGTAGCCAGTCATTTCGCTTAAAGGAACTTCCGCTTCAATCTCGATAATGCCCCCCTTATGTGTATTCTGGGCCATGACTCTTCCACGACGACGGTTAAGGTCGCCGATGATATCACCCATGGACTGTTCGGGAGTCTCAACTACCACTTTCATGATCGGCTCCAGAAGGATCGGAGAACACTTTTTCGCAGCATCTTTGACGCACATTGATCCGCAGATCTTAAAGGCCATCTCGTTAGAGTCTACTTCGTGGTAAGAACCGTAAGTAATCAATACTTTGACGTCGACTAAGTTATAGCCAGCGACCACACCTGTGGCCAAGCCTTCATTTACCCCGGCGATAACGGCGGGGATGAACTCTTTTGGAATCACACCACCGACAATTTTGCTGATAACTTCGTTTCCTTTTCCTTTTTCGTTTGGCTCAATCTCGAGAACGACGTGAGCGTACTGTCCACGGCCACCGCTCTGCTTGACGTACTTTGTATCCGACTTTCCAGCTATCGTAATTGTCTCTTTGTAAGAAACTTCAGGCTTACCGACGTTCGCTTCAACGTTGAATTCGCGCATCATCCTGTCGCGGAGAATGTCGAGGTGAAGCTCTCCCATCCCAGAAATGATCGTCTGTCCAGTCTCTTCGTTTGTTGAGACTCGGAAGGTTGGATCTTCTTCGGAAAGTGCCCCAAGAGCAACAGAGAGTTTTTCTCGGTCAGCTTTGGATTTTGGCTCAATCGCCATCGAAATTACAGGCTCTGGGAATTCCATTTTCTCGAGTAGGAGGGGTGTTCCTTCCATACAAAGCGTATCGCCCGTGCTGGTGTATTTTAGGCCGATGCAAGCTGCAATATCGCCGGTAAAGAACTCATCTCGGTCTTTACGTTGGTTAGCGTGCATTTCAAGTAGGCGAGAGATTCTCTCTCTTTTATTTTTAGTAGTATTATAAACAGTGGTCCCTTTCTCGAGGACTCCAGAATAGATCCGGATGAAAGTTAGGCGGCCAACATAAGGGTCGGTCATCACTTTAAAGGCTAGAGCAGAGAATGGGCTCTCGTCGCTTGGCTCTAGTTCCATCGGCTGATCAGTATCGGTATTGAACCCCTTAACCGCGCCACGATCGAGTGGTGAAGGCATCCAGTTGACAATTGCGTCTAGTAGCTGCTGAACCCCTTTGTTTTTAAAGGCTGTTCCACAGACGACTGGGTTGAGTTTATTTGCAATTACCCCTTTGCGGATCGCTGCATGAATTTCTGCCTCTGTGATCGAATCAGGATTCTCGAGCACTTTCATCATAAAGGTTTCTGATTCGTCGATGGTAGCAAGTTCTTCGAGCAATTGCGAGCGCATTTCTTTCGATTTTTCAACGAGGTCGGCTGGAATCGCAACAGTTTCGTATTTTGCACCCATGGTCTCGTCGAGGAAGAGATAAGCCTCCATTGTGATTAGATCGACCATTCCCTTGAAACCACCTTCAGCGCCAATTGGGCAGTGGACAGGAACAGCATTTGCTCCCAATTTTTCCTTCATCGTTTTGACAGCGTTGAAGAAATCGGCACCTGTACGGTCCATCTTGTTGATGAAAGCAATACGAGGTACTCCATAGCGGGTTGCTTGACGCCAAACAGTTTCAGATTGAGGTTGAACACCGGCAACGGCATCAAACACAGCAACGGCTCCGTCGAGTACGCGCAGAGAGCGCTGCACTTCAACCGTAAAGTCGATGTGCCCAGGAGTGTCGATGATGTTGATTTTTGTCCCTTTCCAATAGACGGTCGTCGCAGCGGAGGTGATCGTAATTCCGCGTTCTTTCTCCTGCTCCATGAAGTCCATGGTCGCAGCCCCTTCGTGCACTTCACCGATACGGTGGAGGCGGCCAGAGTAAAAGAGTATCCGCTCTGTGGTTGTCGTTTTACCCGCATCGATGTGGGCCATAATCCCAATGTTGCGGACATTTTTCAATTGGTCTGTTTCAGGTCGTTGCTTAACTGCCATTTTTCCTCTTTAGCTTACCACTTGTAGTGCGCAAAGGCTCGGTTAGCTTCGGCCATGCGGTGTGTGTCATCTTTTTTCTTAATGGTTTCCCCTTCGTTCTTATAGCAGTCAGCTAGTTCAGCCGACAGGCCATCGACCATTGAGCGACCAACCTTGCCGCGGGAGAAACGGATAATCCAACTCATTGCCATCGAAATGCGACGGTCTGCTGGGATCTCAATAGGGACTTGATAAGTCGCGCCACCGATACGTCTAGATTTAACCTCAAGCGTCGGTTTTGCGTTTTCTAAAGCTTGCTCGAAAGCTTCAAGGGGATTGTCGACTTTGACTCTTTGGGCAAATTTTTCGATTGCTTCATAGACAATGCTACGAGCTATAGATTTTTTCCCATCTAGCATCACTTTGTTGATGAACTTAGAGAGAACGATACTTTTGTATTTTGGATCTGGGTCAATTTCCCGTTTTTCTGCGCGTCTTCTGCGTGACATGAGTAGTAATAGCTCCTTTATTTAGGCTTTTTAGATCCGTATTTTGAACGACCTTGTTTTCGGTCTTGGACAGCTGCACAGTCCAGTGTTCCACGAACGATATGGTAGCGAACACCAGGGAGATCTTTTACCCTGCCACCGCGAACGAGCACAATGCTGTGTTCTTGGAGGTTGTGTCCTTCTCCGCCGATATAGGCAATCACTTCTTGTCCATTAGATAAGCGGACCCAAGCGACTTTTCGAAGTGCCGAGTTAGGTTTTTTTGGCGTTTTGGTCTTTACCTGTAAGCAAACGCCCCGTCTTTGTGGGCATTGGTTAAGGGCAGGCGATTTCTTTCGTCTGACTTTTGGGCTGCGGCCCTGTCGAATGAGTTGGTTAATCGTAGGCATCTTCTGCCAGTCTCCTTCCGGTTTTTCAATAGGAATAGGACAAACTATAACTTGATGGCGAATTATCCACAAGGGAATTCAAAAGCGGGGAAAATCTCTGATGTAAAAATAAATTTCGATCGGATAAAAGAAGAGAAATGAGAACGCTACTGCTCCTATCCCTAACTTCACTGCTCCTCTCTTCCGCCGCTAGTTTGAAAAAAGGGGACGTGAAAGAGACTTTTGATGAGATGCTCCAGATGCATGTCCAACAGGAGCAGATGAATCCTATGCTGATCAAAAGGGCCTCTAAAATATTTATTGAACAATTTGACTCGGCGAAGATCTACCTTTTGGAAAGTGAGGTACACCGGCTGGCCTTCCCTGACAAGAAAAAATTGGAGATGGGGGTGGCTCGGTACCAAAACGACGATCTTTCCAATTTTAATGAAATCAATAAGATCGTTTGCCAGGCGATCAAACGAGCTAGGCAGTGGCGTCACGAATTTCAGAAAGAGTATATCCTCTCGGCTCACGATCTTCAGCCCATTAAAGATGAGACCTTCCTCAGCTATGCAGAAACAGAAGGGCAGCTTAAAAATCGGATTCAGAATCAGCTTATCCGCATTCTGGTTGAAGAGCGGAAAATGAACCAATTAGATGACTGGTCGCCACAGGATCGGGAAAAGATTTTTAACCTCTGGGAGCGGAGGTTTCAAGCCAAAGAAGATCTGTATCTTTCTAAGGGGGCAAATGAAGAGCATTATCTTACGCTCCACACCCTCTATGCTCTTGCCAAAAGTCTGGATGCCCATACAGCTTATTTCAGCCCGGAAGAGGCCACAGAGATGCGAACGTCGCTGGAGAAGCAGTTTGAGGGGATCGGCGTGGTCTTGCGTGAGGGGATCAATGGGGTGATCATTGAGAATATGGTCAAGGGGGGGCCAGCAGAAAAGAGCCAAAAAATCCAAGTGGGCGACCAGATCGTCCAAATCGATCGGAAAAAGATCTCTGACATGTCGTACGCGCAAGTCTTAAAAGCGCTAAAAGGAGATGGGGGCAAAGATATCGAGCTCGCGTTAAAGCGAAATGGAGACTCTCGGACCCATTTTGTCACCCTGCAAAGAGAAAAAATCGCTCTAGATGACGATCGGCTTCAGTGTCATTCAACACCTTGTGGCAACGGCCATATCGGTATCCTCACCCTTCCCTCTTTTTATGAAGGGGGCCATCTCACCTCTGCGGATCGAGATATGCGTGAGGCGATCAAAAAACTGAAAAGGGAGGCTCCACTCAAAGGACTAATCCTCGATTTGCGGGAAAATTCGGGAGGATTTTTAACGCAGGCCGTTAAAATCGCCAGCCTCTTTGTTTCGCGTGGTGTGATCGTCATTTCCAAATATTCGCGTGGAGAGGTGAAATACTACCGGAACCTCGACGGACAACTTTATTTCGATGGCCCTCTCATTGTCCTCACTTCTCGAGCGTCGGCCTCTGCTGCTGAAATCGTCGCTCAGGCGCTTCAAGATTACGGCGTCGCGCTCATCGTCGGCGACCAGGAGACCTTTGGCAAGGGAACGATCCAATACCAAACAGTGACCGATTCCGATGCAAAATCCTACTATAAAGTGACCGTTGGCCGCTATTACACTGTCTCGGGCCGCTCAGCGCAAATCGACGGGGTCAAGGCCGATATCGTTGTTCCGACGATTTTTTCCTCGTACAAAATTGGAGAGCGCTTCCTTGAGTATCCTCTCCCTTCAGACCAGATTGCATCCGTCTATATCGATCCTCTCACCGATGTGGATATGCGTAGCCGCAGCTGGTTTCAAAAACATTACCTTCCCAATCTGCATCAGCCAGAAGACAAGTGGAAAAAAATCCTCCCGTTGCTCAAAGAAAACAGCCGTTATCGGCTAGCCAGCGACAAAAGTTTTGTCCATTTTCTTAAAGAGCAAGAAAAAAAGGCTGCTTCCAGCTCTTTTCGTTTTAAGCGGGAAGAGAAAAGCACCTGGGGTGATGGGGACCTTCAGCTCTTGGAAGCGATCAATATTGTCAGAGATATGATCGAGCTACAGAATAATTCTTGAAAAGAATCGGAGCTTCGTACTAAGCTAAGAGCTTCTTTTGGCCAGATAGCTCAGTCGGTAGAGCAGAGGACTGAAAATCCTTGTGTCGCTGGTTCGATTCCAGTTCTGGCCAAATTTTTCCAAAAAAATTTGGGCTGAAAGAAGGCCAAACGGTTGGCCTTCGTCTTGCTCTCGATCGCTAATAAAATGTTAGAAAGAATTGAAGATCTCCTCTAGACTCGATCTGTTAAGATCTTTTTCGAACGGAAGGAGCCTCTCATGAATAAACGGTTAAGCTGTTGTCTATTTTTTATCTTATCATTCAGTTCGCTATTTGCTTTGGGTACGACTGATCGGCAGGCAATCGATCAGATTGTCGAGCATTTTACCCACGCATGGAACGATTGTGAAGGACACGGATCTGCTGATTACTATGCTGAAGATGCAGATTTTGTGAACATATTTGGGATGGCATTTGCTGGAAAAGAGGAAATTGAGTCCCGTCATGTACAGATCCATGAAACTTTCTTAAAAGGTTCTCTTTTTGAGGTGGTTGAGACGAAAGTACGTGAGGCAAAACCTGAAGTTGTCATTGCTCAAGTTTATTGGAAGGTGTCCAATATTCAAAAGCCTGTAGCAGAAACGATGAACGGGATCTTTACCCATACTTTCGTTAAAAACAATGGCATTTGGGAAATTGCGGCGACTCAAAATACGTTGATTTCTCCTTCTTAGAGACTGTCCACAAACCCAGGTTTCGCCAATTTTCGGGATTATTTTGGCCGATTTTCGATTCAAATTTTGGG
>JAFEGK010000008.1:206779-207481 GCA_018239985.1 Verrucomicrobiota bacterium | reverse complement strand
ACCCTCGGAAAAACAGGTTAACCGCGAGAGCTTTCGCGTGGCTCAAAATTCACACAACTTGGGTGGGCGCAGTATAACTAACTGACATTAAATTATTTGCGAAGTAATAAAATTAATTGAATATTAATATAAAATTAATTATAATTAAGATATATAAAAATAAGGAGTAATAATTGAGTAGCATCACAATTAGTTCAGATATTAATTTCGAAAAAGTGGATCCCGAAACACTATTTAAGGAAAAGGTAAGAGATCGCCTATTTGACTTAGTAGACCGCTTTAATCCGGCTAAGAAAGAGGTGGATTTGGAATCAGGCGAATTCTCGATCACCTTAACTTCTGCCTTGAAGGGAAAAATTTCCAAGAAACTAGGCGAGGAAGGGATCAAGGAAGCTGCGGGTGCTACGTTAGCCATCAAACAAGTCATTAAAGGAAAACTTGATTTTACTAACCAACAGGCTTTTTTCGATAAAGACATCATCGTCCTTGATGTTAGCGTTGTCATCCCTAATATTTCACTCACCCGCGTTCAATTGAATAAATCCAATTATGAGTTTGAGGGTTCATGCCTATTCGGCTCAGGTTCAATGTCTTATACAAAGGCCGCCATTGAGTGCACACTAACTGGCTGGGACAAAAAAGAAGTGAAGTCTAAGAACCTATCTCAATAAAATTTTTCGTCGATTTTCGGGATTATTTTGG
>JAFEGK010000008.1:136581-206707 GCA_018239985.1 Verrucomicrobiota bacterium | reverse complement strand
GAAAATCGACAGAAACTTTTTATTTAGATAGGTTCAAGTAGCACACCATCAATGAGATAGCCTATCAAAAAAAGAATTTGATTTATTGCAATTTAAATTTTAATTTGTTAACATATAGTTAAGATCATGAATAATATTGAAGTTTTTATTAAAAGCTTATTTCAAGTTGCCATTGATGGCACATTAGGCATCGAGGGAGACTCTAGCGCTCCTGTTGAATCGGCTGGCGTCTTAAAGACCTCCTCACGACAGTATTCTGTCAGAGTGATCACGGATGGCATCTCGGCTGGCTGGGCAAAATTAGTCCAAATGGTCAAAGACCTTTGGAATTCTCTATTCTCATCAGTGCGAGCAGACGAAGCTCCTGTCGTTATAGAAAACAAAGCAGAAAAGCCAATTGAACCGACCTCCAGCTCGGAGACTAAATATGACATGTCTTCAAAAGAACTTATTCAAGCCAGTTTCATGAATTTCAGTTCTGAACTCATGAATAAAATAGTGGGCGCAAGGCCATCTGCACTGAGTGAGGATGGCTCCTTTGAGATTGAATTCCCCCATGAAATGACTGGAATATTAAAGAAAATTATCCCCCTCACAAGATTCAATAAAAAAAAGACGGATCCAAACAAGTATCGTTTACTGAACTTTGTAGCAGAGGGAGCTACTTTCAGGGTCTCAAAGAAATTACGAGGAAAGATCAATTTCGATGACGGAAAGGTGACTCTTGAGGAACCTGGGATTGTGGGGAAACGCTTTTGGAAAACTTTCGCTATAAAGGAATTCCATATCTCTGGAGATTCTGAGTTCACATTTTACAAAGATACTTCTGATGAACGCAGAGTTACCAAAGACCAAATTTCTGATGGGCTGAGTGCAATCGAATGGAACCAAGATAAGGACAAATTGCTTTCAATTGACAGTGAACCATATAGCGGCCAGTCGACCTCAGAGGAATTACAATTCCAGTTAGAGGGTGAATTTTCCCAAGTAGAGAATCCAACCCCACCCACAATGATTGTTGATGCTGATCAGCCTAAAATAGAGGTCACGAGCCCCTCATTATGGAATCGGGCAGTCTCATTGGTTTATTCCAATCGGGACCTCCTCGTCTCGGCCTCTGAAACGACCGCTACTGCAGTTGCCGCCTCTGCGGGCGCCTACTTACTTGGTCTTGTCTTTTAAATCATCCAACTTATCTCCATCTCACATATAATTAAATATTTAAAATTATCTTTATAATTAACTAAATTTTTGTTTACAGATAATTAATATTTTGATATAATTTAGTTATAAAAGCAAAAATCCCAGGAGGAAATAATTATGGCAGTACCAGGAGTAGTACCAGGAGCACCAGCAGTAGTGCCAGGAGCACCAGCAGTAGTACCAGGAGCACCAGCAGTAGTGCCAGGAGCACCAGTAGTAGGCCCAGTAGGAGGAGCACCAGTAGCAGGTCCAGCGCCAGCACCGGCACCAGTAGCCGCAACAGCAGCTAAAGTTGCCAAAAAATCGGCCGCGGAGCTGATGGCCGAAAGCAGAGATAAGTTCAAAGGAACGCTTACCACATTATTTTCTATCATCTCAAGCGATGAGTCTGTCACAGCAATCGGTCCAGGTGCAGCCATAAAATTTGATGATGCTACTGCCGAAAATCCAAAAGAATTGAAGTTCACAATTACCCTTCCTTCCAAACTTAATGGGGAAATTGGAAACTTAAGAAGAGATATTTCTGGTAAGAAAAAAGGACTCGAAGGCGCCGTAGGGGCCAAGATTACTGTTGAGCCAGAAGTCAAAGGCTCTATTAACTGTGAGACCGGAGAGATTACATTTGAAAAAGACAAAATTAACATCACGAAATCGGGTGTAAAATTTAATCTCAATGGCATTAACTTGAACCACAACGGCGATATTGTGAAAGTGACAGTAGATAATCCTACGTTTGGAAAGAAGACTATTAATCGGGAGACTATTGTAAGTGCTGAGGATCTTAAGGCGACCATGGGTGTTGCTCAATGGAAAGATGCTGCAAATACCATGCCCCCTATTACTAATGTGAAATCTAAAGCCGATCTGGAAAAAGAAGATAAAGCAGCTAAACTGCAGGAAGATCAAGGCACTTTAGATATTGTGGTCCGAAGGAAAGAAAGAAAGGAAAACGATGATGAAGAGCTGATCAAATTCCTACAAGATAGCTCACTACTAGGTCGATTTGACTACAAACTCATTGGTATAGGAAGCTCCCTTCAATTAGAGGACAACGCTCGCTCAGCTTTAGCTCTAGAGACAAAAATGGTCCGAGGAGCTGAGCTCCTTCAGGAGGTTGATTTTGATGATGTGACTAACGCTGATGGCGAAATCGATAATATGATAGTCAATCTCAAAAAGATGAGACGTGACATGTTCCACAGTGCTTCTTCTAAGGACGCAAAGACGAAAATTTGGGAGCTTTTGACAGCTACGATTGATAAGCTTGAGAAACTTAAAGCCCCCGTTGTATCGAGGTCATGCGGGTCTACCATCACAAGTGGTTGGCGCTCACTGAAAAAGACCACCTACAATATGATGCCTAGATCTGCTCAACGAGCCTACAAATTCGTCACTAAAAATAAAGGGTGGTTTTCTATTGGTGTAGTCCCCGCCGGCCTTATCGCCGCAAGAGTCATCGGTTTTATGTAATCGTTGACCTAATAATGCCATGCTGCTATTACCCAATTAAGAGACGGTTAACTGATTTGGTTTCGTCTCTTTTTTGAGGATTTTTGGCAAATTTTCGCTTCCTTTGTTGGGGGTAATATACGTAGTTTGATATAACCCCCAACAAAGGAAGCGAAAATTTGTTCAAAAAGCCCAAAAAATCGACATGAAACTAAATCGGTTAACCGTCTCTAAGGGTAATAGTGGTAATGGCGTTTTCTTTTAGGTTAGTTTTTTGTTCTCTTATTTTTCTTTTCTGCTTTTCTTGCAGCCAGAAAAAACCTGTCGCTGCAACCCCACCCCCATTACCTATCTCTGCCATTAAAATTGTCCCTCAAACTATCCCTGCTGACTTCGAATATGTCGGGGTGGCTGAAAGCTCCCACATTGTCGAATTGAGGGCGAGAGTCGAGGGGTATTTAGAGCAAATCACCTACAAGGAAGGGGGGCTTGTCAAGGCGGGAGATCTGATGTTTGTCTTGGATCGGCGCCCTTTTATTGCAAATTTAGACAGCAATGTGGGGGAACTGGCTAGCGCAGATGCGACGCTGTGGAATTCGATTCAGATTCGAGAGCGTTCGGTCCCTTTATTTGAGCAAAATGCGCTCAGTGAGCGGGAGCTTGACTCTGCGATCGCAGGCGAGCAGTCGGCCCAGGGACAAGTTTTTACCGCTCAAGCCAATGTCGAATCTGCTCAAATCCAATTGGGCTTTGCTTCGGTAAGCTCTCCAGTGACTGGTTATGCAAGCAAGGCAACGTTTAGAGAAGGGGCCTTGATCCGATCGGGGTTTTTTAGCGATTTATTGACCAATATCTATGTGATCGATCCGATCTGGGTCAATATCAATGTCCCCGATAGCGATATTCTGAGGATGCGCAAAGAGGCTGAAAGTCAACAATTGATCTACCCAGAGAACAATAACTACAAGATCGAGGTGATTTTAAGCGATAATTCGGTTTTCCCAACAGAGGGTACGGTCGATTTCACCGATCCGGCAATCAATCAGGCTACCGGGACGATGTTCATCCGGACGATCTTTGCCAATCCCGACGCATGGCTAAGGCCGGGACAGTTCGCCAGGGTGATCGTAAAGGGGGCTGTCCGTCCCAACGCGATCAGTGTGCCGCAGACTTCGGTTATGCAGGGGCCAAAAGGCAATTTCGTCTATGTCGTGAATTCTGATGGAAAAGTCGAAGTGCGAGCAGTGACAGCTGGGGTGTGGTATAAAGACTATTGGATCATCCAAGAGGGTCTCAAAGAAGGAGATGTGGTTGTTGTTGACGGGGTCAATCGGGTAGGCCCTGGAAGTGTCGTCCAAGTCAAAAATTGGGTCAAAGGTCCATGATTTCCCGCTTTTTTATTGACCATCCGATTTTTGCTAGTGTAATCTCCATTGTGATCGCTTTAGCAGGTCTTACTGCTATGCGCAATTTACCCGTTGAGCAATACCCCAACATCACTCCCCCTCAGATTGTGGTTTCGGCAAGTTTTAATGGGGCCAATGCCGAAACGATGGCCAACGATGTGGCCTCCCCACTTGAGCAACAAATTCTTGGCGCAGAAAACATGATCTACATGTATTCTCAAAATTCTTCGACGGGAAATACAAATCTTCAGATCTATTTTGCTTTAGGAAGCGATGCGAATGTGGCGCAAATCCACGTCCAAAACTTGGCAAACCAAGCTCTTTCGCAGCTGCCGCAGCAGGTGCAAGCGCAAGGTGTGACGATTACCAAACAAACGCCCAATATTTTGATGGTGGTGGCGATTCAGTCGCCAAGCGACCGTTATGACTCGCTGTTCATGAGTAACTATGCGCAAGTGAATGTGGTCAATGAGCTAGAGCTCCTTCCTGGGATCAGTACGATTTCGACGATCGGACAACGCAACTATGCGATGCGTATCTGGCTAAGGCCCGACATCATGGCGCAGATGGGAATTACGACAAGCGAAGTAATCAATGCGGTTAATGAGCAAAATACCGATTTTGGCATTGGACAGGTGGGGCAAGCACCTAACTCCCATCCTGTTTCGCTGACAGTGCCGATGGGCGCATTGGGTCGGTTAGCAACCCCTGAACAATTCGAAGAGATCATTGTGAGGGCCGATATCAATGGGGCGATCGTCCGTCTAAAAGATATTGGATCTGTAGAGCTCGGAGCCCAGAATTACGTGGTCGATGGGTCTGTCAACGGTAAACCCGCTATTCTCCTGGCAATTTATCAGCAATATGGAGCCAATGCGATCGATGTGGCCGATTCTGTGAAGACGGCAATGAAGAGAATTTCCAAACGTTTTCCTCACGGGCTTGAATATTCGGTTCCTTACGACACAACGACATTCGTCCAAATTTCAATTGAAGAAGTGGTCCAGACGATCATTGAAGCGACTATCCTTGTTGTGATCGTCATGTTCATCTTCCTCCAAAATTTACGGGTGACGTTGATCCCCTTTATGGCCCTTTTAGTCTCTCTATTGGGTGCCTTTGCTGGGATCTGGGTGATCGGCTATTCGATCAATACCCTCACCCTTTTCGCGATGGTGCTGGCAATCGGAATTGTGGTCGACGATGCGATTGTGGTTGCCGAAAACGTCGAGCGGAATTTGCGGATGCTCAAGCTCTCACCGCGCGATGCAGCACGCAAAGCAATGGACGAAGTGACCGCTCCCGTGGTCGCGATCGTCTTCGTCCTTTGCGCTGTCTTTATCCCAATTGCTTTCCTTGGAGGAATCGCCGGTCAGCTCTACAAACAATTTGCGATCACGATCACGATTTCTGTCTTCTTCTCAGGATTGGTCGCCCTGACCTTGAGTCCTGCGATTGCGGCAATCGTCCTCAAACCCCATGAGAAGACCTCAAAGGCTGCCGATTGGTTCAATCGAGGGCTAGAAAAAGTGACCGATGGCTATATCAAAATCGCCTCTTGGGTTATTCACCACACAGTTCCAGCCGTCATCACGTTTTGTCTGCTCGTCGGTCTGCTCCTCTATTTTTTCAAAACGACGCCGACAGGCTTTGTCCCGATGGAAGATCAAGGATATGTGATTGGCCTAGCCTATTTGCCAGATGGGGCTAGTCTCGACCGCAACGCCAAAGTATCTGATCAAATCTATAAAATCTGCATGCAAAATGACGCTGTTGAAAATGTGGTTTCTCTCACTGGATTTAGCCTCATCGAAAGCATTGATCGGACCAATGTAGCCGCCCACTTCATCACCCTAAAACCGTGGAGCGAAAGGAAAAAGAAAAGTCAACATGCTGCCGCTGTAATCCAAGAGCTCAATAAGGCCTTCCGGTATACTATACAAGATGCAGGCGTGCTAGCAGTCAGTCCCCCTGCAATCCAAGGCCTGGGGACCGTTGGAGGATTTGAATTTTGGATTGAGAACCGAGGTGACGGTGGAAATAAAGCACTCGAATTAGCCGTAAAGAATTTTCTAGCAGAGGCCAAGAAACGCCCTGAACTTGGTACGATCCGCTCGACCGCTGAATTTGACAATATGCAATTCTTCCTCGACCTGGACCGGAATAAAGCCAAATGCATGGGAGTTGCGATCGCAGACGTTTTCCAAGCACTGCAAGCTTTCTTTGGAGCCTATTATATCAACAACTTCAACAAATTTGGACTCGTCTATCAAGTGCTGGTGCAAGCGGAGCCTTCCTATCGGGAAAAACCTGAAAATTTGCGCGACATTTACGTCCGTTCAAGTAGCGGAGAAATGGTCCCGATCACTACTCTTGTCTCTGTAAAATACCAGCCTGGGCCTAACCTGATCACCCGATTTAATGATTTCACTGCTTCCCACCTGATTGGTGGACCTGCAAAAGGGTATAGCACAGGCCAAGCGATCAAAGCGATGGAAGAGCTGGCCAAAACTCTGCCTGAGGACATGTATTACGGGTGGAGTGGTCAAGCCTATCAAGAAATCGCCAGCGGGGGCACCTCTTCTGTTGCCTTCATTGCGGGGCTGGTCATGGTCTTCCTGATCCTGTCAGCCCTCTATGAAAAGTGGTCACTGCCTTTCGCCATCATTTTGATCGTCCCCTTTGGAACGCTAGGTGCCTTCATCGCCATCAGGCTCTTAGGCATGTCCAATGACGTCTATTTCCAAATTGGGCTCGTCACCCTGATCGCCCTTTCGGCAAAAAACTCGATCCTCATTGTCGAATTTGCCCTGATGAAAATGGAAGAAGGGCTCTCAGTCTACGATGCCGCCCTTGAAGCAGCTAAGCTCCGCTTCCGCGCCATCATCATGACCTCGCTCGTCTTCATTTGCGGCGTGCTCCCCCTTGTCTTCAGCTCGGGAGCAGGAGCTGCAAGCCGCCATTCAGTCGGTGTGGGCGTCCTCGGAGGAATGATCGCAGCGACCACTTTTGCCCTGTGCTTTGTTCCTCTCTTCTTCGTGCTATGCGCTAGAAAAATCAAAGTGAAAAAGAGAGAGGAGCTGAAATGATGAAGAAGCTTTTTCTTTTAATCCTTCTGGCCGCTTGCAATTTCCAACCCCAGTATTGCCGCCCAGAGCCCGAAATCCCCTGCCAGTGGCGCATCCAGCAAGATGAAATTTCATGCAACCCCAACAATTGCTGGTGGACCCTGCTCCAAGATCCCGTCTTGGATGACCTCGTCATGAGCGCTCTTCAATACAACCAAGACATCAAAACGGCAATCTACCGAGTGGAGCAGTTTATGGCCCAGCTGGGCATTTCTAGATCCCAGCTCTATCCCCAAATCAGCGGTAATATCGAGGCGGTCAGACAAAAGACGACAGCAACCACGATTCTAACACCTATCCCGCCAGGGCGACCAACAAAACAGCCCCTCTATACAATGGTCCTCAACGGCTCTTGGTACATTGACCTCTGGGGACTCATTCGCAGCTCCAACGACGTAGCTCTGCATCAGCTGCTCGCCCAAATTGAAGTGCGCAAAACTGTCGTCCTCACCGTCGTGAGCGCCGTTGCCTCCTCCTACATCCAACTGCGCCAATTTGACCTACAACTCGATTATGCAAATGAGTTGCTAGATGCCCGCCTAGAACTGTTAAAATTGATCGAAGCCCGCTTCCGCCTAGGACAAGTGAGCGACATCGAAGTCGAACTGGCAAGAGCTGATGTCGCCAATGCCCAAACCCTCGTCGAGCAACTCAAAATCAGCATCGGGCTAGAAGAAAATCTCCTTAGCATCCTCGTTGGTCGCGCCCCGACAGAAATTTGCCGCGGCAGCCTCCTCAGCGAAATCAATATGCCCCCCTCTGTGCCTACCTTCCTCCCCTCCGACCTACTCAACCAACGACCCGAAATCCTCGCCGCCGAGCAAAACCTGATCGCTGCTAACGCCCAAATCGGGGTTGCCAGGGCCCAATTCTTCCCCCAAATTTCGCTCACCGGCGCCTATGGAACCCAAAGCTCCTTCCTGAGCGAACTGCTCAAAAATCCCTCGACCATCTGGCAATATGGAGTCACCATCCTCCAGGAGATCTTTACAGGTGGCAGATTGACCAACGAGCTCCGCCTGGCCCAGGCCCAAAAAGAGACCCTGGTCCATTCCTACCAACAGGCCGTTTTAAACGGCTTTAAAGAGGTCAACGACGCCCTTATCGCTCACACCCTCACTCTCAAGCTTGTAAAGGAGCAAAATGCCGGGATTAAGGCTTTAAAAGAATTTGTATTACTAAACGAATATCTTTACGAATATGGACAGACGGACCTACTCACCTACCTCACGGCCCTCATTGAACTACTAGGAACCCAGGTCGATTACACTCAAACACTTGGAGACAGCTTCACCACTCTCATCGGCATCTATCAAGCCCTCGGCGGCGGTTGGGTCGTCGATGCCGACAACTATTCAACAGAAGTTGAATATTCTCAATGCCTTAATTGACAAATACTCATTTATTTGCTATTATTCATTATGTTTATCATCAAAAAAACCAAAAGGAGTAAAAATAATGAGTATTGGTAATATTGTTGGCGACTATGCTCGTCAAGCAGTGGCTACAGCTTCAACAACCGTAAGGAGCTTTGCAAGCACAGTCAATCAAATGTCGGGCGAAGCCTTTACAGATCCAAGAAAAGTTCTAAATGAATTAGTTTCAGGCGTTGAGTACCTGGCTGCCGAGAAAGCCTATGAGTTGGCTTCCAGTTCAGCTGTGATTTTGGGCTCAACTGTATTCGGTATCGCTGCTGCCAAAAAGGTCTATTCACTAAAGCAAGGACATGGTGAGCACAATGCCCTTTTTATTGCCAGACGCATTGGTTTTGCCGCTCTTTCTCTAGGGTTCATTGGTCTTGCAGCCTACGAAACCTATCACATAATCCCTCAGCTCAGATTGAATGGCAGATGTGCAGCAATGAAAGGGCAATTCCCTGAAGTAAGTCGCAACGCTGAAGGGGGCGAGCGAAACACAAATTACTGGAACTTTAAAGATTCCTATCGCAATCAAGGCTGCGAGTATGTTACTGGATCCTTGATCAAGTAATGATCCGCCTAATTAAAAAGCCCGCCATTTTGGCGGGCTTTTTTTTGGCCTCAAGGGGAGCTTTTCCAGGAGGCAAGACCATAAAGGGGAATCTCTTCCAAATTCCCATGTTTAGAAAATTGACCTTCAGAAATTTTGACTCCAATTGTTGATTTTGGATGAGTATCGAGGAATACTCTGAGGCTTTTCATCCCCCCCTTTATTCCCGATTTCACTTCCACGGGAACAATTTGATGATCTCGAACTGCAATAAAATCGACCTCGGCATTGCTAGATTTGGATTCATTATGCCAGTAGAAAATGGTTGCAGGTTTGGATGGGTTGGAATAAGCAATAAACTCTTGTGCAACAAGCTGCTCAGCACTTTCACCCAAATATTCCATTTCTATTGAAGTTGTGATCCATTCGGCTAAATCTAATCCTAAGAGACGATGAACAATTCCAATATCAAAAAAATAAATCTTAAATTTTTTCTCGTTCATCTCGGCACTTAATGGATAAACATGGCCAGAAGTATGAAAACAAGGATGAGCGATTCCCGCTTTGATTAATAAATGAAGCCCCTGCTTGAGGGGATAAGTTTTCATATCTTGATCAACGTTAGTGTATTGAAATTTTTTCCCTAGCTGCACCCCGATAGATCTAAAGACCTTTCCGACAGTTTCAATCTGATGTTTTTTAGCATATTTTTGAAAGTCATCTTCATAGTTACCAATAATACGATCTTGCACCCGCTGACATAACGCCGAATCTTTAAACTGAATCCAGGTATCAACGACAGCAGGCATGCCACCAAGCCACATATAATTTTTGAGATAATCTAAGATGACACTATGGGATGCTGCATCCACATTTTTCTTTACAATAGCTTCACGAAGATCACCTCGATTCATCGCATCTAAGAATTCCATAAATGAGAGAGGATATAGGAAAAGATAATCAATCCTCCCTACCGCCATACCCAATTTTTCTAAGGTAAATTCCAATAAAGATCCCGCAGCGATGACGTGTAACTGTGGGAATTCTTCTTTAAAATACCGAAGGTATGCAATTGCATCGGGACATTCTTGAATTTCATCAAGAAAAAGGAGGGTCTTTCCAGAAACGATCGGAATCTGAGTATAGGCTTGAAGTGTTTCTATCGTTTTAGAGATTTCAATATGCTCGGGAAATAGGGCATGGACCCTTCGATCTTTCTCAAAATTGATGGAAATAAAATGATCAAATTCTTGACCAAAGGCATTAGCAAGCCAAGATTTGCCCACTTGTCTGGCCCCTCGAATCATGAGAGGAACACGGATAGGGTCGTTACGCCATTGCCGTAAAAAGTTGAGATGATCCCGCCTCATTATTGCCCTTTTTTCTCGGATTTTAGAAAAAATCGAGGGATAAATCAAGGGATTTTAGAAAAAATCGAGGGATAAACCAACCTTTTTTAGAAAAACACCTAATCTGGTAAAACTTATTTTTAAAAAAGGGCAATCTTCGTAATGTGAGGTTTTGGAGGTCATCCTATGTCCAAACCCCTGCTCTTGCGCAATCGGGCGAAAATTGTCGCCCTGGTCCTATTCCTATTTGGGATCGTCATCATCACCTATCTGAACAATTGGTGGCCCGGAATCATGCTCGTCGTCGGAGTTCCCCTCGCCATCCTGCAATACCTGCAAGGGCGCCACTATGACATGGGGATCACCCTATTTGTGTTCCTCGGGGCCTGGGTCACGGTCCAATTCGATATTCAATGGGAAGTCTTCCTCCCCGTCCTCTTCGCAGTTGGGGGCGTCTATATTTTCTTTAGAGAGTGGATCGAGAGCCGCACCGCCGAGGAAGAAGAATTCGAAGAAGAAAAAGACGAAACTGAAGAAGAATAAAAAGCTCTCAGGGGAGGACCTGAGAGCTTTTAAAGGACACCCTATCTTTGGGGGATGTCGAATCCCCTGCCCGACGGCTCCATCAATACTATGAATTATTCTCTAAGCTTGCAATAAATTGATCTGTTTTCGCGGTGCGCTGGCTTAGAAAATCTATCATAATTCCTTTCACTTTTTCTTCAACAGGATTTTCTGGATTAATGTTGCCAGCTGCTAGTTCTTTTAGGACCGCAACATCCATCTTGTATGCTTTGTCAGCCCGAAATCCCTCTTTTGCAAGGGCAATTTTTTTCATCCAAATTTCATCATCATAATCTTTTGCAGCCTCTTCCATCCGATCAAGTTTTTGCAGCGCTAATGCGATTTTCTTTTTGTTCAACTCCTCAGCAGATGAGCCCGATTTTTGCGAGGCGATATCTAACAGGAGCGACTTGATGTAAAATTCAACTTCTAGAGCGGCGATTTTGTTGTCGATTGTCGCTTTGGTATCTTGTGGGACTTGATATTTGAGCGTATCGAGTTCAGCTAGAACTTCGATTTGCTCTTGAGAAATTTTATAGGAAGAGATCTCTTCAATTTTTTGACCGATCGCTGAATCTTTATTATTGCCGATTGCATCTAGGAGTTGCTCATTGCGCTCTTTATCTAGTTTAGCAAGTTCGGAGCGGTACTCTTTTTGATCTTTCACGGTTGCAGAAACAGGCATCACCGCTTTGGCGCTTTCGAATACTCCTCTCAAGACTCCCGCTTTACCGGCTCTTTGGTACTGCTCATCGAGTTGCTCTAAAAAAATTTCATACTCCCCCTTCTGATAGGTGGCTTCGACCTCAGCGACAATTTGTTGTCCAGAGTATGAATAGGGTGAATCTGCTGCGCACAGGGGGGCTGAGCAGAGGGCGATGGCTAGACCTTTGGCGATCCACTTTTTAAACATACGATTTCTCCTATAATTTATTATGGTTAGAGCTGCGTAATATTTATTATAAATAACATCAAATTAAAAAGAAATATTAAAAAAATAAACCCTAGGAATCAAAGGGTTAGAGGTTCTACGTGATAGTTCCTCTAGTTTTGCAGAATTGCCCCGAATCGATTTTTCCTAAGATTCGGTGTGTATTGTCATAGGCCTCTTGCAGCTCGATCCTTTCGGGGTCAGTACATTGAATAACTTCCCCATTTTGACAATAGAATAGACCCAAGCGGTAAGCATTTTGCAGATCTTGAACATCTTCCATAGATAATTCGGGAAGTAGTCGTTCCTGATACATATAATCAATGAGTTCTGGGATCGCTTTGGGGATCAATTTGAGAAATGAGACATAATCTTTTGGCCAATGGCCAAGTACACGTATGGCATCAATGATACGCAAATCTAAAACATATTGAATCGGGAGTAAAAGGGAATGTTTCAGCCCGCAAGCGGCGATTACCCCTTTGTTGAGGTCGACACTCTCGCTATCTACCCCACTGACAACTTGAGATAATTGTCCGAGGTGATTTGCAACGAAATGTTTCCTGAATTTCTGACGCATTTCACCAGGCAGCTCTTGAACTTCCTTGACAAACTGATAGTACAATTCATCAACCTTAGTCGGGTCCCCGCTTAGTAAAATCTGATGGATAAAATGAGATGGAAAGCATTTATCATCTATCTGAACCGGATGAGAGGGATCTCTCCATTCAATGCGAAAATTGCCTTTTAGCTGTTCGGAAACGCATTTGCCGACTTTATTTGATGTATCATCTAAGTCTGAACGATCGCATACAACACAAAGGCGGATAGGCTCATTACCAGCCCCGGTTAGCTCTAATTTCCCAGCGGTCCCACTTGTGCAAACAAACGCAGAAGAGGGAAGTTCCAATTTTTTTAGAACTTTAGAGACAGAGGAAACTTCACCTAAAGAATATTCTTGAATTTTGGAGTTATAGTCTAAGATATCTAATCTAGCTGAGGAATCAGTATATTTTGCTTCTACTGCCATAACCAACCTTAAAGAATAAAGATGGATCCATTATAACACAAAGTATAGTATTTATAAACATATAATTAATATTTTAATACTACCCCATGCCATCACTCGAAGAACACTCTCATTTTTTCGACTTAATTTTTTCTAAGATCCGCTTTGCATCTGCATATGCTTTCACCAATTCGGCCCTGTCGGGGATTTGAAACTGCACTTGACCCCGATTCCCAGCGGAGACCAGGTGCTGTGCTGTTTGGAAATAGAAGAGCCCTAAAGTATAGGCTTGTTTTAGATCTCTCACGTCCTCGTCAGAAAGACCGGGTAGCAGTCCAAGTCCTCGCATGTAATCGATTTGTTCTGGAGCGCCCCTTGGCATATTTTTTAACATCTGCGCATATCTATCTGGAGACTCAGTTGCAGATCTTATTGCGTCAATCATTACCAAATCTAAGGTGTATTGAATAGGGCGCAAAAGAGAGTATTTTGTCGCTTTTCTTCCCATCCCTGTATACGAAATGATCCCTTTCGCTAAGTCGACATCTCGAGCATCTTCTCCCTTAATAACTTTATTCATCTGCCCAGTGTGTTTTTGGACAAAGTGCTTGTGAAATTTTCTCCTGTCGTCTCCAGACATTACTTGGAGATCCTTCACGAACTTAAGGGTTAATTCATCGACCTGTTCGTCTGACCCCACCAGAGCAAGCTTATGTAGAAAACGAGATGGAATCACTGCCTTAGTAATATCGCAGGTAATCATTGAATGGGATTTAGGATTTTTATATTCGATCCTGTCGTCCATGGGTAGGAGGCCGCTTTTTACTAATGCAGTAATTTTCTTTGCCACTTCATCTTTGACCTCTGGATCACAGACTACGACGAGCTCGATGGGAGATTCGGTTCGGCAACTTTTTTCAAACTTTCCATCGCTTCCAGTTGTAAAGACTAGTACCCCTTTAGGCAACTCTAACTTTTGAAGAGCTTCACCTAAGCGGTTAAGATCGAATCTAGTAAATTTACCGATTTCAAGAGGATAGTTTTGGATACATTTGTCTTTGTAGCTTTTTAGAGCCAGTTCTGGCTGATTAAGTACCGCACTAGCAGCTAAACTCGCTAAACTTGGAACAGGGTTATTAAATGAACGCTTTAAAAACATATTATCACCATTATTAATATAATATTAATTATAACATAATTAATTATTAATTACAATAATGGTGATATTATATAGCAACTAATTAAACATTAGTTACTTAGTAAAATAAGGGTCAAAATGAAACCCTAAGTGCTGCTCCTCTTCGTTATGGGCCATTTTTTCTCTTGGATGCCGGCTATGGTCGAAATCTCGATTTGGATCCATGAAAAGGTCGACGATCTCATCCGTAACTAGGCGACGCCCCTCTTGGTGCTCCCTCAGAACGTTCCAAATCACTTCGATGGTCTTCTTTTTCACTTCAGAGGTCATCATCCGGCCTGCCTTGTATTCGCGTGCGATTCTCTCGAGTTCTTGGTCGTCATCGAGGAAGTAGAGCAAATAGTGGTAGGGGACATCAACAGCGAGGTTGGCCCCCTTTTCGATATGTTCTTGCTTGGTCATCCCGCCGCCTGAAAAGGCTTTTTCTCTGATTTTTTTCGTGAGCGCCTCTTGTGTATCGTTCATGAAGATCACCTCTTTTGCCCCTGTGGAGCTCGCTTTGTCATGCGCCTGCTCAAGGCTTGGCAAAAAGCGGGACTGGATGGTTGCAGGCTTGATGTAGTCAAGCTTATGGGCAATTTCACGGGCCATCCGAAAGTAGGGATATTGGTCGATCGCCATCGGAACAAGGCACATGACATGCCGGTCGCCGAAGAGGTTAGCGAATGAGGTGCTGAACGCTGGGGCCGCTTGGAAACAGGGCCAGCTCAGTTGTCCAATGTTATTGCCAAGATCGAGGCCATAAATTCCGTGGATTAGATTGCCCGAGGTGTGCTTCATGATTTTGACGATATTGCGATAGAAGGTGCCCCCGACGGTTTCGAGGTTGGAAAAGATCCAGGTTTTTTGGGGGTTGAAGCCGCAAGCGATGATATCTTTAGCATTGAGATGGGTCAGCCGGTTCGCCTCTTCGAGAGCAAGTCCCTCTTTAAAGTAATATTTCTCATCATCGGTCATCTGGATGACGACGATCGCATCAAGGGCGGTTTGCAAATATTTAGTAAACATGAACGGAACCATATGCCCCAAATGGAGCGATTCTGAGCTTGGACCACGCCCGGTGTAAAGGTAGATCTCCTGCCCTTTCTCATAGGCATCGAGTACCAAATTGAGATCTTTATGGGAGAAGAAAATCCCGCGGCGCAGCCAGGGATGGGCTCTCATACCAGTCACTTTTTCAAAGCGGCTAACTAGGGCCCCATCGATCGGTTGACACCCAAATTCGCGGATCACCTTCAAATAGTCGATCCCAGCCGTCGACGTCACTTCCCATGGGGTAATTTTTGTTTCTTCGTCCATAACCTTTAGCTCACATGCATTTTTCAATTGATTATATTATGCGGAGTGTGGGATTTATTTTCATTGTGACTGAAAAAAAGATAGGCGAATTTCAGATTTTAGAGACTATAGGCGTAGGGGGGATGGGAGAGGTTTTCCTGGCGGAGGATCCCATTTGCAAGAGGCAAGTAGCCCTCAAAACGATGCGCGAGCAGTGGGCTCAAAATAAGACCATGCAAGACCGCTTTTTGCGCGAAGCCCGTATTGCCGCCCAGCTCTCCCACCCCAGCATTATCCCGATCTATTCGATCGATGAAAAAATCCCTTTCTACACGATGCCCCGGATTGAGGGCGATACGTTGAAAGAGATCTTGCGCAAAACCAAAGAGCAGTCAAAAAAGGGGGAACCGCTTCACCCGATCGGATCCTCAATCCAGGCGCTGGTCCGCATCTTTCTAAGCATTTGCGGGGCGATTGCCTATGTCCATTCCCGAAATGTGCTCCACCGAGATCTGAAACCAGAAAACATCATCGTCGGAAAATTCGGCGAAGTGATCATCCTCGATTGGGGCCTGGCGAATTTTATCGGTCAGCCGGAGAACCATACAGCTGACATTAAAGAAGAAAATTCTCAAATTACACAGCCCGGAAAAATCCCCGGCACACTCCTCTACATGGCTCCTGAGAGGGCATTCGGAGCCCCTTCCGATACCCTCAGCGATATCTACTCTCTGGGCGTGATGCTCTATCAAATTCTCGCCCTTCAATTTCCGTTCCAAAGAAAATCGCTGAAAGAATTCAAAAAGCTGCACGAACATGAAACGATCCTCCCGCCAGAAGAAGCAGCTCCCGACCGAGACATCTCCCCACACCTCTCGAACATCGCCCTCAAGTGTCTGGCAAAAGATCCGAAAGAGCGTTATCAAAGTGTCCCAGATCTCATTAAGGACCTCGAAAACTACATTGAAGGACTCCCAGAATGGGTGGAGATAGCTGTACTAGAAATCGACCGGAAAGAAGATTGGCTCTTCCAAGAGAATGTGGCCCTCTCCAAGCACATGGCGATCACCCGTGGCATCGATCTGCTTGAATGGGTGAATCTGATGATCTCCAAGTCCCCTTTCCCTGGAAATATCAAAATCGAAACAACCCTCACGCTCAAAGATCAAAGTAAAGGGCTCGGAATACTCTTTTCCATCGCGAAAGGGATCGAAGAATCTTACTGCCTTTGGCTCTCTCACGAAGGAGTACGCCTCTACCGCTCTAACGTCGAAGTGCTCAACCTCCCCAATCTACAGCTAGAAAAAAACCGCCCCTACCATGTGAAAATCGAACATATCGGAAGCCACGTCCGTTTCTACCTCGACGAGGCGCAAAAATTTGGCTTCTTAAGTCACATCCCCCTTTCTGGCTCCCACATCGGCCTGATCGTTCGCGATGGCGACTTTTTACTCTCCCCCCTCCAAATCGCTGTCGGAAGCCAAAATATCATGGTCAATTGCCTGGCGATCCCCGACGCCTTCCTCGCCCGGAAAGACTATAACGAAGCGCTCGCCGAATACCGAAAAATCTCCGACTCATTCCCAGGGCGTGCCGAAGGGCGTGAAGCTACCTTCCGAGCCGGGATCACCCTCCTCAAAAAAGCCTCAGAGGAGCGGCTCAAAAACCGACGGGAAACCCTCTACGCCGAGGCGCACGACGAGTTTGAAAAATTGCACACCACTCCAGGCGCACCTCTAGAATACCTCGGCAAATCTCTTGTCTACAAAGCGCAAGGGGAATTCGAAGAAGAGGCGAAATGCCTCGAACTAGCGCTGCGGAAATTCCCCACCCACCCCCTCCGCCCGATCCTCATTGAAAACGTCCTCTCGCGCCTCCACGAAGCGAGCCAAAACAACCGCCAAGTAGCCTACCGCTTTGCCCTCATCGTCCTCAGACACCTCTCCCAGCTTCCCGAAGCCAATGACATCGCAAGCGTGTTGCAGCAAAACCTTGAGCCCCTCCCCTTCTTTATCTCATCGGCCGATCGGAACATCTACCTGATGACCCAACTAGCCTTCTGGCTCAATAAACCTCTTGTCATACTCGAACTGCTTGAAAAAGGGCTCATGGCTCCCGATATCCAAAACGCCCAAGTCGCTTTGATCTTGCTGGGCTGCGAAGAGTTAGCCGACCTTTCAATCCTCGAGGGCCCTGGAGAGGAATTAGAACAAGCCCGCAGTGAATATGCGCTCAAAACGGGTCAGACTCCCCTGACGCCTCTATGGAATGCGCTTGCTACAAGTAACTGGAAGGCGGCTAAAGAGATTGTCGAAACCACCACCCCAGAGAAATTTAAAACTGAAACAGATCCCCACTTTTTCCTCTACGGCTGCTATCTTGCCCATGAAAAGGGGCAGCAACCAGCCCTTGCCCACCTCACCAACATCTCTGAACGGGCCTTTCCGCCCACCAACCAGCTCCTCTCCCACTACCTGATCGGACGGAACAACCTCAAAAAAGGGTGGATCGCCAGCGCCTTCTTCTGGGAAAAACTCAAATTGATGCAGCAGCTGGAGCTCTTCAGCCATTGCCTCGGCGATGAGACTCTGAAGAAATCAATCAAATCGATCCAAAAACAGCTCTAGACTCTTGTTCCGATATCAAGAATTCTGCTATACTAGCCAAAGACTTAAAAAAAAAATTCAACCTCAGAGGAATTCTAAATGAACTATATCCAAGAGCCCTATTTTGCTGTCAATGCCTGGGATGTCATCGCAAGCCGAGATCTTCAGGTGATCGATGAAAAGGCCAACTTTCTCGAATATGCGAAAACTGAGCTGCTTCTTGTTGCCCTTTGCGTCGCAGAAGTGGTCGAACTGGTCGCACGTGCTGTTTTCTCTATTTTCGCTGTCCCCTATTACTTCATCACTGGGAATGAATACACTCAATACCGCAATGCTATCATCTACACGGCCCTTACGATTGGGATGACAGGCAGAGCTCTCTATCACAACCTCTTTTCAAAATTTGCGATGATCAATTCGATTGGATCAGCTAGCGATCTTTTGGGAATGGAAGACTTTGGGACAAATCCAAAAGTTATCAGTTACTTCAACGATGTTGAACAGTATAAAGAAACAGTCGTCAAACTGCTGAATAACATGAGAAAGTACTCTCAATGGCATTCCGGTTTCTCAGTTGGCTTGGCAGATGAGACTCCTGAAACAACCTAAGTTTGTTAATGAGCGCATACGAACCTAAAGAGATCGAGCAAAAGTGGTACCCTTTCTGGGAAAATGGGGGCTTTTTTAAAGCCGACGCCCATTCAAAGAAGCCTGCCTATTGCATTTCGATCCCCCCGCCTAATGTGACAGGTGTTTTGCATATGGGCCACGCCCTGGTCGATACCCTGCAAGATGTGTTGATCCGTTGGAAACGGATGCAGGGATTCGAAACACTATGGGTGCCCGGAACCGACCATGCCGGCATTGCGACACAGACAGTTGTGGAGCGCCACCAGATGGCCAAAACGGGCAAGCGGCGCAAGGATTTTGCGCGCGAGGAGTTTCTCGAGCTTGTTTGGGATTGGAAAGAGAAAAGCCAGCGGCATATCATCGATCAATTAAAACGTCTTGGTTGTTCGTGCGATTGGGATCGGCTGGCCTTCACGATGGATGAGCCACGCGCTAGAGCGGTCCGGACAGTGTTTAAGAAGATGTACGACACTGGCCTAATCTACCAGGGCGATTATCTGGTCAACTGGGATCCTGTGACGCAGACGGCGCTTGCTGATGATGAGGTCGAATATGAAGATCGGGCCTCTCATCTGTGGCACATGCGTTATCCCCTCAAGGATAAGAGCGGCTATTTGGTGGTGGCGACGACACGGCCAGAAACTATGCTTGGCGACACTGCTGTCGCGGTCAATCCTGACGACGAGCGGTACAGGCACTTGATTGGAAAAACGATCCTCCTCCCCCTTGCCGATCGAGAGATCCCGATTATCGCTGATCCCTATGTCGATCCAACTTTTGGAACTGGAGTAGTTAAAATCACTCCAGCCCACGATCCGAATGACTATGAAATGGGTCTGCGCCACAATTTGCCTATGATCAACATCATGACTCCTGATGGGAAGCTCAATGAAAATGGGGGCCAATTTGTTGGCCTCACCATGGAAGAGGCACGAAAAGCTGTCACCGACAAAATCAAATTCCTGGGCTTGATGGAGAAAATTGAACCGCATCACAACCGGGTCGGCGTCTCTTACCGTTCAAAAGCCGTCATTGAGCCATATCTCTCCAAGCAATGGTTCGTTAAAATGAGCGCCTTTAAGGAGAAGCTGATTTCTGCTGTCCGCGACGGTAAAGTAAAACTCATCCCTAAAGACTGGGAAAATACCTATTTCCATTGGATTGAAAATTTGCGCGACTGGTGCATCTCTCGCCAGCTTTGGTGGGGCCACCGTATCCCCATCTGGTACAACAAAGAGGGAAAAATGATCTGTTCGATCGATACCCCTCCCGAAGTGGAGCGGCATCCCGATGATTGGAGACAAGATGACGATGTGCTCGACACCTGGTTTTCAGCCGGATTATGGCCCTTCAGTGTACTGGGTTGGCCAGACAAGACCGCCGATATGGCGAAATTTTACCCCAATTCTGTTCTCATTACAGGGCATGATATTCTCTTTTTCTGGGTCGCCCGGATGCTCCTGATGGGAGAATACGCCACCGGCGAGCTCCCCTTCCCCGAAACCTTTATCCATGGACTCATCTACGGAAAATCGTATTGGACTTACAACAAAGACGGAGGCGTCGCTTACGTTAATCCAGCAGACCGACAAGCCTATGATCTTGGCGCCCAAGTGCCTCCAGAAGTCCACTCGAAGTGGGAAAAGATGTCCAAGTCGAAAGGAAACGTCATCGACCCGATTGAAATCATCGAAAATTATGGCACCGATGCGATGCGCCTTGCCCTCTGCTCTGTTGCGACACACGCACGGCAAATCGACCTCGATCTGCGCCGCTTTGAAGAATACAAAAACTTCATCAACAAGATGTGGAATGGAGCCCGCTTTGTTTTCCTCCATTTGGAAGATCTCACCATTGGAAACGGTATCGACCGCAATCTCCTTTCGCTCGAAGATCGATGGATCCTCTCCCGCCTGAATAAAGTGACTGCTGAAATCAACACCCAATTAGGAAATTACGCTTTTGATCGTGTCGCGCAAGAGGCCTATCGTTTCTTCTGGGATGAGTTTTGCGCCTACTATCTTGAACTGGTCAAACCGACCCTCTTTGGCAAAGCCGGCTCCCCAGAGCTGCGGGCCAATAAACAGCGGATCCTCCTTGTAGTTCTCTCCAATCTTCTCCGTCTTTTTCATCCGATGGCCCCCTTCGTCACCGAAGAGCTATTTTGCCAGCTTAAAGAAAAAATCCCCCAAGGCACTTGCAACGAGCCCTATCTTGCCGAAACTCTGCAAGCATTAAGCGCAGCCGCCTGTATCGCTGCTCCCTACCCCACTGTGATCAACCAAGCAGACATCGATCCCAAAATTGAAGCAACCTTCGCGCTGATGGATCGGATCGTCCATGCAGTGCGCAATATCCGCGCAGAGATGCAACTGGCCCCCAATGTGACAACCGACCTGCTGCTCAAAGCTCCCAACGGGAACACTACCCTTGCGTTGGTGCAGCAAAATGAAGGGATGCTGAAAGCCCTCGTCCGGATCGGCAAAATCCAAATTGGAGAACCCAGCGGATTTTCGGCTTCCAGCATAGTCGAAGGACTCACCCTCATTATCCCTTTGCCTGAAGAAATGAAGGAAAAAGAGCGGCTGCGTCTTGTCAAACAGCAGGAGAAGCTCATTCAACAAGAGCAACAAATGCGAACCAAGCTCGCTAACGAAAAATTCATTGAAAAGGCTCCCAAAGAGCTCATCGAAGAGTTTCGGCATCAACTTAAGCAGATTGAGAGCCAACTCATAGAGACTAGCAAAAAATTAAATTTGTTTTAATTTAGTTTTGTGTTACAATAAGCTATAAACAAACACTGGATTGAATTAATATGAACATTAAAGGGATTTCTTGTAATCGCTTGCCAAATTTGATCGAAATTATACCGAAACAACCTGAAGAATCGGTTTTTGGCAAAGCCGGCGCCTAGAGTTTGAATCAGCGCAGCGGCGACGAAGCAGCTCAACCTGAATAGGTTGAGCGATGCAGGCGGATTCGAAATCTAGGATGCCGTCGCAGCCAAAAACCGATTCTTCAGGTTGTTTCGGTATAACAATGCGTACGATCGTCAGGTTCTTCTCACATGTATTACAGCCCCTTTTATGGGCACGATCTTGTCCCCTGATCCCAATACACTCATTTGGAAAATTTCGGCTTTGGCATTTGTCACGCTCGTGGGGGCAAAAATTGTGATCGGTGGAGCTGCTAGCCTTCAAGCACGGCTCGCTTCCAGATAGAAAAGGTCTTCGGACCGATCTGTTTCGGATAGAGCCGATAGACCTCTTCAAGGCCGCCCATTAGCGCCTTGGCCTGCTTTTCAAGCCCATGCAGTTTTAGCGATGTTAAGATTCGGGTCACACGCAAGAAATTGTGATTGCCTGGAGTTAACCACTGTGTTTGTTTGCCAAAATGGGATCCTATGACGATTTTATCGCCCCCCCATTCCAATCCATAAAATCTCAGCATCACATCGAGCGAGTGGACCATTTTGTCCTGCAGCGATTTATCCTGCCTAAAGGCGGCAATCACTGCATCATCGGTTATAGCAGCGGAAGGGTTATAGCGACTCTGTTTTTTCAATGGGAAGAGCCATTGGATGAAATCGTGATGGGCTTCCAATTGATCATCGCTATAGTTCCAGATCTCTTCTAAAGTGACTCCTCGGTCATTTTGCCCGCCCTGGTAAAAGTCTAAAATCGATAGTTTGCCCACGCTGCGCTCCTGATTCCAGGGTAAACAGCAAAGGTCGATTAATGCAAGCAGTGGCGTGGCTACCACAACGACCAGAGCCGCTATGGCAACCATGGTCTTATGCAATGCACTGGCCCCAATACGGACTACTTCATACTCTGAAGGAATGGGACGATGCCATTCTTGTTTGATGATTTGATAAGCTAAAGGAGTGATTTTCATAGAGACATTTTACCAAAAAACAACCTTTAAAAGCACGTTTTATCAGGATCTTATAGCTACCTTGTTGCGCTTTTTCCAGATTTAAGTTTAATCTAGTGGGATGGAATTGATCGCTCCACAAGATCTTATTGCGAATATGCCCCTTAGCAAAAAAGGGGCTGAGACGATTGCGACAAGCAGAAAGACACTCATGCGCATTTTCGATCGGCAAGATCCCCGCCTGCTGATCATCGTGGGCCCCTGCTCAATTCACAATGTCGATGAAGCCCTTGTTTTCGCTCGTCAACTCAAAGAACTCGCAAAAGAAGTTGAAGAAAGTTGCTTTATCGTCATGCGAGCCTATGTAGAAAAGCCCAGGACGCGGAAAGGTTGGCTCGGCCTTGTGCACGATCCCCACCTGAATGGATCACACGATATTCTCAGTGGCCTGACGATGACTAGATCCTTTTTGGTCGAGCTAGCCGAAATGGGCATGCCAGCGGGAACAGAGTTCCTCACCCCCCATTTGGCTCCCTACATCGAAGATCTGATCTCTTGGGGCTGTATCGGCGCTCGAACCAGTTCATCCCAGATTCATAGACAGTTAGCCTCTTTGATGAAGATGCCGATCGGATTTAAAAATTCGGTCGATGGCAACGTGGACGTGGCAATCAACGCCATCCACGCAGCACGCCATCCCCATCATTTCATGCATATCAATGACCATGGTAAATTGCATTTGGTAAGAAGTGGAGGCAACCCTTATACACATGTGGTTCTAAGAGGCTCTAGCACTGCTTCGAATTACGATGAGGCAAGCGTCCAAAAGACACTCTGCAAGTTACGTGAACAAGAATTGCCCCCACGGGTTTTAATCGATTGCTCCCACGGCAATGCTCAAGGCCAGTATTTTCTGCAAAAAAAAGCTTTCCAAAGCGTTTTGGAACAAATTCAACGGGGCAACCATCAGGTTTTGGGGATGATGCTCGAGAGTAACCTACATGCAGGGGCGCAGCTTATCTACAATCCGCTTGACGGCCTGCAGCCAGGCGTCTCAGTGACCGATCCATGTATCGACTACTCGACAGCAGCCGAGCTCATCTCATCTGTATCGATGGTGATCAGCTCGGTCCAAAGTTGATGTTTCCAGTCGGTGAGAACCTCGCCATCACAAGTGACGATTTCGGCCTTATACGCCAGCAGTCCACAGGTCTCTTTAAATTCTCTGTTTAGGACCGAGTAGGTCTCGTAGCCAACTGTGCTGCGAATCGGAAATTCGACGCAATCTTGGCAATAGTTATGGAATAAGACGCTGATTCGCAGAATCGGGTGCTCATTGACGATACGTCGAGGGACCCAGTATTCGGCGATGATCATTTGCCCTTTGGGCGGGGTGCGAGGGTCGGGGGTGCCCACATTGGTGCTCGCCAAATAAGTGGGGCCGATCTGCTGCTGCTGCAGTACTAGAGCCGGCCGTCCACAGCTTGCGCAAAGAATGAGTAGAGATAATAATCCAATTAAATGCATCGAGGCTCTATAATCTCTCGAATAGGGTCTTTTTTCAAGGAAAAATGGAAGAATCTGTCTGTGCTATCATCTTTGACAAGGAAAAAAAGAGGGTTTTGCTCATTAAACGAAGAGACATCCCGGTCTGGGTACTCCCAGGCGGTGGGATAGAGACTGGTGAGGAGCCCGAGGCTGCGGCGCTGCGAGAGGCCGAAGAAGAGTCGGGGCTAAAGCTGAAAATCATACGAAAGGTGGCCTTTTACATCCCGACCAACAAATTGACCCGACCGACCCATTTTTATGAATGTGAGAGGGTCGCAGGCACCCCAAAGACGGGGCCAGAAACGGGAGCGATCGACTTTTTTGAGTTGGATGCCTTGCCAAAAACGCTAGTCCCCTTCTACAAGACTTGGATCGATGATGCCCTGCTCTTTTCTCCTGAAGTGTTACAAAAGAAGATCCAGAAAACCTCCTACTGGACGTTTCTCCACTACTTGGTCTGTCATCCTGTGCTAGTGATCCGCTTTTTACTTACGCGGATTGGGATTCATGTAAACCAAAAGACTTAAAGATTTGAATGCAAGTATCTGATACTTTCGATACCTGGATTAATTTAAAACAGCTGCTTCCCTCCTGATTGAAAAAGTCCCTACATTTTTCAGACGTAGCTGCTAAAAATCTTCTTAGCCCAAGCTGAGAATCAAGAATGTTGGGCCAAAAGCGATCATTGAAATTATAGCAAGCCTTATCACAATCCATCTTTCTTTGATGATCCAATCCGCCCGCATGCAATTCACTACCCATCGCATACAGCTCATAAGCTCCAATGCCAAAACAGAACGCAGCCGCTGTGTATAGAGCAGTTTTTTTTGCTAAATAAAGGAGAACAGATGGCTCAGTACCCAGAATGACGTTTCGTTCTTGGGGCTTCAGATTCCAAGCTTTTTCGGCTAATTTCACGCCAGCTGTAGTTGCACCTGCCAAAATAGCTAGATTAAATAGCGCAGAGACGATATCCGACTTAGCTCCTATCCCGATTGTATAGAGAGTTGTAAGGGCAGGTTTTACAACTGTTTCCCGTTTTTCACAGGCGTAATCATAGGCAACATCGGCACATGATTTAGCAACTTTTCCTAAACTCATTTTTAACTCCAGTTGTTTTTAAAAGACAATAGTATCAAAAATTGTAATTACATTCAATTATAATTATTATTTTAAACAGCAGGTTCTTCTAAAGAAATTTTTTGTAATAGTTATCCAGGTCATTGTGACCCCAATCCCTAAGGTAATCAGAGCGAGCCCTCCGACCGAATCGGCAACGGAATGGCAGTTTCCAGCGGTATTATAGAGCCAGATGGCATCTGTGATGGATGTGGCTGCAAACCAGACGGCAAGGGCCCGCTTTTGCAGTGATGAGCCTGTTTCTGAAATCCCTTGAAGGGCTTTCATGGAAAAGAAGTTAAACGCGATTTGTAATACAATATGGCCTGAGGTGTCGATCGCTTGATGTAAATGGGGCGCCACTTGGTTGCGCAGGACGGCCGCGCTAACATAGCTGAAAAAGCAGACGGTTGTGGGGATGAGAAAATTCTTCGAAAGTTGCTGCCAGCTTCGGCGAGCAAAACCGAGTATGCCACGATGTTCTGGATCTTTCTTAGCGGCGATATTGTAAATGGCAAAGAACATCGGTGGGATTAAAACGACCAGACCAAATAAGAGGCTGATCTGCTCTCTAAAGTGATTGATCGCTGTGAGCGATGCAATTCCCCCAAAGGGGTTCTCGCTGCAAACGGTCATGTCTTTTGCCAGTAACGATCCTCTTTTGATCAGATTATGGGCACTACCTAAAACTATTCCTGCTAAAGAGCCGAGGGCAACCCAAGAGTGGTTTTTTAGTGGTGATGCTAGGCCCTGATTAAGTAACCCTTTTGTTGTCTCTAGAGCAAATATTCCCGCTGCGGCAAGGGCAATGCCGCTAACGACTTCTGAGACTGAGTGGCAATTTGCAGCGGTGTTATATAGCCAGACTGCATCGGTAACGGCGATTGCAAGATTCAATAGGGTGTAGATCTTCTTTTGAGCTGGTCTTCCAACTGTTTGAAGTCCTTCTTGCGATTTATAGGCATATAACAGGTTCATCGAATGGAGTACGACGTTTGGGGCGACCCATTTATTGAGTTTTGAATAGAGGGAAACAATCGAAAAGATGCCGAAATAAAGGAGGTTTTGATGAAGGATAGGATTTAAAACTAATTTTGTGAGATTTTCCCATCCGCGTGATAATAGGGGGCGATCGGAATGGGTGGGTCTAATGGTATTCCAGAGGGCAAAAAAGGCCATCGGAACTGTATGAATTAAAGGGAGGAGTGGGAAGAAAAAATAGGGTGATGCACTGAGTTTTTGTCTGATAGAATTGACGGTTTGTAATTGGGTATTGCCGTTGAAGGGTAAAGCACAATCTGCAGGATTACTGCTAAATAGTGAGCCGCTTCGGAGGTAATTGACAGCTGCACCGGCGGTTAGACCCGCGAGGCTTCCGCCGCCAATTAAAATATTATTTCTATTCGCGACAATTTCCATAACAACTATTTTATATTAGTTGATAATAATTGTCTATTAGAAATGATTATTTAAAAACCCAAGTTGACACCCTCTTTTTCTCTATGGAATAGCGAACTGCCCAGGTCCTGCAATTCGTGAGGAAGGAAGGTGGGCGCACCTTGCTGACGAACGAAGTGCTGGAGGTGGGTAGTGCAGCTTTCATAGAGGAAATATGGGGTGGCAACTTGGGTTTTAAAATACAAGAACGTCTTGAAGTCCTAAGATGAAGAATGCGAACAGTCCAACTAAGAAATGGGAAATGGAAACTCCCAATAAACTCTTTTGGCGAGCATACATGTATCCCCAAAAGACGCCTAAAATATAGGTGGTGACGACAAGTATGACCGAAAGGTGAAAATGGATCATCGAAAAGGGGATGTTGGAGACGAGGATCGCGAGGATTGTTTTATTTTTTCCTGAGAGAAATAGTTGTAAGGAACTTTGCATTGCCCCACGATAGATGATTTCTTGAACGGGGACAAACAGGGTATAAGCAAGCACAAGTAATGCTGCAACGGCGGGACTCACATCTCCCGCTCCCTCATTGAGTGCTGGTGAAATGTCAAATAGGGTCACAGATGAAAATGCGGGGATAACGGTGATGAGGATCCACTTGCACAGAATCAACGCAAGCAGTACTGGTATGGTCCAGAGTATCGATTCGACGACAACTCGGGGCCAATTTTCTAGAGTAAATCCGTAGGTTTTAAGTGGATAACGGCTATTTTTCATCATGCTGACCATCGCAAGGCAGCAGATAATCAGGATGGGCACGCTGATGACGGAGCTTGAAATGACGGTGAGTTTGAGGATCGTGACTGACTGTATCGCAAAAACGTAGAGGAACACGAGGATAAGGACAAAAATGATGAAGCGGCTCATCAAGCTCCTGGCCTTTTCATCTTCAAAATGCTGCCGAATCATAAACGTTGCTAATTTGTTCACTTTGGAAAGTTTTTCCAATATTCTCTCGAAAATCGCACTTTTGATTGCAAGCAGCTGCTCTTTTGAAAGTGTTTTGGACAAGGTGTCGACCGAAACTTCTATGGCTTCGACAGGGGTATTGGCTTTTGCAGAAGCGTTGCGTGTCCCTCCGTTGAGGGCAGATTCGCCTAGGATATCCCCTTTATGAATAACGCCGACCGGGACGTTGCCTTTGAAGATCTCAACTTCCCCTTTTTCAATAATGAAAAAGGAGTTCCCTTTCTCATGCTCTTTGATGAGATATTCTCCTGTTGCAAATTCCTTTTTCGCCGAAGCCTTATAAAGGGTCTGCATGATTTCATCAGAGAGTGGGGGAAAATGTTTTAGCTGCTCCATTATTTAACCAAAATGTCCTGTATACCTAAGATAAAGAATCCAAACAGTCCTACGATGAAGTGGGAGAAAATTGCCCCAACAAGTGTTTTTTGCCTTCCATACATCCATCCCCAGTAAGCTCCCATGAAGTAGACGAGTATCACTAACATGAGTGAGAGATGGAAATGGATCATTGCAAAGGGGATGTTGGAGACAAAAATAGCAAAACTGTGCCGTTTTTTCCCGCTTAAAAATTGTTGAAGTGAGCTTTGAATCGCTCCCCTAAATACAAGTTCCTGCACGGGGACAAATAGGGCATAGGCCATGACGAGAATGGCCCCTTCAATATGGCTGACATGTTGTCCAGGCTGAAGGGCTGGAGAGACATGAAAGAGCTCAAGATGGGAAAATCTTTGCACTGTGTGGATAAGGACCCATTTTAGGATCACCAGAAAGACAAGGATGGGAATGGTGAAGAAGAATGATTCCATCAGAGAATTTTTCCATCCCTTCAGGGTAAGGCCATAGGTCGCTAAAGGATACCCACTTCGCTTCATCATCAAATACATCGCTGACCCTAAAAGGAAAAGAATGGGGATGCTAATGATCGAACTTGAGACGATATTCAGTTTAAAGACTGTCACTGCCTGTATGACAAACACATAAATGAAGATAAAAGCGAGGATATAGATCAGGAAGGTCGCCATATTTTCTTTCGTCTTTAAATCTTCGAAATTTTGCTTGAGCGACAGGGTGGCCAATTGATTGACTGTTGTCATTTTGTCGATCTCTTTTTCTAATATCACATTTTTAAATGAGGTAAATTCTGAAAGTGTCAGCGACTTTCTCAACGCTAAAAGATTGATCTCCAATACTCTGACAGCCCCTTTTGCCCTAGCTGATGCGTTCCGTTTTTTTCCGGCAAGCGCAGATTCACCAAGGATGTCCCCTTTTTGCAAGGTTCCCAGCGAGACTTGATCCTTGATAATCTCTACACTCCCCTCTTCAATCATGAAAAAGGTAGTTCCAATTTCATTCTCTACTAGAAGAAATTGACCATCTGCAAAGTCTCTGGTCTTGGTGCTTGCTTCGATCTTTTCGACCACTTCGTTTGGCAAAGATGTGAAGACTGAATTTGTCAATTACCCTCCGATCATTTTCCTAGGATCTACGATTTCATTGAATTCTTTTTCTGTGAGTAGCTTGAGTTCAAGCGCCGCTTGTTTGAGTGTTTTGTGCTCTTCGTAGGCTTTCTTCACAATCTGGCTTGCTTTGTCATAACCAATTACGGTGTTTAAAGCTGTTGCGAGCATGAGGGAATTCTCAAGGTGCTGCCCGATTCGGGCCAGATTTGGCTCTATCCCCTCAACACACTTCTGGGCAAAGCTTTTCGCCATATCTCCCAAGAGGCGCATCGATTGGAGCAAATTATAGATCATCATCGGCTTGAAGACGTTGAGTTCAAATTGCCCCATCGAACCGGCGATTCCGATCGAGCAATCGTACCCAAGCACTTGGGCTGCGACCATTGTCATCGCTTCGCATTGGGTCGGATTCACCTTCCCAGGCATAATGGAAGAGCCAGGCTCATTGGCTGGCAAGGTGATCTCCCCTATTCCACAACGGGGACCGGAGGCAAGAAGTCGAATATCATTGCCGATTTTCATATAGGAGCAGGCCAAACGTTTCAGGGCGCCACTCATCTCAACAACAGCATCATTGGCGGCAAGGGCCTCGAATTTATTCGGTGCCGAAACAAATGTGTAGCCTGTAAGCTCACTGATCACTTCAGCGACTTTTTTCGCGTATTTGGGGTGGGCGTTTATTCCAGTGCCGACCGCGGTGCCCCCTAAGGCAATTTCGCTAAGCGCGGGGATCGCATTTTTTACGGCGCGGATCCCATTTTCAATTTGCATCGCATAGGCCGAAAATTCTTGTCCGAGAGTCAGTGGGGTCGCGTCCATCAGGTGGGTCCGGCCGATTTTGACGATATCTTTGAAGGCTTTAGCTTTTTGAGCAAGGGCATCGCGGAGTATTTCGAGATGAGGAATGAGACTTTCATTGGCTTTGCGGATGGCGGCAATATGCATCGCAGTTGGGAATGTGTCATTGGAGCTTTGTGACTTATTGACATCATCATTGGGATGGATTGGCGTTTTGCTGCCGAGCTGGCCCCCCATTTTGCGGATGCACCAATTGCTGATCACTTCGTTGACGTTCATGTTGGTCTGGGTGCCAGAGCCTGTTTGCCAGACCACTAGGGGAAAATGTCCGTCAAGTTCGCCGGCAATCAGCTGGTCACAGGCCTCAATGATCAAATCCCGTTTCTCTTTCGAAAGCAGTCCAAGATCTGTGTTGACGATTGCGGCAGCCTTCTTGATGAATCCAAAGGCATGGATGACCTCGATCGGCATTCTTTCGGCCCCAATCTGGAAATTGAGAAATGAGCGCTGTGTCTGCGCTCCATAGAGTTTGTTGGCGGGCACCTCTACTTGGCCCAAGGAATCGGTCTCTTTACGCATCTGCATATATGTATCCTTTTAAGTCAGTTTTTATTATATAGCAATCATGGAACGATCGGAAGAAGAATGGAAGGAGCGGCTGACCCCTGAGCAGTACCGGGTGCTCAGAAAAAAAGGGACAGAACTTCCTTACACCGGAAAATACTATCACACAAAGACCAAGGGTACTTACCGGTGCGCTGCATGCGGCCAAGAGCTTTTTTTCTCCGAAGACAAGTACGACTCGGGAAGTGGATGGCCCAGCTTTGTCCGTCCCTGCAAAGCCGACCATCTAGAATATAGCGAAGATGAGAAACTCGGATACCCCCGAATAGAGGTGCTTTGCTCAAATTGTCATAGCCATCTGGGCCACGTTTTTGAGGATGGTCCCAAACCAACTGGGAAGCGGTTCTGCATCAATTCAATTTGTCTGAAACTCGAGGAATCATAAATCGTGGATTTGTTTCGTCGCTACGATTTGAAAAAAGGGGTCTTGCTCTCTCTTATTGCTTGGGCAAGTTTTAGTGCGATGTATGCGATTGGTAAGCTGCTCGGCGATCGGACGACTGTTTCGACGATGATTTTTTTTCGCAATATCCTCGGGCTAGTAGTCGTCCTCCCCTGGATTGTGAAGAATAGGCCAGAAAGTCTGAAGGTGAAAAACTTCAAGTTGATTTTGATCCGCTCGATTTCAGGTGTTCTTAATCTAGTGTTCATCTTTTTAGCGGTGCAAAAAATCTCTCTGGTGGATGCAACTCTTCTCAATAACACAGCCCCTTTGATCGTCCCTTTTATAGCCCTTTTCTGGCTCAAAATCCCCCTTGAAATCAAAGTGTGGCCCGCGATACTCCTCGGGTTTATAGGAGTCGCCCTAATCCTCCAGCCAACTAAATTGGCAGCAAATTTGGGGATGCTCTATGGGCTTCTGTCAGGGATTTGCCTCGCCCTTTCTCTGATCACAACACGGCTTAGCGCCCGTCAAGAATCATTCAATACATTTCTTTTCTATTTTTTTGGGATTGGTCTTATTCTAACCGCGCCGTTTGCCATCTTGAATTGGAAAGTCGACGATCTTTGGACTTTGGCTCTACTTCTGGCAATCGGCCTCTTTTCAACACTGGGTCAAGTGGGATTATTCTACGGGCTCCGCCTTGGAAAAGCTAGACAGCTTGCCCCGATCGCCTATTCTTCGGTGGTCTTTTCAGGGCTTCTAGAGTGGCTCATTTGGGACATTGTGCCGGCTCCGATCTTCTATATCGGGATGGTGCTTGTGGTCGCTTCAGGAATATGGATTGTCTTTGAGAGTCGACCTCCTACGAGTGCTTAAGCTTATACCAAACAATGGGTATGATCACCGCAGGAGCTCCAAAATAGAATGCCGCACGGAGCTCCGGCTCAAGGAGAACGACTAGAAGCGTTCCCACTTGGAGCCAAATCGACAGATGGGTCAAGAATGGAAAAAAGGGCACTTTATAGGTCAGTTTGATCCCTTTTTCTCGATAATGATGGCGGAACCGCAATTGCGCCCAGCAAATAGAAATCCAACAAATTGTCCCAGTGAATCCAGAGGTTGCCAGCAACATCGCATAGAATTTTGGAGCTGGAAATAGATACGCGGCCAGCAGCAAGACCCAGACAGCTGCTACTGTTGCAACGGTGGCATAAGTCGGAACGCCGATCTCGTTGACTTTTGTTAATACTTGGGGGCCCATTTTTCTCTGACATAAAGCCAAAAGGGTTCTAATCGTCGCATAGAGGCCGCTATTGGAGCTTGAAATCGAGCCGGTAATGATCAAAAAGCTAAAAATGTGGGCCACATGCACAAGGCCATATTTTTTTAGCGCTAGTGAAAAGGCGCTTCCGTGTAGGCTCCCCTCTTGCCAAGGCAAAATGAGCACAAGCAAAAAGGTGGGAATCACGTAGAGACCGACGATCCGAATCGCCACCTTTTGTAGAGCAGAAGGGATCGCTTTTTTGGGTGACTCTGATTCCGAAGCTGTTAAGCCAATGATTTCTGAACCTTGGAAGTTGGCCATCAAAATGACCATATTGATGAAGAGAACAAGCAGACCATTGGGAAACAGTCCCCCCTCTCCAAATAGATACTTTGTGCCGATCGGTTCATGAGTCGTCGATCCAATCCATCCGAAAAAAATTAAAACGGCCAAAATACAAAACCCGATCAGCAATGCAATCTTGACCAGAGAAAGCCAAAATTCCAGCTCACCAAACGCTTTGACATGAGAGAGGTTGATCCAAGTGATGATTGCTCCAAAAAACATCGCCCACATGTAGGGCGGCACTTCGGGGATAAAACTCGACATGATCAGGCCACCAGCAATACATTCGGAAGGAATGTAAATCACCCAGTTGAACCAATAGGACCACCCAACGCCGCATGCCCACGAGGGGGAAATATAGCGAGCGGCCGAATTGACAAAAGAACCTTGTGAGGGGGAAGCAACTGCAAGCTCGGCCAAGCAGGCGAGCGTTAAATACGAGATCAAACCACCCAAAATGTAGGCTAAGAAGGCTGCAGGCCCTACTTGATTGAGCACATAGCCTGTTCCTAGGAAGTAGGACGAGCCAATAATGCCCCCCAGCGCAATCATGCTGAGATGGCGTGTTTTTAGTCCCCTTTGTAACTTTGGATAGGCCATGAGTTAAAACACCTCTGCGAAAAAATCTTGGCAAGAGCGCCAACTTCTTTTCGTCGCTTTTTCACTGTACATCGCCCCATTTTTGGGGTTATTGGCAAGCGGATTAGTAAAAGCATGCATCGTATTGCCATAAAGATGGATTTGCCAGTCGATCCCCGCCTTAGTCATCTCCTGCTGCACATTTTGCAAATCGGCTACACTGACAAGTGGATCTTGCTCCCCTTGCAGAATTAGTAGGCTACCGTTGGCTTCAGGACTGATCGGCACAGTTTGCACTTGGACCCCTTCCCGCACATTAGCAAAGACGCCATGGAAACAGACGACCCCTTTCACATCAGCGCCAGAGCGCAAAAGCTCATAAACAGTCAGTCCACCAAAGCAAAAACCGATCGCACCTATCTTTAAAGGATCTACAGCGGGTAGTTTACGCACACACTCAAACCCAGCTTTGATTCGCCCTTGCAATAATGAGCGATCGAGAAACAGCGGCACCATGTACTGCCCTGCTTCCTCATCTGTCACAGATAGTCCATTTCCATACATATCGATGGCAAAACCGACGTAGCCGAGCTGAGCGAGCTCGATAGCCTTTTGTCGGGCAAAATCATCTTGGCCGCGCCATGCCGGAGACACCAAGACTGCTGGGCGGCGCCCTTGGACATTATCGTCGTAGGCCAAAAAGCCAACACATTTTGTCTCACCATGAAAGTAGGGAATCTTTTCAGTATGCATATTTTGAATTCTGCACAAAAGGGGAAAATTTGGTAAGAAATAATTCGCCTGATATACTTCCTGAATCCGGAAGGTGAGTGTGGAAAAAGATATTAGGTGGAAGCAGAGATTTCAAAATTTTGAAAAAGCTTTCTTATTCCTTAAAAAGGCAACTGAACTGGGAGCTTATGATGAACTCCAAGGTGCAGGTCTTGTTCAGTCATTTGAGTTTACTTTTGAGTTATCCTGGAAAACTTTAAAGGATTATCTTCAACAACAAGGGTTGGAAGTTCAGTTTCCACGTGATGTGATAAAGCAGTCCTTTGCCACGCAATTGATTGAGGATGGCGCACATTGGATCCAAATGTTGGATAAGAGAAATGAGTTAACTCATACCTATAATCAAGAACAAGCTCAAAGGGCCATCAAATTAATTAAAGAGCAGTATTTTCCCCTCTTGGAACAAGTCTATAGAACTTTAAAAAATTTATGTTTGGGCTAACCTCGAAAGATATTCAATCTATTGTCGAAGTCCTGAAGCGGTATCCTGAAATTGAGGAGGCTATCGTCTTCGGCTCTCGAGCTTTAAATCGGCATAAAAAAGGATCCGATATTGACATAGCACTAAAGGGAAAAAATATCGACTCAATCGCAGCAGAAGTCGCCGGATTATTAAATGATGAGTCTCCCCTCCCCTATTATTTTGACATTGTGGATTACCATACCATTGACAATCCCGATCTGCGAGACCATATTGATAGAGTCGGACAAAAAATCTATAATGAGCGCGGTCAAAAAGGGTGACATAGGCCAAAATAATTCCCGAAAATCGACGAACAAGAGTTTGTGGACAGCCTCTCAATTGGCAAACAAGGGTCTGTTAATTCTGGAAGATGGGACACCCTTTTGGGGTGAGTCGGTTGGTGCAGAGGGTTTTTTCGTTGGCGAGGTCATTTTTCATACTGCGATGACCGGTTATCAGGAGATATTAACCGATCCGTCGTATGCGGGACAAATGATCAACTTCACCACTTCTCATATCGGCAATGTGGGGATTAATGAGGAGGATTGGGAATCTGATCGGGTTTGGCCTGGAGGAATCATTGTCAAGCAGTTATCTGAAACCTATAGCAACTGGCGAGCAAGTGGCGATTTGAGGAGTTTGCTCAGGAATCAAAATGTCCTAGCAATCACTGGTGTCGATACCCGCAAGTTAACCCACTTGCTAAGAGAAAGGGGGGCCATGCGAGGCTGTATGATGGCTGGGTGTGTCGACTTAAGTTTTGCTCTGCGGCAAGCGCAGCAATTTGAAGTGCTAGATAATTGGGTCATCAGAGCCTCTTGTAAATCTTTATGGAAAATGGGGAGCGGAGCTAAGCATGCGGTCGTCCTCGATTTTGGGGTGAAGCGGTCAATTTTAGATTGTCTGGTGCAGGCTGGGTATCATCTGACGATTGTCCCATCAACCACTGATGCAAACTTGATTGCTGAGTTGATGCCAGATCGGGTTGTTTTATCGAATGGGCCGGGAGATCCTGCAATGTGTGGCTATGCCATTGAGACGACCCGCGCACTTCTTGAAATGGGTATTCCCCTATTTGGAATCTGCTTTGGACATCAGCTTTTGGCGCTGGCAAGCGGTGCTAAGACGGTTAAAATGGTCACAGGGCATCATGGGGCAAATCATCCGGTGCAGGAGCTGAAAACGGGGAAGGTGTTCGTAAGCTGCCAAAATCATGGGTTTATGGTAGAAGAGAAGGGGCTCCCCTCTTGTTTGGAGATCACCCACCGCTCTCTATTCGATGGGAGTATTGCAGGTCTGAGACGAAAAGATAAGCCTGCCTTGAGTTTTCAGGGTCATCCTGAAGGTAGTCCAGGACCGCACGAGCTGAGGAGGCTATTTGCCCAAACGGTGTGATCTTACCCACATTCTTCTGATCGGCTCTGGTCCGATTGTCATTGGTCAGGGGTGTGAATTTGACTATGCAGGGACGCAGGCTTGTCAGGTGTTGCGGCAAGAGGGATATCGGGTCACGTTGATCAACTCTAATCCAGCGACGATCATGACCGATCCGCAGATGGCAGATAGGGTTTATTTCGAGCCTCTTACTAGGGAATTTGTCGAGCAGATTATTGAAGTGGAGCGCCCCGATGCTGTTTTGGTAACGATGGGTGGGCAGACAGCTCTTAATCTTGCTCTCCAATTAAGGGGGATTGAATTGCTTGGGACCACCGCTGAGGCAATTCAAATCGCCGAAGATCGGGCCCTATTTCGGCAGACGGCGATCCGATTGGGGCTCGATCTGCCCCGTTCTAATCTCAAAAAACCAATCGATTTTCCTGTTATGGTGCGCGCCTCCTATGAGCTAGGGGGCAGCGGCAGTGGGATTGCCCATAATGAGGAGGAGTTGATCCGCCTCTGCTCAGGTGGTCGAGAAATTCTTATCGATGAGGCCCTTGTCGGATGGAAAGAATTCGAGATGGAGGTCATCCGTGATCAGGCAGATAACTGTATCGTGGTGTGTTGTATTGAGAATATCGATCCTTTAGGCATCCACACCGGAGACTCGATTACGGTTACACCACCACAGACGCTGACTGATAAGGAATATCAGAAAATGCGCGATGCTGCATTTGCCCTTGTGAGGGCTATCCAGATTTGTGGCGGCGCAAATGTGCAGTTTGCGATCGATCCGAAGACGGGCCGGATGGTGGTGATCGAGATGAATCCGAGGGTTTCGAGGTCTTCCGCTCTTGCTTCTAAAGCGACTGGGTTTCCGATTGCCAAGGTCGCGACAAAGCTGGCAATTGGCTATACGCTAGCAGAAGTTGGGGTTTTGTTTGAACCGACGATCGATTATGTGGTCGTGAAGATCCCCCGCTTTAATTTTGAAAAGTTTAAAGGGGCCGATTCGAGGCTAGGTACCCAAATGCGATCGGTCGGTGAAGCGATGGCCATTGGCGGGACTTTAAGAGAAGCTGTTGACAAGGCTATGCGCAGTATGGAACTGCCTCTGCCTATTGAACACACCGGTCTAGAGCCAGGCCCTTATCGGCTATGGGCAATTTTAGCGGCGCTGCAAAATGGGATGTCGATTCAACAGATCTATGAGACAACTCATATTGATCCTTGGTTTTTGAGCCAGATGAAAACCGCAAAGCACCCTTCTCAACTTGTCTACAAACGGATCGATAGCTGTGCAGGAGAATTTTCAACTTCTATGGCCTGTTTGTATGCGACCCAGGGTGAGGAGTGTGAGGCTTGTCCCTCAAATCGAAAGAAAATTCTCATTTTGGGAAGTGGTCCGATCCGCATTGGTCAAGGGATTGAATTTGATTACTGTTGTGTCCACGCGGCGCTCGCCTTTAAAGAGCTCGGTTTTGAGACGATTATGGTCAATTGCAATCCAGCCGCCGTCTCTACCGATTTATCATTTGCTGATAAGCTCTATCTTTCACCGATGACCATCGAAGATATTCTGCCAATTTGTGCCATTGAAAAACCACTCGGGGTCGTTGTGCAGTACGGGGGTCAGACGCCACTGAATTTGGCTAAAGATTTGCAGAAGGCGGGCATTCCCCTCCTAGGCCTCTCTTTTGAGCAGATTGAAATAGCTGAAAATAGAGCGAAATTTCGACAATTTATTCAAGGGTTGGGGCTAAATCATCCGGCCATTTATTCTAATGAATTCCCAGTTATTTTGCGTCCCTCCTATGTCCTCGGCGGGCAATCCATGAGAATTGTCTATGCAGCTGAAGAGGGTCTTGGAGACGCCGAACAATTTTTAGTGGATGCGATCGAGGTAGACATCGATGCGATTTCTGATGGGTACGAGGTCTTTATTCCAGGGATCATGGAGCACGTTGAACCTGCGGGGATCCATTCGGGAGATTCGGCCTGTTGTGTCCCCCCTTTTAGTCTCTCTGAACACTTGCAGGAAAAATTAAGAGAACAGACGAAGAAAATTGCCTTGGGCTTAAAAATTGTGGGGCTGATCAACGTTCAGTTTGCGATTCAGGGGGAAACGATCTATGTCCTTGAGGTCAATCCTCGCGCCTCCCGCACTTGTCCATTTCTGTCAAAAGCGACCGGGATCGATTTGGTCAGGTTGGCGACTTTTTGTTTGATGGGGATCCCATTAAAAGAAAAAAGTCCTCAGCTACGCTTTTTTGCAGTCAAAGAGGCTGTTCTCCCCCTTTTGCAATTTCCCAACCTTGAGCTTGGCCCAGAAATGAGATCGACTGGTGAAGTAATGGGCTTAGGAAGTTCTTTTGATGAGGCCTATGACAAAGCACGCATGGCGGCGGGGGCTATAAAACGCTACAAACGACAGGCAAACAAAAACGATTGCATTTTAAATAAGCTTGAAAGGCGCCTTGGGTATCTTTCAGACGGAACTGGTTTACATCTCACTGACATCAGATCAACACCTCCTAGAATTGTTTAAAACAAATTATTTTAATTGAATTTTATAAGAAATTTAATAAACTATTACTAAAGTTAAAACAAAGAGTTAAAAAATGAGCACATACTTTGATAGGTACGGAATGTACTACGATAGATACGGTGATTTTCAGAGACTGCATGGAACCCGATCAACTAATTGTAAAGAGTGTCGGCAGCAGTTCAATGAGTTGGATTGGATTTATGCATGTAAAGTAAAACATATTTTCCATCATAAATGTTGGACAGGAGCATGTACCGCTTATGACTGCGCGAAAGAAGCTGAGAGGGAAGCAGAAAAAGTAAAAATATTAGAAAGAAGAGAGATGGTTGTCGTCGCAGCTGGTGGCACAGGGGTTTTTCTTTTCGCCTTAGGTTTTGCACTATTCGTATTTTCTGTTGGGAGGGCTGTATTTGGTAGGTAACAGATAAAAATCATAACCAGAGAGAGTACTTGCAGAGTTCTCGGATTAGGTCGCACTATTTATACCGAAACAACCTGAAGAATCGGTTTTTGGCAAAGCGCGGATGGCGGCGGGGGCTATAAAATTTCGAATAGAGCAATCACACCCAGCACTAAACTAAATAGGGAAATGGCTAGGCCAAGACCACGGGAGAGGACAATAGAAAAACGATCTGCCCGCTGAATTAACGTTGAAACCACTAGCCCATTTAGTCCATCTGAGAGCATCATCCCTATCATAAAACAAAAGCCGAGGATCCCTGAAAGGACCCACCCTGAAAGGAGTGAAGCCGATATCGAGAAGAGGGCGATTTGGCTAAAGGTATCAAACGAAAGAGCAAAAATAGCACCGATGGTGATGACAACAAAAGGGCTAAATCTTTTCGCCGCAAATTTTTTGACCAAAAAGCTTTTGAACCCGGTGGGTAGGGTTTGATTTTGGAAAACGTTGTAGAGATTGATTGCTCCGAAAAGGAGCAAGAAGACGATTGAAACCCATTTCCCAAACCCATCCAGCCACTGTGGAATATGAGACTGCATGAGGCCGCTGCCAATGATGAGGCTGATCAAAATAACGACTATCCCATGACCTAGCGAAAACAAGAAACCGACAAATCGAGAAAATAACTTGTTATCTCTGACCGTTCTTGTAATCGCATCGATTGTGGCGAGGTGATCAAGATCAAACCCATGCCGCATCCCAAGCGTTAAAGCCATTGTCATTAATAGAAAAAGATTCATCAACAGATCCTCGGAAGTTGTTCTCCAACCATTCTGTAAAGGAATCGATGTGTTCCGAACCCATTTTTCAAAATCGCACGGGGAGCCCCTTTTGCTTCAACCACTTCTCCGATGAGGGTTGAACCATCGATGAGCTCAAGTGCCTTTTGTCCATTTTGAGCAGGGAGGATGGCGATAAAGCGCCCCTCATTAGCTACGTAGAGGGGATCGAGTCCCAATATCTCGCACGCGCTGGCAACCGGTTGGCTCACCGGTATTGCCTCTTCGGATACCCGAAATTCCATTGTCGAGCTCTCTGCTAGTTCTACTAGAGCCGTTGCAAGGCCCCCTCTAGTTAAATCGCGCAGGCAATGGACCTCTAAAGGAAAAAGGGGCTCGACCTGGGGGAAAAGGGGGCAGCAATCGCTCAGCAGCGGCCGTGTAAACTCGAGATTCTCGCGCATCGCCATGATCGCCATTCCATGCCGCCCAACATCGCCGCTGAGAAGAATCACATCCCCTTTCTGTATTTGATGGGGATGGATCGGCTGTTTGACTCTGCTGATCCCAATGCCGGTCGTATTAATGAAAATGTTCGATCCGGTTTGCCTTTCGATCACTTTGGTATCTCCGGTGACAATTTGCACTCCGTTCTCTGCAGCTTCTCTTTGCATAGATGCGACGATCCTCTTGAGATCTTTGATCAAAAATCCCTCCTCGATGATAAAGCTACAGCTGAGGTAGCTGGGTTTAGCACCACACATGGCTAGGTCGTTGAGGGTCCCGGTCACGGCGAGTTTGCCGATATCGCCACCCGGAAAAAAGAGAGGCTGGACAACGTAGGAATCGGTGGTCATGACAATCTGCTGAGCAGAGATATTGAGAAGTGCCCCATCGTGGTGCAGATCATTACAGAATGCTGGGACAAAGATCTTTTCAATGAGTTCGCTGGTCTTTTTGCCTCCACTGCCATGAGCCAATGTGATCACTTGATCTTCTTCGATGATCGTCGGACAAGAAAGGGTCATATGAGCTCCTTATAGTGATAGTAGGCAGCACAGGCCCCCTCATTTGAAACCATCGGGGCACCAAGTGGCATTTCTGGGGTGCATTTGTTACCAAATAAGGGACATTGAGAAGGCTTTTTCTTCCCAAGCAAAACCAAGCCGCTGATGCATCCATTTTCCTCGACTAGGCTACATTCTTTCATGGGGAAACGTAGGGAAGCGTCCAAATCGGCATAGGCCTCTTGCAATCCCAGACCACTGCTTTCAATCGTTCCAATGCCTCTCCAGGGCCGCTCGACAACTTTAAAGACTCTGTCGACAATCTCCTGTGCCGTTTGATTGCCCTGCTCGGACACGCACCGCTGATATTGATTGACGACAGCAGCCTCGTTGTTTTCGAGCATTTTTACGCAAAAATAGATCCCTTGTAAGATATCCAAAGGCTCAAAGCCTGTAACAACGATTGGGACCCGATACTGGCTCGAGAGGCGATGATAACCACTATAACCGGTGATGGTGCAGACATGGCCTGCTGCTAAAAAGCCTTGCACTTGATTATCGGCAGACTGCAAAAGATACTCTAGCGCAGGCGGTACAAGCACATGGGAAGCTAGGAGGGAAAAATTGTGTAGCCCCCTCTTTTTTGCTAGGTAAGCTGACAGAGCGTTGGGAGCCGCAGTCGTCTCAAATCCGACTGCAAAAAAGATCACTTCTTTGGTCGGATTTAACGCAGCGATTTCGACGGCCTCCAGAGGACTGTAGACGATCCGAACATCAGCCCCTTTTGCTTTTAGTGTGAGCAGATTCGTTTGTGTGCCTGGGACTCTCAGCATATCTCCATAGGAGCAAAGGATCACATTTGGCAATGAGGCAATATAGAGAGCGTGATCGATGATTTCGATTGGAGTGACACAAACAGGACAACCGGGCCCATGGATCAGCCGGATTTGCTCTGGAAGAAGATCTTGCAGTCCGAATTTGACGATCGCATGCGTTTGCCCGCCACAAACCTCCATGATCGTCCATGGGCTAGTAGTGATCTGGTGCAGAGCAGCAGCCCACTTTTTTACCAGAGAGGACTCCCGAAATTCGTCCACATACTTCATTTCAGTAGCTCCAGTGTCGCCTGGGCCTGCTCTTGGCCCAGGATCGTAATGGCAAAACCGACATGAACGACTACATAATCCCCAACCAGGGCATCAGGTGTATAGAGAAGGCAAACGTTTTTTTTAACGCCAGAGAAGTCGACTTTCCCCATCTTCACATCGCCTTCGATCACTTCGAGAATTTTTCCCGGTATCGCTAGACACATCTGCGTAGTCTCCCAATGATCTGTCCTACCGCTATCCCTCCATCATTGGGGGGGATATCGCGATGGATGAATGGTTTAAAACCAGCTTTGCTCAGTTCCAAGATCGCCTTTTCAACTAGCAGTTTATTCTGCATTACCCCACCGGTGAGTAAGACCGACTCACAATTGCCAATTTTGGCAAGGGACACTATCGCCCTTGCCAGTGAATCGTGAAAGGCTAATGCAAGATCGGCAACAGAATGTTTTCGCTCGATCATTTGTCTGATCATCGGTCTCCAATCGAGTAAATACAAATTCTTTTCTTTGATCAGAGGTAGTTCAAAATGCACTGTCTTCGCGCCTTGGTGGGCTGCTGATTCTAAGAGCAGGGCAGCCTGTCCTTCATAATCACTCACTTGACAACATCCCAGAAGGGCGCTGACTCCATCGAATAGCCTTCCGATGCTACTGCACAGTGGAGTGTTGATTTTCCTGCTGAGCGCCATATTGAGATTTATCCGCTCTTCTTCAGTGAACGCATCCCCTTGATAGGCTTCCTGCAGTGCGTGAAAAAGTCCAAACAGCGCTCTTCTAGGCTCCCGGACACCCTTTTCTCCACCAGGAAGCATAAAGGGATAAAGGCTTGCCACCCGTTTCATCCCTTCATTGGAGACTAAAAAGGCCTCCCCTCCCCAGATTGTCGCATCATCGCCATACCCGGTCCCATCCCACGCAATACTAAATACTGGAGGGGAAAGGTGATTGTCGGCCATTCCTGACCAGACATGGGCTTGATGGTGCTGGATCCGTGTCGAGGAAATATTCTTTTTCATGACGTAGCGGGTGCTGTAGTAATCAGGATGCTTGTCTCCTACTCCTTCAGCAAACGGGATGTCTAAGAGCCTCTCCCAGCTGCCCACTTCGTTCTCATAGGCTAGGGCTGTCTCGACAGATTCAAGATCGCCCATATACTGACTCTGATAGATCTGTCCCTGTTTCAAAAAGGCAAAACTGTTTTTCATTTGGCTGCCAGCAGCAAAGAGTGTTTTTGAAGAAGGCATTTCGATAGCCGATGGGACATACCCCCTAGCCTTTCTCAGGATCACAGGTTGACCACCCATCACCTGCACGATCGAATCATCGAGCCGATGGGTAATTTTCCGCTCATGATTTAACAATAAATCTGCTACATCGCCTAAGGTTTTGAGGGCTTCTTCCTCAGTGATGCAAAGGGGGCTGCCCGAAATATTTCCACTTGTTGCAACAAGTGGCATTTTGAAATGGTGCATGAGCAAATGTTGGAGGGCATTATGGGGAAGCATCACCCCAAAATAGGGACTTTCATGAGCAACCGAAGGGGCAATATATGACGTCTGCTTTTTTTTTAGTAAGACAATTGGAGCGGCAGCTGAATTGAGCACTTGTTTTTCAATCTCCCCTACCTCTGCAATCTCTTCTATCGCATTGAGAGTCGGCATTAATAAGGCAAACGGCTTTCCCACGCGCTGTTTTCTCTCTCGCAGTCGCAGCACCGCCTCCTCATTTGTGGCATCGACAAGCAGCAAATACCCTCCGGTATTTTTGATCGCAACAATCTTTCCAAGATAAAGCGCTTCGACTGCATGCTCGACCCCAGGTTCGAGTTTCGGGCCACAGGTTGGACAACAATTGGTCTGCGAATAAAAGCGGCGATTTTCCGGATCGGCATATTCATCTAAACACATCTGGCACATCTGGAACTCATTCATTGAAGTATGATCTCGATCAAAGGGCATTTGCCGAAATAAACTAAAGCGTGGTCCACACGAAATGCAGTGTAAAAAGGGATAGAGGTAGCGCCGATTTTGAGGATCAAACAACTCCTCTAAACATTGCTGACAAATCGCCGTATCGGGCAATAAGGCCAATGCCTTATCCGAATGAGAGTCACTGGGCTCAATGATAAAAGAGTTGAAGGTCGTAGGGGGCATGTCATCAACAACAACTTCAGCAATGACCGCTCTCGCCGGTTTTTGTTCAATAACTGCTCGCTGAAACTGGGAAATCTTATCAGAAGACCCCTGAACATCAATTTTTACCCCTGTTCCGGTGTTGCTGATGGACCCCATGAGTTGGTACTGATGGGCAAGCCTATAGACGAATGGACGAAAGCCAACCCCTTGAACTGTGCCGTGGATGGCAATTTGTATCCTCTGTTCAGTTGGCAATGTCGATGCTTTTGAGCAAGATTGTTTGCGCATACGGGTCATTCACATCGCTTGATTCTTCTGCCTCGATTATAGCATCTTGGGCAATTGTTCCCTTAGCCGAAAATTCAAAATGTTCTTTAAAATGTTCTGAGGACATATGGGATAGAGCCCCTAACCTCACACATACTTTAGTGACTCTTATCGCCTTCTGCTTTTCAGCCATAGAGAGGATTTTATTCATTAGATTGTTCATGACGCTGTGTTCATGCATGTTGAACTTCCTTTGTAATCGCTTTCGCCACCTCTTCTACGCTCTGGACAACATCTGGCGAAAGATGATCGCTCATCGTATACTGACTTCCCTTTATTGCATAGAGGATGAGACAAGCTGGTAACTGATTTAAATTTCGGGCAAGAGAGACAGCTTGAGAAATACTAAAGCCGTGGGTAGAGGTCTGGGAAGATTCTTCGGGGAGGGGTTCTCGTTTGATGTCGATCCGCTTCCATCTATCCTTTAGGCCAATGGTCGCGTCGACTAGATAAACACAATTATGCGTGGCAAAGATATCCAGCAACTGAGCGATATCTCCTCGTTGCTTGAGCAAAGTGATCTTGGGATCGATTTTTTCTCTCAATAGATCGATGACTGCCCATCCTGCCCCGTCGTCACCCCGATAAGGATTGCCGATTCCAATGATGATTTCGGAACCCATTCTTTATTGCCTTTTATATAATTTTAAGAAGTGAGCGGAGCAGGAGATGCAAGGATCGTAATTGCGGATAGTTTGCTCGCATTTCGCACACAATTCTTGATCAGACAAGGTGATATTCTGGCTGACAAAATCGTGCAAATCCTCTTCGATCGATTTCTGGTTTTGCGCAGTCGGAGGGACGATTTTCGCATCAACAATCACCCCTTTTTCATCGATCTGATACCGGTGATAGAGCAAGCCTCTTGGAGCCTCTGTCGCTCCATACCCAATTGCGGCCCTTTTTTCTATCTCCACAAATGGGGGCTGATCGTCCCAAAGGCACCCTTCAATGATCCGTAGTGCTTCGTCACAGGCATAAAGCACTTCTAGGGCTCTGACGATGATCATTCGGAAAGGATTGACACATTTCTTTTCAAATCCAATCTCTTTGATCGTTTCTTGTACTAGAGGGGATAGGAATTGCTGATTAAGATTGTACCGAGCTAAAGGGCCAGCCAAATAGGATTTGTCATACAATGTGGACTGGAGAGAATTGCTGTAGGGAACCTGGTATTCTTTAAAGTGGGAATCATAGTCTTGTGGCTCGATTTTTAAGCCAGAACTGGAAATGATCTGCCCTACTGCAATTGGATATTCCTTCGGATTTGAAAGGCAGACGCATTCATAATTTCTTTCAAGATAAGGAAACTTGAATTGGCTGACCCATTTGACCAGCTCTTTCGCATCCTCACGCGCTTGTTTTAAAAGCTCTTCAAGTTTTTTAAACCTCTCTTTGGGAGGGATGCTGTAGAAACCACCGATTTTCACATTGATCGGATGGATTTCCCTTCCCCCCAGAAGACAAATAAGTTCATTGCCTGCTTTTTTTAGACGGAGCCCTTTTTTGACAGCATCTGAGAAGTCTTTTGCCATGGTGATCCCATCGGGATAGCCGAGGAAATCGGGAGCATGCAGCATCACGATATGTAAGGTGTGACTCTCGATCCATTCGCCGCAGTACATGAGTCGACGCAGCTGTTGAAGATACTGGGGAATTTGAACGCCTAAAGCGTTTTCCATGGCAGTCACAGCGCTCATCTGGTAGGCAACAGGGCAAATGCCGCAGATACGAGCGGTGATATCGGGAGCCTCTTCCATGCCACGGCCTCTTAGAAGTGCTTCGAAGAAACGGGGTGGCTCGAAAATCTTCAGCTGGACATCTTCAACTCGATTGTCTTTGGTTTTGATATAGAGAGCGCCCTCCCCTTCAACGCGAGCAAGATAGTCTACTTGAATCGTTTTTGACTTGATTCCCGCCTTAATATTTACTTTTTTTTCTTCACTGCTCATAGTGCTCACTCGCCTTTTTGAAGGGCTCTTTGTCGCAATTGAAGTTGCGCAGTAGATGCTTGATCGATTCCGTCTCGGTCTTGAGTTCTTTTTCCCACCAGCGGGTCATTGCAAGGGGATTAGCAGTCTCTTTGGGTCCATAACATCCATAGCAGCCCCGGCGGTAACTCGGGCAAAGAGCGTCACACCCTGCATGGGTGACGGGACCCAGACAAGGAATGCCATAAGCCACAGTAACGCAAACATTCCCCTTTCTCTTGCATTCGTTACAAACGCTGCTGCTCGAAATGGCTGGTCGTTTCCCACGTAAGAAGCTTTTGAGCACCTCAAGTAGCTGATGCTTATTGATGGGACATCCTTGAAGTTCATAGTCAACCGGAACATGATGGGAGATCGCAGTCGAAGTCTGTAAGCTATCGATGTATTCTGGACTTGCATAGACAATCTTCATGAACTCTTCGAGTTTAGAAAAATTGCGCAGCGCCTGAATCCCGCCAGCTGTCGCACAGGCTCCAATCGTGATGAGGATTTTCGACTGTTTGCGCACCATTTGGATCTTTTCGAGATCTTTTTTGGTCGAGATTGATCCTTCCACCAGAGAAATATCATAGGGCCCCTCGACTTTGACTTTAGAGATCTCTGCAAAATTGCCGATCTGAATGATCTCTGCTAGCTGCAGGATCTCATCTTCGCAATCTAGCAGCGATAATTGACACCCATCACATGAGGCAAACTTCCAGACAGCAAGTGTAGGCTTGACGATAGCTAGTTTGTTCATCACAGCTCCTTGATCATTAGCCAGTGCTTGAGCTTTTGATACGAAAGAACAGGTCCATCTTTACACAAAAAATAGGGACCAAACTGACAGTGTCCACAAGAGCCAACAGCACATTGCATATTCCGCTCCAAGGAAATATGAATATTTTTTTCCTCAACAGAGGCTTCCAGCAACTCTTGCACTGCAAATTTGATCATGACCTCAGGACCGCAGATCAGGACAAGTGCATTTTTCGGATCTTTTAGATTTTTTTTGATCAAAGAGGTGACGACCCCAACCTCCCCGCGCCAAGAGATGTCTGCATGATCTACTGTCACTTCGACTTTGATCCCCCGATTTTTCCAGTTTTCCAGATCTTTTTTATAGAAGATTGCATCGGGATGTTTTGCTCCAAATAATAGGGTGACATCTCGCCTCTTAGCAGAGGCAAATTGCATTAGAGCAGGTTTTAGAGTCGCAAGGCCAATGCCACCAGCGATCACTAGTACTTCACCCCCTGCGTCAGAAAGGGGCCAAGCTGTACCAAACGGGCCGCGCACTCCTATCTCATCGCCGATTTGTAACTTTTGCAATTGATTAGTCACTGAACCGACTGCTCGGATCGTGTGAACGAGATCCTTCTGCCATCCAGCGATCGAAATCGCGACCTCCCCGATCCCAAAGTGATAGAGCATATTAAATTGCCCAGGGAGAAATGGAATGGGCTTTCCGGCTAATTTGAGGGTAAAAACATCGGCAGTTTCATGGGAAATCTCCTTGACTTGATAAATCGAAGGGATCAACAACTTCACCTCTTCAGCGATTTTTTTGATCATGTTCTCTCTTTAATTCCCTCAATTCTTCAGTCACATCAATCCCCACCGGACACCAGGTGATACATCTGCCACAACCGACACATCCTGAGACCCCAAATTGATCCCACCAAGTCCCAAACTTGTGGGTCAACCATTGCCGATAGCGCGACTGAGCCGAATTGCGGACACTGCCACCATGGATATAAGAATGGGACAAATTAAAACAAGACTCCCAACTTTGCCACCGATCGACATGGGCCCCGTCCAAACTGACTATATCCTCCGTGTCGGAACAAAAACAGGTCGGACACGCATTCGTGCAGTTGGCGCAATTGACACACCGAGTCGCCACTTCATCCCATCGCTTGTAGTCGTGACTGTTCTCAAGCAAATCGTGCACATGAGCATTATCTACTTTGCGGATCATTTGCTCGACAGTGCGCTCGACATGCTCTGCACCTAATCGCCTTTCAACCTCAGTCGCGGGCCTCATTTTCATTCCCTCGCAAATCTCTTCTCCCCTTTTAGAGCCGATCTGAAGCAAAAAATAGTGCCGATTTTCGTCGATTACTTCGGTGAGAGAAAGATCAAATCCAGCTCTCACATGCGGACCTGCCTGCATAGAGGCGCAAAAACAAGTATTGACCACAGTGGTACAGTTAACCGCCATGATGAAAGTGCTCTCTCGGCGTCTTTGATACTGCTCATAAACTGCAAGTTTGGTATTGAAGACTTTATCTAAAACAACAATCGCCTGAATCTCGCAAGCGCGGACGCCGATGAAAGCCATTTTTTCAACTGCAGGAGCCTCCTGCAGAATGGATAGCTTCCCATTTTGTTTGCTTAATGAGTAGAGTTTTTCTCGCGAAGGAAACAGAAATTTTTTCCAGCTATCGGGCCCAAGATTATACCCAAAATAGGCCTTATCGCCACGCGGTTTTAGCCGGTAGCGACCAGGGTCTTGCTCATCGGTCCATCCAATCGGAAGATCTTTAGCCGATTGAAGCTCATCGTAGATGATCACCTGATCGCGCAATTTGGGACCGAGCAACTTATAGCCCGCATTTTTCACCGATTCGATCAGCTGCTCAAATTGCTCTGGAGTACAGTAAAAGGACATCCCTTTAGCCTACAAGATCAAATCAAATTTTACCAGTCCTATACTGATGACACTGAGGCTAAAATTTTTTCTGGGTGGGCGCAGTATAACTCGTATGTTAGTAATTCGCTAACATACAGGTTATTTTTGTCAATTTAACTTGGTTACAATATTTTCCATCCAGTGATTACAACACTGCTCTTTGAATCATATAGACGAATATCAGGAATACAATGGTTAGAAATGGCAATAGGGCAGACAAGCGCACCTTGTCAAGGAATTGCTTTTGATAATTAGACCACATTTTCCCAATGCTAATCACCATCGATATGGGAAGACATAATGTTAATAATATAGAAATAATTCCTTGGACTGGAGTCGATTTGATACTAAGTAGAGTGAAAATTGTCGATAGGAATACACCGTATATAACAAACGGAAGGGCAACACCATAGAGGACAGTAAAAAAAATCGTTATAGCCTTCGCTGCTTTTAGCTCTAACGAGCCAGATTTGAATCGGATCTTAAAAATGTCATCTTGACTCATAACCGGTAATTATAGTCCCAGCGTCAAAACTTGTCTCTTAGAAAGATTTTCGTGATTCCTTTCCCAGCGATCCATGTCGCGGTGGCAATGCCGAGGATTACTCCCCAATCAGCAAGGGTCAGTGGGACGGTACTAAAGATAATCCGTAGTGATGGGACATACAGAACCAGCAGTTGCAGAATAAGCGAGCTAGCAATTGCTAATATTACGTAGGGATTGGAAAAGAGCTTCATCCGGTATTGAGAGCGGATCATGTGCACTTTGACAAGCTCTAGCACGATCAGTGTCGTGAACGTCATTGTTTGCGCTTGGACAACGCTTGTTTGGTAGCCATAAAAGCAGGCACCGATCGCCCCCGCTGTAACCATGAGGCTCATCGCGAGCAAGAAAAGGGAAAAGTGGCGAGTGAGAATGGGCTCAGAGCGAGGTCTGGGCGGTCTTTTCATCGCTCGAGGGGCAATGGGGTCGAGCGCTAAGCTAATCGCCGGGAAGCCGTCGGTGACGAGGTTCATCCAGAGCAATTGAACGGGCAGCAGCGCGACAAACGGCTCGCCACTAGAAATTTTCAACCCAATTAACATGATGATGAAAATGACCAGAATTTCGGCGATATTGGAAGAGAGCAGATAGCTGACGAATTTGACGATGTTGTCGTAAATTCCCCTCCCCTGCTCGATTGCATGTGCGATTGAGGCAAAATTGTCATCGAGGATAATCAAATCGGCACTTTGTTTTGTCACCTCTGTTCCTGTAATTCCCATTGCAATCCCGATATCAGCTGCATGAATTGCAGGAGCATCATTGACCCCATCGCCTGTCATCGCGGTCACTACATGAGAATAGGCATTGACGATCCGTAATTTGTGGGCCGCGGTGATGCGCGAAAACACGACTACATCATGGAGCTCATCATCTCTCATCTGATCGAGCTGTGTGCCATCAACTACTCGCCCCTGATCCATTTCTAATTCACGGGCAATCGCCTGAGCTGTCCCTTTGTGATCGCCAGTCACCATGACGGTCCTCACTCCAGCCTCTTTACAACGCAAAATCGCCTCTTTCGCCTCTGGCCTTGGAGGATCGATCATCGCCACTAGGGCAACAAAAGTGAGCTCTTCCTCACTAGGTCCAAAAGCGACTCCGAGGACACGATAGGCTTTGGAGGCCAGCTCCTGATTAGCCCGTAGGATTTCGGAGGGATCGGTGAGAGGAACTTGCTGGCCATCGATCAGCCATTTTTTGGACTTTTGGATCAGAACATCCGGTGCCCCTTTGACAAACCAGAGCTTCTCGCCCCCTTTCTCCCGGAGCACGCTCATCATTTTTCGATCAGAATCAAAGGGGATCTCTTCGCAAAATTGCCAATGGGGATTTATCCCGAATTTTTTTGCGGCGGTTAAAAGGGCCCCCTCCGTCGGGTCCCCCGCAACTATCCATTTTCCCTCTTTTTGAAGTACGTTGGCATTATTGCATAAGACGCCGATAGTCAAGGCCCACTCCAAATCTTTAGCCTCCCCCTCAAATTTCCCAATTGGGGCATAGCCAGAGCCGGTGACCGCGATGAATTTCCGATCGACCCAAACCGAGCGGACTGTCATTTCGTTCTGGGTTAGTGTCCCTGTCTTGTCTGTAAAAATGATATTGGCCGACCCGAGTGTTTCTACTGAAGAAAGGCGTCTGATCAGCCCATTCTTTTTGGCCATTTTTCTCACTCCAATCGACAACGCAATCGTCACGGCAGCCGGAAGACCTTCGGGGATTGCGGCAACGGCCAAACTGAGTGAAATGAGAAGCATATCTACAATCGGTATACCGCGCAGGATGCCAACTAAAAATACGATCGCCACTATGGCAAGACAGAAATAGACCATTCTTTTGCCAAAATGATCGAGCCGCTTCTGTAATGGAGTAGTCTCTTTTTTAGCCACAAGGAGTTCAGAAGCAATTTTTCCGATTTCTGTCTCAAGCCCCGTTTGGACGATCAAGACATGTCCTTTGCCAGTAGTGACTGTCGTCCCCATGAAGACCATATTTTTCCGATCAGCTAGCAACCGTTCACCCGGCAATATCTGATCGGTTTTCGCAACAGGAAGTGACTCACCCGTCAAAGAAGACTCATCGGTCGCAAGATAGGCAGTCGTGACCACCCTTCCGTCTGCTGGAACCCGATCGCCCGCTTCCAAAAGGACAACATCCCCAGCAACTACCTGTTCAGAAGGAATGAGCTGTAAAATCCCATCTCGCAGCACTTTCGACATCGGCGCCGCCAGTTGCTGTAGGGCCTCGAGCGAGCGCTCTGCTCTATATTCTTGAAAAAAGCCAAGGGCAGCATTGAGAATCACAATCGCCAAAATCGCCCAAGCATCGATTACCTCACCTAGCAAGCCTGCAACAATTGCCGCCCCAATGAGCAGCCAAACGATGATGCTTGAAAACTGCTCGAAGAGAAGCTTCCACCAGATAACGCCCCCATTTTTGGGTAGGGCATTGGGGCCAAGCCTCTCCAGCCGCCTCTTGGCCTCATCTTGCGTCAGGCCCGCTTTTAGATCTGCATTTAGGTGGGCAGAAATTTCAGAAACCGATTGTGTCCAAAATGGGGATATCATATATCTAGGGAATACACGAAGGAGAAAATAAATGGAACACCCACATGATCCATACCATGTTCGCCCCTTTCCACAGCAGCCAAATCGCGGGGGAAAACAACTAACAGCAGCCTTGGCTGACCTCGAATCGGCCCTCTCAGAAAAAGTCCCCAATCTGGAAAAACTTCGGGCAATTCAAGCCCGGATCCACAACTCGGCAAGTGAAATCAACGACGATCTGCTTGTGGACATGCTCCGCCAGATCTCTGAAGGGATCGACAAATATGGGCAGAAGCCTGGCCGCGCCGCCTTTGAAAAAATCATCAAGCAACTGATGAAACTGCGGATCGAGCTCAAGCATCTATAGCAACAAGGTGCCGAAGACGAACGCGAAGAGGGCGAACGATTCGACGATACCAAGCGCGGCGAAGCATTTGCCAAAGATTGCAGGCTGCTTAGCGGCGGCTTGAACGCCCGATGCAGCGCACATCCCCTGGTAGACTGCCGAGAAGAGGAGCGCTACACCGACAGCGGCGCCGATACCGATCGCATTCATGGGGGCAAGCTCACCCTCGGCAATTTTTCCACGCATGAGGATCATCAGGACGAAACCGTAGACTGATTGAGAGGAGGGCATCGCTGACATGCCGATGAACTTGCCGTGTCCTTCTTCGACGCGGCTCATGACGGCGTGGGTGGCCATCCCGGCGATTCCGCAGCCAATTGAGCTTCCGATACATCCTAGTCCTAGTACGAGCGCTGGACCTACCATTCCATAATCCATAATATTTACTCCTGTTTAATACGTAATTTTCTTAAGGGGTTAAAAAGTTTTCCTTCACCTTCAAAGCAATAGTGGTACCATTCGATGAAATTCAGGCGGAGGCCATGAATGACACCTCCCATGGTGCCCAAAGAGAGGTTAATGATGTGGCCGAGAATGATGATTACAAAGCCGACGACAAGGCCGGCGCCGGCACCCATATCGTTCGACGTGCGGGCCATGATGCTGCTGGCAAGGGCAAGGGCGTAGAGGCGCAAGTAAGAGAGGATATCTGAGAAAATTTGGATTCCGTTCGGGATTTCCAATAGGCCTTTCCATTTTTTCTGGATCAGAGCGAGGAAGATGGCAACTCCAAGTCCCCCGTAGAGCAGTTGTAGGCCAGCGGTGGCGGCTGTATCTTTGGGAACCCAGCCCATAAACTCGACAAGCGATGTGGCTTTTAAGGTGGCCGGCAGGTAGAGATAACCTCCGACTGAGGCGGCTACCCAGCCAAAATTGGCCCAGTTGCGCATCGCATAACGGAGCAAGGAGAGGGAAACGTGGATCACTCCGATGAGGATCGAAAACTCAAAGAGGATGCTGTCGTTAAAATCATCTGAAATAGGATAGGTGACTTTGCCCTCTTTCTCAAGCGTGGCTGAGGAGACCATCTGTTTGCCATTTTTCGCATTGGCAATAGAGGGAAATTGTTTGACCCACGATTTGTAGGTCTCGTCATTTTTCTCCCGATGGTACTCGGCTTTTTTCCCCGCCATGTAGTGGAGGACTGAGAATTTCGTCAGGGGGCTCTTTGGACCAAATTCTAAGCCGAAATAGGAGGTGGTGAACACGCCCCAAATGATGCAACTAGTCGCTAGGATGAAGAGCAATTTGACTAGCCGTTTTCCAGACCCTTTAAGGGAGGGAAATTTGAATTTTAAGAAGAAGGCAAGGGCGAGGAAAATTAGACCATATCCCCCATCGGCCATGATCATAGCAAAAAAGAGGGAAAATGCCCAAATGACCCAGCCAGAAGGATCTTTATCGTTGGCGGAGGGGATGTCGTAGATTTTAACCAAATCCTCCCCGATTGCATTGGCTTTTTTGTTCTCCATGCAGGTTGGTACTTTGTCTTCTGGTTCGACGGCAATCTGCTCGAAGAAGATCGCATGCCCTTCGATGAGCGGCAGGAGCTTTTCGGTCTTGTTTTGTGGAACCCACCCTTCAATCGAAAAGATTGAGCCTTCAATCGGATATTCGACACCCTCTTCGGCTTTGGCTAGGTAATAGAGATCGAGACGAGCCAAGAGTCCGTCGCGCAAGAAGTCGATATATCCGGCAAATCCCTTGAGTTCTGCTTCGACCTGATGGAGGGTTTCGTCGACAAAAGCGAGGTGGTTTTTGAGTTCATCGGCGGTCTTGTCAAAATGCATCTCAATCATGTTGGGATAGCTTTGAGGCCGGTCGTGGATGCCGATATAGTAGTCGAGGTCATAATCGGTGCCGATATAGATCAGGGCAGGTTCAATTTCATGTTTTGAGGAGGATTTGACGCAGTAGAACTGAATCTTTTTGCCGGTTTTCTCCTGAATGTAATTGATGTCTTCAAATGAAAACTGGCCAAAAGGGGCGATGCGGGTGATCTCGGCTTCCAAAAATCGTTTCTCTTCGCTGAGTTTTTCGATTTCGTGAGTGAGATCTAGCACTTGTGTCACTACTTCTTCTGCGAAAGCAAAATTTCCGCCACCGCGGTAGGGTTCTTTGACCGGTTGCTTGCGAAGGATTTTAATGGCGTCGATGAATTTTTTGATTGGTTCGGGCAGTTCTTTCGATTTCTTTGTTGTGATGAATTCAATAAAGCCTGTCTCTTGAGCCCGAATGAAAAATTCGGCCAGATCTTCTTTTGCGCCGATGAAGAGGTATTTTTTCAGATCGATGATCATTGTTGTCCCTTCCGCTCAAGGATTTTCCGCTTAGCGACTTTCGTTTGAGCGACAGCAGCCAGTTGCATATCACCTAAAAAGATCTTCACTTTTTTGATGTTGGCTTTTGTCCGGGGAATCATGATTTTTTCAAAAAGATTCACCCGGATCGAGACTTCCCGAAGTTCTTTTTCAAGCAATCGTTTTCTCTCATGGAGAATCTCAATTTTTTCGCGGGCTTCGATGAGATCTTGCCCCCCGCGGATCCCACTTTCTAGCCAATAGGGGGTATCGAAAAGAAAATAGGTAGGCTCTGCAAAGACGATCTCTTCAAAGATCGGGATTTCCACACCGGCAATGTTTTCAAACCGTTTATTGATCGAGACCACTTCGAGGGCTTGAAACAGGTTTTCGGCATCGGCGTCTGTGAGCAGTTGCTGGTACCCGGTCATCTTCTCTTCGAATGTCTTTTTTTCTATCTCGAGCTTCTCCAATTCTCCGATGACTTGATTGATCTCCAGCTGCAACAGGGCTTTTTTCAGCTGCAGCGTGGGGAGATACTTTTCAAGTTGGGTTAACTTGATCTGTTGGGTCCGTAGCTCTGTTTTTGTATACTTGATCTCAGACATCCGTAGGCCAATATTTTTCTAGAAGTGAATCCTTGATCCCCACTTCGTGCTTTTGAAAGCACTCACTCAATGTGCGCCAACCGAGGTCAAGCGCCTCTTGCAATGTATAGTTCACCTCAAGATTCATCATCCGATCTTCGAAGAGTATCGAGAAATTGAGTAGTTTTTCATCCCAGCGAGAAAGTTTAAAGCCCATGCTCTGCCGCTCTCGAGCTTTCTTCGAGTCTGCGTAGAGGCGGATTTGGGCGTTTGCAAGGTCTCCATGGTCTTCGCGAGTCACTTTGCCAATCACCTGCTGTTTAAGGCGTGAGAGGGAGCCAAATGGATCGATTCTGCCACCATGCAGATAGAACTGCCCTTCGGTGATATAGCCGGTGTTATCGGGGATGGGATGGGTCACATCTCCACCGGGCATTGTGGTCACTGAGAGAATCGTGATCGATCCGCTACCATCGATGTCGACCGCTTTTTCATACCGGGAGGCAAGGTCAGAATAGAGCGAGCCTGGATAGCCCCTATTCGAGGGGATCTGATCCATGGTGATCATGATCTCTTTGATCGCATCGGCAAAAGCGGTCATGTCTGTCAGCAAGACGAGGACGTTTTTCCCCTGTGTCGCAAATTTTTCTGCCACAGCCAATGCCATATCAGGCACCAGGAGGCACTCGACAGGTGGGTCGGTTGCTTTATGAATGAACATCACAGTTTTTTCGAGCGAGCCTGCAGTGTCGGCGTTGTCTATGAAGGCTTGGTAGTCGTCGAAACGGAGTCCCATCCCCCCGATTACGACGATATCGGCATCGGTCTGGTTGGCAATACGCATTAAGAGGGCGTTGTAGGGCTCACCAGCGATCGAAAAAATAGGGATTTTCTGCGATCTAACGAGACAGTTGAAGACGTCGATCATGGGGATGTTGGTCCGAACCATCTCATGTGGGATAATGCGGCGTACGGGGTTGAATGAGGGGGAGCCGATTTCTATCTCTTCGCCGCGGATAACAGGGCCGCCATCAATCGGATCGCCCGATCCATTAAAGCGTCTTCCAAGCATCGCCTCAGAGCAGTCGACCTGCATCTGTTTGCCCAAAAAGGTTACCTGGTCGTTTGTGAAAATTCCTCGGGTATTCTCAAAGCACTGCAGGGTGACCAGTTCTTTGTCGATGCTAAGGACCGAACCGTAGGTGATTTCCCCATTTCGTTTATGGATGCGGGCAATTTCTCCTAAGGACACGTCTCTTGCAACCACTGTGAGGAGGTTTCCCCTCATGTCAACAATGCGATCATAGGTTTTTTTCATCTTATTGCAGCCGCCTGTTTTTCTAATTTTTGCTCAATTCTTGCGTAGGCCCGATGGTAGTGTTCACTGTCAAAGGGCATGAAGTTCATGTTTTTTATCTCGTTTTGTAGCTCAAGGAAGTAGGATCTGGCACTATCGTGATCTTCAAAGAAGAACTCTGTGTTGAAGATCTTTCCAATGATCTTGAAAAGGACAATTTGCCGCTCTAGAGGGCAGTAGGCATCTTCTTTGTCAAAGGCATTTTGCTGAAGATAGGCAAAATCGTATAGCTCTGCTTTGAGATAGGTAACCATATCGTTTAGCGATGTCCCCTCTTCTCCAACTACCTCCATCCTTTTGCCGATATCATCGCCCAAGCGGAGGATTTTTTCCCCCTGGTGGACCAGCCTCTCCCAGCCTTTCAATTTGTGGTCGAGCTGAGCCCCCACTTTGGAAACGTATTTGCTCCAGGAAATAAGTGGGTCGATCGCAGGATAGCGGCGTGCGTCAGAACGGGCGCGTGAGAGCCCAAGGAAGGCTCCAACGACAGCGAGGGTTGATTGAGTGACCGGCTCTTCGAAGTTTCCTCCCGCAGGAGAAACGGTTCCACCGATCGTGAGCGACCCTGTTTTTCCACTGGAAAGCTCGAGCATCCCTGACCGCTCGTAAAAGGCGGCGATTCGGGAGGAAAGATACGCGGGGAATGCCTCTTCACCTGGAATTTCTTCCAAACGTCCCGACATCTCTCGCATCGCTTGAGCCCAACGGGAGGTGGAATCCGCTAGAAGCAGAATATCGAGGCCCATCTGTCGATAGTATTCTGCAATCGTCGCTCCCATGTAGATCGACGCTTCGCGGGCAGATACAGGCATCGAGGAGGTGTTACAGATGATCACGGTGCGGCTCATCAGCGGTTCATGAGTATGGGGATCTGTCAGGTGCGGGAAAGTGCGGAGCACTTCGACCACTTCTCCAGCTCGCTCACCGCATGCGACGACAATCACGATATCAACCGAGGAATATTTAGAGAGGTGATGCTGTAGAACGGTTTTTCCGGCTCCAAAAGGTCCTGGAGCGCAAAAAGAGCCCCCTTTCATCACTGGGAATTGTGTATCGATAATGCGGGAGCCAGTATCCATCATGTGCTTCAGAGGGACTTTCACTCCAGCAGAGAGGGGTGATTTAACTGGCCATTTTTGAACCATCGTGAATTCATGCTCTTTCCCCTGCTCATCAACTCCTTTGGCTACGACGGTATCGATGGTATAGGCGCCAGGTTTCACAACCCAAGTGATGCGGAATTTACCAGTAAGGGAAAATGGAACCATGATGTAGTGATGAAAACGGCCTTCCATCGTGTATCCAAGATATTCCCCCCGAGAAAGAGTATCGCCCACTTTTGCAATCGGATTGTAATCCCAATGGCGGACGTAATCCAGAGCAGGCAAGTAGGTGCCTCTGGTTAAGAAAAGGCCTGTGGCTTTAGCTACATTCTCAAGAGGGTTTTGGAGTCCGTCGAAAATCGAAGTGAGCAGTCCAGGGCCTAACTCTGCTTCGAGCAGCAGAGTGGAGAATTCCACGTGGGTTCCCAATTTGACACCACGGGTGTCTTCATAAACTTGCACTTTCGCCTCGTTGCCAACGATTTCGATCACTTCGGCTTTCAAACTTGTATTGCCTAAATCGATCATGGCCACTTCGCCCTGACGGATGTTCCCCTCAAAAGCTACGTGGAGCAGGTTACCAAAAGCGCGGACCACTTTTCCTGTTGCAAGGTGTTTTGTCATCTCTTATCCCGTTTTAAACTTATCGACGATCTCTTTACCCCGGTTGCTATCGAGCATCGTGTATCGCTCGACGAGCAGCAGCTTCGCAACGTAGCCCAAAATCCAAGCTAAGGAGAAAAGGGGGTAACCGGTCATCTCTTCAATTCTATCTAATTCGTAACTAACGACTGCCTTATATTGCTCCAGGGGATCATCTCCAGCAGCCTGAATCTTGTTCTTTAAGTCTTGGTATTCCAAAGGGGGATCATAAACATCCATATCTCTTTGGGCCAAAATATGGGCAATGAGGGGATCTGTAAAATCTTCAAATTGAAATTCTTTAACCACATCCCTTTTGAGCTTCTTGGCTCTCAAAGCCGCAAGAACTAGCCGAACATCTCTTTGAAATTTAAGCAGCTGTTTCAAAAATCCCCTCGCCTTGGCAATCTCTTCATTATAGAAGCGAGAGAGAAGGCCAAAAAAATGGCCTATTTTTTCGTGCACATCTTCAAACTGATTCAAAAATTCGAAAACATACTGCGGTAGATCGGCTTCGGCCAGCAGCGCATCATCGAGCTCTTTTTCGTTGAGATTGCCTCTTGAATCGATCGGCTGATTGGAGTAGTGAGCGCGGATATTATAGAGGTCAATAGCCAGCCTGAGGACCTTCACCTGCTCTAGATCCTTCTTGCTCAAATTGAGCTGCAAGCGATACATCAGCTCTTCAAATGTGATCTCCGGCGCCTGTCCAAGGACAAGCGGAGGCAGTGAAGGAGCGACAAAATAGTAATTTTTCATGCCTTAAATTTTAAGTCGATGCAAAAAAATATTGATGAAACTCTTTACGCACATACTGGGTCATCAATTCCAGTAGAGCGGTATCTGAGAGATCGATGGTGATGTGTTCTTTGTGTAATTTGACTTCAACCCCACCCTTTTTCGAACCAAGGAGCACACTTTTCTCTTTCAATTTCTCGAGCAGATCTTTTCCTAGCAGCACATTGACCTCTTGCGGGTCGACAGCTCCAGGAATCACAGCGCTAAGTTCAGTCTCAAGCCCCTCTTCTTCGACCGCTTTAATCACAGCCTTGATCATATCGCTTAAAACCTTTGGATTGCTAGTAGACTTGGCGATCATCTCTCCGAGATTATGGTGCAACAGCCTCTCTTCGATCTCTTGCTTGAGCCACTCGACCGATTGCCGAGCACCCTGATTGAGGGCCGTTTTGAAGACCGCATACTTTTTCTCGATATCTTTTTCTGCCTCAGCAATGATCTTGCCAGCTTTGGCCCTAGCTTCTTCGATAATCAGATCGGCATTATTCTGCGCTGTTTGGAGAATATTTTTCGCCTCTGCAATCGCTGGCTCGATGGTCTCTTTGCGCAAAACTTCGCAGATCTTTTTGACTTTGTCCTTTCCAGTCTCAATCGTATCCATGAATCTATCCTTTTTGGGATTATTTATCGCTCACTACAAGATATATTTCAACACCTTTTCACACTCCATGCTCGAACGAGGCCACTCTTGGTTTTTTATTAATTTAAATTTAAGTATTTAGAGAACAATTAATTTCCCCTTCCATAAAATCAATTGTTATGTCATATGTAAGGTATGAAAAGAATAATCCGCATTATCCTTCTTCCCCTAATCCTCATCAGCTCAACAGCTTTGCGCGCTGATAACGGGGAATGGCTCGAAGCTGCTGTCGATGAACAAAACGCCTTATACAACACTGGTCCTGGTGCCGGATGCCAAGATGGAGTTTTCAACGCGGTCAGCGCCTCGATGATCGGATGGGGCGTAGGCCTTGTTGCTGCGATCGCCCTGATCACAGGATTAATTCACACTTCACATTCCGACAAAGATTAGTCTATAATTCGGCTATGCTTACGCTTGGCCTGATTTTGTCTCACTGCCTCTTTACCCCACCCCCTAATTGGGAAATAGCCGACCCGAAGATGCCTTCGCAACGGGCGATTGTCAGTTTTGTTGATAAGCAAAAGGGAGGGTTTTGCCCTTCGATCAATCTCACTCATGAGCGGATCACTCTCTCTACCGAGCAATATTTGGCCATCGTCCAAAAAAATTGCAAAGCCAATAAGCAAAAATGGCGCCACCTGGGTAAAATTGAGACAAAAAGTGGCCCGGCAGAACTAGTAGAAATCGAAACGGTGACAAAATTTGGCCCGGCCCGTCTGCTGCAGGCGATTTTGATTCGCAATGGGGAAGCCTATATTTTGACCGCCGGGGCCCTCAAGAAGGATTTTGGGAAACAGGCCAGCCTTATCCACCAGTCTATATCCTCGATGACCCTCTGTGATGATCTATTTGCCTTAGTTGAGGATGAAAAAGGATTACGAGAAGCTTGGCAAAAAAAGAAAGAGGGGGTAGAATCCACAGCTTTCAAGCAGATGGTTTTAGAGCAATCTAATCTCGGAATCGTCTGGCAATTACTAATGATGGGTTTATGAAAAAAATTATTGCTTCAATCACTGTACTCGGACTGGTCTTCTCCCATGGAGTCAGCGCTCAAGACAATTGTGAACCAAAAGTCTACTACGATGAGACAGATGACTGTTTCAACAAAGGTAAATTCGTAGGCCGTGAGAGCGAAGACTATCTGAAGTCCATTCAACGGGCCCAGCGTAGAAATTGGGCGGTTGCCTTCGGGACGGTGGCTGTTGGAGCCCTGACCCTAGTTTTGGTCGGTGTGAACCACAAGCATGATAAGAGCCATTAGTCTTCTTTTGTTGCTTGCCGCTTGCCAGAAGACCAGCCAATGGAACTGCCAGCATATCTCCGAAACAAACTCTCACTGTAGCCGTCTACTTTATCAATCTCAGGATCACATGAGGGGCATCGACATCGAATTTCTTCAGACAGAATCAGGCCTATGCACCTATCTCCACGTCCATAACCCCCTTGTAGCTGAAGCTAAAATTCAGATCGATGCTCTCACCTGCGTCGCTCCTACCCGTCAAGGGCAGCAACGGGTACAACTGCCGGCCGCATTTCAAGAATTGCTCATCTCTCACCTCAAAGAGGGAAAAGCGGTGACAATCACGCTCAATGGACATCGAGAAACAATCAAGGCCGACGATTTCGAAAAAATGCTGGAGTTCCGAAGTTCTTCCCTTCTAAATTTAAAACTATTATGATCGGTAAAAAAAGGAGACACCATGAGCAAATTAGATGAGCTAAAGAAATACACGACGATCGTTGCTGATACTGGAGAAATCGAAGAGATCAAGAAATTCAAGCCGACCGATGCAACCACCAACCCTTCGCTTATTTTCAAAGCTGCGGGCCTCCCCGAATATCAGTTCCTAATCCAAGATGCGATCACTTTTGGTAAAAAGGGCAAAACGAAGTCTGAGCGGATGACCCTGACAGTCGATAAACTCTTCGTCAATTTTGGGGTCGAAATTTTGAAAATTGTCCCCGGGCGCGTTTCGACAGAAGTCGACGCCCGCCTCTCCTTTGATGTTGAAGGGAGCATTAAAAAAGCTCATGACCTCATCGCCCTCTACGAAGCTGCCGGAATCGATCGGAAGCGGGTTCTGATTAAGCTCGCCTCAACCTGGGAAGGGGCCCAAGCTGCGAAGGTCCTCGAAAAAGAGGGAATCCACTGCAATTTGACCCTCATGTTCTCCTTGCCTCAAGCGATTGCATGCGCCGATGCCGGAGCCACCCTCATCTCCCCTTTCGTCGGACGCATCCTAGACTGGCACAAGAAAGCCGCGGGAAGAGATTTTGCCCCAGCAGAGGATCCCGGCGTCCACTCAGTCACCGAGATCTACAATTACTATAAAAAACAGGGCATTAAGACCCAAGTGATGGGCGCTTCCTTCCGCAACAGCGGCGAAATCCTTGAGCTGGCCGGCTGCGACCTACTGACGATCGCACCTACTCTCCTCAAAGAATTGGAGAGCGCTACAGGTGATGTCCCGCGCAAACTCGATCCAGCTAAATCCAAATCGATGGAGATCCATCCTCTGAAAATCGACCAAAAAACATTCCATTGGCTCCTTTGCGACAATGCAATGGCCGTCGAAAAACTGATGGAGGGGATCCGCAACTTCGCTCACGACCTGATGAAGCTCGAAAAGATGTTGGAGCCACTGATGTAGTTGCGCCTTTGCTTTTAATCGATCTTTACTCTATAGCTAGGCTATGGAAGCGATCCCTCACTCGACCATCACTGATGTCGATATCTTTCTCTTCAAGCAAGGAAATCACTTTCGGCTCTATGAAAAGCTCGGCTCCCACCTGATGACCGTAAATGGGGTGGAAGGGACCTATTTTGCTGTCTGGGCTCCCAGCGCCACTCAAGTGACTGTTATTGGCGATTTTAACGGCTGGAACCGCAACTCCCACCCCCTCTTTGTCCGGTGGGATAGCTCGGGAATCTGGGAAGGATTTATCCCTGGGGTTAAAAAGGGAACAATCTATAAATATGTGATCCGCGCTCAAAACTTCGAAACAGAAAAGGGGGATCCTTTCGCGATCGCTTGGGAAGAGCCACCCAGAACTGCCTCTATCGTCTGGGACCTGACCTATCAGTGGAGTGACTCCAAATGGGACACGATCAAAGCCGAGCGCAATGAATTCTCTGCACCTATGTCAATCTATGAACTCCACTTTGGCTCCTGGCAACGGAAAGAACACAACCAGCCGCTTTCTTATCGCGAGATGGCCGAAATTCTGCCCAAATATCTCAATGAAATGGGCTTTACGCACGTCGAGTTCATGCCGCTGATGGAACACCCATTCTACGGATCATGGGGATATCAAAAAATCGGCTACTTTGCCCCGAGCAGACGCTACGGCACACCCCAAGATTTTATGTACCTAATCGACCAACTCCATCAGCATGAAATCGCCGTGATCCTCGACTGGGTCCCCTCTCATTTCCCATCCGACATTCATGGACTGGCCAATTTCGACGGGACTGCGCTCTACGAACATGCCGACCCACGCAAGGGCTTTCACCCTGAATGGAAAAGCTACATCTTCAACTACGGGCGCAATGAAGTCCGCTCTTTCCTCATTAGCAGCGCAGTCTTTTGGCTCCAAAAGTATCACCTCGATGGACTTCGCGTAGACGCGGTCTCCTCGATGCTCTATCTCGATTATGCACGCTCTGCCAACGAGTGGATCCCCAACGCTTTCGGTGGCCACGAAAATCTCGAGGCGATTTCGTTCCTCAAACAGCTCAACGAATATGTCTACGCCTCATTCCCTTACGTCCAAATGATCGCTGAAGAGTCGACTGCATGGCCGATGGTCTCCCGCCCCACCTCGCTTGGAGGGCTCGGTTTTGGCCTCAAATGGAATATGGGCTGGATGCACGACACGCTCCAATACTTCTCCAAAGACCCCATCCACCGCAAATACCATCACGGCGTGCTATTATTTAACCTCTACTACCTCTTCAATGAAAATTTCGTTCTCTCTCTCTCGCACGACGAAGTCGTTTATGGGAAACGATCTTTGCTGAGCAAGATGCCAGGCGACGACTGGCAAAAATTTGCTAATTTGCGGCTACTCTATAGCTATATGTTCACCCATCCTGGGAAAAAGATGCTCTTCATGGGGGCTGAAATCGGCCAGTGGGATGAATGGAATCATGAGACCTCTTTAGATTGGCACCTCCTCGCCTTTGAACGGCATCAAGGGATAAAGCGAATCCTGCGGGATCTCAATTTCCTCTATCGCAATGAAAAAGCGCTCCACAGCCTTGAGCTCCATTGGGAGTGCTTCGAATGGGTTAACATGTACGACAGCGACAATAGCGTACTCTCATTCTATCGGAAAGATCCCAGATCATCCGATGTTCTTCTGATCATCTGCAACTTTACCCCTGTTCCAAGAGAGCAATACACCTTAGGCCTCAACCGGGGCGGCAATTGGAAAGAGGTCTTTAATAGTGATGCAGCAGAATACGGGGGAACAAATAAGTATCGCTATCAAACCATCGAGGCTAAACCTGATGGCGATTTCCATTTGTTCACTGCAACACTCCCTCCCCTCTCAACGATGGTCTTTAAGCAATCACTCTAAACGAGAAAGTCCCTTTTCTCGGCTTCTTTCGAACATGATCTTAAAAAAGGCCATGGTGAGAAACAAGAAAATGGTATTGAGTAGGGCACTCATCCAAAACATTTCGGTTGAGAACGTCCCCTGTTGAAGGACTTGGCGCATACCTTGGAAAATGTAGGTCATCGGCAGACCTTTGGCAATGAACTGGCCCCAAGGAGGGAGGGCGGAAAGGGGGTAAAAAACCGCGCTAAAGGGGGCAAAAACAAAAGGCATCATCCAAGCCAGCATCTGGTAACGCTGGCCAAAATAGACGATAATTCCAGCTGAAAAATAGCCCATCATCCACCCCGACACTGTCAGCATCGCGATAAATGGGATAATCGCAAGCCCAAGATTGAAGATATTAAGCGAATAGAGTAGCCAAACTAGGCTTGAGGAAAAAGCCAGGGTGATCAAAATCTTGGTAAAGCTAGTGAGCATAGTGGCAGCCATCCATTCTCCAAGCCTCAGAGGTGTGGAAAAGAGGTTAACCAAATTACGGTTCCAAAATTCTTGCAAAACGTTCATGGTGATCTCATAACTAGCGCGCCAAATCACTTGCCAAAATACAAGACCTGTTAAAATCAGTAGCGCCACATCTGACTTAGCTCCCGACTCCCCTTGAACCCAAATGCTCATCATCCCCCAAAGGAAAATGTCGATTGTAGGCCAGTAGAACATCTCTGATAAATGATCAAATTTTGCAAAATAATAGAAATAGCGCAAGAAAATCGCCCGAATCCGACCGAAGCTCATGACTCCTCCGAAACTTTCATAAAAAAGTCTTCCAAAGTGGGCTGGATGATGTTGATGCCCGAATAGACGACACCCGCTTGAGCCAGGGCTGATAAAAAGTGGGCAATTTGCGCTTCATCGAGCTCAAGAGTAATTGTCCGATGTTCACACTTCGCATCCATATGGAGTTTTTTGGCAATCTTCACAGCGCTGTCCATTTCATCGGTAATCACTAGCTCGACTTCACTCTTTGCTGCCGCCCTGGCGAGATTTTGAGGCAAATCGTCGGCGATGATCTTCCCCTTTTTAAGGAACAGCACCCGATCGCACACTTCACTCACCTCAGCCATATTGTGGGACGTGTAGAGGATTGATATCCCCTCTTGTTTCTGCTGCTCCAAAATGAAGTCGACCACATCTTTGGCGATCTCAATATCGAGGGAGGCGGTCGGCTCATCCAGCAGAACTATCTTCGGTCCCACCATAAACGCCTTAACGAGCATCAGCCGGGTAATTTGACCTGACGAGAGGCCTGAAACCCGCGCGTCGAGCTTATCTGTGATCCCAAATCGCTCGAGCAGCTGATCCCGCTTTTTTCTGTATTCTGCCGGTTTGATCGAAAATAACCGGCCAAACACCTCTAAATTCTGCCGGACTGACAAATTCCATGGCAAACTGACATAGGTGCTGGCGAAGACCACATGCTGCAGAACCTCGCTTCGGTGTTTGGCAAAGTCCTTGCCAAAATAGAGGATCTGGCCCGAAGTAGGTTTCAGAGTGCTCATTAGCATTTGGATCGTCGTCGTCTTGCCGGCCCCATTGAGGCCAAGCAACCCGAGGATCTCCCCTTGTTTTAATTCGAAGGAGATCCCGTCGACAGCAGTAAAAGGCTTTTTGCCAGGATAAACTTTCCTAAGCTCACGGACAGATAGAACAGACATAAAATTTGATTGGTTGGGGCCATATTAATCCACAAGTGAATAAGAAACAAGTGGTTGAAAGTAGAGGCGGATAAAAGAGTTAAGAAAATTAATTTTAGTAAATTACTATAATTATAATCATTGTTAATTAATGATGTTTTATAGTATAATTTAATTAAAGTTTTATGATAAAAATTTCCGACCTATCTCACAAATTCTATACACTGGACGCCTCGATACAGAATAGCCTCTACTTCAAAAAAGAGGGCAATCAGTTAACTGCTATCCCATTTTCAATCTTTGATCAGTTGCAAAGGCAGGAAAAAGAAGAGGTGCTAAACACCTTAGACAAAGCTATTCAATTGGGTATTCCAAACGATAAAACACGCCACAGAATCCAAGAAATCAGAAACGTCATTTTCACTGGTTTACAAGACCCCGCTAGAGAATCATTAGTGAATGAGATACCAAAAGATATTTGGAGCAAAATCATAAGTTTTACAACACCGAAAACTGTGGCTGAAGTCAACTCCGTAAGCCACAATCTTAAAAGAGCTGCTATAGCTCCTTTAAAAATCCGTTCACTCAATCAAGGATTGTCTCTACACGAGCATTTACCTCCCCAAAAAAAGGGTGAAGCTCTTGAATGGCTTAAAGATACTAAACAGCCTCACTTATTAGAATATGCCGATCTTTTGGAATTTGATCTCGATGAAGAAGACCTCGTAGAATTATTCGATGTTTGTCCAAATCTTAAATTTTTGGCTATTGGATCAAAATACGATGTCATACCTTATCCCTATTTACCAGATCTGCAATCACTTCCGAATCTCCCTAAGGAGCTTCAAGTCCTGTTTTGTCAGCAGTGTGATCGACTCCAAAATCTGCCTCAGCTGCCCGATACTTTGATAGAACTTTCTCTTTTAGAGTGTCCTATTTCAACTCTACCCAAACTTCCTCAGCCTCTTAAAAAGCTGGTCTTGACATACACTGATAACTCCAGCCTACCCGACCTCCCTCAATCTCTTGAAGAACTTGAGCTTATTTGTGTTAATAGACTTTCAAGCCTGCCCAAGCTTCCTCACTCACTCAAAAAGCTTAGAATCCGCGAATGCGATTCCTTAGCAGATCTTCCATCTCTTCCTCCTAGTCTCGAAGTACTAGAATGCTCCTACTGCCACTTTATCACTGAATTGCCGGAACTTCCTCCCAATCTTCGAGAACTTAACTTGGAGAGTTGCGATAATTTAATAAAATTACCCAAGCTACCAATACAGCTGAAGAAACTCAACATCTCCTATTGCCAGAAACTCAAAAACGTCCCTGAGCTCCCCTTGATGCTTGATACATTTCTCTTTGATCGTCTAGAAAACATTCGGTATTACAATATAGCACGAAGCACGCGCGAAACAGCAATTAATCTACAAGAAAAATTAAAAGCAGATTTACGGGAATCGGACGAAAGGGCAACCGTCAGCTCATCCCCGGTCGGTAAGAAGAGAGATCGAGAGGAACCCGATCCCAAATCTGAGGACCATTCGGCGATTAAATCACCCCCCGCTGTCCGGTCGAAGAATGAAAATTCCTCTACAGATGTGAACAATTCTTCACACAATTATTAACCCGAGCCTCAAATAGGTGACAATATGCGCCAGCGAGGCAAAGCCAGATCAAAGCGCAGCGGTTCGAATGAGGAGCCCATAGTAGAACTATGGGCGACGAAACCAAATCCGTTATACCGAAACAACCTGAAGAATCGGTTTTTGGCAAAGCCGGCGCCTAGAGTTTGAATCAGCGCAGCGGCGACGAAGCAGCTCAACCTGAATAGGTTGAGCGATGCAGGCGGATTCGAAATCTAGGATGCCGTCGCAGCCAAAAACCGATTCTTCAGGTTGTTTCGGTATAACAGCCTCTAAACCTTCTTGGATTTCAATGCCTATCTAATTAGAAAAATCACAGAGAATTTACTTTACATCTCCAAATTTATTTGATAGTTATCATCATTAACATACAGGCTCATCCAAAATCAAATTTTGGGATAAGCTCAGTGGAGATCCGATGAAATTTAAACGATCCGTTGTTGGAATACTGGTTATTACTGGTATCTTTTCAGTGATTGGCTATTTTGGGATTGTTAAAGGTAATATCAATCCTCAGGACAGCTCAAATGCAAAGCAACATTTTCATCCCTTAGGCAATCTCCCCTCCAAGTATACGATCGAGTTGCGCAATGGCTTAAAGGCAACACTTCCTTTTGATGACTTTGAGGATTTTGAGGAGGCAAAAAGGGGATTTATTAGCGCACCTACTTACAAGCAGATTATGGCTGATGCCGGTAACGTAGCATGGGATATGGGAAGTTATGAATTTTTGCTAAAAGGCCAAGATTTTGAAAGCATTAATCCCTCTCTGCAACGTCAGGCGATATTGAACATGGGCTATGGTCTCTACGAGGTTGTGCCAGAGAGGATTTATCAAGTGCGCGGTTTTGATTTAGCCAACATCACATTCATCAAGGGTGATACGGGGTGGATTGTTTTCGACCCTTTGACTGCAAAAGAAACCGCTCGTGCTGCCCTTGCGTTTATAAACGAAAAGCTTGGCAAGCGTCCTGTTGTGGCGGTCGTTTACTCTCACTCCCACGTGGATCACTTCGGAGGAGTGCACGGCGTAGTCAATGAAGCCGATGTCCTCTCTGGAAAAGTGAGTGTCATAGCTCCGGAAGGTTTTCTTGAAGCGGCAATTTCAGAAAATGTGTTTGCAGGCAATGCGATGTCTAGACGTACACAGTACCAGTATGGAGTTTTACTTGCGCGCAGCCCTTTCGGTCATGTCGACCAAGGCATTGGCAAGAACATCGCTAATGGTAATACAGGACTCATTGCACCAAATCGGTACATCAAAGAAGACTTTGAGGATGTGAAAATCGATGGAATAGAAATGGTCTTCCAGAATACTCCCGATACCGAAGCTCCCGTTGAAATGAATACTTACTTCCCCCAGTTCAAAGCGTTTTGGGCGGCGGAGAATATCACTGCAACGATACACAATGTTTACACACTTCGAGGCGCCCCAGTACGCAATGCCTTAAACTGGTCAAAGCAGATCAACAATGCTCTTTATAAGTTTGGTGTCGAAGCTGAAGTGTTGTTTTCCTCGCACAGCTGGCCTCGCTGGGGAAATGCCCGCATTCAGGATGTGATGCGCGTTCAACGCGATGCGTATGCCAACCTTAATAATCAAGTACTCCACTATGCTAATAAGGGAGTAACAATCAATCAAATTCACAATGTTTATGAACTTCCCCAGAGTCTAAAGAAACACTGGGCTGCGCATAGCTATCACGGCTCTGAAAAGAATAATAGCCGAGGCGTTTTGCAACGCTTTTTAGGGTACTGGGATGCCAATCCGGCGACACTGATCCCCCTTTCTCCGGAACAGTCAGCCCCTCTTTATGTTGAGCTGATGGGTGGTTCCAAAAACATCATCGCCAAGGCCACTGAACTGTATAATCAGGGCAAATACCTAGAAGCATCTGAAATCCTAAACAAGCTTATTTACGCAGAACCCACAAACCAAACAGCCAAAAATTTGCTTGCGGACACCTTCGAACAGCTCGGCTACCAACAAGAGAGCACAGGCGTGCGCAACAGTTTTCTTCAGGGAGCTTATGAGTTGCGTACCGGGATACAAAGTGGGGTGCCGCCAAAGTCGACAGGTCCCGACGTTATCCGCGCTATGCCAACAGATAGTTGGCTTGACTTCCTTGGCATCTGTGTAGATCCCAAGAAAGCAGAAGGATTAAGATTCACCATCAATTTAGTGATCCCAGACAAAAAGGAGAAGTATTTGCTAGAAATGAGCAATGCCACACTCACGAATATCAAGGGCGTCCAGGCAAAACATCCAGATCTGACGATCACGATTAACCGAACAGAACTAGATAATGTGATGATGGGAAAAAATACATTTGACGATTTGATTGCTTCCAGTAAGGCCAAGTTCGAGGGCGATCGGAAGCCATTTGATCAGCTCAGGAGTCTTTTAGTGGTGTTTACTCCCGATTTCGAGATCCTTCCGGGGACAGTCAATATGTCAAAGGCAACTACAGGTAATCCAAATCCTTTTAAACTACCCGATCTATTGATGCCAGATTCTGCTGGCGATTGAAAAGAAAATATACATACTGTAATCGCGCTTT
>JAFEGK010000008.1:75826-136576 GCA_018239985.1 Verrucomicrobiota bacterium | reverse complement strand
AAGCGCGATTACAGTATGTATATATCAAAACAAGAGTGCAAAAGTAAGTTCTGCGGATGAGCCGAGTTTCAAAATTTTGAAAAAACCCGGGGCTTTTAAGCACCGTGTCTCATTCGAAGAAGGATGAAAAAAAGCCTTAACGTGAGTTAAGGCTTTTTTTGTTTTAGGCTATATAGCTTTCGACTAGTCGCTGAAGGAGAAGAGGAGTTCCTCTTCGCCCTCTTGGCCAACATGGCGCTGCACCCGTTCGTTAAACTCTTGGAAGCCGGTTCCCCCTGGGATCATATGACCCATGATGAGGTTGGCTTTAAAGTCGAGCAAGAAGTCGGTTTTTCCTTCGCAGGCCGCATCGGTGAGGACGCGGGTTGTCTCCATGAAGGATGCTGCCGAAATCCACGATTCGGTGGTCAGCGAGGCTTTTGTAATACCAAGCAGGACCGGAGCGGCTTGCGCAGCACGTCCACCTTCGCCTTGCACCTTGCGGTTTGTGCGATGGAACTCTTTCTTGTCGACATCTTCCCCGTAAAGGAATGTGGTGTCGCCCGGATCGGTCACCCGCACTTTCTGGAGCATCTGTCTGACGATGATCTCGATGTGCTTGTCGTTGATGTCTACCCCTTGTAGGCGATAGACCTCTTGGACCTGGTTGACCAGATATTTTTGGAGCTCTCGCACACCGCAAATGTCTAGGATTTCGTGCGGAACGACGAGTCCGTCGGTCAGCTGCTGTCCTTTGACGACATGATCCCCTTTCTGGACGATCAAGTGTTTGGTGAGCGGGATGAGATGCTCCTCTTCCATACCAGAGGCTTCATCACGCACAACGACGATCCGCTTGCTCTTTTGGACGCCACGGAAGTCGACCACACCATCGATTTTGGCGATCTCGGCCGCATCTTTTGGTTTTCGGGCTTCGACCAGCTCGGCGACCCTTGGCAGACCGCCCGTAATATCCTTCGTCTTGATCGCGCCGCGTGGCAGACGAGCAAGGAGCATACCAGCTTGGACGAGCTGACCTTCGGTCACAGAGATGAAGGCCCCGATTGGGATCGCATAGGTACCGACCAGCTCTGTATAGGCAGTGTCGGCATAGATCGCAATTTGGGGGTGGAGTTCGCCGCGGTGTTGTTTAACCATGACTTCGGTTTGCCCTGTCTGCTTGTTGATTTCGCGTTGCGTTGAAATCCCTTCGACAAGATCTTCGTATTTGACGTAACCTGGCCGTTCGCAAATAATTGGGATATTGTGCTGTTCCCAAACGGCGATACGGGTCCCTTTTTTGACTTTGGCACCGTCACCGATCAGAATGCGTGTTCCCAACTCAATGTTGAAGCTTTGGAGCGGCTCAAGCGATTTTGTGCTGAGTAGCTTTTTCACTTCTGCCAGTGGCCTTCCTTCATCACGGACGATGTGGAGCATGCCGTTCTTGTTGAGGGCAAGCCACTCCCCTTCTTGGTTTTGCACCGTACGGAGGTCCATGTAGATGAGGATTCCCTCTTTTTCTGCCTCAAGTTCTGGGCTGACGCTGGCGGCCGCGATACCTCCCAAGTGGAACGTTCTCATCGTGAGCTGCGTTCCTGGTTCACCGATCGACTGGGCAGCGATAATACCAACTGCTTCGCCGTGGCCAACGACGCGACCTGTCGCGAGGTTGATACCATAGCATTTGCAGCAGACGCCGCGGGACGATTCGCAGGTGAGTGCCGAACGGATCCGGATCGACTCAATACCAGCATCATCGATCGCCTCTGCTTGCTGCAGAGTGAGAACCGATCCAGCTTTAGCGAGAATTTTGGTTCTGTCGCCTGGCTGATAAATGTCTTCCACTACTGCGCGGCCGTAGATCCTGTCCTTGATAGGGAGCAGCTCTTCCTGGCCTTGTTTAATTGCAGCAACTTCAATCCCGTTGAGGGTACCGCAGTCATCTTCGATGATGATCACATCTTGAGCAACGTCAACCAGACGGCGCGTGAGGTAACCGGAGTCTGCTGTTTTAAGAGCCGTATCTGCTAGACCTTTTCGGGCACCGTGGGTTGAAATCGAGTACTCAAGAACGCTCAATCCCTCACGGAAGTTAGCGGTAATTGGCGATTCGAGAATCTCGCCTGACGGTTTGGCCATCAGACCGCGCATTCCACCCAGCTGCTTCACCTGTGAGCGAGTTCCCCGTGCTCCAGAGTCCATCATCAGGTAAATGGGGTTGAGTTCCCGATCTTTCGGTTTGCTCATCAGTTCGAAAAGCTCTTCTGACAAGTCATCGGAGACTTCAGTCCAGATGCTGACCACTTTAGAGTGTCTTTCACCATCGGTGATGATACCATCTTCGTACTGCTTTTTGACCTGTTCAATACGTTTATGCGCATCATCGAGTGTCTTTTGCTTGGTCTCGGGGATACGGACGTCGCAGATACCGATCGAAAGCGATGACTTGGTGGCTTCAGCAAATCCAAGGTTCTTCAGATCATCCAAAAACTTGACTGTAGCTTCGAGCCCTACATTTTTGTAGGTATCGAGGACAAGTTGGCTCATCTTCTTCTTACGCAGGGCGTAGTTTTGGAATCCCAATTTTTTTGGAACGATCGTATTGAAAATCACCCGGCCTGGAGTGGTCTCAATGATCCCCTCAGGCAGTTTGACTTTAATTTTCTCGTGGATATGAATTCCACGTCCGAGTTCATCTCTTCTTTTCCCCTCAGTAGTCTCTGTATCGACGTTATAGCTTCCTGCCGCTTGCATAGCGAGAAGAACCTCTTCTGGGCTCGAGAATGTTTTGATTTTCTTTCCATGCTGTTCAGGGTGGTGGATTGGATCGTGCATCAAGTAGTACAGACCCAAAATCATGTCCTGTGACGGAACTGCAGAAGGTTTTCCTGACGATGGAAGGAAGATATTGTCCGGGGCCATCATCAGCAATTTGGCTTCTAGCTGCGCCTCAATCGACAGTGGAACGTGGACCGCCATTTGGTCTCCGTCAAAGTCAGCATTGAAGGCCGAGCAGACGAGAGGATGGATACGGATCGCCTTTCCTTCGATAAGGACAGGCTCAAATGCCTGAATACCTAGTCTGTGGAGCGTCGGAGCGCGGTTAAGAAGAACGGGGTGCCCCTTAATGATTTCTTCGAGCACGTCCCAGACTTCAGTCGCTTGCCGTTGAATCATCTTCTTAGCTGAGCGGATCGTGTAGACGTAGCCTAAGTCTTTCAGTCTCTTCACGATGAAGGGCTCAAAGAGCTCGAGGGCCATTTTCTTCGGTAGACCGCATTGGTTAAATTTCAGCTCCGGACCGACGATAATGACGCTACGACCCGAGTAGTCAACCCGTTTACCGAGAAGGTTCTGTCGGAATCGTCCTGTTTTGCCTTTGAGCATCTCAGAGAGAGCCTTCAGCGGACGGTTTCCTGCTCCCATGACAGGATGGCCATGGCGGCCATTGTCAAAGAGGGCGTCGACAGCCTCTTGCAGCATCCGTTTTTCGTTCCTGATGATGACGTCGGGTGTCTTAAGGCGCAAAATCGCTTTTAGACGGTTATTGCGGTTGATGACACGACGATAGAGGTCGTTGAGGTCCGATGTGGCAAATCGCCCTCCATCGAGAGGGACCAGTGGGCGCAAATCGGGTGGGATCACAGGGATGCATGACATGACCATCCAGTCTGGACGGTTAGGCGATCCAGCAAAACTCTCGATGATTTTGAGCCGTTTTGCCAATTTCATACGGGCTTGCATTGACTTGGTCTTGCGCAATTTTTCCTTTAGCTCGACGACAAGTAAATTGAGATCTTCTTTCTCAAGGATCTCGGCAATCGCTTCACCACCCATTTTCGCCTTAAAGCTCTCTGGGCCCCATTTTTCTTGGGCTTCACGGTATTCGGTGTCATTCAAGAGTTGTTTTGGCTGAAGGTTTGTTTGCCCAGCATCGGTCACGATGTATTCTTCGTAGTAGATCACCCGCTCGAGCTCATTGGCAGACATCCCAAGGATGTTTCCAATACGAGAGGGCATCGATTTGAAGAACCAAATGTGGACGACAGGTACGGCCAGTTCGATGTGAGCCATCCGCTCGCGACGTACCTTAGAGAGTGTCACTTCGACGCCGCAGCGGTCGCAGACAATCCCTTTGTGTTTGATTTTCTTGTATTTTCCGCATGCGCACTCCCAATCTCTCATCGGGCCAAAGATCTTCTCGCAAAATAACCCCCCTTTTTCGGGCTTGAAAGTGCGATAATTGATCGTCTCGGGTTTTTTAATCTCCCCTCGAGACCAATTATTTCTGATCACATCGTCTGAGGCGATCTGAATAAGCAGCTTATCAAAAGATTCTGGTTTCTCCTGATCAATCATCTAGTTTATTCTCCTGAGTTGACGCTTTCTGGGCGCACATCGAGACACAATCCTTGCATCTCTTTGACTAATACGTTGAACGACTCTGGCGTACCGGCGTCGAGGGTATTCTCCCCTTTTACAATCGATTCGTAAATACGGGTACGTCCTGCAACATCGTCCGATTTAACCGTTAACATCTCTTGCAAGAGATGGGCAGCACCATAGGCTTCAAGAGCCCACACTTCCATCTCCCCGAAACGCTGACCACCCATCTGGGCCTTACCGCCGAGAGGCTGCTGCGTGACGAGTGAGTAAGGTCCAATCGAACGGGCGTGAATCTTATCGGCGACTAAGTGACCAAGTTTCAGCATGTAGATGTATCCGACGACAACACGGTTGTCGAAACGCTCCCCAGATCTTCCATCATATAGGTGCATTTTACCATCAGTGCTTAAGTGCTGCTCGCCCATCATCTTCCAAATCCGGTCCTCTGGGAACCCTTCGAAAACAGGAGTTTTTACATAGATTCCCGCCTTTTTGGCTGCGTAGCCTAGGTGGGTCTCAAGCAATTGTCCCATATTCATACGAGAAGGCACCCCGAGAGGGTTGAGGATAATTTCGATCGTATCTCCGTTTGCCAAGTAGGGCATATCAGCTTCAGGAACAATCTGGGATACAACCCCTTTGTTACCGTGACGGCCGGCCATTTTATCCCCTACTTCGAGTTTACGCTTTGTAGCGACATAAACCTTCACTTGGCGGATGACGCCAGGATCAAGTTCAGTGTCCCCTTTGCGTGTGAAATCGATATCGGCTTTATGAAGAGTCTGAAGCGCTTGCATTTCTCGATCGTATTCGCGCAAGATCTCTTTCAGTGCATTGAATGTATCACACTCGGTCATGAGCAGGTCTTCTGCCTTTTCATTCTCAAGTGCTTCAAGCATCTCTTGTGTGACGACTTCCCCTTCTTTGATGATCACATCGCCTGTTTTGCGATGCATGATCGCCCCAGGCGCTGGTTCATTGAGGAGGAGGGCACCCAATTTTTCATGGAACTGGATGAGGATCTCGGCCTCTTTATTCTTGAAATCGACGTGGATATCTTTAATGCGGACAGCCTCTTCGACCAGTTCATCGTCTGTTTTAGAAAGGCGATCCCGTCTGCTAAAGACTTTCACATCCATCACGACCCCTTCAGTTCCAGGAGGAACAGTCAAAGAAGCATCTTTGACATCCGCAGCCTTTTCACCAAAGATCGCGCGCAATAGACGCTCTTCTGGAGCCAATTCTGTTTCCGATTTAGGAGTGATCTTACCGACAAGGATATCGCCTGGCTTGACGTGGGCGCCAACGCGAATAATGCCATCCTCGCCTAAATTGGCCAGAGCCTCTTCAGAGACGTTAGGAATATCGCGGGTGATTTCCTCTTTTCCAAGTTTTGTATCGCGAGCAGTCACCTCAAATTCCTCGAGATAAATCGAGGTGAAGGTGTCTTCTTTCGCCAATTTTTCTGAAATAATGATCGCATCTTCGAAGTTATATCCGCACCAAGGCATGAAAGCTACGAGGACGTTCTTTCCAAGAGCTGCCTCCCCTTGCTCAGTAGCAGGTCCATCGGCGATCACGTCGCCGAGCTTCACAATATCCCCCACGTTGCAAAGTGGAGTTTGGTTGATATTTGTCCCTGCGTTTGAGCGCATAAACTTCTTCAGATTGTAGACCCGCTTTTGTGTCGGGTTATCTTTCGCTGCGATCACGACCTTATGGCCATCGACATATTCGACTTTTCCATCTTCGGCAGCAATCACAACCGCACCCGAGTCTCGGGCTGCGCGAAGCTCAAGACCTGTACCAACAACTGGAGCTTCTGGCTTCAGTAGCGGTACCCCTTGGCGTTGCATGTTCGAACCCATCAAAGCACGGTTAGCATCGTCGTGCTCGAGGAATGGAATCAACCCCGCGACAATCGATACCAGCTGCTTCGAAGAGACGTCCATATGGGTCACTTTCTCAGTCTCAATTTTAAGCGAGTCACCGTTGAGACGGGCCCAGCAAGTTGGCTCTACAAACATATTAAGTTTGTCAAGCGGCGCTGAAGCCTGCGCGATGACTTTGTTCTCTTCTTGATCGGCTGTCATGTATTCGATCTCATCGGTGACAACCCCGTCGCGTACAATGCGGTAAGGTGTCTCGATGAAGCCAAATTCATTGATCTTTGCATAGGAAGCAAGGGATGTGATCAATCCGATGTTCGGACCTTCGGGAGTCTCAATCGGGCAAATTCTTCCATAGTGGCTAGGGTGCACGTCGCGCACCTCAAATCCTGCACGCTCGCGATTTAGACCACCAGGCCCAAGTGACGAGAGGCGTCGTTTGTGTGTCAATTCAGCCACTGGGTTAGTTTGATCCATGAATTGGGAGAGCTGAGATCTTCCAAAGAAGTCTTTCAAAACTCCAGCGAGTCCCTTAGCAGAGACAATTTTTCCTGGTGTCAGCGTATCGGATGCAAAGTCGAAAAGGTTCATTCGCTCTCGAATAATTTTCTCCATTCTGGCCAGACCAATGCGGCACTGATTCTGGATCAACTCCCCTACAGAGCGGACGCGACGATTGCCGAGGTGATCGATATCATCAATATTTACCGTAGGATCGCTAGTTCTCAGACGAATCAGATATTTGAGCGCTCCAATAACGTCTTCTTTTTTGAGTGTGACAAAATTCAGCTCTTCATCATTCAAAGTAAAGCCGAGTTTGCGGTTGAGCTTATAACGGCCCACACGACCTAAATTATACCGTTTTGGATCGAAAAATAGACGCATGATCGCTGAGCGAGCGTTTGATAGAGTTGCAGGCTCACCGGGACGAATTTTGCGATAAAAATCTTTCAAAGCCGACTCATAGGAGTCTGTTGGGTCTTTCGCAAGCATTTTGATGATCGGATTGGTCTCATCTGCATCTTCAGCAATACGAACTGCAGTAACACCAGAATCGAGCATCCTCTTTAGCATCGCGGTAGTGAGTTTCTCAGAAGCTTTTCCAAAGACAACTCCAGTCTGCTCATCAACCACATCTTCTGCGAGGATCTTTCCAACTAGTTTTGAAAAATCTTTATCAGAGCGAATTTTCACACGAACCGTGCTGAAAAACTCCTCGATAATATCGGAATCGGTTGAAAAGCCAAGTGTGCGCATGAAGGATGTTGCGAGCAACTTGCGGCGACGTTTCTTCCGATCGACATAAATATAAATTAAATCGTTGATATCAAAGGCACCTTCAAGCCAGCTTCCACGATAAGGAATGATGCGGAAGGAGTAAAGGACGTTCCCTTTTGGGTGACGCTCTTGCTCGAATGAGATTCCAGGAGAACGGTGGAGCTGAGATACGATAACCCGTTCAGCGCCGTTGATGATGAAAGTCCCATTTTCGGTCATTACAGGGATCGTTCCCATGTAGACTTCTTCTTCTTTGATCCCAGTTTCATCGGTCAGACGGAACTTGACCTTCAAGGTGACATTAAATGTGATCCCTCTTCGGATGCACTCTTCAGGAGTATATTTTGGTGCGCCCAGGTTGTAAGAGATAAATTCAAGAATCGTCTTCTCATCGTAGGACTTGATCGGGAAAATCTCGGTAAATACCTCTTGCAATCCGATATTCTTCCGCTCGTGGGGAAGGAGATCGGCTTGAAGAAATTGTAAATACGATTTAATCTGGATTTCGATGAGGTTGGGAAGAGAGAGGATCTCCTCTTTTTCTTGAAAACTCACCCGTTCAGGGGGTCTTTTAAGCATCTAATTGGCTCCTCAAATAAGGGTTTAATTAATAAACGACAACGAGCAGAAGGCACTTTTGGGCCTTCTGCTCAACAAAAACTTAGTAAAAATCGAGTGCTAAAGTCCTGCAAGAGTAACTTTTCCACCAGCGTCAGCAACCTTCTTAGAGATTTCGTTTGCTTCAGCTTTAGGGCAAGTTTCTTTCAGTACGCCAGGAGCTCCGTCGACGAGATCTTTCGCTTCTTTCAGACCAAGTCCTGTCAATTCACGAACGACTTTAATCACAGCGATTTTCTTGTCAGCTGGTACAGCTTCAAGAGTCACTTTGAAATCAGTTGACTCTGCTGCTGCAGGGGCAGCACCGGCTGCAGGAGCGGCTGCTACCATCATTGGCGCTGCTGCGGCTGCTTTAACTCCCCATGTCTCTTCGAGAAGAGTCTTCAGCTTTGACATATCGAGTACGCTCAATTTGCTTAATGCGTCTGCTAATTGTTGAATATCTTGTGTTGTCACTTTTTACCTCTTAAATGTTAAGTTTGTTGGCTCTTATTTTCTAAACAATACATTACGCTTGTCAGCAATGCTTCCATTACAGCTAAAGTTTGCGACATTGGCGCTTCGAGCAGCCCCAAGAATTGGGCTCTCATCACGTCCTGAGATGGTAGCTGAGAAATCGCTTTTACATCTGCAGCACTGCAAAGTTTTCCTTCAAAGTGTCCAGCGAGAACTTCAAACGTCTCTTTGTTCTGGTCAGCAAATTGAAAAAGGGCTTTTGTAGGCGCCAGCGGATCTGAATAGGCAAACATCACTCCAATATTCCCTTTCAGCATCTTGGGATCTAGAGTAATTCCTTCCACTTCGGCTGCTTTTACTAGCACCCGTTTTTTCACTACTGCAAATGCACCACCAGCCGCTGAGATCGATCTGCGAAAGCCATCTGCATCGTTAGGTGTCAATTTGTCATAGCGAGTTAAAACTAAAGCAGTTGATCCATCGATCTTCCCTTTAATTTCATCTAGTAATAATTGCTTTTCTTCTCTCATAGTTAATCCTTACATGCCTGCAACAGAGCTTAAATCCACTTTCAATCCCGGTCCCATGGTCGACGAAATGGAGAGCGATTGAATAAAGTTCCCTTTAGCGGATGAGGGTTTTGCTTTCGCTACAGCAGAAAGATAAGCTTCGATATTTTCGATCAAATCTTTCTTGCTGAATGAGAGCTTCCCAACTAGGTTATTGATATTGCCGGTCTTGTCGTTTTTAAACTCGATTTTACCTGCTTTGAGTTCTTTAACGGCCTTCCCAATTTCATTTGTCACGGTGCCTGCTTTAGGAGTAGGCATCAGTCCACGAGGACCAAGTACTTTTCCAAGCTTACCCACTTCGCGCATCATATCGGGAGTCGAGACGATCGCATCGAAATCGGTCCATCCCCCTTTGACTTTTTCTAGAAGCTCGTCTGCGCCAGCAAACTCTGCGCCTGCAGCTTCAGCTTCTTTGATCTTGTCGCCACGAGCAAATACTAGAACTCTCAGATTCTTTCCTGTCCCATGCGGCAGTGCGATCGTGCCACGCACTTGCTGGTCTGATTTCTTCACATCGATCCCTGACTTAATCGCCAAATCGACAGATTGGTCAAACTTCACAGGTGGACACTTCTTCAAAATTTCAATCGCTTCATCCAGCGTATATTTTTTGTCTACAACAACGAGTTGATCAATTACTTTAAATCTTTTGCTTCTTCTTGCCATGACTTTATCCCTCTACAATATCCACGCCCATTGATCGCGCAGTTCCCATAACTAAACGCTCAGCAGCTTCATCAGAGGCAGCGCGAAGGTCAGCTCTTTTCTTCTTAGCGATGCCACGCACTTGTGTTTTCGTTAATTTTCCAACTTTATTTCTGTTGGGAACGCCTGATCCCGATTCAATGCCAAGTTCTTTTAAAATCAGCTTAGAGGCGGGAGGCTGTTTTGTTATAAATTCAAAAGTCTTGTCCTGATAGACTGTAATGACAACAGGTAAGACATCTCCAGCTTGCGCTTGTGTTTTTGCATTAAATTCTTTGCAGAAAGCCATGATGTTGACCTGTGCCGAACCAAGGGCAGGTCCAATTGGAGGCGCAGGGTTGGCCTTTCCAGCCGGAATTTGCAGCTTGATGATTTTGACTACTTTCTTTGCCATTATCGTATCCTTTTAACTGATTCCCGTTTCCGCGGGGACTTGTTCAACTTGCCAAAACTCTAGGTCGTCCACTCTCGTCTCTCTTCCAAAAATCGAAACCATGACCGATAAACGCCCTTTTTCATGAAAGACTTCGATTACATTGCCAGTAAAATTGACGAATACTCCATCGGTAATCTTTACACGATCGCCAACGTTAATTCGATGTTTCTGGACAATGTCGCCTTTCTTCTGTTCGAGCTCACTTAAAATTTCTTCTACTTCTCTTTCGGAAAGAGGGGTAGGTGGATCGCCACCTAAAAATCCTAACACACCTGTGGTATTTTTTACATATCCCCATGAATCATCGGTTAAAGTCATCTTGAGCATGATGTAGCCTGGCCACATCCTTTTCTCAGTCACCCGCTGGTGTCCGCCTTTAACTTCGGCCACATTTTCAGAAGGGACGAGAACCTCTTCGATGAGTTCAGCCATTCCATGCGCTTCTCGATTATCTTCAAGCGATTTCTTGACTTTCTTTTCCTGCCCCGAAATGGCTTGTATTACATACCACTTATGCATTCTATTCCTACTTTTTAGCCAAAGATGAAGAGAAGTGATCTCTTCACCATTTCTAAAATTCCTTTGATAGCCAGATCCATGATGTAGATCCCTATCCCAAAGCAAAAGACAGAGATAATCACGATCTTAGTTGCAGAGATCAACTCTGCTTTCGTCGTCCAACTTACCTTTTTGAGTTCTTCTTTGAGCTCGCCGATAAAAGTGAATGGATCCTTCATCTTTTTTCTTTCTGAAGACTTTTTCTTACTCTTTGCTTCCATCAACGTACTCATCAATACCTCTATCCCTCACACTTCGAGTGCGGAGGGATTCGAACCCCCGACCGGCGACTTTGGAGATCGCTGCTCTACCAGCTGAGCTACACACCCAAAAGCCAGAGGAGAGTTTCCCCTCCTCTAACACAACACCTTACGCCAAAATGGCTGTAATCGTTCCAGCTCCAATCGTTCTGCCGCCTTCGCGAATCGCAAAACGGTCTCCCGCTTCCATAGCAATAGGAGCAAGCAGTTCACCTGTAAGCTCAATGTTATCACCTGGCATCACCATCTCTGTTCCTTCTGGAAGAGTAACTGTTCCAGTCACGTCCGTTGTACGGAAGTAGAACTGAGGACGGTAGCCTGAGAAGAATGGTTTATGACGTCCACCTTCTTCTTTCTTGAGAATGTAGACAGTTCCTTTGAACTTCGTATGTGGTTTGCAAGTTCCAGGAGCAGCAAGAATCATTCCACGCTCGATATCTTTTTTCTCAAGACCACGGAGGAGAATACCGACGTTTTCACCAGCTTGTCCTTCATCGAGGAGCTTGTTGAACATCTCAATACCAGTCGCAACTGTTTCACGTGTTTCACGGAGTCCAATAACTTGGAGTTTATCGTTAACTTTAACAATTCCACGCTCAATTCTTCCTGTGGCTACAGTTCCGCGGCCGGAGATTGAGAATACGTCTTCGATTGGCATTAGGAATGGCTTATCAACGTCGCGCTTTGGTGTAGGAATGTTTTCGTCAACCGTTTTCATTAAGTCTTTGATTGATTGAACATACTGAGGATCGTTTTCCAATGCTTTTAGCGCTGAACCACGGACGATTGGGACGTTTTTGTAGCCTTTCGCTTCAAGAAGTTCCGTGAGTTCCATTTCGACTAGATCAACAAGCTCTTCATCACCCTTGCCGATTTGGTCCATTTTGTTAAGGAACACGACGATCGCAGGAACACCCACTTGGCGAGCAAGAAGGATGTGTTCTTTTGTTTGAGGCATCGCACCATCTGTTGCAGCTACAACGAGAATCGCGCCGTCCATTTGAGCGGCACCTGTAATCATGTTCTTAACGTAGTCAGCGTGTCCAGGACAGTCAACGTGTGCGTAGTGGCGCGATGGAGTTTCATACTCAACGTGTGTCGAGTTAATTGTGATCCCCCGTGCTCTTTCCTCTGGAGAGTTATCGATAGAAGCATAGTCACGATATTTTGCTCCACCCGACTCAGCGAGAACTTTTGTAATAGCAGCCGTTAGGGACGTCTTACCATGGTCCACGTGGCCAATAGTACCGATGTTAATATGAGGCTTTTTCCGTTGAAATGTTTCCTTCGCCATGTATATTGTCTCCTTTTACCTTTGGTTCTGGTTCTTCCTTGCCCAAAATAGGAATCGAACCTACGACCTCTTGCTTACCATGCAAGGGCTCTACCTCTGAGCTATTTGGGCTCGAATGCTCACAAGTTTACTTTTCAATACCAATAAAAATCAATTCTTTTTGTTTTCGCAGATTGATTTTGCTATCGTTGCCGATAGACAATCCGGGCTTTGGTTAGGTCATACGGGGACATTTCGACAGTCACAACGTCACCGACGAGAACCCGAATATTGCGCATCCGCATTTTTCCACAAAGATGAGCGAGCACCTTCATCCCATTCGTTAGTACGACCCGGAAGGTCATATTTGGGAGGAGCTCTTCAACTGTACCGTCGATTTTGATGGTATCTTCTTTAACCATAACCTTTAACTACAACAAAACAAGACAATTAAGCTTTTTTTCGATTTAAATGTCAACACCTTTTTTCCAGAATCCCGTTTTGACCCCAAAAGACACAGGACGGAAGGAGGAAAAATAACAAATAAGTTTAATGCCATTTAGAGACTGTTAACGGTTTTGGTTTCGTCGCTTTTTTGAAGATTTTTGGCAAATTCCCGCTTCATTTGTTGGGGGTAATATACGCCAGTTGATATAACCCCCAACAAATGAAGCGAAAATTTGCTCAAAAAGCCCAAAAAATCGACTTGAAACCAAATCCGTTAACAGTCTCTTAGGCCGTTCTCTTTTGACAACTGTAAGACTTTCCTATATAATATTCCCTATGGACGATTTTAGCGACGTAAAAAAGCTCTTTCAGGGTTGCCTTACTCAACAGGACAGGTATCAAAGGATCATTACACTCGGTAGGGATCTCCCATTTATGCCTTTTGAATATAGGACGGAAGAGAATATTGTTAAGGGTTGTCAAAGTATTGTTTACCTCTATTCGGAAATCGATAATGGCAAAGTTCTCTATTATGCCTTTTCAGAAGCGTTAATTTCTGCCGGTCTGGCAGCGCTTTTGATCAAGGCCTACGCTGGGCATGCTCCAGAATTTATCCTTAAATCTAAGCCCTCTTTTCTTGAAGAGTTGCAAATCCTCGGCTCCCTATCCCCTAGCAGATCGAATGGTCTGGCCAATATGTTCCTTAGGATGCAGCAGGACGCAATAAAGTTTTTAATAACTGTTTGAATTTACTCCTCTCTTTGATATAATGGTCTGCCATCATAGACGGAGATTTCAGTATGGCCACAGCTATTTCAGGACCAGCTCTCAATCAAATTTTTACGATCGATCCTATCGTCCAAGAGCAAAATGATCAGTTTTGGGAGACGGTTTGGAAGGTAGCCCAATATGCAGCTATTGGCCTATTCATCATTTCAGCAACTACAGGATTTGTTTTAACAAGCCTCTTTTATCCTTCTCAAGTCTTTGGGGTCACTTTAGCCATTTACACGTTGGGCCTTTATTATATGGGTCAGTTTTCAAACTATTTGTCCTCTAAAGTGCAAGGCTATGCCAATAGCGCGATTGCTCAGCGAAAACTGGTTAAACAGCTCGATCTTCTCAAGGATGCTAATTTGCCCGATTTAGTTAGGAGTTTAGGGATTCATCCTCCAGCAGATCTTTCGGAAAACGAGCTAAAAGTGGGTCTTGCCCAGTATCTTAGCTTGAAAGAGGAGCAGTCCAATCTTCAAGTTAAACGAAAAGAACTGAAAGCTAAATACCCTTACGCCAATGATCCCCGCGCTTTAGAAAATCTCAATTGGCAAGATGAAAAGGCGCTCGATGGCTTCGACACTACACAAGAGGTCAGAATACACCGTCGCAACCTCAAAAATCGGGCCGCGCTAACCAATCTCATGGCTGCCCATACGTTGAAGGTATTGCACTGCCCCTTTGAAAATCGGGGCGTCGAAGATTATTGTCAGTTGAATCACCTGCATGCGACACCTGTACTGATTTCTAAAGCCCATGGAGATCTTTCGACCGATGTTTTAGTGAAAACTGCGGTAAAAAATTTCACTGTTCAAGAGCTGCTCAAGAAAGATGCGACTACTCTTGCATGTGAGATCTTTGGCCTACCAAGAAATTTGTCATAAACTAGGGAGTTAAAAATGACACAACCAATTGCAAATCCAGTCCTTCACCCGGCTATTACTATCGATTATGTACAAGAGGCAGCCACCAATTCTCGCTGGGAGTTGATTTGGAAAGTGGCCGCGACGGCTGCGTTTGTTAGCACGATCGCCTTAGCCATCTTAGGTACGATTTACTCCTCGATCTTCTTTGCTCCGTACTTTGCAATCGCAGCGCTTTTTACCAGCGCCTCAATTAAGTCCCATATATTGGATCGAGCCATTCCCTATGAGAATATCGGGGCTTTTCAGTCTAAGCTCGTTGAAAAATTGAGTGGCTTAAGCGATGAAACACTCGGCAGCGAGATTGCGAAATTAGGGATTAAACCTGGCATTGAACCAGGTCAACTGAAGTCCACTTTAGCCCATTATCTATATTTTAAAGAAAAACAGACTACTCTCGCTGAGAAAATCAAACAGCATCTTGACTTATCTGAGAGTATTGGCTGGAGTGAAATGGATGAAAATAATCAGGTACATGATAGACAGGTGAGCCTACGCAACTACAATACAGCAAATCTCGATTGGGCAGATGGAGATCAAATTGAGCTCGCCAAAAAGGTCAATGCGATGCATTTGGCCAGATATAAACTTATTTCTGAAGCAGCTTTTTACAATCTCGAGGCAGCTTATGCACTAAAATTGATGGCATCGCCCTATGAGTCCCGCTTATTTGATGACTTTGTCCAAATTTCTCCATTTAACTCTATTGAGAGATTTATCACAAAAGCCATTGGGTATCCTGGCGCAGATATTTTTGCCAAAACCAAGCCAGAGAATATAAGATTTACTGGAGAAACGATCCGCTCATTTACTGCAGAACAGCTCCACACGATGGATACGCTAAAGCTTGCCCACGAAATTTTTGAACTTGAGGACCTTAAACCTAAAGGTTGGTGGTAAGATGAGTGTACAGTCAACTGGATCTGCTCAATATCATTATCCCGATCCACAAGGGCAGCCGGCCCCAGGCGATAAGAGAGCTCGAGAGGAGAATTCTGACTCAGAGGATTCCGCTCAGCGAATTCATTATCAAACGAATGAATTTGACAACATAGGAATAGGTTAATCCTGTTTCAATGATATAAGCACTGGATGATTGCTGTCGCAGCGACAACTCTTAGCACTTGGAACGGTTCGTTGAGCCTGTCGAGCAAAAATTCAATAGTCCCCGGGTCTCCCACTTTGGCCAGTGCCTCGAGGATATGCACTTTGATTTCTCGATTGACATTAGGATAAGCTGCTTTCAAGACTTCGACGGCAGCCTTGTCCCCGCCTAGCATGGCCAGAATCATTGCTGCTTCTATCCGTATTTTTTCTTCGGGATCTTTTAGCAGTGCGCGAACAACATCTAGGGCCTCGTCATCTCCTTCTTGAATTAGGGTCGAGGCGGCTGCGCCGAGGCTGCCCCAGGTGCTAGTTCGGAGGAACTCTTTCACGGCTTCCTGAGCCTTAGGAAATTTCATGATGCACAGGACTTCTAAAAGCTCGATACGGGTTTGCTGATCGACCACTTTGGGGTAATTGGGGATCTGCGGGGTGTGCTCGACTGTATTCGGTCCAAGGGAACGGAATAGGGGGTTCATCGCTGTATCCCACATCCATTTTTCAGTTGAGACCAAATGTTTGTTGATGACGGTGCAGGCCTCTTTGATCTTATGCTGCTGTCCAATCAGCCCCAGTGCAAGGGTCACTTGGACATAGGTATTATCACTTTTCTGCATCAGCTTTTCGGCCAGCGAAACTCCGTTTTTTCCAGAAATTGCAAGAGCACCAGCCGCTAGGCGGGCATATTTCTCGTCGGAGCCTAAGATCCATTTTTCCAGCACTCCTCGGTCTTCTCCCCTCAATATGGCTAGCCAATTGGCGGTGATTGCCACTTCGGGAACCGAGTCATTTAGGAGCCGGCTGACGTAAGGGTGCTGCAAAATCGGTCGCTCGTCTAATTCTTTGATCCCGAGCATGGCTAAGGTGTTGAGCGTCGAAATGCGGACTAGGGGGTGGGGGTCGCGCAATAAGGGGACAATGAGTCCGATTTTGTCTGTGAGGTTGAGGTGGAAGACGATTTGGCAAGCCAGTTCACGGAGCCCTGCCCGATTGCTCCGAACCAATGTGGCCAATTCCTTGTCTTCAACCGATTCAGTCATCATGACAAGGGCGATGATAGCGGCAGCCTTCTCTTCAGCCAGCGTTCGGGGATGGCCGACGATTTCAATAAGCCGGTCTTTGGTCTCTTTCATCCGCAGTTGCCCAGCAGCCTTGATTAGCTCTAGACGGACCTGCCAGACTTTTTCTTCGTTGAGCAACCGGGCAATCTCTTCTTGCAGGGGTAAATCGCCATATGCGGCGGCTATACCCACTCCGATTGAGCGGAGGAGGGAGTTACTCCCCCTGAGGGCATCTAGTATCAAGGGGATCGCTTTGGCGTCGCGGGTCATACTCGCGCCGATCAGGGCATTGACTTTGATCGCCAGCTGATTGGAATTTTCCCCTTTATTGAGGACACCCCAAGCGAGCATTTCTAGCGCAGTCCGATCGTGAAGCAGCTCTTTATCTTCATTGACAAGCTTCTTCCAAGTCTCTAGGGCTTCGATTTCATTGCCCCCACGGGAAAATGCTTTAATCAAACTTAGGCGGAGCGCTTTTGACTCCGGATAGTATTTCAGTTGCGTTTGCGCCTCATGAATCGCTGAATGGACATCGTCGATAAGCAAATGGGTATGTACCCTTTTTGCTGCATCTTGGTCAACCGCGAAGGCGTATTGGAAAAAAAGGAGTAATATTAACCCAAATCGTGTGATAGCCGTTTTCCCCCAATCAAATGAAAATGGAGGTGATAGACGGCTTGGCCGGAGTTAGGGCCATTGTTGACCAAAAGACGGTACCCATCTTCGATCCCTAATTTCTTTGCAAGTGTTTGAGCCACGCCAATCATTTCACCTATGAGGGGATAGTCTTCCACTGTGACATCTTGGAGTGTTGGTATTTCCTTTTTGGGAACAATTAGAATATGAATGGGAGCTTTTGGTGCGATATCCTTAAATGCGATCACATTTTCGGTCTCGTAAACTTTATCGCAGGGAAGCTCGCCCTTAATTATTCTGCCAAAAACAGTGGTCATCCCTTCTCTCCTACTATAAAACTTAGGGCTTTTAATGCATCTTCTTTTGTTTCCCAAACCGAAATAAATCGCCCTTTGTGGCAGAAAATAGCTCCTTTGATCCCTGAAGCCTTCTGCAAAGCTTCATCTCTTAGGCCGGCCCATTTTTCAGGAAGTGGCAGCCGCACATCCATTTTTTCATGAGGATTTGGGGGGATTCCGCGCAGTTTCCAGTGATCTTGTGAAGGCATGATCACAAATAGAGCAGGATGGTTTTCCCCACCTAGCTCGAAAAAATTCTCAAGCCATGGCATCGCTTCATCAAAAATAAGGGCTTCATTACGGGGGGCCATCGCCGCCGCCACTTTATCGCGGCAGGACAAAATATACTGATATCTCCTGAAGAGCCGCTCAAAATGACCGACAACAAAATGGAGCGCTTCAAAGAAGGCCTTATTCTGCTGCGCTTCATCGCTCCCGTACGCAATCGGCACATAGCCTGCAATCACATGGGAAAACGTGCAAACTCCTTCTTTCTGCATCACTTTGCCAATATCGTGAGCATCGATTCCAAGGATGATCGAGTGATTGACGAAATCGTATAGAGGCTGATCGACAAGCTTTTGGTCATGCAAGTAGAGCCAGATCATCCCAGCACTCGAAAGCTCACCACCATATTCCAATTGATGATGATCGAACCGCTTCTTCTTGGGATCATATACCCCACCCACATCGCACACATACTCGCACTGGGCCAACTTCTGAGGGTCGCGAGTCCGGAAAATTTTGTCTGGATCGATCAAGTTAAAAACAAGCAATAGAGCACATGCGCTCACTTCGTCTGCATGAAAAGTTCCGTCATGTGTGCCAAAACTGCGTGGAATCATCATCTGCCCTAAAAAACTTGCCAGTGTAGCTAATCTTATATAAAAAAACAAGCAAAAAGGTTAATTAGAGAATATGGAAAGCTACTTGGCTTCTGCTCACTACGATCTTATCACTCCCGATGGGATGATAAGCCGCATTCTTAATCGCGATGAAACAATGATGGAAGCGATGGTGCTGATCGAAGCGATCTCCCCTGCCTTCGTCGGTTTCGCCATCGACCCTTCGTCTGTTTTCTTCAACACCAAAAGCTCGCTCGCCCAACTCGGCGTCGATGGAAAAGCTCTCGGTTTTGATCTCGACCTCATCGCGCACTGCGCCGAAGTTCACGTCCAGCTGCGTAGCTATGGGCATCTTGGAAAAGTAGTCCTACAGAATCTAACAGAGGGTTGTTTCATCGGAAAATTGTTTGCGGCTGATCAGAGAAGAAGGGTCCGCGATCCCGACTATTTGCTTCGGATGTTTCAAAGAACAGACCGGGATCATTTGCCTCTGCTCTCCCTTGGCACACAGGGGAGCAAAGAGCTTGAGCTGGAAAAAATCAATGGCTACACGGTTGCAAAACTGGCTCTGCGCAATGGGGTTCTCGACTACGATAATAACACCGAAGACTTCATTCCTACCCTCACCAGAGCCCTCCGCATTCCCAATCTGAAAACACGCGAGCTGCTATCCCTACATCAAGTCTGGAAAGAGGGGGCCCCGCGCAAGGTCAAAGAGGGAGAAATTCTACTTGCTAATACCATTCCCCTCCATATCCGAACAGTATTTGGCAGGGTGATCGATTCGATGCTCCCCGAAGGAATGCACCACACATCGGCCAATGTTTTGCAACCCGATACCAAAGCTTCGGGCGATGTATTTGAGCTCTATGGCAAATCCAAACATGAAGCGACCCATATCCCTCTCGAGTTCTATACCCTAGAGCCCCACCGAGAACACATTTTTTTCAGCGACAGGGACCAGCTGATCAGCTCATTAGAAGACCCCAACGCGCTGTTTAAAGCCTTTGAGACAGCACCTAAAGACCCCGCACTCCGTTCGGCTATTTTCATCGTTAAGGGAGAGCAAATGCTCAACCTCACAACAAAAGATTGGATTGGCCGCAAAGTGCATGCGGAGCAATTTCCTGGCCTGTTCGATCCCCAGAGACAAGCGCAAATGGTCAACGAGTATATTAGACAGCAGCCCTCCTACCCCTTCCTTAAAGCGATCGAAAGTGGCCTAATCACCTCCCAAGGGGTTCTCTTCTGTCGCTATTTCCCCTCTCCGCTAATGAAAAAAATGCTCCTTGGAGACATGGTCCAAAGCTCCCTCAAAGGGATCTATTTTCTCACCCCCTCTCAATCCCAAGGCGAATTTTTCTCGCACGAAGACCGTTCGATGCTCATCGACCTGGACAAATTTGCTATTCCCGTTTTCTGGGTGGACAAAACATGCGGCAAAGTACTCCGCTTTACTCCCAAGCCAGATAAAGACACCGGTATGTTTGTTCCAATTCCGCTGGTCAAACAGTTCATTCGGGCCACTGCCTTTGGAGTTTACGGCTCGACCCTCATCAACCTCCAATTTGAAAAAGAGCTGACCGAAATCCTCGAAGGCATACTCGAAATGCGCACCCACGTCAACCACCCCTTGCTGAGCAGCGATACTCCCCTAACCCTCATCACAGGCGGCGGCCCAGGCCTAATGGAAGTAGGGAACAGGGTGGCCCGCTCGCTCAATATCTTATCTTGCGCCAACATCGTCGACTTCTCAGGAGCCGAACAGAAAACAAACGCCTACATAGACGCTAAAATGACTTATCGGCTCGACCGCCTGGTTGAACGACAGGCCGAATTCAACCTCGATTTTCCTATTTTCCTCATGGGCGGATATGGGACCGATTTTGAATTTGCTCTTGAAGGAGTGCGCCGCAAAGTTAGCCTAAACACCCCCACCCCCGTTTTGCTGCTAGGGGACTATGATTATTGGAGAGACAAAATCACCCCAACATTCCAGGCCAATTTAAGAAGCGGAACAATCCGAGGAGTCGAATGGGTCAGCAACTGCTTCTACAACGTCCAAACGCCCACCCAAGCCCTCAAAATCTATAAGCAGTACTTCAGTGGAACCCTACCCATAGGCAGACACTGCCCCAGTTCGAATGATGGGTTTTTCAGAGTTTCCTAGAAACCCCAGGAGAAACCATATTCGCCATACTGCGTTCTTTTCTTGAAAAACTGCCCCTCGTAGGAGTAGCCCCAATGATACGAAGCAAATAGCCTCATTTTGCGACCGACACCAGCGAGCTTGCTGATCTCATAACCGCCCTTGATCGTCCAGTCAAAATTCCAATCACGCACCTGCCAGTTTTGGACATCGAGCGCCACAAAGAACGTCCCATAGATCCTCTGGTAACAGAAGCGCGTTGGAAAAAATCGAGCTTCAAGCCCATAGTCCAGATAGAAAGTATCCATCCGATACGACCGGTCGCTATGGAGGATAACTCCCGGGCCAAAATAAAAGCGCAAGAACCTTGTCACCTGATAGGAGGTATAGAATACCAGGGCTTCAAAACTGGGGTTCACCCTTCTTGGGAGAAAGGGAGGACGGTTAAACAAAAACTCGTCGCCCAAGTGGCTGGAAATATGATAAAGCTCTAAGCGAAATGACCATTTATCGACTGCATAATCGAGAGGAATTCCCAATAAATAGTCGGTGTTGAACAATTCACAATTGGTCCCCCCACGATGAGGCACATTGTGAAAATTGAACGGGGCCCAAATTCCTGCCTCAATGCCGATCTGCAGATCTCCACACCATGGCAATACATTCGTCCAACGATAGATCGGGAAGTTATCCCCAATCGCAATTGCAATACAGGTTTTTCCCACGATCCTGTCTCCGGATCGATAGGCAATCGAGTTGACCACTTCTCGCGGGTTAGCGACCAAAGGCAAAAACAGCACAGTCGATTGAGGGAACCAAATCCCGCTCGTGCACGGCTGCTCCACATAGCCCTTACGCCTCTCGCACTCCTCAGGGGTCAGCTCACATTTGACACAGACCTGTTCGACACAAGGCAGATCCTCGACGAAATCGATAATCGAATTAGCCATAAGAGCATTATTTGGCAAATTGTAGAGATAGACCACCCCATCATCGACCAGAACAATCACCTGATGCTCATAGTAGTGCATATCGAGAAGAGCCTGGATGTACCCCTCGAGATAATGGTCAGTATTATTTTCCGCCATCTGCTTGTCGGGGATCGCCTCAACCCGACTCATGAAAAACGTGTGGGAAGCGTCGGCCACCTCCTGCACCCCCTCTTCCTCAGCAGTCAAAAGGGTAAAGCAGCATAGAGAAAGCGAAATAGCAGTGAAAAATCTCTTATTATATTCCATATTACCTTCTCAATAACATGACTGGGGAATTTTAGAAAAGGGCAATGAAAAAAGCTTGATTCTGAGAGGCTCCAAATGTAAACTATCCCATTCTGGGGCAATAGCTCAGTGGTTAGAGCAGCGGACTCATAACCCGTCGGTCCCTGGTTCAATCCCAGGTTGCCCCATTTTCTTAAGCCTTACCGTAATGATATAGAATGGCAGAAAAAACACCCCCGAAGCTGGATCCAGCTCTTGAAAAGTATTATTCAGAAGGAAATGAACAAGAACGCCTTAGCTACTATAGATTAGAAAAAGACCGCACACTTCAAATTTTAAAGAAAATGTTACCTTCTGTCCCTGCCACCGTTCTTGATATTGGTGGAGCTGCAGGAGTCTATTCTTTTGTCCTTTCTGAGCTCGGGTACGAAGTGCATTTAATTGACCCAGTTCCACTGCATATTATGCAAGCAAAAGAAGTTGAGAAAACTTGCAAGTTTAAGCTAGCGAGTTCCTCAGTGGGTGATGCAAGGCAACTCAGTCAAAAAGATCGTTCTTGTGATGTTGTCTTGTTACTTGGGCCGCTATATCACCTGATAAAAAAAGAAGACCGTAACAAAGCGCTACAAGAAGCCTATCGGGTATTAAAACCCGGAGGCATTCTCTTTGCCGCAGGGATTAGTCGGTTTGCCTCATTCATAGATGCCATGCACAAAAACGTTGTAACTCTAAAATCTAAAGTTATTGAACACGAGTTAGAAACAGGAGTTCATGAAAAAATTTCAGAAGGCTTTTCATTTGCCTACTTGCATCATCCCAATGAATTAAAAAAAGAAATAGAAGAAAATAAATTTGAAAACGTAAGTATTAGAGCCATTGAGGGTCCTGTTTGGGATAAGCATTCACTTGAAAGGTTAATCCGAGATGAAAAGGAATGGGAAAAAGTTCTGATGTTTCTAGAAAAAATTGAGACCGAGGAAACAATTTTGGGAGCCAGTGCTCATATTATGGCTGTAGCGACCAAATAACCTATCCTAATAAAAAATTTCGGTCGATTTTCGGGTTCTTTTGAGTTTTTTGAATAAACCCTGGCCTTAAGGCCTGGAATTGTGGCCGATGGGCCGAGCTTCGAACTCGATCCACCTTATTTTAAAAAACCTGGTCCTTAAGGACCGGGTCTTCTTCGGAGAAGGATAACAATGCTAAATTTTCCTCAAACTCCGGAAAGCTCTTTTAAAATTCATATTTCAGTATATTTCTTTGCATCTATCGAATAGTGTGTGCATAAAGCTATACCATCAATTTATGAGGATTACGATGAAGATCAGACCCTTTTTTCTTATGCTGATTTGCCTATGTACATTTTTGATACCTTCTCCGATTAGGGCAGCGGATATTACTGAGCAGGAAGCTCATGATATCGGTGTTTCCGCCTATCTCTATTTCTATCCATTGATCACCATGGATGTAACCAGAAAACAGATGACCAATGTCAACCCAGGAAAGATTCCTGGCTTTGGTCCCATGAACTCTTTCGCCAATATTCCGGAATACCCTACTGCTGAAATGAAAACTGTAGTGCGCCCTAATTTCGACACGCTCTACTCTTCAAGTTGGCTCGATCTTACCAAAGGTCCTGTCATCGTATCTGTGCCTGATACCAATGGACGGTATTATCTATTACCCATGCTCGACATGTGGACCGACGTTTTCGCATCTGCAGGGTGGAGAACTACGGGGACCAAAGCGATGAACTTTGCTCTAGTACCACAAGGCTGGAACGGCAAACTCCCAGAAAATGTTCAAAAGATAACTGCCCCCACACCTTATGTATGGATTATTGGAAGAATCAAAACCGATGGCCCTCAAGATTATGAAGCAGTTCATAAGATCCAGGCCGGCTTAAAAATTACCTTGCTGGCTGATTGGGGTAAAAATTCAACTCTTAAAACTCCCCCCATCGATCCAAGTATCGACATGAAGACCCCTCCCAAGAAACAGGTAGACGCGATGTCTGCGGATCAATACTTTGCTTATGCTGCAGAATTGCTCAAACTGCATCCTCCCCATTTAACGGATGAGCCAATTTTGGCTCTTTTAAAACGTATAGGTTTTGAGAGGGGAAAGACTTTTGATATGAAAAGTGTTTCACCCTCAATAAGAAGCGGACTAGAGAAAGCTCCTGCTTCTGCCCAGAAGCTTATGGAATGGAAGCTCCCCACTTTGGCAAGGAGTGAAAACGGATGGTCCATGAATACCGATACCATGGGTGTTTATGGAAACTACTATTTGAAACGGGCCATTATTGCAAATGTTGGCCTTGGTGCCAACCTTCCTGAAGATGCGATTTACCCCTTAAACATCGCTGATAATAAAGGCAAACCACTTAGCGGTGCTAATCAATATGTCATCCATTTTGATAAGGAAAACCTGCCGCCTGTCAGCGCCTTTTGGTCAATCACACTTTATGACAATGAGGGTTACCAAGTCGCCAATAGTTTAAACCGGTATGCTCTCAGTAGCTGGATGCCTTTTAAATACAATCAAGATGGATCGTTAGATTTGTATTTCCAAAACAAAAGCCCTGGCACAGACAAAGAAGCTAATTGGCTCCCAGCGCCAGAGGGTTCATTCAATCTGACGATGCGCCTGTATGCGCCGAAAGACTCTGCGCTGATAGGAAAATGGAATCCTCCTGTCGTTAAAAGAGTAAACTAAAGTTTAAAGGCTGGGTAATATGCTGGCCTTTTTCATTTTTTTTATTCACTAAGAGACTGTCCACAAACTCAGTTTCAGCCAATTTGCGGGTTCTTTTGAGCCGATTTTCGATTCAAATTTTGGGGGTCATATTCGAAGAGTGATATTACCCCCAAAATTTGAATCGAAAATNNAAATCGGCCAAAATAATCCCGAAAATTGGCGAAACCTGGGTTTGTGGACAGTCTCTAAAAAGCCTGCAAGGCTACCCCGCTTCTCCTAAAAATGGAAGAAATTTAGCAGTAATTTTAGAGGGTGTCCTAGGCTTGACTCCTATAGTGATGTGAAAGGGATATTCCCTTTTGGTGAGGCCATATTTTTCTCTGAGCTGATCAAGCTCAGGCGCTTCTACGACAATGAAATAGACCTTTTCGATCTCTGCCCACTTAGGGGGATGGACGATTTGGCACTCTTTCAGAGTAAAGGAAATTTCTTGACCATACTCCTCAATTTCCTCAGCAGAAAAGTTTTCATCAGAATAGATTACCGAGATATGAGCTCCGGCAGAATAGGGTTTGTCGAAATAGGGAGGCTCTTCGAAGCCCTCATGCTCAATAAAGGGGATAAGCTGATGAATGTAGGCATCGTCTACGTCCACATAGACAAATGTACCCGATTTTTTTAGCACCCCGGAAAGCTGAAGATGATTTTCAATATAGTTGATTATTTCTGGGTTGGCTTGAGCTCTGCCAATGAAAATAATTAAAATTAATAGTAGAGTCCAGTAGCGCATGGCAATAATTTTGCGGGACATCTTAAGAAAAATCAAGTGGTAAAGTATAATGTCTCCCTTATGATAAAATTCCTCGCCATGATGATGTTTATTCTCAACCCAGCGCTGCAGGCAAATATAAAAGAGACCCTGTTTGCTGCTCCTACCCTGATTTCTGCAAAAATTAGCCCAGATACAAAGACAATCGCCTATGTGGGGGCTGATAGCCAGGGGATCCCAAATGTGTTCATCTTTCCTAGAGAGGCCTCTCGAGAAACTGCAGAGCAAATCACCTTCTTTACCACCCCGGGGATCATCCAATTTTTTTGGTCTGGCGACAGCAAACGTGTCCTATTAACCAAAGATGAGGATGGGAAAGGAAAACTCCATCTGCACGGGATTCATATTCACTCCAAACACCATGTCGATTACATGGAGCAATTTGACAACGTCAGTACCAAAGTCTTGCAAATCAGCTCGACACAAAATCGTGTGGCCGTCGGACTCAATGACCGAGATCCCCTTTTTCATGATTTGTACAGGTTAGATCTCGATTCAGGTCAATTTGAACTCTTATTTGAAAATCACAAATTTGCCAAATTTTTGGTCAGCGACAGCTTGGACCTGATTTTGAAAATGGAGATCAACACAGATGGCTCATGGACCGTGTTTAGCGCTGATGACGCCGTTTGGATAAAGCTCACTGCAGCGGATGCCTTCCAGACCGAGTTCCTCTCGTACCATGCAGAGGAAAACTCTGTATACTTATTGGATAGTCGATTCACCAATATGAGCCAACTCCTTTCCAAAAAGATCTCAGGTGAAGAAAAAATCATCGCCTCCCCTTCAGAGTCCGACATCGACGACCTCCTTTTTATTGGCGGAAAACCGCGCGCTTACGCTACCTATTATCTGCAGAAAAAATGGCATCCGATTGACACCTCAATCCAACCGGACCTCACCTATCTTGAAAACCAGATTGGCCCTAATTTTGAGGTTATCAACACCACCAGCGATGGAAGCTTTTGGATCGTGGCCAATAGTATTCCTGACCAAGGGGGAAACTTCTGGCTTTACGATACAAATCAAAAGAGCCTCTCTGCTCTTCAATATTCCAAAACCAAAAAACTCGCAAAAATGTATCCGATGGTGGCCGAATCACGAGATGGGAAAAAACTCGTCTGTTATTACACCCTACCAAAAGAATTCGATAAAGGGGGCACTGTGGACAAACCCATTCCCCTTGTCGTCATTCCTCATGGAGGCCCATTTAAAGCCCGCGATCGGTACCAGTTCAACCCGTTCCACCAATGGCTCGCCAATTGTGGATATGCGGTCCTCAGCGTCAATTTCCGCCTCTCCTCGGGGTTTGGGAAAGAGTTTGTCAACGCAGGAAATGGCGAGTGGGGAAAGAAAGCCCATCTAGACGTCCTTGATGCAGTGGATAGCTGTATTGCAAAAGGGATTACCGAAAAAGGAAAATTGGCGATTCTAGGAGGCAGTTATGGGGGCTATGAAGCACTTGCTAGCCTAACATTTTCTCCTGACTATTATGCCTGTGGAGTTGCGATCTGCGGCCCATCCAACCTCAGAACGGTTTTAGAAAAGAGCCCGCTATTCTGGGAATTTACGATAAAACCCCTCTCAGACAAGATGGCCTTCTATACGAAACAGGCCTTTCTCACAAGCATGCTTGGCGAATCTCTTGACCCTGAGAATTTTGAGAACCGCTCTCCCCTCAATTATATCGATTCGATACAAGCTCCCCTCTTGCTTGTCCACGGGAAAAACGATCACGTTGTCAATGAAAGAGAATCGCACCAGATCTATAGTAGCATGAAAAAAAATGGGAAGGAAGTGACCTACATCCTGTTTCCCGATGAGGGACACAGGATAGCCAGATTTGCTAACCTCATGAAATACATGGATCAAGCTGAACACTTTTTATCCGAGCACCTCGGAGGAAAATATCAGCCCGTCAGCCCCACCATTTTAGAAAAATCTAGTGCACAGGTATTCGGTGAATCGAACTAAAATATCAATCTAGTTAATAATTTCCTTTTCAAGGATGATCAACCCGCGCGAATATCCATTGATACTGGTGGTCTGCATCGAATGAATGAATGCTGAAGCATCGATCCAAACGGGCGGATATTTAAATTTCGCCACATCTAAGATTAGCAAAGAATCGGTTCCTTCATCATAAGCTGCAACAGGAGACCAATGGCCCCCACCCACCTGGTTCAATTCCTTCCGTTGATAAACAGCCAGTACGGATTGATTCGGATTCCTTAGAGCGGAGATTAGGATTTGCCGAATTTCATCTTCTGAGTAGTCTAGAGCTTCATAGGACTTTACTTGAACGGGAAAACTTTTTAATACCGAACTAAGCTCATTTAAAGACATCCCCCTCCGAGCTACTTCACTTTGCTGGATAATCTCATTCACCTCATCAGAGAAGAATTCAGCTTGGGTGAACATCCGATAGTTGCCAAAGGTCTTAGATTTTGGTGCTTCGACCGAGAGGGCATTCAATGCGATAACCGAAGAGGCAACGCTACAATAGGTGGGGGTTGCTTGTGACTCGTAATAACGGACCAACTTCCAAAAGTTTTCCTTCGAATTGCTATTTTGAAAGCGCGAAATCCCCTCAGGAGAATCCCAGGCTTCCCAATTGGCGAAAGCAGTTGTAAAAATGGATAATAATATTATGATCTTAGTTTTCATTAAAAATATCCTGCAATTGTTGACAACGGGCCCTCTTAAGCTCTTCATCGCACTTTTCCCAAACAGGATGATCCCAGACTGTATTTGGCCAAGCAGGATCATTTTCATAGCGAGCGATCACATGAATATGCAACTGCGGGGTTTTATTCCCGATCGCCGCCACATTGAGCTGTGTTGGCTTAAACTGCTCCCACATCACCTTCTGAGCAAAATCGAGCTCCTGTAGCAGAAGGAGCTGATCGTCCAGTGATAGCTCCATGATCCGCGAAATATTCGCTCGCCTTGGTACTAAAAAGAGCCAGGGATAATGCCGATTGTCCTCCATCAAGATCCGACAAAGGGGCAAATCGGCGACAAATAGTTTCTTTTGCAGGTTAGAGTGCAGAGCGAATTCCATGCGCTAACCTCTGGATAAAATAGTTTGGGGTATCCTCTAAGGGCAATTCTTTAAGGGCATTTTCTACACCGCAGTGGGCAACCCGATCCCCCATGATTCCGGTATGGATAATGAGCGCTGAAGCGATGCCCGATTTGCGCGCGCCCCGAATATCGGTTTCAGGAGTATCTCCAACCATGAGAACGTCCTGAGGCCCTAGACCTCGATAGTGGCGAAAGCACTCCAGTGCGAAGGCATAGGCCCTCTGATGAGGTTTTCCAATATAGAAAACCTCGCCACCCATCTCAGCAAACATTTTAGCAATGCTCCCCTGCCTAACAACCGCTCTCGGGGGATTTCCCTCGTGAGCAAAAAGGTCTGGATTTGGGCAAATCATCGGCATGTTCTTGGAAACCAGCTCTTCGAGTTGATGCCGAAAGACTTCTGAGTCGGTCTGATCTTCCCCTTGGATGTGAGGAATGGAGATATAAATGAAATCGGCTTCTTCTATAGTCGCACTCTCCCGATAAGGAGTTTTTACAAAAATGTGTTCATGTGAACAATATTTTGGATGGGGGCCACCAAGCAGCCAGAAGGTATTTCTAGGGGTCGGGAAAGGGAGCTTTTCATTCAAAAAAATGGTACGGGCCACCTCGCCCGAAGTGACCAAAAAATGGTAATGCTTCCCAAGGGCAAGGCCATGCTTTTCAAATTTTTCGATTTCTTTAGCTGCCAATTGCGTCGAGTTGGAGAGGATTCCGACAATTTTACCACTGGCGACCAGCTCTTCCATAACCTCTTTAGCACCAGGGAGTAATCCTGAGGCATTACCGCCCCAAAATACCCCATAGGCGTCGAGCAAAATGCCCTGGTATTGATCGGAAATGGAAAGCAGATCCGGGAAAATCCTCATAGAGGAGATTATAACATGAACACGATATCTTGCCCATCATGCCAATCCTGTTTTTGCTCATAAAAACCCCTATTTATTGAGCCGAAATAGCTCAGGGGAAATGGGAATCATCCCCTCTTCCAATGGAAGAAAAAGGGTCTGGACTAGAGGATGGGTCGGATCGACCGCATATTTGGAAAAGTCTTTCACCCCTTTACCCCGCAGCACGATCTCATCGATGAAAAATTGGCCGGTCGCCTGTTCATAGGTCCGATTGGCAATTTCATAGGCAGCATCGGCCATAATTGTCGGATGGCGACTCCCAGCATAGACCTCTGGCGAGAGATAATCCTTGAGCCGCTGGGTCGCGATATTCGTATGTGGCCAAAGAGAGTTGACCGCAATTTTGGCAGTTTTAAATTCTTCTGCCATCCCCAAGGTGCATAAGCTCATTCCATACTTCCCAAGCGAGAAGGGAAGGTGATCCCTGAGCCATTGGACTTCAAGGCCAAGAGGCGGAGAGATGTTGAGAATGTGAGGATTATTGGACTCTTTTAAGTGGGGGAAGCAGAGCTTTGCAAGAAGAAAAGCAGCTCGGACACTGGTGGACATAATCAGATCGAATTGTTCAGGCGTTGTCTGAAATGTGTCCTTAAAACAAGGAGCGCTCGTATTGTTGATCAGGATATCGATGCTGCCAAAATGATCGATGGTTTGCTTAACAAGCTCTTTTAGCTCATCGGTACTTCGGACATCGACCTCTATAGCAAGCCCCTTGCCACCTAGTCTCTCAATCCCTTCGAGCGTTTCTTTGATTTGGGCGGGGCTATCTTTGGAGGCAATCACTACGTTGTCTCCATCGGCAGCAAATCGAAAGGCAATCGCCTGGCCAATCCCCTGCCCTGCTCCAGTGATCAAAATTGTCCTCGACATAACCCCTCTCATATTTTCTTTTCAGATTCACACAGCATAGCACAACATGATCTTGCAAGAACTAGAAAAAGTGTTTTATATACAACACCATCACGACAAAAAATATGATGGTTATAAGGGTCACTAAATAACCCAAAATGACAATAATACCATCGTCTTCCAATAACCCCAATGCGATCAAAAATATAGACCATGCAGCCGACAAATTAGTAAATGGAATAGGAAGCGGTAATGCTAAAAAAACACCCAAGAGAAAAATAGTGAATCCATTTATGGCACGCATGTTTGAAAGATGGCATATCCAACTCAATCTTGGATGAATCCAACGCTTCATTTTTCTTATAAATGAAAGGGCCTTATTGGTTATTTTCTGAATTGTTTGTGCCTTTATAGTTTTTGATAAGATTCTCTTTGGCAACCATATGCGTTTGCCAAACACCATTCTCAATCCAAAAAAGGCAACAGCAACGCCAAAAGGAAGTGATAACCCCGGAATTTGAATCGGTAGACAAAAAGGGAAACTCAAAAAAATGAGGACCAATGCTTGACCTTTTCCTGGGAGGATATGAAAAATTTCCTCTATAGAAATAGGCATATATTGAGCTTTTTTTTGTAAAAGCAAAATACCCTCTTCCAGTGTTTTGAATTTTTCAATTTTTCTCATCGCTCTAACTGGTTTCATTTACAAAACAAGTACCAGCAAACCAGTGTGGCCACATTCCCCGCAATATAAAAGAGGGAAAGTCCGATCGTTGAATGGTAACAACACTTTTCATGCCTGATTTCAACTGCATCCTTCAAAAACGGTTTCTCTCCAAAATAATTGCGGCAAGTAAGACCGATGGTTGAAATCAGTAAAAGGCTATTGATCGCTAATGCTGAAGAAGTGATCGCGACAACTGCTAAGCTCCAGCCTCCAGCACAATCTGTGAGCATAAGGGCTGAAAAGTCGATAGCTGTTACAGCGACATTCATCGCCCCCTGAGCTCCCATAATGGCACACCCATTCCGGGCAAAATCGCATTCTAAAACCATCTCGCGACAATTATAATCTACATTTCTCCAACTCATGAATACTCCTTATTTTTTACGAGGGTAAAAATCCACCCACTTGCATGTTCCACATCCGAGCGTAAAGTCCCCCTTTGACCAAAAGATCATCATGACTCCCCTCCTCAACAATTTTACCTTTGTCAAAAACAAGCAGACGATCCATTCGGGAGAGGGTCGAGAGGCGGTGCGCGATGACAATCGTCGTCCGATTCTGCATTAACTCTTTGAGACTGTCTTGGATATAGGCCTCGGTAACCGAATCGAGCGCTGAGGTAGCCTCATCTAGAATGAGAATGGGAGCATCGACCAAAATGGCCCTTGCAATCGCAATCCGCTGTTTCTCGCCACCTGAGAGCTTCGTCCCCCTTTCGCCAACCCTCGCTTCATACTTTTTTGGGATCCGCTGAATAAATTCATCGCAATGGGCCATTTTTGACGCCAGGAGGATTTCATCATCGCTGGCCTCTGGATTGCCATACGCAATATTTTCCCAAAGGGTGCGATGAAAGAGGATCGGATCTTGCGGGATAAGGGCGATCTGCCTTCTGAGAGATTCGAGGGTGACAGTGGCCACATCTTGCCCATCGATGAGAATTTTCCCATGGTAAAGTGGAAAAAATCTTAAGATCAAATTGACAAAACTCGATTTCCCAGCGCCAGTAAAACCAACAAGGCCCACTTTTTCTCCGCCGCCAATTTGAGCATGTTTGTTCTGAAAGAGCTTGTTTTCCCCATAGTGAAACGAGACATTATCGAAGATGATTTCTCCCGAGCGGATCTGGAGTGGGATCGCCCCTGGTTTATCTTGGATGTCTTGAGGATCACGCATCACCGAATAGGCCTGCTTGACGATCCCAAATGACTGGAAAAAACCAGGAAGTGTTGTGCCAACTGTCCAGAGGATCATCGACAGGCTCCACATGGTGGTGAAAACTTGCACGACTTGTCCTGTAGTAATCTGCCCTTGGATCCACACATAGAGCAGCGATCCAAAAACACCCAGAACAACTCCAAAAAAGTAAAACAGCGAGAGAAAACATTGCATTTTGACCACATACAGTCTGGCTTTAGTGTAGGTCTCTTGCTCGATCTTTTGATAATGGGTAATCCCCTTTTTCTCATGAGAAAAACGATAAAACAGATTCACAGCAAAATTGTTGGTGAAGCTATCGACAATCTTGCCCAGTAGCGTGCTGCGAGCCTCCGCATGTCGATGCTCATATTCATCGACCGGGCGAGCGAATTTGAAACATATCGCCATGTGGACAATAGTCCAGATGAGTAGAATCCAGGAGAAAAGTGGGTTGACAAACCATAGAAAAACCACACCGAGCAGACAGGTGGCAATAGCCGGGACAATCGGCCAAAATAATTCCCGCACAATCGACTCCACTTGCGTCGTCATATCGGTGATTTTATTCGCTAGAGTCCCTCCAAACCGCTCGTTGAAGTAATGGGGGCTATGATGCTCCAAATGGTCGAACATCTCCATCCGGATATCTGCGGTCAATTTAGGAATCGCCCTTGCCATCAAAAAGCCCATGGTGCGGGAGGCGGTTTCAACGTAAATGACAAGGCCGATTCCGGCGATGATCGGCCATTTGAGCATTTCCCAAGCCATTAATCGATCCCCTTCAAAGCGGGTAAAAATATCGATCACTATATGTAAGATGTAAGGCCAGAGCAATGCGTCGAGCGACCAAGCGAAGCAGTCGATGAAAAATATGAAAAAGAAGCTCGATTTTTGAAGTCGAATGAAGCGCCAAATAAAGCTGATCAGCTCTTTATATGAAACCATCTTAAGGCAGAGCATTATAGAGCGTGTGTCCAATAGTTGCAAGTTGACAAATTTGCACCATAAATTCATTTTGTGAAAAAAGGAAGATTTCTATGACTAAAGAGTTCACACCAGATTATATCATTGTTGGAGCAGGTGCAGGAGGCGGAGTTTTAGCTGCAAGACTTGCAGAAGATAAAAACAATAAAGTTCTGCTTATCGAAGCGGGGCCCGACAATACGGCAGAGCCCGAAGTTGCCACTGCGGCTTCTTGGCTTTTTCTCGCCGATCTTCCGAAAGCCATTTCGCCTAAAGGCTCAGCGTCAAACTGGAACTTCAAAACAGAGCCCCAAAACGGAAAAATCTACGCCTATCCGCGAGGGACTGGTCTTGGAGGCTCAACAAACCACCATGCGATGGTCGACGGCCGCGGCAGCCCCGTTATCTATGATGAATGGGCAAGACTCCTAAATGACCCAAGCTGGAGCGCTGAGAGCCTCGACTATTTCTTCAAAAAGATGGAGAACTTCGATGTGCCAAAATCGAAAAAAGAGGCGCATGGCCAAAAGGGATGGCTTCATATCAAACAGGCCAAAATTAGAGAAGAATTTCATAGTGATTTGATCAAAGCTGCGAAAGAGAAGTTTGGCGCTGCATACCGGGATGATTTCTACGATAACCCCAATGACATGTCTGGTATTGGAATGCATGATACCCAAGTCCACAACGATGGTCGTAGATCGTATGTTGCCACCGATCTATTGTTACCCCGTTATAAGGAGAACAAAGAAAAGGGGTGGAATAACTTCGAGATCATCACTGACCAGCTCGTGACAAAAATCGTATTCGAAGGAAAGCGTGCAGTTGGAGTTGAAGCAATTTCTGGCGAAAGAGCCTATCAGGTTGACAAACGGCACAACCCCAAAAGTAAGACTGCAAAGAAAGTCATCTACAAAGCAAATAAAGAGGTGATTATTTGCGGCGGAAGCATCAACACGCCCCAACTTCTGCTGCTCTCAGGAGTAGGCCCCAAAGCAGATCTAGAGAAACTGGGCATTAAAGTTATCAAGGATGCTCCTGGCGTTGGTCACAACCTTCTAGACCACATGGAAGTGAATTTGATCTTTGAAGTGAAAAATTTGCCAAACAAAGTCTGGAAATCTCAAGCGGCACTTCTATCTCTATCAGATCCATCCTGGCAAAAATTTGCCGACATGGAGGCGCTTACAGAGAACGGAACCCCCATTGTGTGGGAATGGTTTAGCGACTTAGAGCCGCGTGATAAAAGGTATCCCGACCTGCACATCCACACACTCCACGCCTATTTCCGCGATTTCAATTTCAATCCAGAGACATTCCAGGATCCAGATCCTCTAAAAGCGGGTTATCTGCCCAAGATTTTAGAAGGCTTAGATCCGAAAAATCCAAAAGCTTATTTTGGCTTTCTAACAGAAATCACGAAAGTCAAAGCCAATACCGGTACCATCAAATTGCGCAGCACCGATCCAACAGATCCTCCCCTGATCGACCTGTGCCTAAATAAATACGATGAAGATGTCTCCCGTCTGGCAAAAGGGATCATGCTCCAGAGAGAGCTGATGAAACACCCGAGCCTTCAGAAATTTAAACCCGAAGAAGTGCTCCCTGGACCAGCGTTTTCTACTTTAGATCAAGTCAAAGACTATATCAGAAGATACTCCTCTTTTGGCCACCATATGAGCGGGACCGCCAAAATGGGCACGAAAGATGACCCGATGGCTGTCGTTGACTCCAATTTAAAAGTGTTCGGCATAGAAGGCTTAAGGATTTGTGACACCTCTGTTTTCCCGACGATTCCAGGCTACAACACCTCCCGTCCAGCTTATATGGTCGGAGAAGTGCTAGCCGACAAAATCAAAGCTGGGAAATAGCACAAACGTTTTTCCCCAGCTCCAAATCACTGGCCTCTTGCTCTGAGACATCTGCGAGATGAAGGTTGATCCTTTTGATTTGTACGTACTGGGGCGGCATCAGAGGCAAATGCTCTAGGACATAGTTGACAAAGGCCTCTTTAGGCACCTGGAGGTCCTTATTTTGCTTGTAAACCTCAGAAACTGGCCTTGCAAAAGCACCTGATTCATTGGACTCCTGAGCAGAGCTGTAATGACCTGGTAATACCAGAGCAGTATGGGGAACTTTATCTTTAATAATCTCAAATAAAGAGGTAAAAACCAAAGGGGCCCAAGCTTTCCCTTGCCCACCTAAATCGGGCCTACCAAAGCTTTGAAGAAAAAGGCTATCTCCTGAAAAAAGATAATAGGAAGCGTGTTGATCCTTCACAAGGAAGCAAACTTCGCCCAAAGTATGGCCGGGAACATGCACCGTGGTCAAAGTGAGCTGACCTATTTGAAATGAAAAACCATCCTTAAGCATCTCATATGGATTTAATCTCCCTGGAAGCATATCGAAGGGATGTATCGCATCGTAAGGGTGGAGGTAATAAGGAACATTTTCAGCTTTTGCCAGAGCAAATCCTCCACTGATATGATCAGCGTGGGCATGAGTATCAAATACAGCTGTCAGACGCACCTTTTTCTCCAACAGAAATTCCCTGTAGATGTCGATATGCCTAGAGGGATCGATGACAATAGCCTCATTTTGACTGATCAAAATATAACTCAAACAGCCTCTAGCAGGCCGATCGATTTGGATAATTTGGCCTTGGACAATATCGTGGGTGACATAAAGATTGCCCCATGCCTTTATGCCCCCTTCAATGTTGAGGGCATGGATGTGATATTTTTTTAACAACTCAACGACAAACCCACTGGAATTGCCTCTATTGCACAAGGCGACGATCTCTCGATGTTGAGGAAGTCTTTTGACCGCTTTCTCTTCATCTTCGACAAATTCGTAATAGGGAATGTTGAGAGTCTCTGGAGTAAAGCGCCCTTCAATGCGGGAGGCTTGAAAATCATCAGGATTGCGCACATCCAAGAGAAGAAAATCGTTTTTCTTTGAAATGCGCTGATAAAGTTCTTTAGGTGTCAGACTCATATAAATAACTGTACATCCGCTTCTGCGGCAAATTCTAAAAATGCTGCAGCGCCACCGAAAGAGCATTCAGGAATGAACTCTTCTTTCTTATAGCCAAAAACATCCATCGACATTTGACAAGCGATCAGGTTTGCTCCACCCTCAACACAAAAAGTCCGCAATTCTTGAATCGACGAGACCCCTTTCTGCTCAAAGGTCTTTTTCATCATACTAGTTGCCATCTGTTCAAAGCCAGGAAGAATTTTTACCAAATTTGGAACCGGCCAATCGATCGATCGAAAAGATTCAGGACCAAAAGGGATCTTCATTGGCATCGCAGGATTGCCCAGAGGCGATATTTTACCGTCAAAATCCTTTAGCAATAACTGTAGACCATAAAAAGTGAAAAAGATCCCCACTTCCCAGCCCATCGCGATAGCGGCACTGGCAAGAACAAAGGGGGGATAAGCCCAATCTAAAGTCCCCTTAGTCGCGATGAAAGCGATCCGTTTTTTTGTCATTTTTGTCCTATTTTAAGCGGCGAATCAAAAAGATGTATTTCCCACTTTCTTCTGTAGAAGAAATCAGTTCCTGGCCGGTTTGTCTGGTCCACGCTTCCATATCCTTTGGTGAACCCGAATCAGTAGCAATCACTTTGAGAACTTGCGAAATTTGGATTTCTTTGATTGCTTTAGAAGTTTTGACAATTGGCATAGGGCAAGATAGCCCTGAACAATCCAACGTCCGATCTATAGGCTGGGTCATAGGTAATCTCCTTATTTGCAAGAGATAGTCTAAAAAAACAAATTTAACAATTGAAAATGCTCTTTCTAGAGGGTAAAATGGTCGCATGAAAAAAATTCTCATTTATCGAGATGAAGGAACCGACCAATTTTGCATCCACTCCCTCCTTTCGGCCCTTAAAATGGAAAAAATCGATCACGAAATTCAACTGGTTGATAGCTCTCACCTGCGCAGCAGAAATTGGCAAACGAGCACCTCTTTGGTCATTATCCCAGGTGGCAGGGATATCCCCTACCACCAAGCCCTCCAAGGGCTCGGCAATCAAAATCTGAAAGAGTTCGTTCAATCGGGCGGGAAATACTTCGGCATTTGCGCTGGTGCTTACTATGGAAGCGGTACCATCGAATTTGAACGAGGAGGACCCCTCGAAGTACTGGCCACTCGCGAATTAAAATTTTTTCCCGGCATCGCAAGGGGACCAGCCTATGGCCCCGGCAAATTCTCCTATCAAAATGAGCAAGGAGCACAAATTGCCAGGCTTATTTCTCGAGGCAAACCGACCGCAGCCTATTTCAACGGCGGCTGCAGCTTTGTCGATGCCGAAAATTTTGAAGGGATCACCGTACTCGCCCGCTATGCTGATATCGAAGGGGAGCCCGCAGGAATCATCCACTGCGCGGTCGGCGCCGGCGAGGCGATTCTCTGCGGCGTCCACCCCGAACACACCGTTTATCCCGATATCGAAACAGAGCGGCGCGCTTTGTTCCAGAGCTTGCTTCATCAACTACTGTAGTAGTAATTGATCTCTTCGTTTTTCTTGGGGCCGATCACTCGCCAGTTGAGTCGGAGACTGAACCGATCAAAATGGATCTGTCCAAAATAGGTATCCCCTTCGCAGAGATGGGAATCGACCGACGAGAGGGTCTGTTTGCTGGAGGGGGCTAGGTGGAAGAGGAAGACTGGATGGTCGGGACCACGGCGCAAATGCTCCAGGGAGATGACTCCGGCGCGCCGATCGAGTGTCCAGCGGAAAACATTGCTAAATGTCACCTCAGAGCCCTCTTTTCCTCGCCAAGAGCCCTTTTCATTGAAGATGAGGATATTGGCCCCCTCTTTAGTCTTGACCACTTCCCCTTGCCCTTTTCCATTCCAGCCCCCACCTGACTTGCTCGTCGCATGAAAGGATAGCTCTGTGATCGTAAGGAGCTTTTCCCAAAAGGTGAGCAGCACTTGCAGATTCGTTTCGGCGTTACTTGAGGGATCGGTTTTGAGCAGATAATAGCCCTTTTTCTCATGGGCGGGCAGTAGAGTATAGGCCTTCTTGAGCAGCTGCTCCACCTCCCCAATCAACGGATAGGCGGGGTTAAATTGATATAGGCGGGTTTTTCCTTCGTAGTAGCTGGTGATGAGTCCACCCATTTCCAATCGATTGAGCGCCTTCTGGAGTGGGGTGAGGGGGGTTTTAAGTGACCGGTGGAGCTGTGTTCCATAACATTTTCCGTTCACAAACAGAAAAAGAAGAATTCGCTGCACATTTTTGTTTCCACAAAGAACTTCAAGCATAAAAAAATCCACCTTCAGATCGAATCGCACAAACCATTTTGTAGTTTGATCGCGTCGCCGCAAAAGGGGTATTTTAAACTCAATTTGGTTTTTCGTAAACCTCAATTGAGTTTAAAGAATCCATTTTCGCCTTGAAGATCGAAAATTCGACAGATTAACATTTGGGGCATGATGATTCGAAATGACTGGAATTTAGAAGAATTACGAAAGCTATACGAGCTTCCGTTGATGGAGCTCATTTCAAAAGCACACGCGGTGCATTGCGCTTATCATGATGTGGGCAAAGTGCAAGTCTGCTCGATTATTTCGATCAAAACTGGAGGATGCCCTGAAGATTGCAAATACTGCGCCCAATCAGCTCGCTACATAACAGCTATCAAAGCGGAGCCGATGATGAGCGTCGAAGAGGTGCTCAGGAGGGCCAAATTGGCCAAATCTCAAGGGGCGACACGAGTCTGTCTTGTTGCTGCATGGAGAAGTGTGAGGAATAGTAAGCAATTTGAAGATGCTCTGCAGATGACTCGCGAAGTTGCCGGTTTGGGAGTCGAGGTGTGCTGTTGTCTGGGGATGGTCGATGAGGCGCAAGCAGAGCGGCTCAAAGAAGCGGGGGCCTATGCGTATAGCCACAATCTTGACACCTCAGAGCGGTTCTATCCAAAAATCATCACAACGAGAACCTATCAAGACCGGTTGAACACGCTTAAAGCGATTAGAAAGGCGCAGATCACCGTCTGCTGCGGCGCAATTTTAGGGATGGGAGAAGAGGTTGAGGACCGATTAGAACTGCTTAGAACACTCTCCTCTCAAAGACCTCACCCCGAATCAGTCCCGATTAATCGTCTTAGCGCTATTGCTGGAACTCCACTTGAAAAGCAACCCACAGTCTCTATTTGGGAAATGCTCCGGATCATCGCGATCGCCCGGATCACCATGCCCAAAACGATGGTCCGCCTTTCAGCCGGTAGAGCCGAGATGTCATTTGAGCAGCAGGCTCTTTGCTTTTTCGCGGGGGTAAATTCGATTCACATGGGAGAAAAATTGCTGACGGTTGGTAATTCCCCAGTCGATCGAGATCGAGAAATGTTTCAACTGCTGGGGCTGCGATGATTTTGCATTTGGAACAACGTCTAGTTAAAAGAGCCACATTGGGAAATATTCGAGAGCTCCGGACGGTGCCAGATCTCATCGATTTTGCCTCTAACGATTATTTGGGCCTAGCCCGCCTGTATAGGAAATGGGAGGGAAATTGCGGTTCAACGGGATCGCGGCTCCTCACTGGGAATACAGCTTTTGCTGAGGATTTAGAAGATCAAATTGCCCAGTTCCACGGTTACGAAGCGGGGCTCCTATTTAACTGCGGCTATATGGCCAATTTGGGGCTGATTTCAACCATCGGAAGCTCAAATTCTACCCTTTTGTTTGATTCCCATATACACGCCTCGATGCGCGATGGAATTCGTCTAAGCTCGGCCAAAGGGCTCCCCTTTCGACATAATGATCTGGAGCACCTGGAAAATCGTTTGCGTCAATGTAACGGCAACTGTTTCATCTGCATTGAGTCGATTTATTCGACCGATGGTTCTATTGCCCCCCTCCCAGCAATCGCCGATCTCGCCTGCCTCTATGAAGCCTGTTTAATTGTCGACGAAGCCCACGCGGTCGGCGTCATGGGGCCACAAGGGAGAGGCCTTGTCGCTGAGCACCATCTAGGGTCCCAAGTTTTTGCCCAAGTGGTCACTTTCGGTAAAGCTCTGGGAGCGTATGGAGCTATCGTCTTAGGCAGTGACACTCTCAAGGCGGCGCTGGTTAATTTTGCCACCCCCTTCATCTATACAACCGCCCCGCCGCTATCGATTCTTTCAGCGATCAAAGACAGCTATAACCGATTTCCGATGATGGAAAAAGAGCGGGCCCATCTGCGCCGTTTAATGAACATCTGTGGGACTAAAACCCCCATCTTGGGCCTCCCCATCGGAGGAAATGAAAAAGCAAAACAAGCGTCAAAAGTTCTTCAAGAGAAGGGCTTTGATGTTCGTCCCCTTTTGAGCCCTACCGTGCAGCGTGGACGCGAGGTGCTCCGAATCACTCTTCATGCCTTTAACAAAGAAAAGGAGTTATATCACCTATGCAGAGAATTATCGTCGCTGGAATCAGCACTGAAGTAGGTAAAACGGTAGTTTGCACGATTCTCAGCTATCTTTTCGATGCGGATTACTGGAAGCCGATCGATTGTGGAGAAAGTGATTCTTCTCGGGTAAAACAGTGGCATCAGCGGGTCCATGCTCCAGCTTATTGCCTGAAAGCGCCCCTTTCACCCCACCATGCGGCCCGCTTGGAAAATCTGACCATCGAGATCGAAAAAATTCAGATACCGCAACCCCCGCGTCCCCTCATCATCGAAGGGGTCGGAGGAATATTGGTGCCTTTGACAACACGTCTGACCACTTTTGATCTATTCAAATCGTGGGGGGCAGAGTGGGTCATTGTCTCGAAGCATTATCTAGGGAGCATCAATCACACCTTGCTCACGGTCGAAACCTTGAAGCGTCATGGCATTCCCCTTTTGGGCATTATCTTCAATGGCCAGCCCAACCCCGATAGCGAAGCAGCGATTTTAGAAATCACAAAACTCCCCTGCTTGGGAAGATTGCTTCCAGAATCTGAAATCACAGAAACCACACTACGGAGGTATGCAGCATCATGGCGACACAATTTCTAATCGAAAACGATCAGAACACCGTTTGGCACCCCTTCACCCATTACAAAAAGGGGCGCCAGCCGATCCCCATCGCACATGCGAAGGGGGCCTATCTCTATACTCCCGATCGAAGGGCGATTCTAGATGGCATTTCCTCCTGGTGGGTCAATCTGCATGGACATGCCCACCCCTATATAGCCCAAAAAATCAAGGAGCAGGCCGATATTTTAGAACATGTGATTTTTGCCGATTTCACCCATCTGCCCGCCGTCGAACTGGCGCAGCGACTGCTACCCTTTCTCCCTGGGAAAATGGGGAAAATCTTCTACTCCGACAATGGGTCTACCGCAGTAGAGACGGCACTCAAAATTGCTCTCCAATACTGGCACAACCAAAATATCCAAAGAACAAAAGTGGTTTGCCTCAAAGACAGCTACCATGGAGACACTTTTGGAGCCATGTCCGCCGCTGGGAAAAACCCCTACAACCGCCCCTTCTGGAGCTATCTTTTCGATGTTGAGCAAATTGAGCCACACTGCCTAGAGATCCTGGAAAAAGGGGACGTCGCCTGCTTCATCTTCGAGCCATTGATCCTTGGAGCTGGTGGGATGAAAATCTATTCTAAGGAACATCTGAGGTCAATATTTACCCTTTGCAAAAAACATAGAATTTTGACAATCGCAGATGAAGTGATGACCGGATTTGGGCGGACAGGACCCCTATTTGCCTGTGAGGGATTTTCCCCTGATCTCATTTGCCTCTCAAAAGGGATTACCGGCGGATTTCTTCCCTTAGGAGTGACTGCCTGCACCGAAGAAATTTTCTCCGCTTTTCACCAAAATGCCTTTCTCCATGGACATTCCTATACAGGCAATCCGATCGTCTGCACGGCCGCACTAGCGAGCCTCGATCTTCTTCTCCAAGAAGAGTGCACGCTTGCTCGCCAGCAGATCAGCGACTCCCATCGCACTTTTTGCCAAAAATGGAGCTCCCATCCCAAACTCAAAAGGTGCGAATCCCTTGGGACTATTCTGGTTTTGGAGTACCACAGCGTCGACCGGGATCAGCTCTATGACTTTTTCCTAAGCAAAGATATCCTACTCCGCCCACTCGGAAATGTCCTCTATGTCATGCCCCCCTATTGCATCAAAAAAAGCGAACTCGAAAGGATCTATGAACAAATTGTTTTCACTCTCGAAAATTAAAGAGCTCCTAGCCATCATCGTCGCCTCGGATCAGCTGCATGCCAAGTGGCTCAACACCCTCTCCTATTTGGAGAACTGCGGCGCGCGCAAAATCGCCTCCTGCGAGCATCCGACCCTTGTGCGCGAGGAGATGCTCAAGCACGCTGCAGAAGAATTTCGGCATGCCCACTATCTGAAAAAACAAATTCAGCGGATCTCTTCTCCCATCGAAACATATGCTTTAGAGAGCTTGCTTGGAGGTGTCGCATCACTACAGTATTTGAATCGGCTCGATCTGCAAACTTGCCGCTATCTCAAATTTTACGGCTTGGAAAGACATGCCTACTTACTTGTCACCTATGCCATTGAGCTGCGGGCTGAAATGCTCTATCCCCTCTACCATGAAGTGCTCCGCTCTGCCAAGTCCCCCATCACTGTCAAATCGATCCTCCTGGAAGAAGAAGAGCACTTAAAAGAGATGCGAGAGGGCCTTAAGGCCATCCCTCTAGGAATGGTGCATGCGGAGCACATTTGTGCGAGGGAAAATCGTCTATTTGAGACTTGGATTTCTGCTCTTCTTCTGCTAAAGTGAAAAGCCTATGCACGGACCTGATCCCAAAATACTATTTCCAATCGACGGGTATGACAAGCTTGTCTTTCTCAAAAATATCGTCAAAGCTCCCAATATCATCGTCGGCGATTACACCTACTTTGATGATCGGCGAAATGGCCCCGAAAAATTTGAGGAATACAATGTCCTCTATAACTACCACTTCGACAAGGTAAAACTGGTCTTCGGAAAGTTCTGCGCGATTGCAGCCGAGACCCGTTTCATCATGACTGGCGATCATAAGCTCGACGCCATCAGCACATTTCCTTTTCCTGTCTTTAAGCATGGCTGGGAAAATGCTTTTAACATCCAAGACCTACCCGTCAAGGGGGACATCATCGTAGGCAACGATGTCTGGTTTGGGTACGATTCTCTCGTCATGAATGGGGTCACGATCGGAAATGGGGCGATTATCGCCACACGGGCGGTCGTGGTTAAAGACGTACCAGCCTATTCGATTGTCGCAGGAAACCCTGCCAAAGTGGTCAAAATGCGCTTCGACGGCCCGACCGTTGAGCGTCTGCAAAAGCTTGCCTGGTGGGATTGGGATATTGAGAAAATCACACGCAATGTTAAGTCTATTTGTGAGCTCGATATTGATCTGTTAGAAAAAGCAACATAATAGCAGTCAATTAGTTACACAATTAGTTATATTATCTTCTTTAAATTTATTTTATAATATAGTAAAATTATAAATATAAAATTAATAAGGAGATAATATTATGGCAACAAACCCAATTACTGCTGGAATTAGACTAGTTGGCAGATCCCTTCCAAGCCTCCCCATGCTGGCACGGAATGCCAAGGGAGAGGAGCTCATGGTCACCTATATGGGACAAGAGCCAATGGGGGAAAGAGACCCACGGCCTCGCCTCTTAGTCAAACAGGTTTTAGACTTTGAAATCCCTCAGGATCAATCGGTTGTAGTGCATCACGCCAATCCTTTTGAGGCAAAGGTAGATGGCAAGGCGACAGAGATCTTCAGCACAAGAAACTTCCTTGGAATCTTAACCTCTAGAGGACAACACAGGGGCTTCCACGGAACGTCTTTGATGACTTTGATGCGCTATGGAATTGGGCAATTGGCCGAGCGCGTTTTCACCCCAATCGGGCAGAGGATCTACTTTGACTCTGTCGGAACGGCTATTGAATATGCACTGGAAGACAATTTCTATGATGAAAAGACTCACTGGTTAGGGGGTCAGCGCTGGGTCAGACAAGGGATGCAGGTTAAACTTCAGGATGATCGCGAGGCTACAGTTCTCAATCTTCCTGTAGTTTTAGCAATCTCTTCGGACGAAGCACCAAAAGAAAATGACCCTGTAAAGGATCCAGGGTTATTTAAATATCACTACTTTTCAGGAAATGAGCCTGTTCATATCGATGGAGCGTGGCTGCTAGATCATAACTTAAGCAATCAACAGCTTCAAGAAAGGGGGGGGATTAAGGATGACATCGGCGTCGGAACCTCTAGACGGGTTGCAGCAGCGGCTTTGAGACAAGTGAGCGGAGTCGTTAAGTACTATTAACACCCACTAAGCAATCTGGGCTGCGGAGGTTCTCATTGAGCCACGCAGTCTGTGTGAGAAGAATTGCAGACCCTTTTCCCATTGCCCCATCGAAGGACTTATCCGCATCATTTCCATTCCCAGGGGCGCTATGAGGATCCCAAGCGTTTACGATGAAATCCCCCTCTTGGGCCGTTTTAACAATATCCCCAACGATGATTTTTTTATGCCAGCTATTCCATAGGCCAGGTTGTTGATACTCACTCATCACTACGTCGATTTTCAAATCGGCAATATGGCTTAAGAACTTTGCCAGTTGGTCTCTATAAATTTGTTGCGCAATCCGTCGGTCTTCAGTCGATAGAGCTTCTAAAAAAGCCCCCTGGCCAAACTTGGATAGCACTACCCGTTTCAGTCCCTTCCCTTCAAATGCTGTGTATCGATGATCTCTGACTGCTCGCTCCACGCAGTTAAACAAAAAGGCCATTTCTTGATTGTATTTTTTCACATCTAACTGCCCGCTGCTCATATAGTAGTCATAGTGGGGTTGTGAGGAACTATCTAAAGCTGGGGCCGGCAGTGAAAGGCAGGCCACTTCTTTCTTGTTAGCGCCCCCAGGAGGATCCCAAAGGAATGTCTCCGAATAGACAGCCGCAGTATTGGGCAATTCTTTGAATAGTGTTCCATCTTCTTTTCGAGCTCTTAGATCATTATAGACACTCTTTTCATAGCCAAACATTGCCGCTAACTGGACTTTATCGTATTGGTTCTCACCCATGGCGATGTTAGTAGGCTCTCTTTGGAAAATGACCCTTAAGGCATCCCGCGATGAAAGCTGCTCTGAATTGTAGTAGATGCGGGCTGATTTGGCGTGCCGGATAAAGTCTTCGGACTGGCTATACGCTTCTAGGTTGTGCAGATTGGCCTTTGGGAGAAAATGGGGGTTGTAAGCATCAAAAACTGTCAGATGGCTCACCCGTCCGCAAAGGGAAATTCCATAGACGGTCCCAACTGTCAGAGGGATGATGACGGTGAAATAGGAGAGGATTTTGAGCATGGCTAAAAAATTGATTGAATAGGTGTTTTTATGATAATTATAAATTTCTCCGAATCCTGAAAAATAATTACTGCAATAAGATGAAATCTTCATGAATCAATTTTATCACATAAATCATTTATTTTGAAGGGAGATTATGAAAGGATCTTGTTTTCATAAGACCTGTCTTCACAAGAAATCCCGCTATGGAAAGTTTACAGTGGGTGATAAATTTTTCCCAACCCTTCAATTCAACTCGCTTGGGCGGTGGGGTTTGGGAGGGATAGTAGACATAAATGGGAATCTTCCCAAGATCTTTGTCGGTCTCCTCCCCTTTTGCTAGTTTTTCACCGGGTGGCAATTTGATCTTTTCAAAGACAGCTTCGGTTAGGAGCAAGTACCGCTTTTCTTTGATTTGATTTTTTAAAAGCCTGTGCACCAGGATCACATCGACACCAGCGAGCTCTTGAAATGAACCGATCTTATTGATCGCTGCTTTCCCATAGTGGGCGACCACTTTGAGATTAAGCTGGGCGATATTTGAGCAGGCTCCGCAAGTACATGGGGTCGTCGAATACATCTGGCCAACTCTTGCAGAAAAGGCGTTGAAAAATTCCAAGATCTTTTCACCGAGATATTCTGGGATATTTTTGATATTTTTAATCGCTTTATCCTCTGGTAAATAGAGAAACAATGCATCCCCTTCTAGTTTCGAAATTTCAATTGGGAGCGCAACCTGTTTGACGAGATAATTCATCAGTTCAGTAATGACGAGAGTCCCATGGGTATAGTCCATCTTATTCTGGATCATAAAGGATGTATATCCGCTGATGTCGGCAATAAAAAAATACATCGGTGTTTCCATGCTATTTCCTTCTGATATAGTAACCCATCGTGGCAGCTGCAATCAGAGCCGCTATCGCCAATATAAGTTTTGGCGATATAAGGAGCAAGATCCCTCCCAAAATACAGATGATTGCATCGCCCAAGACCCGAAGAGACAATTGGACACCGAGAACTTCTCCTTGGATCGCATCGGTTGCGGCATCAGAGATCCGGACGGTAAGCAGTGTGACGCCAAGGCCGATCAAAAGACCACAGAGGCCGATAAACACCATCATGAGCCATGGCTGATTAGTAAAAATAGTGCTCAATAAAAATAGGGAAAATCCTCCTATCGCCCCGATCACCCCCGGCGGTGTGGTGTAGCGCTTTGAAAAAAAAGAGGCAAGCCACCCATTTCCAATCGCCAGAGTCAAGCAGAGGATGCTGTTGTAAATAATCAGATCAGCGGGACGAAGTGTCCATTTTTCGGTGAGATAGACGGGGCCGAATTCATAAAAAATATCGACCGCTAAAGTGAAAAAGGTGGAGACGATCATCAAAAACTTCAGTTGTTTATCTCGGAAGAGAGCTTTCATTTTCTTGAAGAGATTGAAGTAGGAGGAAAGCCCCTTTTTCGCGCTAGCCGCAACAGAATGAGAGTGAAGAATGGCCGCCGCCATGATGGATAGCGCAAAAAAAAGAGCCCCGATGACGTAAAATGGTGTGGAGATTGTCGCTCCTTCGAAAATTTGGTTATCGGCCAACACACCCCCAATCAGCGGGCCGATCAGGAAGGCAATCGAGATGGCTGCATTGATTTTGCCAAAGGTATCATGCTTAGACATCGTCTTGATGTCGGCGGCCATGGCCCTGGCAATCGCCACATTGCCCTCCATCATCCCAGCGGCAAAGCGGCTGAGGATAATCAGCAACAGGTTTGCCTTCGCAAGGGCCAAGCCCGTCACTAAATTGCAAAACGCAGCGACAAGCAGACTTCCTGAAAGGAGTGGTTTGCGCCCAAAGTCATCGGAAAGTGACCCAAGAATCGGCGAACCGAGAAATTGTCCTAGGGGATAAACAGCCAAAGTGAGACCAAGCAAGAGGGCACGGCTTGCGTGGCTAGATGCCTGGGGTAAGATGGAATACTCGGGGTTAATAAAAAGGGCAGGGAAGAGCAAATAGGGCATCGAAATGCCTAAAAAGCCACAAAAAACGATCAGCAATATCGTGATGAATTGCCGCTTTGCGTTTATTTGTCCAGTTGTCGTCATGATCCCATCACGATAATCTACAAACGGAGTTCTTGTCATCAATGTCGGTATTCGTGAAAATCAACAATTATGAAAGTTCTCCTTACAGGTGCTAATGGCTACATCGGAACAAGGCTTATTTCTTTCCTTGCAGAACAAGGACATGAAATTTATGCTCTTGTCAGAAGTCATCTACGCATCGAGCTTCCTAAGAAATTTCGATCACGCGTTCACCTCATTGAAGCAGATTTGCTCAAGAAAGAATCTTTGAGTCGAATCCCCACTGATATCGATGCTGCCTATTACCTGGTCCATTCGATGACCTACTCGAAGAACTTTGCTCAGCTCGAAGAGCGGTGTGCTCGCAATTTCATCGAGAAAATGAATCAGACTCATGCCAAGCAGATCATCTATTTGAGCGGACTCTCAAACGAATCCAATCTTTCAGTTCATCTGAGCTCTCGCAAAAATGTTGGCGAAATTCTCAAAAGAGGGAAAATTCCAGTCACGATTTTGATGGCCGGTATCATTATTGGATCGGGGAGCGCTTCTTTTGAAATCATCCGAGATCTTGTTGAGAAGCTCCCTGTAATGGTTGCCCCAAGATGGCTAAATAATTTGATCCAACCCATCGCAATTAGGGATGTCCTTTTTTATCTGACTGCAGTATTGAACCATTCGGAATGTCTCAATCAAGAATTCGAAATCGGGGGGCCAGATGTTCTTACTTATAAAGAGCTGCTTCTAAGGTTTGCTACCTTAAGAGGATTAAAGCGGTGGATTATCACCGTGCCGGTCTTAACTCCAAGGCTATCTTCTCTATGGCTATTTTTTGTCACAAGTACAAGTTTTGAACTTGCAAGATCGCTTGTCGATAGTTTAATCAATAACGCCATCTGCAAAGATACCCGTATTCAGACCATCCTTCCAAGAAAGCTTCTCTCCTTTGAAGAGGCAGTCCGCAACGCTTTTGCCCGTATCGAAGAGGAATCGATCCCATCTAGCTGGCGAGATAGTTTAAGTGGATCTTCATTAAACCCAGATCTTTCGATTTTTATCCGCGTCCCCAGCCATGGCACCTTCAAGGATCGGCAGGTTGTCCCTTTTTCAATAGATCCCTCTCAAGTCCGTCAGCGAATATGGTCTCTTGGTGGTGAGAATGGATGGCTTGCGATGAACTGGGCCTGGGCATTCAGAGGCTTTTTAGACCAGATGATAGGGGGCATCGGACTGCGACGGGGGAGAACAAATCCCACCCATCTAAAAGCTGGAGATGCACTTGATTTTTGGCGGGTTCTACTTGCTGACGAATCTTCGGGCAGGTTGCTTCTTTATGCAGAGATGAAACTTCCTGGAGAAGGTTGGCTCGAATTTGAAATCAAACCAAACCCAAAGGGGGGTGGTACACTCTATCAAACCGCCACATTTCGTCCAAATGGTGTATTCGGGAGGTTCTACTGGTATCTCTTCTATCCTTTTCATATTATGATTTTCAAAGGACTGGCTAAAAAGTTAACTGAAGGCAAAACATGAGCTTCAAAAAATCGCTGTTCATCTTTCGGCGCGATCTGCGTTTAGAGGACAATACAGGTCTGATATATGCACTAAAAAACTCTGAAAAGGTGATCCCCTGCTTCATATTCACTCCAGAACAAATTGAGCATAACCCCTATCGGAGCGACCATTGTTTAAAATTTATGGTCGAGTCGATCGAAGATTTAGAAGATCAGCTTAAACAGAAGGAGGGAAAATTATTTCTACTTCATGGAAAAAGCGACCAGGTTGTGCAGCAATGTATCGATGAGTTAAACATTGATGCAGTGATCGTCAACCGCGATTACACGCCTTACAGTATTGGACGAGATACAAAAATCGAAAAGGTATGCAAAAAAGCTGGGATCCCCTTTCTTTCTTTCGACGATGCTCTGCTCCATGCACCTGAAGAGACTGTGAAGAAAGACGGTAAACCCTACACGATCTTTACTCCCTACTATCGCAATGCCCTTAAACTTGAAGTTCCAGAGCCGGTTCACAACCGAATGAAAAATTATTACCATGGCCCGATCCCTTTTGCCAAAGGGAAATTGCCTAAGGTCGACGTAGATAATCTTCTTGTAGGCGGCCGAAGTGCCGCACTTAAAATTCTTAAACATTTGGATCAAATAAAAGATTATGATCACCTGCGCGATTTTCCTGCAAAAGACTATACCTCTCACCTCTCTGCCTATCTCAAATTCACTGTCGTTTCACCTCGAGAGGTTTACGCAAAATTAAATCCCCATGATCCTCTCATCCGCTCTCTTCATTGGCGCGATTTCTTTACTTCAATCGCCCTCTTTTTCCCGCACGTTTTCGAGGGTGCTTTCCATCGAAAATTTGATAAACTTAAATGGTCATACGACAAAAAATTATTCAAAAAATGGTGCGAAGGACTTACAGGCTTTCCTATTGTAGATGCGGGAATGCGGGAAATGAATGCCACTGGGATGATGCACAACCGGGTACGGATGATCGTCGCTTCTTTCTTGGTTAAAGATCTACATATCGACTGGCGCTGGGGTGAGCAATATTTTGCTCAAACTCTCATTGACTACGATCCTGCTGTCAACAATGGCAACTGGCAATGGGTTGCGAGCACAGGTTGCGACGCCCAGCCCTATTTCCGCATATTCAATCCCTGGAGCCAGCAGAAGAAATTTGATCCTGATTGCGTCTACATCAAAAAATGGATCCCTGAACTTGCCCAAGTCCCACCAAAAATCATCCACGATTGGGCAAATGAGCAGCTAGAGATAAATTATCCAAGGCCAATGGTTGAACATGAAATAGAATCTAAAAAAGCTCTTCAGAATTATAAAAAAGCGGCCTACTGACTATTTAATAACCAAATGAAAAAATTGAGGTAAACCGCATAAGTTACCCAGAGAAAATAGGGCAAAAGAAGCGCGCTGCCGAGGCGGGTATGAGGCGAAAGGGCACGGATAGTAAGGAAAATCAACACCCAAAGAAGCACAATATCCATCAAGGCAAGACCGATCTGGTGGAAATGAAAGAAAATCCAAGACCATCCGAAATTTAGTGCTAGTTGTAGGAAGAATAGGAAAAATGCTTTTTGCTTATTTTCTGTTTTGCTTGACCAAAGCAGTCCAAGCGAAATTCCCATCAAAATGTAAAGGATTGTCCAGACAATAGGAAAAACAAAGTTGGGAGGTGTTCCCGGAGCTTTGATTATGTCTTTATACCAAGTTTGCGTTTCTGCGTTAGTCAACCACCCAGTTAGCCACCCTCCTCCCAAACAGAGGATAATGCTGAGCATCATTTTCCCGACCATTACCATCCCTCCTTCCCTTGAAATTTGGGATTATAATAGAATTAGAGAATCGTGCAACATCTAAAATACAGACAAATTTTGCCTATCTCAGTTGACCAAGCATGGGAGTTTTTCTCCTCGCCTACCAATTTGAAAACGATCACGCCTAACTACCTGCAGTTTGAGATGACAAGTCAGGAAGAAGAAAAACAAATGTACGCTGGGCAAATGATTATCTATCGGATCCGACCTCTCTGGCAGATTCCTATCAAATGGGTCACCGAAATCACCCATGTCCAAAAACCCCTCTACTTCATAGATGAGCAAAGATTTGGTCCCTATAATTTCTGGCATCATGAGCACCGTTTTAAGCCAGTCCCGGGCGGAACTGAAATCAGCGACATGATCTATTATAAACTCCCTCTGGGCCCATTAGGATCGCTCATCAACAGACTTAAGGTAAGAAAAGATCTGGAAAATATTTTCGCATTCAGAAAAGCCAAATTAGAGGAATTATTTGGGAAATATCCATCATGAGCACTATCACTCTGATCTTTCCCAATCAACTTTTTAAGCACCACCCGGGTCTTGCTAAGGATCGCCCGGTCTATTTGGTAGAAGAATATCTCTTTTTCAGAGTTCAACCTTTCCACAAACAGAGGCTCGTTCTCCTACGTGCTGCCATGCAGGAGTATGCCAAATTTCTGCAAAAAAAAGGTTTTAAGGTAGTTTATATCGATACTGGAAAGCTCACCAAGCGAAAATCGCTCATCCAGATTCTTAAACAACAAAAAATTGAAGAAATCCATTTAGCAGAGTTTGCTGATGAGTGGCTAGCCCAAGATCTAAAAAAGGCCAGGTTACATTTTTACCCATCCCCAATGTTTCTGTGCGCTGAAGAGGAAATTAGGGGCTATTTTAATGGCAAAAAACACTATTCAATGGCCCAGTTCTATGCTTACATGCGAAAAAAACTCGATATTTTGATGGAAAAAGGCTCTCCGGTCGGGGGCAAGTATAGTTTTGACCCCGAAAATCGAAAAAAGCTTCCTAGGGGTATAAAGATTCCGAAATACCCGATTCCCAGAAGCAGTTTGGAGGTTAAAAGGGCCATCTCTTACGTCGAGCACAACTTCCCAGATGCCATTGGCCAAACAGCCCCTTTCCTTTATCCAATTAACTTTACGCAAGCTGAGGCGCTCTTGAGAGATTTTGTCGAAAAGCGGTTGGAGAACTTCGGAGATTATGAAGATGCAATCGTAGAAAATGAGTCGTTTCTCTTTCATAGCGTTCTCTCTCCCCTTCTCAATATTGGTCTAATTACCCCAGAGCAGGTAATTGGAGAAGCTCTATCGAACAAAATTGCCCTCAACTCATTAGAGGGATTTGTCCGTCAAATCATCGGATGGCGTGAATTTATCCGAGCCTGTTATCTTCTCAAAGGAAACGCCCAACGGTGCTCCAATGGTTTTCATCATAAGGCGAAGCTACCAAAAGGATTTTGGGATGGGACTACCGGAATTCCTCCCATCGATTCGACTATTCGTAGGATCTTAAATACAGGCTATTGCCACCACATTGAACGGTTGATGGTCCTTGGAAATTTTCTTCTTCTGACTGAAACAGACCCCAACGAAGTTTATAAATGGTTCATGGGCTATTTTGTCGATGCTTATGATTGGGTCATGGTTCCTAACGTTTATGGGATGAGCCAATATGCCGATCAGGGCCAAATGACGACAAAACCCTATATTTGTGGGTCAAACTATATTCTAAAAATGAGCGATTACTCCAAGGGGGACTGGGTCGAGATTTGGGATGGATTGTACTGGCGCTTTATTGCCAAACATAAACGCCTTTTCAATGCCAATCCCCGTTCGAAAATGCTCCTTAGCCATTTGACCAAAAATAAAGAGGCAATAGGTAACAAAATCGCAATTGCAGAAAAGTGGCTGAAGAATAGATAATCTTCTCAGCTCTATGATCATTTATTCAAAAAAAATTATTTCCTTTACTGGGCAGATCAAGCAAATTATTAAGGTTGTTCTGACTAGAGAAGTTGGTCTTAAAGTGGGACGCGACCGGTTCCTCGATTTCAAGCAGCGGGCCTCCTACCCGATCAATATCGTCATCTACAACAATAAAACGATGCTCGGTTATTTCGACCCCAACTTCTATGAACTTGGCTTCCACGAATGTTTGATGAATAAAGAGCAGCTTGAGAATGTGATCCGCCACGAGCTGGGTCATTACATCGCCTTCATTGTCCACGGCGAGACCATTCAGGCCCATGGACCAGAATTCCGAGCTCTCTGTCACCATTTTGGATGGGGTGAAGAGGTGTACCGAGCAACCACCTGCTTAGAAGATGGAGAAAAGGTCTTTGAAGTAGAGCAGAGCCCGATTTTGCGCAAAGTGCAAAAACTGATGGCTTTGGCTACAAGCAACAATCAGCACGAGGCTGAAAGCGCAATGATCAAATCTCAGCAACTTCTACTTAAGCACAATCTCGACTGCAATTTTGACCAAAATGATGAAAAAATCTGCTTAAAACGGCTCCTTAAGCAGAATAGGGAAAATGGCAAAATGCGGGCGATTGGAAAAATCCTCGAGACTTTTTTCGTCAGCATTGTCTTCAACCGGGCCAAAGATGGGATCTACCTCGAAATTCTTGGGGATTTGGTCAATGTCGAAATTGCCGAATACGTGGCCGACGTCCTCGATCGTGAGCTCGACAACATGTGGGAAAGCGCCAAACGTCAGGCCAACCTCAAAGGTGCAATCGCCAAAAATTCCTTTTTCCTCGGCCTGGCCAAAGGTTACTGCAACAAGATCGAGGCATTAAAGAGAGACTATAACCGAGAAGTTAGAAATGCACTGATCGTCATTGAGGAGAGGCTTTGCATGGCCAAAGAAATGGCCTATCCTCATCTGGTGTCAACAAGACGAAGGGGCAACCATTGCGCTACGTCAGCTGCTTTAGGCGAGTTGATGGGAAGAAAATTGAACATCAATGCGGCAGTAGCCGCAAGCAAACCCAATAGGACAAAAGAATTACTATGGAAATCTTAGAGTCAGAAAACCAAGCAACAATCGCCACTTTTAAACAGACTTTATGGGCATCTCTTTTAGGCAGCTATTTAGGGGGGTTCTACCTGGTTGGCGAGAACTACAAAGCGATGGGCTATCCTCAATTGGCCAAGAAAGCGCGGTGGACGGGACTAATCGGCACGATTCTAGCCTCTATAATGATCTCCCCTTTTGCGATTTTTAAAGAGGATTATGTTAAAGGATTTGCCCTATTTGTGGTCGTTATTCAAGGATTGCTCTCCTCCATTTTTCTTTATTATTTGCACTTCAAAACGATCCACAATTGGAAGAAGCTAAAAGAGTGTTTGATTTCCGTTCCCCTTGTCCTAGCCTTGATCCCACTCCCGTTCATTCTTCCAGAAAAATTCATGACACACATCCCCGGATTCATGGCAATGATGATTCCAGGGCTTCTGGTGAGCCAATTTGTCAAATCGTATCAAGAGCAGCATCTGCAGGAAACGGGGCGTAAAAAGATATCGAATGGCAAACTTTTCGGCTCGATGCTCCTAGCCCTTGTCCTCAATATTGCGATAGCTTTTGCCATCGGCTTTATTGTTGGATTTATTTCAGAAGTGCTGTAGCGTCTACGAGCCTATCCGTAATGTAGAGGAAAAAAGGTGGGAGAAGATTTCGAGAAGATTTTTTTGATTTTAGACGAGGGAATATTCGTGAATATTTCCGAGGAGAAAACCAAAAAAAGCGCTCGAAAGATTCCCCAGATTTTTTTCTCTACATTGCGGACAGGCTCACACAATCCGATGGCCCAGAGCGATTTTTCTCGCGGCGAACAACATTATCCAGTGAGCGCACCGAACAAACTTTTTGTTAGCCTCGAGGCTGAATGAGAAAACATTGGAATTTTCTCATTTCTGTCATATTCTAGGAGAATATGACCAGAAAACACCTCGCTATACTCCTCTGCCTATCCACAATGCTAGCAGCTGAAGAGAAATGCAAAAAAGAAGAGCCGCCCGAATGTGGGAACTTCTCCCTTCCGACCTCTCAATGCCCAGGCCCTCTTGTCTCGTTTGGGCAAAATGTCGTCGATAAAGGAGATGTATCTCTCTACCTATTTGCAAATGGGTTCTACGGAAAACACAATTACCTCAACGATATTTACCCAGGAATTGTTTGGGGAATCCGAGATGATCTATCTCTCTTTCTCAATTTCCCCTTTTCTCCAGGGAATAAAGATCATGATGACCGCTCGAAAGGACTTGAAGATTTTTCAGCTGAGTTGGAATGGGCATTTTATAGCACCTCAAATGCTGTATCCTACACCCAGGCGACACTTGTGGGCAATATTGCCTTCCCAACTGGTTCTGGGACCAAAGTACCCAATACCGGCTATGGATCAGTCAGTTTTTTTGTAGGGACAACACTTAACTATTCTACGGTCAACTGGATGGTTTTCACCTCGTATGGAGCACTTTTGACCACAACCCGCCACAAAACTAAGTTCGGCGATCAAATCTATTACGAACTTGGCCTAGAAAGATATTTCCCAAGCCCCTGTGGATGGATTTATGCGCTCCTGCTCGAATTCGACGGAATCTACTCGTGGAAGGACCGACTCAAAGGGGAAATCGACCCCGATTCGGGAGGCAACGTGATCTATCTCACCCCCTCCCTTTGGATCTCCTCCAAACGATTCATCTTTCAATTCGGAGTTGGCTATCCAATCGTCCAACACCTTTTTGGACATCAATCTAAAAAATTTATATCCTTTGATATCAATATTGGAGTCAAATTATGAAGAAAAAAATGTTGATAGTTTTCTTAGTTTTTTTCAGCACCCTAGTTGCCAACCACCCGTTTAAGCACGATCTCAACTTCACCGCAATCCCAGGCAAATCTGACAAAGTGATTATCACGGCCCACGGGATGAACGGCAACCACCAAATCAGCCAAACAGTCAAAACCGACAAGACCATCGTCACCTTCAATTTCCCCGACCACGATCTTTACAAAAGAGATATGACCTTTGACAAAACCACCTTTGGGACCATTGACGAATTGCTCCCCCTTCTGTACGTGATCAAACAAAAAGTCCTTATCGACGGCGATCAAGAAATCGACCTTTATGGCTTTTCGGCAGGTGGCGGAGCGATTATCAACACTCTGGCTGCCCTCAATACCACCCGTTTCGACGACCACTTGCAAAAACTCGGAATTGATCAAAACGGCAAAGCACAAATGCTCGCTGCAATCCAAAAAGGGACCATCATCCTAGATTGCCCCCTCAAATCAGTTCGTGAAATCATCGCCTTCCGCGGCACCTCCAAAGACCTAGAGCTCGCTGAAAAAAGGTATAAAGCCAATGACATGGAGCCGATTGACGCAATCAAATATTTGCAGGGGCTAAAGCTCGATGTAACCCTCTATTTCAACAACCCCGACGAGACCCTCTCCAACCGCGACGACCAGCTCTACTACCAAGAGCTCAAGAAAGTCAACGCCAATGGGACCACTCAACTCTTAATCGGCAAAGGGGGGGGCCACAACACCCCACATCCCCAACTCTGGGAGTCGCTAAAAAAATAGCCTATGCCGAAAAGCGCGCCGTCTAGCCCCACCCCATAGGAATAGGGCAATTTTTTTACCTTATGCCATGGGCGGTGAGGATCACCCGAGCTATGTTGTTGGGAACATAGTGATACGGGATAATCTGCACATCGGACACAACGACGCTTTCCGGTAAAGCCCCTTTTGCGATTGCGACCGCGATTGCCTCATGCCTAAGCTGGCTCAAGGCTTTTTCTTGATCTGTCAGACTCACAATCGTATCAACCGATCCTGCAATTCTAGAGAGGGCCGCACCAAGAGCATTCGCCACTTGGGCATTCTCTGGAACCAGATACCGATCGCTCAAAAGGGACCGCGGAAACACGGCAGCCCCGCCGCCAACTAAGATGATCGGGAGATTGCCACTATCTAAAAGGCCGATATGCTCTTCAATCGTCCCAATCACCTGGCGCAAGATCTCCATCGCGGATTGGCTCTCTATTCTGACCTCTTGCGCATTTGGAATCTGCAAATGACCGGCAGCAACTGCAAGATCGGTCAAAGTCAATTCCCTCCCTCCAAAGCATTGGGCTCGGGTCGTGACTTCCCTACCGACACTTCTGGGTCCCACCTTTATCGGAGAAGTCTCGATCAAACTGCCACCGCCAATGGCCAAAGAGACCACATCGGGCATCGGAAAGTTCAATTTAACCCCACCGATTGATGAAATGTTCAAACTCCGGCGAAACGAGCCCCCTTTAATCAAGCCGATATCTGTCGATGTGCCCCCAATATCGACGATGATCGCATCCAAAAGCCCCGACAATTTGCTAGCCCCAACGAACGAATTGGTCGGGCCGGCCGAAATAGTCAAGATCGGATGCGCAGTCGCCTCTTCCAAGCTGATTCTGCTCCCATTATTTTGAGTAATGAGCAAGGGGCAATCCAATCCGAGCTTCTGGCAAATTTGCTCGAGTTTTGCAAACCCTGTCTCCATCACTTTTTTAAGCGCAGAATTGAGGATCGAGCTATTTTCCCGCTCTATATATCCGACACCGCCAATTTGATGAGAAAGGGTGATCGGAATTTGGCTAATCTCCCGAATGATCCTGACCGCTGCAAGCTCATGCTCGGCATTCATCGGAGAAAAAACCCCGATGATCGCCAAACTCTCGGCCCCTGCTCTAATCAACTCTTGGGCAGAATCACGAAGCTGATTTTCGTTGAGTTTACGGATAGCCCCCCCATGGCATTCAAAGCCCCCATCAACCGTCGCATATCCGCAGAGGATAACTTCAGCGAGCTCTTTTGGCCATCCGTAGCAGGGCGGTGGCGACTGCGGCCTCTGCCCCGCGATGCGGATCACACCAACACGATAGAGCTCTTTTCTTTGCAAAATCGCATTGGTCGCATGGGTAGTTCCGACGATAATCGACTCGATCTCGACTCCCACTTTTCGAGCAAGTAACTTCCTGACAACCTGTTCAAAGCCCAAAGCGATATCCTCCGTTGTGCCCACTTTAGCCAGAGCGACGATTCGCTTTTCTTCATCGATCAAAACGGCGTCCGTATTGGTGCCGCCAATATCAATTCCGATTGTGTATTTCATTTCTGATCTCCTTATATTCTACATTGTATCCAAAAACTTTTGGGCCAACTAAAGCAAGCCCTTCTGTTGTCTTCCAGATTGCCGGTGCTGGCAAAGCCAAAAGCGCTACTCTCAAGCCATAGCGCAGAGCATCACTTGTAATCGGCGTCCCACTTTCAAGCTCGACAATCGTCAAAATATCGGGCGTAGTAGCCAAAACCTCCTCCCCCTCTCTTGCAATCAAGAATTCGTTTTGATAGAGCACCTCGACCACTTTTTGCTCGCCGTTGATCTTGACAGATCCTTGTAAGAACCCCTCCACAACCGCTTGGCTCACCTCGGTGATCACCCCCTGAATCAAGGAAACCCCTTGACTTCTTCCCTCCAAAATCGCCCGCCCAATCGATAGGGCATTGGAGAGGGCCCCAGGAATCACCGCCTCGCGCGCCTCTTTGCCATTCATCAAATAAAGGGCAACGGCACAGCTCGAGCCCATACTCATCGAGACATGCCGCCCGATCCGCTCCAGTGCATAGGGGCTTTCTGCTTCGATCACCACCAAATTGCCTAAGCTATCGGCAAAATAGGCCGGCGAGGGAGAAACCCCAAAAAGATTGCAGGAGGTCATCTGCAACTGAGGATAGGCCCGCCCAAGGGAATCGGCATCCAATACGGGAAGACCCCACTTTGCAGCTACAGCTAAACAGCAGAGCCCATTGGCTCCCCCAATTTCTGCGGGCATCAGCACAATATCCTGCCGATTCAAATGGCGAAGGATCGCATCGAATTCCGTCCCACTGGAGAGTTTTTCCATCGCAATAAGTGGTGCTCCGACGAAAGCCATCGGCACCACCATCGCCTCATCAGATAGCTCCTCTATCGTAATGATCTGCACATCTCCATAAGTTTCGATGGCATGTTCAGCAATCAGCCTATCGTACGCTGGATTACCTCCCCCTCCCGAACCTAAAAAGGCGCAGCCAAGAGACAATGCTTCCAAATCTTCTTTTACAACCGATTTCATGCGACACCTCCTACCCGACCAGCGTAAATGTGATACATCCGGCAAAGATCGGGATTTGCAGCACAAAGCCCCCTTCGCTTGGCGATTTCATGCCACCTTTCCCTCTCCCCATCTGCCTTAGGTTCACTCAACTTGCAACTGCCCCCATACTGCGGGTGTGCGGCGAAGTTGGCCAAAATGATCGACTCGATCCCCTCGGCAATGATTTCCTTCTCCAATTGCTCGGCAGCGCGCGACGAAATGGAAACCGCTTCGATGATCATCGCTGGCCTCCCCACATCTTGTGGGCGTGGGGTTACTACCTGATAGTCCGGACTATAGTGAAGGGTGATCTGTCCCCCATCTTTTCCCTCTTCATCAATGATCCGATTTTTAAGAACGATCATGATCCCGTTTGCCTTCATCGCAGCACAAAGGACCTTCATTCCGGGCATTGCAGGGGCCGTCTGAAGCCCCATGTGATCTGTCAACACATTCTCAGGTCCTGGCATATTCAATCGAGCTGCTTCATCACGGAGATATTGCACTGACCATGCTGACAAAGAGCGCCTAGAATGTTTGATCAAATCGCGAGCATAGCCGTTAGAAACAGCCTCCAATTTTTTTGGATCACATTCCTCCTTGAGGGAAAGATCCTTTTTTTGAATCGAGAGCTCAGATTGCTTGGAAACCGTCAAAATATGGCCGAAAACAATCGGAGCGACCACTGGAGGAAGTGAAAGATCTAAATCATTCTCTTCAATGACCTGATCCACCGAAGCCATCTCCGGCATTTTTAACTTGGAGACTCTCGCCATAAGATCTTCCAATTTTGGGCAGATCTCTTTGAGAGACTCCATCTTCTCACTATCGGTGGCCTGCGCACAGTAATAGGCAGCGCGGATCTGACATGCATTTTCCCCAACCAACGGATCGGGCATATCCCCCCGGATAAAGGCCTGGATCGCAGCAATGCTCAAGGCAATCACCCCAACGTGATTTTTGATCACAGTTTGAAGCGCCTTCTTATTCTTATTTTCTCCGTAAGATGCGCTGTTTGGAACCAATTGCTTAATCGAAATCGGTCCCGGGTCATAAGTAGTTTTCATCATAAATAACTCCATTTAATTAAAATAAATTTTTTACATCGCAGACACAAACTCGCTGCGGACTTTTTAGCTATTTTTATGGACATATCCGATTAGATATAAATGACTTATCAACCAATCCTAGAGACGAAAAGCCTTGGTTAGGTTTATGGGGTCATTTTTTAAATCAGCAAAATCGAATTAATGCCCAAAAAATGTGAATTAGAAACTGTAGTTAAAATAGAAGATCATTAGCCCAGCAGGCTAAACAGACCACCCAGGAGGGTGAAAGAAGGAAGGAAAGAAGGTTTACATGTTGATGAAATTTGTTGAGAGGGGTCGCGCCGCCTCCAGCTATCGTAATACATAATTGACCTTACGTTGTTGGTTAAAAAAAAGAGTATTTTTCCAATGCTCTTATCCTTTCGGATGACCTCATTATAACAAATTATATCATTTTATAGCAAGGTATACCCGTTCTTCAGGTTTTTTCGGTATAAGAGACTGTCCATACCAATTATTAAGAGACTGTCCACAAACTCAGTTTCAGCCAATTTTCGGGTTCTTTTGAGCCGATTTTCGATTCAAATTTTGGG
>JAFEGK010000008.1:43821-75803 GCA_018239985.1 Verrucomicrobiota bacterium | reverse complement strand
AAATCGGCCAAAATAATCCCGAAAATTGGCGAAACCTGGGTTTGTGGACAGTCTCTAAGGAACTCTCCAGGCTATTGTTTCCTTGTTTCCTATTCATCTTTATCCTATTTTGACCTTATGAAAGATAGGCAAAAAATAGCCCTGGTAACGGGGGCCTCATCGGGCATTGGAGAGGCGCTGGCGCGCGAGCTCGTCAGTAGAGGATGGCAAGTGATTGGGATTGCCCGCTCGGCCGATAAGCTCGCCAAATTGCACAAAGAACTACCCGAAGCATTTATTCCGATTGTTTGCGACATCTCCAAAGTTGAAAATATCACCCGAACCTCGGAACAACTGCGCGACAAGCAGCTGTGCCCATCTCTGTTTTTTCTCAATGCGGGGATCACAGGGGATCAAATGATCGAGCACGAAAACCACATCGACCTCAACCTCCATCAGCAATTTCTGCAAACTGGCTATTTTGGCGCATTAGGATGGGTCATTTTCTGGGAACCTGTTTGCAGAGGCAATGGAGGGGCGAATTTCGTTCTGACAAGCTCGCTCAATGCTGTACTGGCAGTTCCTAATCGAGCAGGCTATTGCGCAGCGAAAGCAGCCATTTCGAAAGCTTTCGAATGTCTATCGATGACCTATGACAATACTTTAAACCGATTCTCGATTGTTTATCCAGGGCCCACGAAAACTCCAGGAATACGGGGGTCCTATCCCTTCACAGAAGATAGAGAAAGCCTAGCAAGAAAAATGATCGACTTTGCCCAATCGAAAAGACGACGCCTTATCCCCTCGAAGTTTTACCACTACATCGCTCTGCCAGCGCTCAAATTGATGCCGGAAAAATGGGTCGTGAAAATTTTCAACTCGATGCAGCGAACTTGAACTTTCGGATGCCGTAAACAACCGCACTTAGAAGAATAATGATCCCTAGACCCTCTATCCAGGAAGGGGGGTGGCCCTTGATCAGATAGAAAAACATGATTCCAAAAACAGTCTCAAAAATTGTTAGCTGCCCCGCAAACGAGACGGGCAGATAAAGAGTGGCCCTATTCCATAGGGAGGTTGCCACCCAGGAACAGAAGAGGCCTAAAACCGCACTTCCTATGAGAAAATTCCTCAACTCTAAGCTTGGGGTGCAGTACTTTTCAATGGAGAACTGATCCTTGAAGAAGAGGGCCAAAATCAGAGCAATAAGAACCACCCAAACTAAAGTCGCAACCCCAATCAGTGTTGTCCATTCACTTGGCTCCACATCGGGATGATCCTTTAAAAACCTAGAGTTGACCACTACATACCAGTTCCAGGAGACAAGAGAAATAAAAGCGCAGACAAGCCCAAGCATGAGGAAAGAAGATTTCCCCTCGCCAAATTGAGCGAGATTGATAATCGTCATCCCGATAACAATGAGTATCGAGGGCAGGAGCAAATTCTTAAAAGGAATCTCCTTCTCTTTCCAACTGCCCAAAAGCCCGATCGTGATGGGGCTAATTCCCAAAACCAGCGCACAGATTGCAGGAGTAGAATAACGAAGGCCTAGAACCAGAAATACATAGCAGCCAATCGTCAAGAAAAAGGACAAATAGAAAGCATAAAGCCAAATTCGAAGAGGATAGCGGCAGCGACCGACCGTCTTGGCCCGCAAGAAAATCAGCATCGACAGAATTCCATAGAAAGTAAAGCGGCCCAGAGCTACCTCGAGCGAGCTAAAGCCGTCCATGAATCCAGGGATAACAAAAATCAGCCCCCAAATGAAGCAGGCTGCTAGAGCAAACAAAATTCCAGTTAACATAGAATAGTGCAATTTTAGCACAAAAATCTTATAGTGGAATTAACTTTTTTGGTATTATTTCATTTTCACTTAGGAGGTATATAATGAAATTTTTAACCGCTCTCTGTACTCTCTGTTGCGCCGTCGGCTATGCCGAAATTTGTTGCGATCTCACCGAAAAAAAATGTATCCCATGCCATTCTGACATGCCTCCTCTTCGAGGAGATGAACTCGTTGCCTACTACCAGTTGCTAGGCAACAACTGGAATCTCGTCGATGAACACCACTTAGAAAAAGATTACCAATTTTCTGATTTTGTCCAAGCGCTCGCATTTACCAATCGTGTCGGAGCCCTTGCAGAAGAAGAGGGGCATCATCCTGACATTCTCCTTGCCTATGGGAAAGTGAAAATTCAGCTTTGGACCCACAAAATTGACGGCCTGTCTGAGAGTGATTTCATCTTAGCCGCCAAATGTGACCAACTGTTAGCAGACGATTAATATGGCAAAGCGTTGGAAAACACGGGAAGTTCTTGTTGGAAAAGTCGGTGTCGGTGGAAATAATCCGATCCGAATCCAATCGATGACCACTTCCAACACACGCGATGTCGATGCAACAATCGATCAGATCATCCGTCTGGCCGACGCCGGTTGTGAAATCGCCCGGGTCACCGTCCAAGGGATGAAAGAGGCCGACGCCTGTGAAGGGATCAAAAACAGCCTTATCCAGCGCGGCTACACGATCCCCCTTGTCGCTGACATCCATTTTTACCCACCCGCCGCAATGCGGGTGGTCGACTTCGTCGATAAAGTACGCATCAATCCGGGCAATTTTGTCGACAAAAGGGCCTCCTTCAAAACCATCCAATATGATGATGCCTCCTACGCCCTTGAAATCGAAAAAATCGAAGAGAAGTTCACGCCACTTATCGAAAAATGTAGACGGCTCAAGCGTGCGATGCGGATCGGCACCAATCATGGCTCCCTCTCTGATCGGATCATGAATCGCTACGGCGATACGCCCCGCGGGATGCTCGAATCGGCACTCGAATTTGCCCGCGTTTGCCGCCAAAATGATTATCACGATTTCATGTTTTCGATGAAATCTTCCAACCCTAAAGTGATGATCGAAGCCTATCGCCTTCTCGTTGAAGAAATGACCGTCCTAGGATGGGACTACCCCCTGCATCTTGGAGTCACAGAAGCGGGCGCTGGCGAAGATGGGCGGATCAAATCGGCTATGGGAATAGGCTCTCTACTTCTCGACGGCATCGGCGACACCATCCGCGTTTCGCTCACTGAAGATGCCTGGAATGAAATCGACCCTTGCCAGCGACTGATCAATCTCGCCAAAACCTACGAACAGATCGAAACATCAATTAAAGTACCCTCTGTCGAAAAACCAGATCCAGGCCCCCTACACCGCGATGGTGCCGTGGTGCTCAGCTCTTGCCCTCCGCTTGATCTGTACAAAAAAATCAAAATTTCTGGTGGCGATGGACTCATCCTCTCAGGAAAACCTTCTTGCCAAGATGAATTGCCCCTCCGCACCTTCCCCGAAGCACTTGCAGCGCCCAAAGAGCCCCAAGCGATTCTCATCCGCGACGAGTCGCCCGAAAAATGGCCCCTTCTCCGTGAGCTTAACCCCTCCCTCCTTCTGCTGGCCCCTTCGACAGATCGACTCAACTATTGCCGCCGCTTCTTTGACACCGTCCAACACCAAGTTCCCGTCATCCTAGCCTTTCATTATGACTGCTCAAAGGAAGATCTGATCATCCAAGCAGCCTCTGAATTTGGCGCCCTCTTCTGCGATGGCCTAGGTGACGGCCTCTGGATCAATGCCCCATACGAGAATGACTTTTTGCGCAATTTAAGCCTTAATATTCTTCAAGCTGCCCGCATGCGGACCACAAAAACTGACTTCATCTCATGCCCAAGCTGCGGCAGAACCCTCTTTGATCTGCAAGACGTTTCAAAAAGGATCCGCGAGAAGACCTCTCATCTTCCAGGAGTCAAAATTGCTATCATGGGGTGCATCGTCAATGGCCCTGGCGAGATGGCCGATGCCGATTTCGGCTATGTTGGCTCCAAGCCAGGCATGATCGATCTCTATGTGGGCAAAACCTGCGTCGAAAAAGATATCCATTTCGCAGATGCTGACGAAAAACTCATTGAACTCATTAAAAAACAGGGGCGCTGGCTTGAAAATGTCTAGAGGTAATTGCAAAACTCCGGCGGCTAGAAAAATCGGTGATTTTGAGCCAGTTTGCCAGCCGCGAAGCGGCCAAGGCCCCACTCCCGAGCACATACTCGAGATGACTAGGGCTCGGGGGCAGGGTGGCAAAAATGGCTCAAAAGGGCGATTTTACTTCGCACCGGAGTATTGCAATTGCCTCTATAAACTGATTCCAATCTTTCTGTGCCTTGCGTGCACCCTATTCGGATCGGTCCAATCTCGCGTTGTTGATGCAATCCAAACTGACGCGCAATGGCAAGCATGGAGGACTCTCCATACCGAACATGTGGTTGAAATAAGCGCCACCGACAAAGAAGTGCGCCCGATATTCGTCGGCCTGCAAGGGATCATCGAGCAAGCCCTCGCAGAAGAGCTTCAAATCAGCGTGAAAAACCTCAAAGGCATCATCCACACCCCGATGCCCGCCACTCCCCTCTGCACAAAAGGGGAAATTTCAAAAGAACTGATCGACCCTTCGATTGAAAATGACCCCGCCCGCCTGGCCACCGTCAAAGCCCGCACCGCCATTCTTCGCGATTTTCTTTTCAAAGGAGGCGATCTCTATATCTGCTATCCCAAAGCGGGGTTCTATGACCGAACACCTGAGCAACAGCAGATCTATCTGCAAGAGCTCTCCAATTACCCGACCCATCTTTTCGACACTCCACTCGAGCGCGACTCCCTCCCCCTCGCGCTAATCGGAGCGACCTATTTCTTCGAAACCGATGCCCAAGAAACCTACGTCTTCTCGATTAAAATGACCCAAGCCAAAGACCCCCAAGAGATAGGCCATTTTGGCCTCTGGTTCGGCCCCATCACCCATCCGGCAATAGAGCAGAGACTGAAGTCTTTATCTGAGATTTTAGACTGCAACCATCAGTAATAGATTGAGTGCCATTTTTCGAGTGGAATCTGACCGTTACAGTTAGATCCTTTTCATTCAGAGCTTGCCCGCTTCATGGCGCAAGCGATGAAAATTTTTGCTGACCAAAAATTATCCTAGTCAATGCCCCTCCTTAGCAATGGGGAGGGGTTAAATGATAAATCTGTGTGACTTTCCCATGAAAATCGGCATCCTTCCAATAATGCATCCCCAGTCGCTTTGCCACAGAAATGCTCCGCCCATTTTTTGCTTCGATGATCGAGATGATCTTATTGAGTTTGAGCTTTTCGAAGCCATAATGGGCAATTGCACTAGCAGCTTCAGAGGCAAGCCCCCTGCCCCAATATTGAGGAATTAGCCGATATCCCAGTTCTACTAGATTTTCTCCATCGATTAGCTGTGAAAGCAACCCAGCGTATCCAATGACCTCCCCTTCATAAACAACAGCCCAAAGACCAAAACCATGATTGGCATAGTGGGGAAGAATCCTCTGCATTAAATACTCTTGCGTCTGTTCTTTCGAGAGTGGGCCGGCAACTGAAAATTCCATGACTTGCTGATTTCCGAGCAAAGAAGCTAAAGCGTCTATATCCTCTTGGGTAAATTCTCGAATAATAAGTCTGATTGTTTTAAGTATCATTTTTTGGCTGTTCATGATATATTCTCGAATAAAAATATGGCAAGATGGAACTTGGATTCTTTTTAAAAGGGATGCTTCTAGGCTTTTCGATTGCAGCGCCCGTTGGGCCCATCGGCGTGCTGTGCATTCGGAGAACGTTGCAATATGGCCGATTTTCGGGCCTTTTCTCTGGCCTCGGAGCTGCATTTGCCGATGCGATCTACGCCCTAATCGCTGCATTCGGACTTACTTTCATCTCCAATTTGCTCCTGAAAGGAGAGCTTTGGATACGGCTTATTGGTGGGATTTTTCTCCTCTATCTTGGGTGGAAAACATTTTCTGCAAGCCCTTCTGATAAAACCGGAAAGGTCTCTCACACCACCCTTCTCAATGACTTTTTTTCGACATTTTTTCTCACCCTCTCCAATCCGATGACCATTCTGGCTTTTATCGCAGTTTTCGCAGGTATAGGTCTCTCAAGTATCGAAGGGACATACATCGACGCCGCAGAGCTTGTCGTTGGGGTCTTTCTTGGCTCAGCCATCTGGTGGCTGATGTTAAGTGAAGGGGTGACTCTTTTCAGAAAAAAAGTGAGCCAGAAAGTGATGCTCTGGATCAACCGGATCGCCGGCATCATCATTATTGGCTTTGGCCTCGCTGCACTTATCAGCCTTTTCTTCAAGATCTGGAATCTTTAGTGAACAGTTTTTCGACATTTGTTATGCTCGGAACGTATGCGCCTATTTTTTGCCCCTTTTCTCATTCTCGGAGCACTTCTTCACGCATCCTCGGACTACCCTGAAGCTTTTGTTGAGCAATCGGGTGAAGAGATCTCTATTGTCATTATCAGCGTCGAGTCAAATGAAGAAATCCGCATTCCGGCTCTTCTATTAAACGAAGATGGGCTTCTCTGGACCTCTTTTGGCCTCTTACAATTAGATGATTGGGGAATCATCACCACCTTATCATCTCATACTAAGTCACTTGAGATTTTTTTTGAAAATATGCTACCGTAAATTGCATTTTTCAATAGAAAACGCTATTTATAGTAGCATATTTCAAATATACCCCTCGAATTCTCAATGCTCCAAGGGGAAGTTATTTCCTTTTGGGGCCAAGGGGAACAGGGAAATCCACCTGGCTTATGCATCAGTATCCCAGAGCCACTAGGATCGATTTATTGCTTGGCGAAGAAGAGCGCCGATTTAGCGCTTACCGAGAAAGAATTCGCGATGTTTCCAATGCTCTACCGGAGAAGGGGCCACTTTAATTCTGGATGAAATATAGCCCTCAGCGCAATCACTAAAAATTGGCTCAAAAGGACCCTAATCTTGACTGACATCTGGTCTTAGTACGGCTTCTAAATTGCGGATAGTCTCATGGCGGCAATCCGGATATATTTGCTGTAAAAAGCTAAATACCGGTTGTCGTTTTCAAATTCCTGCAATAGCTTTTTTGCCAATTCCACTTCCTCATTAGTAAAGAAACCTGCTTCGACAACCTTTGCACCCGCTTCTTCAAAACCTAAACGGAGCAGCTTTTTTTGCTTTGGGGTTTGCAAAATAGGCGTATAGCTATAGGCAAGGAAGGGTTCGAGCCCTATGTCTAAAAGGATCTGTCTCAATTTCATTCCGATCGATCCGTCTGAGCCCTGAATCTTATACTGGGCTCTCCCGCCCTTTGACCAAAGGGTGTACCCTTCGTTTGGAGGTTCACAGTAATAAGCCTCGCTATCGAAGAGTTCATCGCAAACGATGATTCCCCCTTTCTCAAGAAGAGCGACGGCGTTTTTAAGGATTTGGGGCGGATCCTTGACATGTTGAAGAATGTAGCGGAAATAGATGAGATCGAATTTCTCTTTGAGATCCGAAATGTTATGAGCGGATAGTTGCCGAAATTCGACATTAGGAACACGATTTTTTTGGGCCAATGCAATCTGCTCAGGGCTAATATCTATGCCCAGGAGATGACCCACGTTTTTCGCAATTTCACACCCTAGGATTCCTGTTCCACAACCTACGTCGAGCACTTTCATCCCTTCTTTGAGGCCTGCCTGCTGTAAAAAAGCGATGAATCCCGGGTTGGTGAGCTGATTTAAAATCGTGAGCCGCTCACTCCCTTTTTCCCCCGTTTGTAAAATATAACCACTCATGAATGTCCCAAAATAAACTTGAATTGCTATGATAGCTCTCAGAGGTTTCTGTGTCCACTCAACCAAAAAGTGCTGAAAGGCAAGAAGAAAGTATTATCCCCTACCGAGTGATCGCCATCATTGCGTCGATCGGCATTGCTCTTTACCTCGTTTTTCATTTTCTGATTCCTAGTCTAAAACCTTACGCCAACTACCCCCTCTATGTGGTCCTTCTAGTCGGAGGCGGGCCGCTGCTTCTCATGCTCGTGCGCAAGATGTTTCATCTCGAATTTAGCTCCGACCTTTTGGCTGGCATCTCAATTGCCACTTCAGTCATCTTGGAGCAATATTTGGCCGGATCGCTCGTCGTGCTGATGCTCTCTGGTGGCCAAGCGCTGGAGACTTATGCGATTGGGACGGCGTCGAAGGTGCTCGAAAAGTTGGCAAAACGGGCCCCTACGATCGCCCACCGCAAGCGGGGCGAGACGTTAGAGACTATCGCAGTCGAGCAAATTCAAATTGACGATATCCTGGTGATTTTTCCTCATGAGATTTGTCCAGTAGATGGCGAGGTTGCCCAAGGAAAAGGGGTAATGGATGAGTCGTATTTGACTGGTGAGCCTTTTCTCCTCTCGAAAGCCCCCGGCTCAGCGGTTATCTCGGGGTCGATTAATGGCGAGGTCGCTCTGACGATTCGAGCCAAAAAATTGGCGGTCGATTCCCGCTATGCCAAAATCATGGAGGTGATGCGCGAGTCAGAGCAAAAGCGACCTCGGATGCGTCGCTTAGCGGATCAGCTTGGCGCCTGGTACACTCCCCTTTCGGTCTTCATTGCGCTACTTGCCTGGGCGATCAGCGGAGAGGCGATCCGTTTTCTGGCAGTCCTTGTCATTGCCACCCCGTGTCCTTTGCTCATCGCGATTCCTGTCGCAATCATCGGATCGATTTCACTAAGCGCCCGTTGTGGGATTTTAATTAAAAACCCAGTCGTCTTGGAGCAATTGGATCAGTGCAAAACGATTATTTTTGATAAAACTGGGACCCTGACCTATGGGAAACCAGTTCTGACCGATCAATTAATCTTCAATAAGCACGATCCAAAAGAGATTTTGCAGCTAGCTGCCAGCATTGAGCAATATTCCAAGCACCCTCTTTCGAGTGCGATCATCGAAAAAGCAAAGGAAGAAAAACTCCCCCTTCTTGAGGTGAAACAGATTAGTGAACCAAAAGGGGCCGGGTTGAAGGGCAATATCAATGAGCATGAAATCGTCCTTACCAGCCGCAAACAGCTTTCTCGCTACGGGCTAAACGCTGAGAGGTTGCCAGAGGGCATTGGGCTCGAATGTGTGATTCTTCTCGATGGGCAACTGGTCGCCTATTACCGCTTTCACGATGCGCCCCGTGAGGAGAGCACCTCTTTCATCGGCCATTTGGCCGAAAAGCACGGGATCGACAAAATCATGCTCGTTTCAGGTGATCGAGAAGAAGAAGTGAAATATATCGCAGAGCACCTGGGAATTCGGCAGATTTATGCAAGCCAAAGTCCAGAGGAGAAGGTGGCGATCGTCGAAAAAGAGAGATCTTTGGCTAAAACTGCCTACCTGGGCGATGGAATCAACGACGCTCCAGCTCTTGTAGTCGCCTCAGTTGGTATCGCGTTTGGACAAAATAGCGACGTCACGGCAGAGGCCGCCGGGGCGGTGGTGATGGATAACTCGCTGCGCACCGTCGACGAATTTCTCCACATCAGCAAACGGATGAGGAAAATTGCCCTTCAGAGTGCCCTCGGTGGCATTTTCCTCTCGATGGCAGGGATGGTGATCGCCGCTTTTGGCTATCTCCCGCCCGTCGCCGGCGCAATTGCCCAAGAAGTGATCGATGTGGTCGTGATTCTCAATGCGCTGAGAACCGCGTGGCGCCCCAAACACTTTATCGATATGGGGTAGATGATGGAATTGATCGCTTTTTCAACTCCCAACCTGTTTTTTGACCGGCTGCATAAAGATCCTGCGGAACCTGGGGAAGAATTATGGTTCATTTTCAAAGGATCGCAGTTGCTGGTCCATGAAAATGCGGCCGAGCCTTTCCAACCTAAGAACCCCCTTCTGATCCGCTCGTTTTACATGGGGAAATTTAAGCAATCTCATCTTCATGTTGGCGAGCTCTCCCCCTCTGCTCCCCTACCGGCTGGATCGGTATGGAAGGACCTCAGAACTCTCTATGGCAAAATGGATGAGGCCCTCTTTGGCCTTGCTGGACGGGCTGTTCAGCTGGTCATTTGGGATCAGAACCATCAGTTTTGCGGCCAGTGCGGCAACAAAATGATCGACAGCCCCAAAGAACGGGCAAAAGAATGCCCTATCTGCAATATCCTCGCATTCCCCAAAGTCGCCCCTGTCGTCATGGCGCTGATCCAGAGAGGAGATGAAATTCTGCTCGCCAGAAGCCCTGGTTTTCCACCCGGGGTGTATAGCGTCCTTGCCGGCTTTGTCAACCCGGCAGAGACCTTAGAGCAATGTTTGAAGAGGGAAGTGCTCGAAGAAGTGGGACTGGAGGTCGAAGACCTCAAGTACTTTGGCAGCCAGTCGTGGCCATTCCCCAATTCCCTCCTGGTCGCCTTCACCTGCCAGTGGAAAAGTGGGGAAATCGTCATGGACCCTGTGGAAATCGAAGATGCTCAGTGGTTTAAGAAAGAAAACCTCCCGCCGCTCCCCTCTTATATGAGCCTTGCCCGGCTGATGATCGACAAGTCACTCTAATAGAATTTGAGAAAAATGTAATTAATATTGCATAATTAATTTCTTAATAATCAAAAAAATGACGTTAGTTAATATGTTTTCTAAAATAAATAATGATGTAACAGAAAAATTTTGTAACTTTGTCGGACAATCCACATGTTCAACCTTATCTAACTATGGACTAAGCGTCCCTATTGCATTGACCTCAATCGCCGCTTTGGGGATAACTGCGGCAACGGTAGTTCTTTGGAACAGGAATGCAACAGTTGCGACCAGGGAAAACCGGATCCTTAATGGAATGTTGAACGGCCAAGATGTCCTTGATTTTGCCTTCCCAATATTGGAAAACACACAAACGCATTTAGTCCATGAATTCTTGAGTTTGGCAGCAATTAGAAATGCCACCGATAAGAAAGCTTTCATCACCACGATTTTAAATAAAGCAATGAGCCTATCCGTAATTTAGAGGAAAAAAGGTGGGAGAAGATTTCGAGAAGATTTTTTTGATTTTAGACGAGGGAATATTCGTGAATATTTCCGAGGAGAAAACCAAAAAAAGCTCTCGAAAGATTCCCCAGATTTTTTTCTCTACATTGCGGATAGGCTCATAGAGAGCAATCAACTCGTCTTTGTCCCTTTTGTTCTAAAGGGTATTTTCTGCGATCATATTGTGATCCTCACTCTGGATCTAAAAAATCAAACCATCGAATATTATAATTCACAATCAGGAAATCTCGAAGAGGAAACTCGAGAATTAGTAGGCTGTGGTATTAAAGCTAAAGACTTATTAACACTACTGCCTAAATGGCAGATCAAACAAAACCAGACTCAACATCAAGAGGATAGGATTAGCTGTGGGGTATTTGTATCCTGGTTTATGGAACAAAGAAAAGAACACTCATTTGAAGAGATCTGTGATACTCCAAAAGTCAATATCAGAGAAATGAGAGAGAAAATCAGAGCTGGTGTGCAGATTCCCAAGGCCTCATCAGAAAAGAATACTGATGTGATCTCTTTTTCTGACGAAGAGTTGGAATAACTGAAATAATCCCCTTGCTCAACAATTTCCCTCCCTCTATATAGAGGAAGGGATCTGATGAAATATTTTCTACTTATTTTTCTCGTCTTTATCGGCTGTATGGTCGGGCCCAAATATCAAGAGCCCGACATGTCGCTGCCCTGCTGCTTTGAAGAGAGCAATCAGTGTGAATGTTCTGACACCGACCTCTATTGCTGGTGGGGGCGATTCGGCGATCCTCTCCTCGATTCTTTAATTGCGGAAGCAATCGCCTCAAACCATGATCTCCAGATTGCGATTGAGAAGATCGAGCAAACCCGCGCACAGTACCGGATCGAGCGGTCGTATCTGTGGCCAGAAATCGATTTGGATGCGATCGCCACCCGCTCTAAGATCAGCCAAAATCTCTTTCCGAAGCCATCGACTCCCCTGCCTGGTGGAGCCACTTTCTTTCCCAAATTTCTCGATATGTTTCGGGTGGGATTCGACGCGATTTGGGAACTGGACATCTGGGGCAAATTCCGACATGGAAAGAATGCTGCCTACTACACTTTGGAATCGACGGTTGAAGACTCACGCAGTGTAATGATTTCCCTTATCAGCGAGGTTGCAGTCAATTATGTCAATATCCGAGCGATACAGAAAAAAATCGAATTGGCCAACCGTCTGATTGCAACTGATGAGGCAGAACTGGCCATCGCCAAAAAACTCTACGACGTTGGAGTCGACAACCAAATACAGGTCACGACGCTGATTTCTAATCTTGAAGCAGATCGGTCGACGATCCCTGTTCTACGGACATCCCTAAAACAGTCAATTTACGCTCTAGCGATTTTGCTAGGAAGAGAGCCTGAGGGGCTAGCAGCCTGTCTGCAAGAGAGCGGACCGATCCCTCCTGGAAGTGGGCGGGTGCCAGTAGGACTTCCCTCTGAACTGCTCCGCCGCAGACCCGATATCCGCAGCGCTGAGCGGCAGCTGGCTGCAGCGACAGAACTGGTTGGGGCTGCTATTGCCGATTTTTTCCCTCATATTGGTTTGACTGGGCTCAATATTGGAGCGGGGGATCGGATCGGATCAAATGTGGGGTGGCTCAGCAATAAATTGGGGAAACTCTTTGAAGCTGCCAGCCGCACATTTAGCGTGGGGGTAGGGATCAATTGGAGTCTGATCGATTTTGGGAGGATCCGTGGACACGTCGATGTGCAAAAATCGTTGCAGAGACAGGCGCTTCTCAACTACGAGCAAACTGTATTGCTGTCACTAAAAGATGTCGAAAGTGCCCTTGTGGCCTATTTTGAAGAGGAAAATCGGCATGAATCTCTCAAAAATCGGTTCGAGGCCGATAGGCGCACCTTGGAGATCACCGAAGGGCTCAATTGTGTCGGGATCGCCAATGAGTTGCAGGTTCTGCAAGCGCAGAAAGTACTTATTAATTCTGAAAATGCCTACATCGATAGCGAGCAAGCCCTAACTGGTGACTTGGTGGCGATCTATAAGGCCATTGGAGGAGATTGGAACTTACCTGATTCTGCGGAAGAATGTCCCTGCCAGTGAGAGGTTACAGATCGCGATCAAAGCCATCGGCCAGACATTCTGTAAAACTTGGGCTGCTGGCATTGCTTTTAAAAATATCCCCTTAGAATTGATCAACATATAGCGCATCGGCATCAAGTAGCTAACTGGCTGCAACCATTTTGGCATGTTTTCGATCGGGGTGGCAAAGCCCACCAGAAGGACCGAAGGGACCATAAAAATAAAGGTTCCGAGCATCGCCTGTTGCTGGGTATAGCAAAGGGAGGAAATAAAAAGACCGATCCCGCTGATGGCTGTCACAAAGACAAACTGCGAAAGGAGAAATAGGGCCATTGAACCTCTGAAGGGGACATCGAATATCAGCGATCCGAGCACTAAAAGGAAAATCCCTTCGACGATTCCAACTAAGATCCCAGGAACTGTCTTACCAATCACCATCTCCCGCGCAGTCAGTGGAGAAACTAGCAGCTGGTCGAAAGTTCCCAGTTCCCGTTCTCTAGCAACCGTCTGGGTTGTGACGACCAGGCAGGCAAGCATCGTCAAGGTGCAAACTAGGCAAGGGATATTATACCAGACATACAGAGCATTGGGATTATACCAAAAACGGGGGAAAAGCTGTACATTTTGCTGAGGGATCTGCGCCTTGGCAGAAAAATCGGCATTAAATTGCTGGATAATTGCTGTCGCATATCCGGAGAGAATTTGTGCGGTATTGGATTTTCTCCCATCCAAAATAAGTTGCACCTGTGCTGGCAAATTTTCATTCAGGTTTCGTGAAAATTGCTGATCGATCGAAACCACGAGCACCCCCTTTTGGGTGTCGATGAAGGGGCCAATTTGCTCTTCGCCTTTCAAAAAAACAATCCGGTTAAAGAAAGGGGTACCCTGGAAGCGCTGCACCAGCTCAATACTTTCGGCTCCACGATCCCGATTTAAGATCCCGATCGGCACATTTTTAACATCTAGTGTAGCTGCGGGGGCAAAAATGACAAGATACAAAACGGGAGGAAATAAGATCGAAGCCCGGCTTTTGCGGTCTCGCATAACTGCAAGCAGTTCCTTCCAAATAAGTTCAAGAACCCTTCTCAACATCTGTTACTCCAACCTTTTGACAATTTTAATCTTTGCGATTGTGAAAAAAACCAGACCGATCCCCAACATCGGAACGATATTTCCAATGAGTAATGGCCACACATCACCGACCAGAAAAAGGGTCTGCACAGACTGGACGAAGTACCTTGAGGGAATAATGTAGGTCAACGTCCGAATCCATGTGGGCATACTGAAAATTTCAAATAAAAATCCAGAGAGAATATAGCCGGGGAAAAAGCCTGTGACTACAGCCATTTGATAGGAGAGGGCCTGACTTTTCGATATCGAAGAGATCATCAGTCCAAGACCCAGTGCACTCACCAAAAAGCAACTCGTAACAAGGAGCAAAGTCAATAGCGAACCTCGAAAAGGCAGATCAAAAATAAAAACTGAGACAAACACACAAATTGACATTGAGAGCAGAGAGAGAAAATAATAAGGGATTACCTTTCCTACTAGAATCTCACTGGGTCTCAACGGAGTCGAAATCAGCGCCTCCATGGTTCCCCTTTCCCATTCGCGCGAGATAACTAAAGCTGTGAGCATCGTCCCGATCAGCGTCATCGTGATCGCAAGTGACCCAGACAGAAGGAAATAACGGCTTTCAAGCTGTTCATTGAACCAGACCCTTGGCTCTACTGCGATGCGAGGCAAACCTTGCAAGTTATTGCTGATCGCCTCATGGAGCAACCAGTTAGCGAAAGCCCCTTGGACATAGTATTGGAAAAAATTAGCTGTATTGGTCTCACTACCATCTGCGATCGCCTGAATCGGAGCAATGGTGGCGGGGCGAGCTCTGAACTCGGAAAAATAGGATGGGATGACCACAAATCCGCGGATTTTGGCAGCTGCCATATCTTTAGTGAGCTCCCTCCTGTCACGAACCATTTTGACATCAAAATAGCGGGAATCTGTGAAAGACTGGGCCAAGTTTCTTGCATCTGGGGCTGTATCTTCCATCACAAGACCGATCCGCAAATGGTCTAGGTCAAGGGAAACCCCATACCCATATAAAAAAAGTAAAAGTAGAGGCAAAAAAACGCTAATCAAAAGCGTGCTTGGATCACGGACGATCTGATAAGACTCTTTAATGAGCAGAGCCTTAAGGCGCCTTAGACTGAATTTATCTTCTGTCATACGCCTCTATCAGATGAACAAAGGCATCTTCCATCGTGGGATTTGGCCTCTCAGCTGTTTTGACACCATCTTTCAAGCCATCGGGAGTATCCATTTTGATCACTTTTCCCCGATAAATCAGCGCGATCCTGTCGCAGTACTCTGCCTCATCCATGAAATGGGTCGTCACCATGACAGTCACCCCTTTTCCCACCAACCCATTGATGTGATTCCAAAATTCCCGCCTGGTAATTGGATCGACCCCCGAGGTGGGCTCATCGAGAAAGAGAACAGCTGGGCGATGCATATTGGCACAGGCCAGAGCTAGCCGCTGCTTGAACCCAAGAGGCAACATTCCTGCAGTAGTCGATAGGTAATTTTTCAGGTCGAAAACTTCGATCATTTCCTCGATCACCCCCACTTTTGCGGCCCCTTTGAGGTTATAAATCCCTGCAAAAAAATTGAGGTTTTGTCTTACCGAAAGGGAAGGATAAAGGGAGAATTTTTGGGCCATGTAGCCGATCTCCATCCTTGCCTCCCCCCTGATACTTGCCAGATCAAGACCATTGACCTGCGCCTTTCCAGAAGTGGGCTGCAATAGACCGCATAGCAACCTAAAGGTTGTCGATTTCCCAGCTCCATTGGGTCCGAGCAATCCAAAAATCTCCCCCTTCTTAATCTTAAAAGTGATATTTTCAGTCGCGACGAAATCCTTAAATTTCTTCGTCAAATCAATCGCCTCAACCGGAGTTTCATGCTTTTCGACCACTATCGGACGTTTGTCAGCAAGTTGGGAAATTCCACCAGGGCCCCCTCCCAAAATATCCATGAAAGCATCCTCAAAACGGGCCTTTTGCGGCTTGATGTCGAATTGATAACCTGCAAGAGAAAAGCTCGGAGTCGCTCCCTGACGCAGCACAATCCTCAGATCGCTGCCTTGAATCACCCCATCGAGCACATTTTTCTGATTCAGTAGTTCAAAAAGCAGTTTACGGTGATTACCGACAATATTGCAGATTGAAAAAATCCTTCCATCCACCCGTCTTGTTAACTCTTGAGGCGGACCACCGTACAGTAATTTCCCCTCATTGATCAATAGAGCGCTGTCGCACTCCTCCACCTCGTTCAGATACGAGGTACTCCACAATACAGAAATTCCCTCCTGCAATAGTGCTTTGATCATCTTCCAAAGTTCACGGCGCGAAATCGGATCAACACCGACTGTCGGCTCATCGAGCACGAGCAAAATCGGTTTCTTTATTAGAGCGCAGGCCAGCCCAAGCTTTTGCTTCATACCTCCAGATAAATTAGCAGCTAGCCTCTCTGTGAATGGAGCAAGATCAGTGAAATCGAGCAGCTTCTTAAAAGTCCTCTCTCTTTCCTCTCCAAGAACCCCCTGCAATTTTGCATAGAGCCTAAGATTTTGCATCACCGTCAAATCTTCATAGAGACCAAATTTTTGCGGCATGTAACCTAGCGGCCTGGCCGCCCGAACACTACCTGAAGTTGGAAGCAAAAGACCGGCAATGAGCCGGATTAACGTTGTTTTACCAGCCCCATCGGGCCCTGCAAGCCCAACAATTTGCCCCCTAGGAACAGTCGCGCTCACCCCATCAATCGCGGGGGGCTCTCCCTTGACAAACACCTTGGTGACATTTTCAATTGTCACGAGAGCTTCAGTCACATTGTTCCTCAGTATCCAGACGCAATTTTACCGTCACAGGCATCCCCTGCTTCAAAAAGTGATCAGGGTTATCGGCATATACCCTCAAGCGGTAAACAAGATCGGTCCTCAGCTTAGCAGTCTCAACCGTTTTCGGAGTGAATTCTGCAACAGGAGAAATAAAGCCGATCTGCCCTTGATAGACCTTGCCACTGTCGGTGTGAATTTCGGCCTTCATTCCATAGAAAATCTTTCCGAGAGCCGTTTCATCAACAAACGCCCGTATCCACACTGGAGAAGTCACTGAGAGAGTATAGACCGGCTCGGAAGGGCTCACAACCGTCCCCGGCTCCCTAATACGCGTGAGAATAATCCCATCGGTCGGCGCCCTCACTTCTGTGAAGCTCATATTGTCCAGAGCGATTCTTAGAGCCGCTTCTGCAGCATTGAGATTGGCGAGTAACTGGGCACTGGAGGCCTGAGCATTATTGAGATCTTCACAAGAAACCCCTCCAAAACCGACAGCTTGATATCTACGACTTAGTAGAATATTTGCATTTTCCAGATTTGCTTTGATCGAAGCGACATTCGCCTCAGCTTGCGAAATTTCGCTATCGTAAGGAGCCTTGTCTAAAACGGCCATCAAGGCCCCCTTCTCGACACAATCTCCCTCCTCAAACATCAGCTGGGCCACTTTTCCGGGTACGCGGAAACTGATATCAACCTGTCTGACATCGACATTGCCAAAGAGGACAAGTTCATTCGATTTTTTTTCTTTTTTATAGGCGAAAAAAATACCCACTGCAAGAGCGACAAGCAGAACCAAAATCACTGGAATGATTATCTTTTTCATAGACTTTCCATATATCCAAAAAACTGGATGTTGACAAGTAAAAAACCTTACCGTATCTTTCTCGTAAATTTTTTCTAATCACCGAAACTTAAAACTTAATACGAGGATCGATATGGCATTTGATATGATAACGAGCGCAGCAAGTTGGGGCTGGTGTCTTTGGGCATGTGTACCTGGACCATCACCCCGAATAATGGAATATTCACTAACAAACGGAATTGGACGTGTTACAGGAGGGCTGACCACTTTTTTTCTCAATAGATTTGTGACAGCAACCCCATTCCCTTCCGAGACAATCACAAAAGCTGAGAAATCCATTTTGCAATTTAAAAAGAGCATTCATTATGTGAATGGACTAAGAATTGGAAAAAAGCATTTGCGCAAGGATAAGTGGGGCAGCTGGTTTGTGCAAACTGCATTATCTTTTAGCCCTTTTGTTGCTCTTGAAAAAGCGGCGAGACACGCTGCGAATAAAGTCCAAGTGTTTGTCACCAGAAAACCTGTCAGCATCAAAGACAGTTCCGGATTCAAGGAGATCGAAGCCGAATTTAAGACCGCAAAAATTTTCACAGAAGTGCTGAAAGATAAGAAAGAGCAAGTAGACAAACTCAGAAAACAAGGGAAAGACGGCACTAACGTCGATACCCGCATCAAACGTTTTTATACCGATCTTGAGAAATTGTTGATTAGCAAGTTACCTGCATCATCATCAGCACCTTCCGTTAACGATGCGGTTGGATTCGGCGTTCAGTGGGCGACACAGCTTGGTCTCACTTGGTGGGCCCGGCTATCCGTTTATTATTTTGTAACTGGGTGCATTCCTGATCATATTATTGGTAAGGTCGCTAAAACAGCACTTTTCCTCGGCACAGCCTACGTTTACTCACAGGGCTTAGCATGGTATGGCAGAACCCAAGATGAAGCGATCCGAACAGAGGCGGGGAAAGATAAAACAGACTGTCTAAAATACCTAGATAAAAAGACGATTGATGAGATACGCGATCTAGCCTTCGATAAGTTATTGTTCGATCAAGAGTTGAAAGACAAGCATTCAGAGAAGTTAGAAGAACTCAAAACTAAACTGACTGAAATTTCGACTGCAGACGATAATGCAGACGAAAAGGACTTGGATGATGATGCTGGATATGATTCGCCAAGAACTGTTAGAGATGACGGGGTAAGAAAAAGAAAGAAAAAGGAAAAAGTGGCAAAGGATGACGATGACACTGCAGTTTTAGCTGATCCAGCTCCCCGAGCTCCCCTATTAAGGGGAGGCGGCGGTGGAGGCGGTCGTGGAGCACCGGTCCCTCCCGCCAGTGCGCTTCGGGATCCGAGAGCGCTGTTCGGTAGAGTTGAGCCTACAGTTGCGCCTACAGATACGCATACAGGTGCGTCTTCATATGATCGACCTCGACCACCACTGGCCACTAGAATTGTGGGTGAAAGACCTGAGGCACGGACGTTGCTCCAAGCTCCTCATTATCTATATCTTCTAGTGGGAGGGGAGCGAACCGCTCAAGCTCATATAGAATATTTATACAATTCTTATGAGAAAGATGTACTCGATCTTCCACCTAATGCCTATGTTGACGAATTCGGTCGTCAGATTGCCATCTTAAAAACCTTTGTGAACCGAGCAACAGCTGAGGGTAATTATGACTTTAATGCAATTTTGAACGGTATGATGCAACAAATAGCGGCTTATATAAACGATATAAGAAATCCAGTGGATAGGGATGGACTCGAACACCGATCTGAAAAAAAGGAGACTTCCCGTCGATTGAATTTTGGTGATGATACCCCAGGCAAGGGAGCCCCAGGGATGATACCGGTGGATGAAGTTCACGGTGTAGTTCCTTCTTTTTTAGTGAGCCCTGAGGCATCAGTTCACAGAGTTAAAGTTGATGAGACTCGTGATGACGCCAGCCTAGGTAGTGCGGTATTTTCTTCTGTCAAAAAAGAGCCCGAGAAAGATAAGGATGATAACTAAGCTCAGCAGAGTGTAACTTCTTAACAATGAAGGGGCGTACTAAGGCGCCCCTTTTTATTGACCGATATCCCCCAAAGCTGTAAAATATTTTCCAATTAATCCCTATCGTGAGGAATCATGAGCAAAACAAATGAAGCCAACCAGGCTGCCCCAGGTCATTTGGATCACCCCATCTTTGTCCCAGTTAATGTTGTTCTTTATCCATTTATGTGGACCCTTTCCAAAGTGAGCCATCTCTGCTCGCTCATTCTGGGCACATGCGTTCGGATCGGCGTCTTTTCCTTTGGAGAGTGGCAACGCAGCTGGTTTAGAAATAAAATCATCGAGGTCTATTCTGGCGGAATTAGCGCCCTTTTTGGCAATACCCGCTGGTCCGATGAACGTCTCGAAAGAAGCTTCCAGATCCTCATGAATATCGGAGGTGTCCGCGCCCCTTTGACAACTAAAGACGGAATGAAACTCGATTCGATGCACATCCGCTATCAGGATGTGAAAGCAGCAATTGAACGCAACGGAGGACTCATCCGAACCTCTGTTCCGGTCCATTTCTCTGGGGGGAAATATACTGTAGGTTGGTGGGGTGGCACCGATTGTGTCGATATGATCGTGCCAAATCGTGATATAGGCAAGTGGGATGAGTTTTATAGCCACACACTGCAACACTTCAAATTGGAGAAAGCGAGCATCGTCTTAGAAAATGGGAAAACAGTCCAAGGCTTCATCACCAATCACTGGGGCGAAAAAAATGCAAAGAGACCGAAAGAGGGACAATGTTTTCTCCGTTGCAACTCCCCTACAGAGAGCTTCCCCATGTCAAAAGCCGACATTATGCGGCGTGTTTTCTTAGGGCAAGACGTCCTCTGCTTCGATTACCGCGGGACGTGGGAAAGCGAAGGGATTCCTTCTGAAGGAGGCTACTACTTAGATGCAGAAGCAGCGTTTGAAAAAGCGAAAGCGTTGTATCCACCCAACCAAATTTGGATCGATGGCTTCTGTGAAGGGGGAGCTGTCGCCAATCACCTCTATACGAAATACCACGACTTAGGGGTCAATCTTTTCATGCAGAACCCCTTTGACTCGATGAGCAGTGTGCTGAGCCAGCAAGCTTCGTTTGCCCCCATGGGGATCGATGGGATCAAATCAGGGGATGAGGCTATTGAACAGCTGGTCGAAGAAGATGGTTTCGACAATTTAAGGAAATTGGAAAAACTCGCCGGATCTGAAAAAAAGGGATGCGCGATTGTTGTCAGCACCGATACCGATCGGATTGTCGGCCCCGATGCCCATCAGCATGTGGTCGCAGCAGTAGAAAAAGTGGCAGCGCAAACTTTCGATGTTGTTTACAGCCCAGAAGACCGGGAGAAAGATGGCCATCGCCTTGATGTATTGTCTAATGGCCCCATTTGGCGCAAGGTTGTTAGCCATCTTGCCGATAAGAGTTGATCAACAGTCACCTTGTTCACTTGAGAAAAAATCGGATGATGTGACCACAACTGCTCCGGCTTGAGTCATCTTTTCAAAGGCCTCTTCTCCATCTGCCTGCCGAAGATTGATTGCGCGACACCCATCGGCAAAGACCATCACCTGGAATCCGAGTTCTAGAGCATCTAAAACCGAATATAGGACACAGTAATCGGTTGCAACCCCGACAAATGCGATCTCTTTGATCCCCCGTTTATGCAAGTATTCAGCCAAGCCCGTTTCTCTCAAATGGGCATTATCAAAAAAAGTGCTATAGCTATCGACCATCCGATCGATCCCTTTGTGGAACACCCTCTCAAAGCGGTCGATCCTAAGACCTTTGACAAACTCAGCCCCCTTGGTGTTCTGGACGCAATGGACAGGCCAAAGAATCTGCTCAATCGCCCCCTCCCGAATCACATCGCCTACTTTGTATTCTGGGTGATTCACAGCAAAACTATTGTGATCTTTGGGGTGCCAATCTTGTGTCGCCAATACAAGGGGAAAATAATCGATCAACCGATTAATCACCGGCACCAGGGCATCAGCCCCTTTTGTGGGCAGTGCTCCCGATGGCATAAAATCATTTTGCATATCGACGACAATAAGCGCTTTCATCCCCTCTTTATCCTCTCGATTGCATCCACCTTATAACGCTCTAAATTATCTGCAATGCCACTGAAAAAGAGCTCTGGCTTGACCAATTTGCGCAAGGAAGAGGGAAATTTCGCCAGTTCCTCACCCGTATTTTGCCGCATTTGCGCCAATGAAGGCTGGTCGTACACATTTTTCCCTTGCCTTAACATCGGCACAAGCAAATCGATAGACTGCCAACCCTTTTTTATAGCTCGCTCCTCTCCAAAGCTGACGATCGCAGCTCCGGGCCCCATCTCCAAATCGTAAATCATGTCGGCAACATATCCATGATCATCTCGATAGCGGCGCACCTGCAAAATCCCAGGATTAGTCGTCTTGATCATTTCTTCTGAAATCTTGAATCGAATCTGCCAATTCTTCTTCTCATCTTGCACAGCGCAGAGCTTGTAGACACCATCTAGCGCCGGTTGATCCTTCGCAGTGACCAAATGAGTTCCGACGCCCCAGAGTGCAATGGGCGCCCCATGCCCCTTCAAATCAGCAATCCGCTCTTCATTGAGCTCGTTTGTCGCCATGATCTTGGCCTGCGTCAGTCCTGCTTGATCCAATTTCTTGCGCACAGCTTTGCTTAGCACCTTGAGATCACCAGAATCTAGCCGCACACCGATCATCTCAATCTTGAGCTCTTTAACCACCTCGATTGCCCGCTCGACCCCTTTCATCGTGTCATAAGTATCGATCAAAAAAACAGTCGATTTAGGAAACGTCTTAGCAAACGTCGAAAAAGCCTCCTTTTCTTCCTCAAAAGCCATCACCCAACTGTGAGCAAAAGTCCCGAGCACAGGAATCCCAAACAACTTGCCTGCCATCACATTAGAGGTGCTGTGGCACCCACCGATATAGGCAGCGCGCGAGGCAGAAATCGCCCCATCAATTCCCTGTGCGCGGCGCAGTCCAAATTCGACCACATGGTCTCCGGCAGCAGCGTGCACAACCCGTGCACTTTTGGTCGCGATGAGTGTCTGAAAATTGACAATGTTAAGGAGCGCCGATTCCATGATCTGAGCTTGAATAATTGGCCCCTTGACCCTCAGAAGTGGCTCATTGGGAAAGACAGGCGTCCCCTCTTCCATCGCATCGACATCCAAAGAGATTTTTAGATTGCGCAGATAGTCAAGAAAAGCAGGCTCAAACAGCTTCAGCCCTTCAAGATAGCTCAAATCCCCTTCTGAAAATTTGAAATTCTGAATGTACTCGAGCGCGATTTGAGCCCCAGCACAAATCGCAAAACCCCCTTGAAATGGGTACTTGCGGAAGAAAAGCTGAAAAACCGCTTCACGCTCTTTTAGCCCCTGCTTCCAATAAGCATAGGCCATCGTGATCTCATACAAATCGGTCAGAAGCGAAAGAGAGTCTCGATAAAGAGTTTTGAGAAGATTATTGTCCATGTTCTTGCAAAATGGCCTGCTTCCGGTCCCTCAGCTTAGCTAGATGCCCATCGATCTCTTCGATTTTCTCTTTCTCCTGCGCCGCCCGGTCCCAAGCTCTTCTAGCCTCGTTATGCTGATCACTTTGCGATTGCCAACGCATCGCATTGCCTGCATTTTTCTGGGCATCTCGGCGCAACCTTTCCTGAAGCCCTTCAAGCTGCTCAATCTGCCGATCGATTTTCTCTAATTCATCTTGCCACTGGGCATTGGCGACCATAGAAAGAAAGACAAGGGCAAATTTTAACATCATATTCAGGACTCTACCTAAAAAAATTTATGTTGCAAAGGACGAAATAACATCCTATAATCAATCGATGATGACCCGTTTGGTACTTGTATTAATATTAATCTTTTCTATTGGTTACTCCAATACCACTTTAAAAAGTAGGCTAATTAGAGGAACACCTGGCGATTATATAGTAACTGCCCAAGGAGAAAACTACTCCCTCCTGCTCCTCCGTTCGATCGACTCCAATCGACTCATCCTTGAAGAAATCTCCATCGAACAGGAAAACGTCGATCTCAAAAAAATCAATTGGAAGAACTGGGTCGAAAACAAAGCCCCCCGTGCAATCTCTTGGACCGCACTCGTTTTCGATCTAGAAAAAAATTCTCTAGCCCAATGTTATTCCTTTCTTGAAAAGCAGTGGGTCTTCATCGACGAATCCGACTACTTTGTCAAAGAGCTCTTCACCCTCACCCTCCGTCCCACTCGAGATACCGAACGCAAGCGGATCGGCCCCCCTCCCGAAGGTGGCGAAATCGACAGACGCAAGATGTGGTGCCCTCAATTTATTTTCAATGGCGTCAAACAGAAAAAGACCGATTTTGAAGTGCTCCGGGCCAAATGGCCCAATGACAAGACCCGCCTGGCCGGCTGCATCCTTGAGCTCTACCTAGACCCCGAGCAGCCCAACTTCCCCTTCCCCTACTGGATGGAAGTGCAACACCCCCACTACACCTTCAAAGTCAGCACCATCGACTCAGGCAGCGGAATCAACTCCCCAATGCCCCTGCTGAAGTGATTATCTGCAATTTTCCTCAAAAGTGGACCTGTAATCTTCTCGATAGCTTTAGTTATGAACAACTCTTCCACACTTACAAACTTCCTCCTCTGCCTCCTCTATGAATCTCATAGAGAGCCCGAGGAGGATATTTGCTAACTAATTAACTATCTGTATGTTACGTCGATTCTTTACCATTTTTTTAAAATCGTGAATCAATCCAGATTTGCTCATACCGATCTCGTTTTTGGTGAAGCTTTTCTATCAGTTATGAACAAGTTTTCCACATTTCTATTTCTTCTGATCCTTTTCCCATTTACTGAGAGCTTCTTTGAGCCAATTATGCCGATCAATCAGCCGGGTACTAGTCTGAATGGAAGCCACTAATAGATTTGTTTTCCCTTCAGTTAAATAATTACTTCTTATTGTTGAAGCAAATTGGGAGTACTCTTGGATGATTCTTTCTACATCGGATTTTCTCATCACTACAGCAGCTTTAACCACTTTGCTTTCTAGGTCTTTGTTATAAGATTCGAGTTTTTTCCTCAATGATTGAACAACTGATTCAACTTTTTCAATTAGCATTACAACAATTGCATATTGCTTCAATAAAGACTGAGCGATTATTCTATTATTCGGATCTTGGAAAAATGCCTCTTCTTTACCTGAAATTTGATTCCAATTTGTCTTAAATCTCTCTCTCAAATTTTCTATAATCGTCGCTCCCCTACTCACAAATGCATGGAGCTCCACATCGGCGTGTTCCTCTCCTCCCTCATCGATGATTTTTACTTTTTCAGAAACCTCAGTAAAATCTAATGGACCATATCGCTTAACTTCCATATCTCATCCCTCCCTGGATTTTTGGGTGTAAATTTTAAATTTTTCTCTCCATTTCCCACAAACAAAAAATATGTTAGCCTGGAAGTATGCAACAGATCCTTTTCGAAGACCATTTATACCAGGTATCATTTGAAGCGATGCCCGATGCCTTGAAGGAGAGCTTGCCTGAGCAAGAATTGCACCGCTATTTAGAACTCTTGCAGCAGATTCAGATGAAGCCGCGGGCCGTCTACAAAGAAGTACAAGAGTTTTGCGCCAAATACTCTCATGTTCCCGAAGTGGTCAACATGCTCACATTTGCCCATATTCAAAACTACCGGGTGGCAGAAGCAGAAAAACTGATTGAGAGCACCTATTTGCATCATCCCGGCTATCTCTTTGCAAAGGTCAATTATGCCGACCAATGCATCCGAAGGAAAAAATTGGCAAGGGTAACCGATATTTTCCCCAGTTTCAATTTGCAAGAGCTTTATCCGGGCAAAGTGATCTATCACACAAGTGAATTCCGCGGATTTTTGATCATGATGAGCTATTACTATCTAGCTCAAAAAAATCGGGAAAAAGCGCTCCACTATTTCAAAACAGCCAAAGAGCTCGAGCCCCAACATCCGAATGTCGTCTATCTAGAGAAGAAGCTCTTCAAGGAGCCGCTGTTTAAACGACTGTTTTCAAGGAAATAATCGCCTTTTCACCGTTGAGATCCCATTCTGTCCCTTCACAGGACTCAAAGCGGACTTCAGAGCCTAACACTTCATGCATGATCAGGTCGCGGTGGGCCTTAAACGCCTCTTTCACCCGCTCAGTGGTGTGCATAGTGATCTCGATTCGGTCGGAGACAAAGAAGCCGCTATCGCGCCGCATAGTGTTGATTTTATTAATGATTTCGCGGGCGATTCCCTCTAGAAGAAGCTGATCATTGAGCTCAGTATCCAGCGCAACAGTAATCCCCTGCTCGGATCTGGCAACGAGGCCTTCGCGCACCTGTCTTTCAACCGCCACATCTTCGGGAGTCAGTTCGATCGCCTCCCCTTCTAGCTCAATCGAAAGATTGCCTCCATTGAGCAGAATCATCATTTGCTTGTGGTCAAAAGCGGCGATCACGGCCTGAGCCCCTTTCATTTTAGCTCCCACTTTTTTACCGAGCACTCTGAAATTGGGTTTGCAAATCAGTTTTACAAAGGCCGACTCATCATCGGAAAACGAAACTTTGTGAACGTTAAGCTCTTCGGCGATCAGCTGCTCCTGCCTTTTCAACGCTTTTAGCAGCGTCTCATCGGCGACGATCACGTGGGCCATTTTGAGAGGCTGGCGGACTTTCAATTTGAATTCTTTACGTAGCGCGTGGGCATTGCTGACGACAACCTGCGTAGCATTCATCTCCTGCTCAAGTTCCAGGTCGCGTAGCTTTGGATCGGTTTTTGGATAGTCGCAAAGGTGAACCGATTCTGGATCTGCCCCCTGGCGCAATTGAAGATAGATCGCTTCAGAAATAAACGGAAGAAACGGAGCGATCACTTTAGAGAGGGTGAAGAGCACAGAGTAAAGCGTGGAAAAGGCCGCTCTGCGATCTGGAGAATCGTCATCGGCCCAAAACCGAGAGCGACATCTTCTGATATACCAATTCGTCAGAGCATCGATAAAACCGACAAAGGGGACCACCGCTTTATTAAGCTCATAGTTTTCCATGGCTCCGGTGACCTCTTCGATCAACTTTTGAACACAAGAGAGGATCCAGCGATCAATATCGGTAGTTGGCTGATGAGCCTGTTTTGGCTCCCAATGGTAGATGTTAGCATACGTAGAGAGGAAGACAAAGGCGTTCCATAGAGGAATCAGCACCTGGCGCACCCCGTGCTCCACCCCTCTTTCAGAAAAGCGCAAATCATCTGCTTCTACTGCAGGGCTACCAAGCAAAAAGAGACGGATCGCATCAGCACCAAATTCATCGATCACCTTCTGTGGATCGGGATAATTACGGAGTCTTTTGGACATTTTATTGCCATCTTCTGCCAAAATGATCCCATTGACGATCACATTTTGGAAGGCTGGCTTGTCAAATAGAGCTGTCGCCAGAACCATAAGCGTATAGAACCACCCACGTGTCTGATCGAGCCCTTCAGCGATGAAATCAGCAGGAAACTGCTGCATCGTCAGCTCTCTATTTTCAAAAGGGTAATGGTTTTGAGCATAAGGCATTGCCCCCGACTCAAACCAGCAATCAAACACCTCGTGGATCCGTTTAAATTTCTTCCCATTCTCGACAAAAGTGAGATCGTCAATAAAATGACGGTGCAGATCGTTAATTTTTTTGCCGGTCCGCTGCTCGAGTTCTGCGACACTACCGATGACTATAATTTCGCCATCCTCACTGCGCCAAATAGGGATCGGCGTTCCCCAGTAACGGTTGCGCGAGATCGCCCAATCGCGGGCATTTTCAAGCCACTTGCCAAACCGCCCCTCTTTGATGTGATTGGGAACCCAACGGATCAATTGATTATTAGCAATCAGCTGGTCCTTGATTTTTTCGACAGCGACAAACCAGGTGCGGACTGCGCGATAGATCAGCGGCGTATCTGAGCGCCAACAGAAAGGATACCGGTGCCGGATTTGGGTGTGGAGGAAGACCCGCCCCTTTTCTTTCAGTTTTTTGATGATCTCTTTGTCAGCATCTTTGACAAACATCCCCTCAAAATCGGCCACCTCTTTCGTGAATTTGCCATTGTTATCCACGGGGCAAACGAGCTCGATTTCTGCTTTTGCACAAGCAAAAAAGTCCACTTCACCAAATGCTGGAGCCATATGGACAATACCCGATCCATCTTCAATCGACACAAAATCATCAATCAGCACCTGGAAAGCTCGCGCTTGCCGCTTCATCGCAAAATAATCAAATGGAGGATCGTAGTGCTTACCCTTCAAACTCTTGCCAAGCATTGTCTCGACAATCTCATAATCCTCTTGGCTCTTGAAATATGATCCCAGACGAGCTCTGGCCATGATATAGAAGCGGTCATCCCCCCTCTTTTTGATCTTCACATATTCGATTTCAGGCCCAACTGCGACAGCTAAATTCGACGGAAGAGTCCAGGGAGTGGTCGTCCACACAAGCAGAGCAGTCTGTGGATCAGAAGTGAGAGGAAAAAGAACCGTCAGCGACGGGTCATCGACATCACGGTAATTGAGATTTGCCTCAAAGTTCGATAGAGGCGTCCCCAATTTTGCAGAAAACGGCATCACCTTAAAGCCTTCATAGACTAGCCCCTTGGCATACAACTGTGAGAAAGCCCACCAGACCGACTCCATGAAATCGGCATCCATGGTCTTGTACGTTTGGCTAAAATCGACCCATCGCCCCATCCGATTAACAGTCGTTTTCCACTCCTCTGTATAGCGGAGAACAATGCTACGACACTCTTCGTTGAATTTGCCGATTCCAAAAGCTTCTATTTCCGGACCACCCGATAATTCCTTGGCTTTTTCAATCTCATTTTCTACCGGAAGCCCGTGACAATCCCATCCGAAACGGCGCCGGACATAATAGCCCTGCATCGTTTTATAGCGAGGCACAACATCCTTTATGGTTCCGGCAAGCAGATGGCCGTAATGAGGCAATCCGGTTGCAAAAGGGGGTCCATCGTAGAAAGAAAAACAAGGAGCAGACCTGCGGTTTGCCAGCGATTTTTGAAAAATATCTCCCCCTTGCCAAAAGGCTAAAATGCGCTCTTCGCGCATGGGGAACGACTCTTTTTGAGTAAACTTAAACATTAAATTTCGATGATTTCTGTATTTTCTGCTAAAGGCTTCAATTTGGGAAACTTCTTCCAAAACTCATCAATAATCCCAAAAAGATAGACCTCATCGGGTTTATCTGGGTTATAGAAAATTGCTTCAGCCTCAGTGACCTGTTCCATCAACCAATCTAGAGAATTCTTCACTTCAGGCTCGTAATTGTCGTAATAACTTCTGGCCCAATTATTGATTGTTTCGAAGTACTGCTTAAAGATCTTCTTCACACGGCCGGTTAATTCTGGTTCTCTATTGCCGATGTCATCTTTATAGTCGTTCAAAATAGAATTTAAAACGTGGACAAAGACCCCAAGGCTTAAATAGGAACCATATTGAGGAGTAATCACACTGGCAAGTCCCGAACCTGTCGTCAGGAAACTATAGTAACAATTGATCCAATGGTGGTTGCAATTATTGACAAGACTTTGAGCGACGCCAAAAGTACCCACAATCGCGATCGTATAAATCAAAGCGAAGAAGAAATTATGCACCGTAGATGCAAGCGAAATCAAAGCCCCCTCTAAAAATGAAACCCTGGCCGAGAGAAAATGAGAAAGGTCATTGACACCAAAATCGGCCGCCTTAAACGAGTAATGGGCGTTGCGGAGGACATTATAAGCGGTGTGGATGAGAGCTGAAGAATTGAGGGCAACTATGGAACCGCTGGAAGACTTCGGTAAATATTCATCAAGCGTATCCCTGAAGGAATCGAGGAAGCTTGAGAAACCAAATGTTTTAACAGGGCTTGCCATAGAACGTAACTTCTTGTAATATAGAAGGCAAGATTATAAGGTAAGAGCCTTTTTTAGAGAAGGATCAAATTTAACATCCTAATTTATAGACTCTTACGAAAATTGACAGAAAATCAAATATTTGTTACAATAATTTTGGGGGTGTAAAGGTTTCGACTAGGCAATGAAACATTAGTGGCACGCAGAGGATGGCAGTTGGCCTCTCAAAAAAACTGTCAAAACGATAAACGGCAACGAAATTGCTGAATTCAGCCCAGAAGCTGAATTAATGGCTGCTTAATCCTAACAGTTTAAGCACCTCGGTGACCTAATGTGCGCCAGGCACGTTAGAATCACTGTCAATAATCCTGGTGTGAATCCTTTTCTTTCAGCCTTTTGAAAAAGAGATTCGAGATCCCAAAGGGCGGGTTGCTTCCGAGTGGGGCGTCTTCCAACAGAAGCGACTGCGAAATAGAAGACGATAAGCGTGTAGTCATTGATGCAGAGTTGGCCAAGGACGAGAGTTCGATTCTCTCCACCTCCAACTAAAAGCTAGGTCATTCGACCTAGCTTTTTTTATTTCGAGTTGGAGCGGGTCGAACTCGCTGTCCTGGGCCAACCCGAGAGTTGGCCGGATGCTCTAGCGCAATTGCCTACTTCCACAAGGAAAATTTTCTTGTTAAGTCTGAAAGTTTATCCCAGCTACCAAATAAAACAATCCCATAATAGATCAAATCGGCTTCTTTAGTTTGCTTGGTTCGCTCTAATTGCTCTTCGTAGGAGCCAATAGTCATGGTATCGGTAAAGTCAACAAACTTAATCCCAGCTTGTTGAGCTGCCTGACGAAGCGCTCTTATTTTATTTGAATTCGCCTTTAAAATCATAAAAGGCATCTCAGAAATGCTAGGGTGACTACCGTCATCTCCGTCGATATAATTAGTCAGACGCAAAGGCTCTTTTCCTATCTCAGACCCAAACCCTATACACATATGAGCCAAGGCATTCATGATCACACCTGGTTCAATCTTTTCATTCATGACCGCTACCAATTTATTTTCAAACATACCACTCCTTGAGTTAAAGTTTAAAACGGGAAAAACTGTTCTTCCAATTATTCTCAATAGCGTTTAGAGCTAAGTGCAAATCCTTCGTCTTTAGAGCCTCGATAATCTGAGCATGCTCCTCATAGGAAAGCGCTGCGTCTTTTATTTTATCAAAATAATAAAGGTCTAACCGCTTTAGTTTTTGTTTCAATTCTGAAATTATTTTTATGAGCTCTTTATTTTCTGAAAGACTCACGTAAACTGAATGGAAATCATAATCAGCATCCAAAGCAGCTATGCGATCCCGCCTTTTCATTTTTTGCAAAAATCGTTCATTAGCTTCCGTCATTTCTTGAATATGAGAATCGGTAATGAATCCAAAAGCTTGAGTAAGCGCTAACCGCTCTAACGTCCATACAATAGAATAGAGATGAAATGCGCTCTGAAAATCTATAGTACTTACAAGAGTCGCACGATTGGGCTTTGTTTGCACAAGCCCTTCATCTTCTAGGCGCAATAACGCCTCCCGAATCGGGGTTCTACTGACCCCCAGCTGTTCGGCCAAATCCTTATCTCGTATTTGCGCCCCTGGTGCCAACGTTCCATCCAAAATCCAATTACGGATTTTGAGATAAGCCTCTTGGCGAACAAAGGTGCGTTGAATTTTTTCTTCCATAAGCGCCACCGGTTTTCTTTAACTGATATGTAATATATCACATAACCCCCTTTGTTGTAAAGGCCGTTATTTTTCAAATGATTTATTGCTTTAATCGGGAAATTCGATTTTCCATAAAGGTTATTGACCCTCACGTTATTCCCTATTATTGAGGGATCCTTTAGACTCGATTTTGCAACTTTTTTGGGCCACCAGCCTCAATTTTGAACTCTCAACAGAGGAGGATACTCTGAGTAAAGCTGTCGAAAACCTAATAAATGCACAACAGTTCGCTATAAGTGTTTGTCCCAAAGTAGGGGGATTCCCCTATCTTGCTGAAGCTTTAAAGAAAGCAGGAATCACCAAAAATATTTGGAGTCTCCCTTCATGCCAAAGTATTTATCTCACTCAGTTCGGTTCAGTTGTAAGCCAAGGTACGCCCCTGGTGAATGGGACTACTGACATTCCTCCTTTTGATCGCGAAGCGCTCATTAAAGCCATAAAAGTTGATCAAGCTGGGCAAAGTTCCTTCCCAGAATTCCTAAAATCCACCTGGGAAGCAGGTGTCGTTAGTTATATTGTCGACTTTGAAAAACGGGTGGTGACCTACTACGGTGTTTTAGGTGAATCATATTCAGAAAAATATCCACCTATTGAACTGGAGTAATGATAGAAAAGGGAATTGAGAAATTGCTCGGGTTAATAACAGTCTCTGAGAAGCTGTACTAAAACCAGATGT
>JAFEGK010000008.1:0-43734 GCA_018239985.1 Verrucomicrobiota bacterium | reverse complement strand
ACACATGGTTTTAGTACAGCTTCTGAAAGACCCAAAAGAGACGGTTTTACAAGGAATCATTGAAGTAGCCCTAAATGGTGGGCGCACGGTAAAGTGTCTCCTCAAATAAGGGGGATTTTATGAATGGAGTGAATCCATCAAAAATGTTAGTTCATCATGAGGTACCGAATGAGGCGACCTCAAAGATGATCAGAGAAGATCAGTATCTGGCTCCTAACGAAGCTTGGAAAAAGCCTTTTATTCAGACTCAAGATCCTATCACCGCTAAAGTTGTACAAGCTGCTTTATGCAAGGGGCCTTTTGTTGCAGAGCCCTTAAAAATAGAAGATGTGCGCACCCGTCTCAGCAACTTGGTTTGCGAGAAAATCCAGATGATTTGCTCAGACAACAAACGCCGTTTGGAAGGATTCAAAACCGATGTTTCTTTGCTTTCAAGCGGTATTTTTTATCCCCAAGAGTATTTTCATGCTTTGCAACAAGTCGGTGAGCATGCACAGATCAATGAACTAAGAGAGGGCGATGCCTTTTTTAATGGATATGCTTCAACTGAGCACTTTGATATCGATTTAAAGCCCTCCAGCGCTTCAGGAAAACGATCTTACAGTTTTACTTTAAAAGAGGGTGCGCTCCCCTCTGAAGCCCTTCAAAAGATGGTTGAGGGTTTAAGTCTAATAGATTGCCTTGCGGTATGCCACCTTGTTCAGTATTTAGCCATTCATGCTCTAATCGGAACTGAGAAATTTAATCGCCTATTTGCTGCTGGCTCCACAACGCCTTTAAAAATTGGGTCACTGCGGCCCGAAAACCCCCTTTATCGGTTGGTTACCGAATTGAACGATGTAAATCCCAGCTACTCTAAAATAGAAGTAGGAGATTTGGTCTATTTCAAGAACAATGATTCTTATCTCTTAAAACATATGAGGGGAACAGCGCAAGGGTTTAACACCTTTTGTATCAGTGATCAATGGAACGGTCAACGATATGCTTCTCTTGGATTTGTGCCAGAAGGGCTAAGCGAAAAAAAAGTAGTACGTGTTCTGATTGAAGAATTCAATTTAGAGCCAGACAATTTAGAATATTTATCGACCAAGACAAAAGAAGCATTTTATAAATCGCTTGGTGAGAGGTTAAAAATGGCTGAGAAAAACCGCAATCACCAAATAAACCCTCAAGAATGTAATCGTCTATGGAATTGGCAGTTCGCGCTTATATCGAGATTGGATGCTGAAAAAATCACCGCTTTAGCCAATTGCACTCTCGAAGAAGCTCTCGTATTGTGGGACCAATATGCTCCCTAATGTTTTACCGAGATAAACTGAATAATCGGTTTTTGGCAAAGCTGGCGCCTGGACTTCGAATCCGCCTGCATCGCTCAACCTATTCAGGTTGAGCGATGCAGGCGGATTCGAAGTCCAGGATGCCGGGGCAGCCAAAAATCGATTCTTCAGGTTATTTCGGTATAGCTGCTAAGATAGCGGTAATATAATGACTCCCTTAGATCCCATCATTATTAGCAACCTAAAGACCTATTACGGCATTGAAGTTGCCTCCCTGACACTTCTGTCTTTGGGGGCAGATATCTATGCCTCAGTCTATAAGGTCCTGGCCGTTGATAAAAAAGCTTACTTCATCAAGCTGAAAAAGGGGCATCGTCCTGATCTTAGCGTCGAGGTCGTAGAGCTATTGCAGAGCGCCGGGATTCGACAAATTATTCCCCCTGTGAAAACACCAGATGAAAGGAGCACTCAGCGTATTGATGGCTTTACGCTCATTGTATACCCCTTTGTCGATGGGCAAGATGGATTCCATCGTCATTTAACTGATGATCAGTGGACGACGCTTGGCAAAGCAATGCGGCAGGTTCATGGCCTTGATGTCCCGATATCGCTCCAAAACCACATTCGCAAAGAGACCTATTCAGACAAATGGCGCCAGATGGTCCGATCGATGTATGAAACGCAGCCAATCGCCGATGAGCTTGCTTTAAGGTTCCACAAGTTTTTGCAGAAGAACATTGCGATTGTTCGGAGGCTAGTCGATAGGGCGCAAGAGCTGGGTGATAGACTCAGGAACCACTCGCCAGAATTTGTGCTCTGTCATTCTGATATTCATGCTGGAAATGTGCTGATAAACGAAAATCATTTCTATATTGTCGACTGGGATGAGCCAATCATGGCTCCAAAAGAGCGTGATCTGATGTTTATCGGCGGGGGCGTCGGAAATGTGTGGAATAAAGCCAATGAGGAAAAACTCTTCTATCAGGGCTATGGAAAAACAGAAATCGATCCGATCGCCCTCGCCTATTACCGACATGAAAGAATCGTAGAAGACATCGCCATCTATAGCCAGGAGTTACTTTTAAGCGCCGAAGGCAAGGACAGACCTCAGATGTTCAGACACTTCATCGACCAGTTTGCCCCGCAAGGGGTAGTAGAGATCGCCTTCAAAACAGACTTGGCGTAATAACCCAACTTGTCCCCTACCCTCCCTTAGGTGCAATAGCGAGACACGGAAGATGCAAGCTTCGATCGTCGCTAAGGTGATACACCTTAGCGACGATCGAAGCGCAGCAGATTCCTTGTCGCAGCTCGCGAATAAGGGAGGGTAGGGGACAAGTTGGGTTAATATTTTCAAATATATTTTTTTTATCCTTGTCCGAAGAAGACCCAGCAATGGCAAAAATACCAACAGAGTGATACAGTTGGACACATAAAAAACTTTTAGGTGATTATGGTCATTGCTCAGAATATGGAGGCGCTCGATCTTTACGAGGAAGCTACGCGGGATCGGGAGGCATTTTGGGCCAAGCAGGCAGAGTGTCTCGACTGGTTTTCGCCATGGGAATCGGTCCTGGAGTGGAATCCCCCCTTTGCAAAATGGTTCGTCGGCGGAAAGTTGAACGCTTGCTACAATTGCCTCGACAGGCATATGGGGACGCCGATTGCTTCGAAGACAGCTCTTCTTTGGGAGGGTGAGCGGGGAGAACAGCGGGCAATTAGCTACGAAGAGCTCTTTGTCGAGGTGTGTAAATTTAGCAATGTTTTGAAGCAACTTGGCGTCAAGAAAGGCGACAAAGTGGCGATCTATCTCCCCCTCGTTCCAGAGGCAGTCGTCGCTATGCTCAGCTGCGCCCGAATTGGGGCAGTTCATACCGTGGTCTTCGGCGGATTTTCGGCCGATTCATTGAAAGATCGGATTGTCGATGCTGAGGCAAAATTGCTGATCACCGCTGATGGGGGCTTTCGGAAGGGCAAAATCGTTCCTCTGAAGGAGACTGCCAATCAAGCGCTCACTGAGCTTTCTTTGCAAAATGTCGTTGTATTGCAACGGACAGGCCAAGAGGTTCAGATGGTGGCAGGTCGCGATCTCTGGTACCATGAATTGATGCAAAAAGCCAGCTCAGAATGCCCCCCAGAGGTGATGGATGCTGAGGACGAGTTGTATATTTTATATACATCGGGAACCACTGGAAAACCGAAAGGGATCGTCCATACGACGGGGGGTTATCTTGTCGGCGTAACGATGTCGACCCGCTGGGTTTTTGATATTAAACCCGACGATATTTATTGGTGTACAGCCGATATCGGCTGGGTGACGGGACACAGTTATGTGGTTTATGGCCCTTTAGCCAATGGAATGACGGAGCTCCTCTACGAGGGTGCCCCCGATTTTCCAGAGCGTAACCGTTTCTGGCAGTTGATTGAAAAATATGGGGTGACGATTCTTTACACGGCCCCAACTGCCATCCGCACTTTCATGAAATGGGGCGAAGAGTGGCCAAAAGCCTCCGATCTCTCCTCTTTGCGCATTTTAGGCTCTGTGGGCGAACCGATTAATCCAGAGGCGTGGATGTGGTACCACGAGCATATTGGGCAGGGAAAATGTCCGATTGTCGATACCTGGTGGCAAACCGAAACGGGCAGCATCATGATCGCGCCGATTCCGGGGCTGATGCCGCTAAAACCGGGAAGCGCCACACACCCTTTGCCAGGGATCGAAGTGGCGATTGTCGATGAGAATGGGGAACAGGAAGATTCTGGTTATTTGGTGATCACCTCTCCGTGGCCGTCGATGCTTCGAGGGATCCATGGCGATCGAGCCCGCTTCCAAGAGACCTATTGGAAGAAATTTGGAGGAAAATTCTATTTCACTGGCGATGGGGCCAAACGGGATTCGGAAGGGTATTACTGGCTCGCAGGGCGTGTCGATGATGTGATTAACGTCTCTGGGCATCGGCTGGGGACGATGGAGATCGAAAGTGCTCTGGTCGATTATCAAGCCGTTGCTGAAGCTGCTGTGATTGCCATTTCTCACCCGATTAAAGGGATGGGGATCGCTGCGTTCGTGACTCTTAAAGAAAAAACTAAAACCTCGTCTGATCTCGAGGATCTTTTGAAGCAACATGTGGTCAAGAAGATCGGTGCCATTGCCCGCCCTGAGAAGGTGATTTTCATCTGCGATCTTCCAAAAACACGAAGCGGCAAGATCATGAGACGGCTGCTGCGCGATATTGCGGAAGGGCGCATCGCAGGCGATACGACGACTCTTTCAGATCCTTCGGTCATAGCCGATATCAAAATCAGGTATCAAGATGCTGAATAAATCGGATACGATCGATCATTTCTACCAGTACCTTTCTCTTATTGGGAATCCGGACAATCCTGTAACAATGCAACATCTCCAGCGCTATCTCGACGACGATTTTACGATCCTAAGCAACAACGAAATCCTCTGCAATGATATCCACGAAGCTCTCGATTATTTTACCCGTTGCCAAAAAAAGTACCGCTCTGTCCTCTACTCCCCTTTTGTCGAGCCCCCGATTATTTCAGGAGAAAAAGCTGTGCTCCATTTCAAAATCGATGGACTTGATTGGGAAGGAGGGAGGGTTCTTCTCGATGTGATGGCAATCCTCACTTTCCAAAACGGGAAAATCGGAAAGTGGAAAGAGGTTTTTCATCAACCATAAAAAACTGTTTTACAAGGAATCAGAAGATGATGAGACGAATGATTACAGGATTTGCGGCGGTGTTGCTCTGCGGCGAACTTTCTGCAGAATGTTGCTGTCCTTGCGATGAAAATTCTATTTTCTTCATCGGAGGCAGCTATACTCGATCCCATATCGACCCAAAGGGTTTTTCCAATTTTGATGGAAATATGGGCGGTGTTCAAGGAATGTACCAATATCGCCCCTTACAATCTTTTTATTTTGCAATTGGGGGATACTGGAGAGCTGGAAAAAACACAGGTAGAACCGGAACACGTGACCTAGTAGATGCCGGTGTTCATGAAAGAATCGGATACACTTTTGCCACATGTGACAGTTGTTTTTTGTTCACACCCTATACCGGATTTGGGTACCGCCATTTGTCCCATCATGTAAAACCAAAAAATGGGAACAGGATTAAACTGCGCTACAATGAATTTTTCATTCCTGTTGGGTTCCTCACCATTTATGACCTTTTTTCCTGTGTTTCGATTGGTCTTGATGCCGTATGGATGCCTCAGGTTTTTCCTACTGTAACATTCAATGTGGTTGATGGAGCCCGTTGGGTTATCAAGAGCACCTATAAGAATTTCAACGTTGCCCTCCCCCTTTATTTTCACTTCTCATCCTGCAGCAGCTTTGATGTTGTATTAAGCCCTTTTTTCGAATATTGGGAAGATGGCCAGACTACCGCGAGAACTCAATTCAATGATCCTCTGGGTCTGCCCAAAAATTCCTATATTTTTTGGGGAATAAATCTCAATCTACAGTATGCGTTTTAAGGGGGGCAAATGAATAAATTTACAACTTGGGTTTTGGGTTTGCAATTCGCCCTGATCTCCATTGTTTATGGGAATCGATTTGACCCAGAAAGAGTCGCGAACTTCAACACAACCTACCAGATTCAAGCCCAGCATGAGGGGGCTAACGCTCAGATTCTTGATGCTGGTGACACAAATGGATTATTACCGGTTTTGATAGTGAATAATTTCCCATCAACCCAAGGGGATTTATACGTTGCAGTTACCCCTGCTTCTATTGTTCCTCCACTACCAATCAATCCAGCAACTGGGATCGTCGGAACTGGTGGAGAGGGGACAATTTCTAATTCTGTAAGTGTCAATTCTCTGCCCGATGCTAGCCAGTATATTTCCAATGCGCCGAAAGGAAAAATCCTTTTCCTAAACCCCGTTACATCAGGAAGGATCTATTTTTCTCTCTCAGATACAGCCAATCCACAAGGATTGCAATTTGGCCCTTTAGCCCCAAGCTTTACGAACACTTCTGATGCTAATTTCAGTGTAAAATTTGATAAATGTGAATTCACCTATATTGGGGGCGGCTCTCCGAATATTACATGCAATGCGACAGCGGTGGACTTCTTTTGCCTGCCGATTCAGCTGCAGGTACTAGATGGTTCAAACGATTTTGCTCCGGTCTCCCATGCAAGTGGACTTTCGCAATCAAGAGAAACAGTACTCAATAAATTCATCAGTAATTTTGCAGGTGCCGGCGAGAGCATCCAATGGGATAAGCTCTTCCTTCCAACCGGCGCGATCACAGCCAGCACGATTATTCGGGTTTTGAGCCCCAAAAATGGGATTGCGGTATTTGGATTTGATGCTAACTACTTGACCGATTTATCCTTTGATTATTTGGATTACCTCTGGACGAATGTGCAGAGTTTTTATCAAAATGGCGGCGGAGCAAATAAACTCTATATTCAGATGCCAATTGGAGCGGGGGATGCCCCTGCAGACGGAAGCAGGGTTTACGAAGCAGATTTTACAACAGCCCCAAATACGATTATTTTCACTCAAGTATTACCAAGTGTTGAGACAGATCAACTCATTTTATCTGCTCCGACTACAACGGCCCCTACAACAACGGACACCCTGTTTCAGGCACTTCCTCTCTATAACATTGCAGATGGAAATAATGCTAGTCATCCTGGTGATGTGCAGCAACTAAGCCAACTTTTCTCTGAAGCGATTATTTCTGGACTATTACCCCGGAATATTTCTGACATGACTGTCCCCTTGCGAACAGTTCCTCCAGGCAGCGCTGGGAACACAAGTGTTAATCCAAATAATGGCAATCAAAACGACTCCCCCACCGATGCGAATCAGATGAATAACCTCGCAAGTACATACGAACATATCAACAGCTTTTATCAGTTTAATCAGAATTTAGAATCAGGGAAGATCCCCCTTACGGGGACAACAGCTGCGACGGGCCCCTGGTTTGATCTCTATGGGGGTTCTATTCATAACCTTGAAGGTCCAGCAACTGGTCTTGTATATACTTATGGTTTCGATGAGGGGATGTATCCCCAGGTTCTTATCGATAATCAACCTGTAACATCTACAACACTTCTTCAAATTGTAGTGGGCGGGACACAGTGAACCCAGGCCTTAGAGACTGTTAACGGAGTTGGTTTCAAGTCGATTTTTTGGGCTTTTTGAGCAAATTTTCGCTTCATTTGTTGGGGGTTATATCAACTGGCGTATATTACCCCCCAACAAATGAAGCGAAAATTTGCTCAAAAAGCCCAAAAAATCGACTTGAAACCAACTCCGTTAACAGCCTCTTAAGGACCGGGTCTTCTTCGGAGAAGAATAAATAAGGGGAGTCTAAATAGAACTCCCCAATAGTCGTTATTCTGCTATATATTACAGAATCGAAACATCAGTTGCTTCAGGGCCTTTACGTCCAGCCCCTTCAACATACTCGACCTTTTGTCCTTCACGCAATGATCGGGCATCGCCTTTAACATTGTTTGTGTGAACGAAAAGATCTTTTCCACCGTTGTCAGGTGTAATAAAACCAAAGCCCTTTTGAGCATTAAAAAACTTAATTGTACCTCTAGCTTTTGCCAACTTAACTTCCTTATTTTTTGTGTCACTACTCTATAATTTTTAATTGTAGAGCAATAACATTTATTTTACACAATTTACTACTGTTTGGATGATAGATCCAAGAGTGGTATAAAGAAGATACTCCACCTGTACTTAGCCAGATGAGCCTCTTTCAAACCATTTTATCTGGTTCCCGATATTTGGCGAAGAGAGTATTTTGATCACAAATTTCAATACCCCATTTTTTTCTGTTTAACCCTTTAAAAATCCGTTGCTTATGTGATTCCTAAAAATAGTGTCGAGACAATCGGCCGTTAAAGGAGCAGAGAATTTCGTAAGGAATTGTATCGCAAAGAGCAGCAATCTCCTCGACAGTAATTGCTTCATCCCCTTGTTTTCCAATCAAAACCACTTCTTCTCCAACGAAGGCCTCGTCGGCGCCTATGTCGACCATGCAGCTATCCATGCAAATGGACCCGACAATCGGGAACCGTTTGCCTCGAATAAGTACTTCTGCGCGGTTGGAGAGGCATCTACGGTAGCCATCGCCGTAGCCAATTGGTAGCGTCACGATCCGGGTTCTTTTGGAAGTGATGTAAGAATGGTCATAACTAATCCCCTCCCCTTCTTCGACAACTTTAAAATAGGAAATTTTGGTCTTTAGGCTAAAGCAGGGGGCGATTCCAGGAAGGAAGGCAGCTTTGGGAAGGTAGCCAAAGGCCATGAGGGCGGGGCGGACCATGTCGAAATAGGAAGAGGGATAAAAACAGACGCCGCCTGTACTAGCCAAATGGGCAATGAAGCGATGGCCCGCAAACGGTGGAGTTTGCAAAAGGGCGCGGAAGGTCTCGATCTGCTCAAGTGCAAAGGCATCGTTTCTGGCAAGATGGGAGTAAACCCCTTTTATTTCAAAACAACGCCTCTCGAGCAAAAAAGTCATCAGCTGGAGAGACGTAGTAGGACGGACGCCTGTTCTTTGCATTCCGGTGTCGACTTCAAGATGGACGGCACATTTTTGACCAAGCCGCTGACAACCTTCAGCCACAAGTGCGGCTTTATAGAGAGAACTAATCGAGATTTCTAGATTATAGCGGAGGAGCTCTTCAATCTGATCTTCATGGATAGCCCCCATTACGAGAATGGGGATGCCGATATTGGCTTTTCTTAGCTCTATCCCCTCTTTCAAATGGGCGACAGCCAAGTAATCGACCCCAGCCTCTTCTGCTGCTTTGCCGATCGGGCAGAGGCCATGCCCGTAGGCGTTTGCTTTGATCGGCAGACAAAAAAGGCGATTGCCGATTTTATTGCGAATGATGCCGATGTTTTTTTTAAACTGCTGGAGATCGATCTCTATCCAAGATGGATGGGTAATCTTATGTGATGTCATCATCCATCCAGATTCTCATAATTCTCATTTTTCTGGAAAAAATTATTCCAAATCTCTAGAAGGAATGTAGAGGTAAAATTTATGGCAGTATCCCTATTTTTAGCAAAATTAATTGGTGTTTATTTACTGGTCGCAACAGCGGATATGTTGCTCAGGAAAGAAAAATTTGAAGATGCCCTCACAGATTATGCATCTTCTAAAGGGCTCCTCCTTTTTTCTGGCTCCCTTTCCCTCGTTTTTGGTCTGGCGATTATCTTTGGTCACCCGGTCTACAAGTTCAACTGGCGAATAGTGATCACATTGATTGGCTATCTGCTTGTGATTCGTGGCATAGCTCGAGTTGCTGCACCGATCTTCATCCAGAAACGGATTGTAAAATGGTTCATTCAAGGTTACTGGATCATTTGCGGCGTGCTATTAGTGCTTGGATTTTTCCTCACTTATCATGGGTTTATTTCCTAGAGAGTTCTTCTAGGGCCCATGGACGGATCTCACTTATCAAAGGATCTTGTGGAGCCTCTTCCTTTTGGACAAGCTCCATCATAGAATGGATCTTCAGAGCCCCAATTGTATAAATGACGGCGGAAGTCATCGCGGTAATGAACGCCCGTGGAGCATAGTCGACCACTTTCTTAAGAGCCTCTTCGATGGGCTCAGGGCCGGCTTTAGCTTCACTTGGACGATAGGCAAGTTGGGGTATTAGGTTCTCTGCATCTTCTTTGCTAAGTAATTCCAGCAAAACTTCGACGGCATAACTCATTTTATTCCGATCTGATGAAAGTAGCCCTTCTTTTGCACTTAGGATCGGATGGGCCGGGTAGATAAAGGTTAAGAGGATAAATATACTTTCCTGAATCATTTCGACTTCTCGAATTAGAAGATCACGTATGATTGGCGCCTGATGCAAATTTTCGATAGTCGGCTTTAACAAGACGATATTGTGGTTCTCAGAGGCAAGCAAAGCTGCAATCTGATCTCGATTCTCAGCCACATAGCCCTGTTTTTTAAGGGCGCGCAGAGCAGCTTGAACCTCTTGCCGATTTTCACTGGCTAAAAATGTTTTCAGAAAGGCTAGTGCCTCGTCCCCTGAAATTCTACCAAGTAGATAGAGAACTTCAACCTGGGCGCGCCGAGAGAATTGACCAAAATGGTCTCGGATATAGCCGATAGGCGCATCCTCCATAAGGGTTTTAGAAGCAGCATAATGAATAGGGGCAATCGTTAAATTCTCAATCAAAAGGGGGTAGAGCCTTTCCTCTTTCACATCTTTTGCCGCCAAGGATGCTGCTATCCTCACTTCGGTATCAGAATCTGTCAGTAGCGGGAGCAATCGATCGGCTTTATCAGAGATCTCGACCTCCTGTAAAACTTGAGCAGTGATCAGCTTTGGGGTAGAGTTCAAATGCTGTATGGCTTCCCGCTTGATTGTGTCCGAGCCGTAGAGAATCCTAGCAATCAGACTGCTGATCACAATCTCGGGGTTGGGATCGACTGAAAAACCACTCTCGATTGTCGATATAGCTCCAAGGGTGCGCACCGCCTGTCCTCTCACCTTCAAATCTTTCTCCTGCGAGCTGAGAGCCTTTACTTTTTCGAGTGCTTGGGTGATTTTTTTCTTCTCAATTTGTTTTAGAACATAGAGGCGAACCTCAGCCGAAGTGTTGTCTAGGGCCTCCTCGAACAACTTTGGGAGGTCACTAGGCTCGCTTTTCTCGATGGTTTGAAGGATGAAAATAACCTCATCGGGATAGGGACTTTTCAAACGGCCTTTCAAAATCGTTAATGTGTCTTTATCAAGCCGGGAGAGCTCTGGCTTATAAAGGGCCCATTTCTCTAAAGCCCCTACCAGGACTTTGACATAATCTCTCTTGATCATAAGCATAATCATCACTCCACAAATAGATGTGGCGATCACAAAAAGACCGACAGAAGGGATACTGATCCCAACAAGTAGACTGATTCCAAGTAAAATCAAGCCAATAACTGAGGTGCTAAGCGACTGGATGTTGATCCGGTATTGCAGTTGAGCCCATTTTCTTTCAGCAGGCTTCAAGGGTGCATAAAGCAGGCTCAATGATTCAGTATTGACCGAAGTCCGGAGCATTTTCTCCATTAAAATTGCAAAATAAAAGATACCGGAGGCCAAAAGTATAGGGACAGGGATCCAATCTGCAATAATTGCCAGGGCGACTAGCCCACCCACAACGACAGGGCTTAAAAATAGGGTAACAATAAGACCGAGTTTTTCTAAAATGAATCTGAATAAGAAAAAGCCACCAATCAAGTTGAGGAGATTAGAGACCGCTGTAAAAACCCCCAAAAATGAAGCGATTTCCGTTTGGGTTAAAAACTGCTTCTTCACTTGAGTATTGAACATCAAATCGGTGGAAAAATAATTAAAAATCGAAACAACAGCTACAGCAAAGATTAAGAGCGTATAAGTTTTATTCTTTAATCCTTTAAAAGAAACACTCTCCTTTTGCTCATCACGCTTCTCTTCAAACCGCTCCTTCCGACTCTGATAGATCAAGAAGAGAACTCCCAGAGCCCCGAAAATGAAAATCGGAGCCAAGAGAAAAACGGTATTTGAACCGATTGATCGAACAAGATAAGGAATTAAAAACCCGCTAATAATCCCTCCAACAGCCCTAAACCCCCCGATGATGCCAAATAACTTTTTCCCCTCTTGTAATGTATAGACCTGGAGGATCAGCGTCGACACGACGAGACTGATAAAGGTATAGGTCACAGAGGACCAGATAAACAGAGCCATTGGAAGCCAACTCAAATCAGTTGAGACTAATAAGCCCCAAAAGCCAAATAGCGAAAGGGAAAAAACCAGCAGATAAGAGATTAAAAGACTGAATATAGCCAGATTTTTCTGAAAGAAATTTAAAAAATTTCCAAATAAGAACGTAATGATACCAATGGCTATATAGACATATGTCAATAATGAACTACTATAAACCGATAAAAAAATCGCCAAAGAAATGACGGATAAAAACGTCTGAGCCGCGCCGATAAAAAAAGCAAACAAAAAAGTAAAAGCAATTAAATTGCGCATTTTATTGAGAGATCATAAATTGGTTAAGATCCGAGGCAATCGACCGTGCTCTTTGACAAAGCACGTGTATGATCCCTTTGGATAAGCCTGGTTCTATTTCCATTAAATCCTCTAAAACCTGGTGAGTAATTTTTAGGAGCAAAGCCTCTTCCAAAGCCGTCGCAGAGGCAGTACGAATTTCGGGAGACAGCGCAGATAATTCCCCAAAGACCTCATGGTCCCCCATTTCTTTAAGAATACGCTCTCCATCGTGGATTTTCACCCTTCCCGTCACTATCAAATACATCGTCGTCCCAAGCTCCCCCTTTTTAATGATCATCTCCCCAGCTTTGACCACCTGCTCTTCCAAGAGCGGGGCAAGACCGAGTAACACCTCATCCTTCACATATTTGAAGAGGGAAAGGGACTTCAAAAAAAGCAGTTTCTCAAAAGTATTCAAAATCTAAACTCCTATCGAGTCTCTATCGTCTAAAAATTCTGTATATCACACTACCCTTTTTAATCTCAGTACTGGACCTTGTATTGCGAAGTGACAAGCCTAGGGATTAATCAACGGAACGGGTATAAGGGTTATTTTCTTCATTTTTGCAGAAAATGTGGGTTTAAATCAAAGAAAGCTGATTATCAATCACCTAGAAAAAGTATAAAAAAATTTATTGATAATTATCCCCCGCTGCCGATATATCAAAGTTAGAATGGCAAACTTTTACGAGAGACTTAGCTACAGCTTTGGCAATGAAGATTGGCTCACGGAGCAGCGGGCTTTGCAGCTCACTCCCGATGATTCGGTCATTTGCATTACCGCTAGCGGAGATCGCCCCCTCAATCTGCTCACCTCCGATTGCAAAGAGATCCTCGCCATCGATGCTAATCCCATCCAAAATCATCTATTCCACCTAAAATGTGCAGCAATCGCCGCATTTGACTATGACGATTATCTAGCTTTTATGGGGCTTAACGAACATCCCAACCGACACGATTTATTCCAAAAAATCGCCCCCCACCTCCCAGCAGACAGCAAAGACTATTGGACCAAGCAGAGCAAACAGATTGCAAAAGGGGTCATCTATCAAGGAACAATAGAGCGACTCTTGTATTTGGCGTCTAGAGCGATCCGTACATTGAGAGGACCAAAAGTCGATGAACTGTTCTGCTTTGACGACCTAGAGAAGCAAAGAGCTTTTGTCCAAGCTGAATGGGATACCCCCTCGTGGAAAAAATCGATCGAACTCGTTCTCAATCCCGTCATCTCTCGCCTATTTGTTAAAGATCCTGGGTTATACCTCTCAGTGGATTCCTCTTTTAGCCCAGGTCTTTACATTCATCAAAGAATGAGCGCCTATTTGAACCGTTATCTGGCTAAGAAAAGCCCTCTCCTTGGATTGCTACTCAAAGGGAAAGTTGAAAAAGAGGCCTTTTCTCCCCACCTACTCGAGCGGGGCACTAAGCGGATCCGCTCTCGCCTAAATCGGATCACTTGCAAAACCGGCAACTTTATCGACTACCTCGAATCGGTTGATGGGGAAAAATTTGATCGGTTTTCAGTATCTGATGTCGCCTCCTACCTCACAACTGCCGATTTTGAAAGACTGATTGAAGCGATCTTTAAGACAGCCAAACCCGGCGCCCGGTTTTGCATGAGGCAATTCATGTCTGGGTACCAACTCCCCCAAAAATTCATTCCCCATTTCAAACGGGATCATCCGCTCGAAGAGGAGCTCCAACAGCAGGACAACTGCTTTGTCTACCGCTTCATTACAGGCGAAATCATAAAGTAAAAATCAGCGATGATGTACCGAATGCCTTTTGTGCAAACTAGCGCGCAAAACAGCCGTTAAATCGCTCCTAACCGTTTTGGTGGGGGCTTTCCCTTTAGAACGTACCCCTTTCCCTTTTGCCTTGCGTTTAATGAGCTCGAGCAGCTCATCATGGTACTCATCTTTATAGTGCTTCGGATTGAACTTGACCGTCGATTGACCAATCAGTTTCATCGCTATTTCGATTTCCTTCTTCGAAAACGCCCCTTTTGGCAAATCGATCGCAGGCAGCTTAAGTTCATTAGCAAAGCGAAGCTGATTGAGCACCAGCATATTTTTATAAGGTTTAATCACCCCTAAATGCTCCCGATTCCGGAGGACAAATTTTGTCACCCCCACCCTGCCCGTTTCCAGTAGAGCGCGGTACAAGAGAAGATATGCCCTAGCACCACCCTTTTGCGGCTCCAAATAATAAGGCTTTTCATAGAAGACAGTATCGATCTCATCGCCGTCGACAAAATCCAAAATCTCAATCGACCTGACCCGTTTGATGTTGGCCTTTTCGAAATCATCATCGGTCAGGACGACAAAGCGCCCTTTTTCCAGCTCATAGCCCTTGACCACTTCTTCCCAGGGGACCTCTTTGCCATCTTTATCGCATAGACGCGTGTAATGGATTGGAGAGAGATCTTTTTTATGCAAAAGATGAAAGCTCAGCTCCTTCTCAACTGTTGCGGAATACAAATTGACCGGAATGTTGATTAAACCAAAGCTGAGCCATCCTTTCCAGATCGCTTTCATATTAGAAGTCGAATCTGGCTCGAACCACGAGGCCACCAAAACCAAGATTGGTCACATAGTCGATGGTTCCGAGCGGCGTCATAAAGCTAGGCGACTGTGCGCCACCTAATTGCGATACACCTGCAATGGCTCGGTGGTAAAGGCCAAAATCAAACCAATAGTGGTGTTCCCATCCTAGATCAACCGACGTGCTATACCGGTCGCAGCACCAATGCCGCTCCCAGCGAATACCGATTCCGAGATCTAAAATCCCCTGCATACGAGATAAACTGCTAACCTCGACCGGATTCGCAGCGACAGTAATAGGGAATCCAGCACCACCTGCAATTAACGTTCCACCGTTGATATTGGCAGCATCACTAGATGAAACTCTCATTCGGATATGATTTCGCCCTTTGAATTTGCCCCAAATGAGCGCCCCTTCAAAGTTGCTATATAAACTGAAAGTGCTACAGCACCAGTCGCCGAAGATAAATTCAGGCTGCACACCCCCTAAGAGGCCAACACCCCAGAACCGGTTTCTAAATCGATTACTAATTCTTGCGTCTTCAGTGACATTTTCTCGTGGAATTCCATTAAGGGGCAAATAGTTAGCGGTGTAGTTGGCTCTCACAGTGAAATTCGTATGGGTCCACGCCCCTCTAAGCCCAGTATAGAGCCTCGCGGTCATCCAACGGCTTAGCCAAAACTTTCTCCCAAACTCTAAATCCATTTGATTGAAAATTAGCGACCACTTAGCAGCAACTCTTGGCGATGCAAGCTGAGTAAAATTACGCACTTGATCCACTGGCGCCCAGGGATCATTGACCCCATTGATAAGGCCAGTGACAAATTGCTGTTCTGGAGTCGAACTAAGCGGCTCACTTCTGGAACCATGGATATTATTGTCGAAATAGGTCCAATTTAAGAAGAAATCCCAACCATCACAGAGTGTGTGGACACCAAGACCCACCCTGACCCCTGCATCCCAATTTGTGTTGAGATATTTATGCTGAGTCACATACCCATACTGAGACCCGACACTTCCATTTTCTGTTGGAGGCTGATAAGTGTACTGAATCAAATTGGCATACTCGAGATTCGACTCTGCGGCATACCAGTATAAGAAATCGCAGGTGGCGAAGACCCCCCAATCACAACGTAGATCATAATAGGCAGGTGTATAGCACTCGCAGTCGATACATTTTTTGGGAGGGCAGCAAGGCTCGCAACATCCAGTGAAATCGCCCCCTTCTTCTCCTATAAGCGCACAGGTCATAGCCATTAAAGGGATTAACCCTCGGGCAATTTTAAAGTCTTTCATTGGGATGCCTCCATCTGTTCTTATTCAACCAAATAATAATTATTTTAAATATTGACAAGGATTTTTTTGAAAAATGAAAAAGCACCCAGAAATTTCTGGGTGCTTTTTTCAGCTATAATCAAATCTCTAGACTAGAAATCGAACCTGAACCGGAGGACAAACCCTCCTAATCCTAAGTTCGATACAAAATTGTCAGAGCTGCCTGGGAAGCTAAGGATTGGAGAGGCAGTGGGAAAGTTTCCGCGAGTGTCTTCTGTTATCGAAATTCCTGGTCTGTGATAGAAGCCGAAATCAAACCAATAATGGTGTTCCCAACCTATATCGATCGCAGTGCTAAAACGATCACAGCACCAATGTTGCTCCCAACGCATTCCGATCCCAAGATCTAAGATCCCTTGCATACGGGAAAACCCATCTCTCTCAAGCGGGAAAGCAGAACGACGGATATCGGCATTTACCCCGCCGATGGTTTGAGCTACATCGGAGACAAACTGGATCTGGTTTCTCCCTTTATATTTACCCCAAATAAGAGCTCCTTCAACATTACCATAGAGGCTGAACATCCCATAGCCACACCAGTCTCCAAGCATAAATTCTGGTTGTAGGCCACCTAGGATTCCCATACCCCAAAACCGATTTTTAAACCGGTTGTTATTCGCATTAAAAGTGGGCCCCTGCGTCACTACCACATCCTGCGCAACAAACGTCACGACATTGGGATCTGCTAACTCTGCGGTGACATGGAAATTGGTGTGTGTCCAAGCTCCTCTAAGACCAGTATAGGGCCTAATCGTCATGCACTTACTGACCCAAAATTTTCTTCCAAATTCAAAATCAATCTGATTAAAAATCAATGACCATTTCGCGCTTATAACTGGGTAGGATGGGTTACCTGCTACAAAACCATTCACAAAAGAGTTATTCCCATCTGCCCAGGGTTGAACGAGAAACACTCCTGTCTGCCTACAAAGGTTGAGGGTATCAGGTGTTGGTCGAGTTGTCCTTCCGTGGACATTATTGTCTAGATAGGTCCAGTTTAAAAACAGATCCCAACCATCACAGTCAGAATTCATTCCAAGACCAACACGAACACCTGGTTTCCACTCTGTCTTCAAGTAGTGGTGCTTCGTATTATAGCCGTAGCTGCGAGCACAAGCCCCAGCTGTCTGAGTCGGTTGAGGGAAGAATTGCTGGTCATAAGCATATTCAAGATTTGTCTCTCTTGCATACCAATACAAGAAGTCGGCCGTAACGAATATGCCCCAATCGCATTGAAGATCATAGTAGTGGGGATTGTAGCATTCGCAGTCGATGCATTTTTTAGGTTGTGGTACACAGCAGGGTTTGCAGCATGTAGGTGGGCAACAATTGTTAGTGGGGCAGCAATTGTCAGCAATTTCTGATTCTGCAAATCCTCCAGCGAATGTGATAAGCGATAATGGGATAAGCGCTTTACTCCATTTTTTAAAATTTTGCATCGGTCTCCTCCGAGTTAAAATAATTTGTTTAATCTCTTAAGGACACTAATATTTATTATTTTAAATGATAGCAAGAAGTTTTTGAAAAACGAAAAAGCACCCAGACTTCTCTGGGTGCTTTATGAGTTAAGACCGATCAGATCTCTAGATTAGAAATCGAATCTGAAACGGAGAACAAATCCTCCAAGGCCTAAGTTCGTGACAAAATTGTCAGAGCTGCCTGGGAAGGCAAGTACCGGAGAAGGAACGTTGAAATTCCCTCGGGTATCTTCAGTTAGAGAGATTCCAGGTCTATGATAGAATCCGAAATCAAACCAATAATGGTGTTCCCATCCCAAATCGATAGAAGTGCTATAGCGATCACAGCACCAATGTTGCTCCCAACGGATTCCGATCCCAAGATCCAAGATCCCTTGCATACGAGCAAAATCATCTGTCTCGACAGGGAACGCAGAGCGATTGATATCTGCATTGACCGTACCGATAGTTTGAGCAAATCTGGAGATGAACTGAATCTGATTCTTTCCTTGGTATTTACCCCAAATCAGAGCACCACCCACATTACCATAAAGGCTAAACATTCCACACCCACACCAGTCTCCAAACATAAATTCTGGTTGTAAGCCACCTAGGATTCCAACTCCCCAGAACCGATTTCTAAAGCGGTTGTTATTCGCATTAAAACCGGGCCCCTGCGTGACAGCAACACCATCTTGGATGAAGGTAACGACTGTGGGATCTGCTAATTCTGCAGTGACATGGAAATTGGTATGTGTCCACGCCCCTCGAAGTCCAGTGTAAGGTCTGATAGTCATGCATTTGCTGACCCAAAATTTTCTTCCAAATTCAAAATCAATCTGATTGAAGATCAACGACCATTTTGCACTTATAGTTGGGTAATTTGGATTACCTGCTACAGCACCATTGATAAAGATGTTGTTCCCATCTGCCCAGGGCTGTCTGAGAATGATTCCTGTTTGCGTACAAAGACTGAGAGTATCTCCTATTGGTCGAGTTGTACTTCCGTGGACATTATTGTCTAGATAAGTCCAATTTAAGAAGAGATCCCATCCATCACAATCAGAATTCATCCCAAGTCCAACGCGAACTCCAGGTTTCCATTCTGTGCCCAAGTAATGGTGCTTTGTATTAAAGCCATAACTACGCGCACAAGCGCCAGCTGCTTGAGTAGGTTGAGGTAAAAATTGTTGTTCATAGGCATACTCGATATTTGTCTCTCTTGCATACCAGTACAAGAAGTCGGCTGTAACGAAGACGCCCCAATCGCACTGAAGATCGTAGTACTGGGGGTTATAGCATTCACAGTCGATGCATTTTTTTGGTTGTGGCACGCAGCAGGGTTTGCAGCATGTCGGTGGGCAACAGTTGTTTGCTACGTAGCTATTGTCAGCAATTTCTGATTCTGCAAACGCTCCAGCCATAGTCATAAGCGACAACGGGATAAGCGCTTTACTCATTTTCTTTATGTCAAACATAGATTCCTCCTGGGTAATAATTCTACTTTCAACCGTATGCACAAAGGATATTTCTATGCACCTATTTTTGGGAAGACATTTTTTGCGCGTCGGTGATTGTTCACCACCGATCCGACCAGGATTTACATAATTTCTGCGGCCAGCGCGGCGAGTTCAGAACGTTCTGTTCGTTCTAAGAACATATGTCCGAAAATGCTATGCTCGGCAAATTTTCCGACGGTGAAAGTGAGAGCATTCGAATCTTTGTCCAGATAGGGATTGTCGATTTGCGTCGGATCTCCGGTGAAAACCACTTTCGTCCCCTGACCTGCACGAGAGATGATTGTTTTTGCTTCATGCGGCGTAAGGTTTTGCGCTTCGTCGACAATAATGAACATCTTTGGAAGCGATCGGCCTCGAATGTATGTGACCGCTTCCATCTCAATTTTTCCACTTTCAGTGATGAACGATTGTGTCTCTTTTCCCCCTTCTTCCGATTTGGAACCAGCTGAGCAGAGAAATTCCAAGTTATCATAGATCGGCTGCATCCAGTGAATCAGCTTCTCTTCTTTGCTTCCTGGCAAATAGCCGATATCTTTCCCCAGGGGAACGATCGGCCTGCTGACAAGAATGCGCGAATAGAGTCCCTCATCAAAAACTTTGCGCAAAGCCACGGCCAGCGTCAACATCGTCTTACCTGTTCCAGCAGGACCAACAAGGGTAACGAGTTTGATGTCGTCGCGCAGCAAAAGATCAAGAGCACACTTTTGCTCAAGATTCAGCGGCAAAATCCCCCAAATATCCTGAGTCACTTTCATGAGTGGCTCGAGTTTCTTTGTCTTTGCATTAAACCGGGCAACTGCCGAAGATTTCTCTGGAGAATTCATCATGCAAAATTCATTCGGCCGATACCCATCAGTACTGACGTCGATTTGCCCATCTTTGAAGAACATGTCAATCTGATTCTTGGGCACTTCGATTTTTCGATAACCTTTGTAGATCTTATCATAGGAGAACTTCAGGTTCTCATAATCTTCGGCGACAAGGCCAATGGCCTCCGCTTTTATTCGCATCACCAAATCTTTAGAGATAAAAACAACTTTTTCATGTTTTTTGGCGATTTGATAGGCCATGATCAGTTTATTATTCGCTCTTTCAAGGGGAAGAGGGAACTGTGACTTATCGATCGGATCGAGAGTGTAGACAATTCTAACCGTATTGCCATTCTTGGATTCCACCCCATGAATGAGATCGCCCCCTTGGCCTTTGAGTCCATTGATAAAACGGAGAAGAAAGCGGGCATTTTTACCCCTTTCGTCGGTAAACCGCTTCAATTCATCGAGTTCTTCCAGAACACCCAGCGGGATGACGATCTCACTATTTTTGAAGGTGTCAATGGCGTAAGGATCATGGAGAAAAACGTTGGTATCAATGATATAGACGGTTTTAGTCACTATTTAGAACTCCTTGTTACTTTTTTGGAGCATAACGGCCAGTTGCACTTGTGACAATCTTTTTTTTATTCGATTGATAATGAATATGTTATATCAATTTTCCAGCACACAAAACAGAAGACTGCTAGATTTTGTTGACAAATCTATGGCCCATCAATTATAATCTATAGTTATAGACCTACACAATGGGACTTGAATATGAAAATAAATCCAAAAATTTTATGTATCCCCCCCTATATCTCTACCTCTTGGAAAAATGTCCTCTCTCTCCACATGGACAGAAGGGAAGGGCATCCGATCCTCGTCATCGGCCTGCTCAATGGATCGACGATTGAGATCCCCCGTTTAGAATCCATAGAACTGGAGGCCATTTTTAACGCCCACCAAAAACATCTCGAGCAAGAAGCGGCCCAAACTCAACCCCCTAAACCCTCCAGTCAACCTACAGTGCTCCCAGGAATGAATATTGAAGCAGGAGGGCTAATTAGCTTCCCCCTACCTTTTAGCATTGAGGGCAATAATATGGGCAATCTTTTGCAACATAATCAAGATGCTGCTGATAGTCCCGATTTACCAAAAGAGGTGCTTGAAAAAATCGCCGGTTTAACTAAAGCCATCGGCTTTGATAATCCCGACAATTTTCCAAAAGCAGAACCTCATTGCAATTGCATGCATTGCCAGATTATGCGTGTCTTTCACCAAGAACCTGAATCTCATGAAGAGCAACAGGAGGAGGTGGTCACTGATCAAGATCTGCAATTCCGCGATTGGGACATCCGCCAGGCAGGCGATAAACTCTATGTCGTCAGTAACCCGCTTTGCGCTGGAGAACATTATAATGTCTTTTTGGGCAGTCCAGTTGGCTGCACGTGCGGCGAACATAACTGCGAACACATCCGAGCAGTCTTAAATTCTTGAAACGCTTTTTGATGTTGCTAAAAATTGTTGGCGATTTCTAGAATGGGTTTTCTTAAGTTCATATGATCAGGAGGACCCTTCAACCATGTCGAAAATTTTTGCTCTATTGAGCACTCTGACATTTACATTGGGATTTGCAGAGAACAATCCCGCTACGATTCAAAATTCCCAACTGAACACGTCTGAAATTCAAATCGATGTTTCCGATATTGAGCTCACTGCTCAATCTGACGGCCAGGCTGCACGTCGTCCTGTAGTGAAGCCAGTCTTCACTCCTTTCACCGGGCGTGTAGTAGCCAATAAAGTGAGAATGAGACTACAGCCTGACCTCAATGGGCATATCGTCAAAGAATTAGTCAAAAATGATTTTATTAAAGTTCTGAATCAAGAAGGCGATTTTTACGCTATCGAACCCCCCGAATCATTTAAAGCATATGTCTTCCGCAGTTTTGTGATCGACAATATCGTCGAAGGCAACCGGGTCAATATTCGTCTAGAACCCGACCTCGAATCCCCTGTGATCGGCCATCTCAATTCTGGCGACAGAGTTGAAGGCGTTGTCAGCGAAGCCAACAAGAAATGGCTTGAAATTTCTCTTCCAGCAAGCACCCAATTCTACGTTGCTAAAGAGTACATCGAAAAGGCCGGCGGCCTAGACTATAAAGCCAAAATGGAAAATCGGAAGCACACTGCCGAGCAGTACTATGAAGCGGCCTCACTGTTTTCAGCAAATGAAATGCAAAATCCTTTTGAAGAGATCAATTTTGAGAGGGTCAAACAAGGGTTTTTAACAGTTATCAATGATTTTGCCGACTTCCCTCAGGTTTCTGAAAAAGCCAAAGCAGCGCTTGCCCAAGTCCAAGATGACTATCTGCAAAAACGGATCGCTTATCTCGAGCAAAAAGCATCGGGTGGATCAGTTGTTGCTACCACTACACAACAACCTGTTGCAACACCGACTAATAAAGGGATTCTCAATTGGGATAACATCGAGCAAGGACTCTATGCCAATTGGGCTGCTCTACATGATCATCAAGAGAAAGAAAGCTTCTATGAAGAACAGCGTCTTGCTGCTGCAACCATTTCCGGTGTTGTTGAGCCCTACAAGACTCCAGTGAAAAATAAACCAGGTGATTTCGTCGTGAAGAACAAAAATCTTCCAGTCGCCTATGTTTATAGCACCGTCGTTAACCTTGAAGATTATGTAGGTAAAAAAGTGACCTTGATTTGCTCCCCAAGATCAAATCACAATTTTGCTTTCCCCGCCTACTATGTTCTTGAAGTGGAATAATGGAACTTCGTGAGTGGGCAACGCGCATACTAAGCGCCGACACACTTGCTGAAAAACTGCTAGAGCCTGGAATATTGACCGACAATGATCCAGGCTCTTCCCTTTTTTGGGATGAGCCGACCAGGCCGACCGGCATGCATTTTAACAAGCACTCTCGCAAAGACAAGCTCCCCAAATTGCCGACCCTACACAAAGCGGAAAACCGCGCCGCATGCCTGCACCGTTTCGCCGGTCATGAGCTGCTCGCTGTCGAAATCATGGCCTACGCACTCCTCGCCTACCCTCAGGCACCCAAGCACTTTAGAAAAGGGGTTGCCAATACCCTGCGTGAAGAACAGGAACATGTCCGCCTCTATATTGCCCAATTAGAGCGATTAGGGATGAACTTTGGCGATCTGCCACTCTACAAGCATTTCTGGGCATACACCCCCTACCTGCGCACTCCGGATCAATATGTGAGCGTGATGAGCCTTACCTTCGAGATGGCCAACCTCGATTTCGCTCCGCTCTATGGCGCCGCTTTTGCTGCCAACGGCGACGAGCAAGCCTCTCAGCTCATGCAACAGATTCTGAAAGATGAAATTGCCCACGTCAGTTTCGGCTGGAACTGGCTGAAAAAGCTAAAAAGCCCAGGTTCTCCCCAATGGGACGCCTGGCTCAAGGCCCTCCCCCCTAACCTTCCACCGACACGCGCCATGGGGCCGATTTTCCAAGAGGAAAATCGTCTGAAGGCCGGCGTTTCCCAGGAGTGGATAGATAACCTTAGATCAAGCCATCTTGACACGTCTACCCGCACCACTTTTGGGGACCAAAACAATTTGATAGTCAATGACATCGAGTATCCTCGATAAAGTATCGATTGTGATATTTGTCTTCTTTCCCGATTTTAAACTTTGAATGATCGTTGGAGATACATCTGCCTCTGCAGCTAGTTTGCGCACTGAAAGATGATCTTCTTCCATAGCAGCAAGCAAGAGTTCAGATATCAGTAGTTCTTTGTATTCTCTATTTAGGAGTCTCTTTTGTTTTTTATCTTCAGTGAATTTTTCGTAGGTCGATTTAATTTTCTTCTTCATATGCTTTAACCGCCAGTTCTTTTTCACCTTCTGGAAGTTTTTGAGTTTTCTTTGTAAAGGCATTGGTTACAATAATTTTCTTACCCCGAAAGAAAAAACAGAGATATCTATCAGGCTGAGGCTTGAAAGCGTAAATTTTATCCGCTTCATTTCGAAACTTCGTTTGATCAAAAATTTTTCCCTGAGAGGGTGTCTTCAAATTCTTGTTTCGTCGATTTTCGGGATTATTTTGGCCAATTTTCGTTTCAAATTTTGGGGGTCATATTCGGAGAGTGATATTACCCCCAAAATTTGAAACGAAAATTGGCTCAAAAGAACCCTAAAATCGACTGAAACCGAATTTGAAGACACCCTCTGATCCCCCATTAATTTAAAAAGGGTTAATATGAAAAAATCTAGAGCCCGCGATTCTCCTTTCTCATTGTAATACCACTCAATCGTGAATTCATTTTCCTCATAGGCAACGTACTCTTTCATAGCCCTCTCTTTCTTTAATAGGAAATACTCGGCGTACCATTTATATGGTACACTTGTCAATTCAAATTCTTTCTGAATCAGACGCTAGTCAACCCCACACTGAAGGGCGGAGTTCACCATGTAACCCTTTATAAACAAGTTTTCTGAGTCCAAACTGCAGCAGTGGGCGTCAGCCCACTGCTGCAGTTTGGACTAGGCGTAACACCCAGAGCTTCAATGGCTTCCTCCTGATTTAACCTCTTGGATTGCAACTGCATAAGAGTAGGCGTCCTCTTCATTTCTTCTTCGCTCATATGTAATATCTTCACCTTCGTTCCTCCTTGGTAAACCAAAAATTTATTTACCATGGAGAGGACATTTCTATTCTTCGCTAACATTGAACAAAATAATGCTTTTATAAAATTAATAAATTTAGTATAATTTAATTAACGTTAATTTAAAAACAATAAATTAAGTAAGTTAAAATATTAATTTAATAAGGAGTCATCATATGCCTATCACTATCAGCCATAAAATCTGGGATAAATTCACAGACCCTAAAACTGGTGTCGATTTTAATCTAGATTCCTCTCACGGGAATCTATTTTTGGTGCCACGTCCAGGAAAGTCATCCCAACCACGCCCCAATCCCGAAAAGGATCAGAACATGATCAAGGCCGCAAAGAGGCTTGCAGTATTGACCGCGGTACCGAATGCTTTCCAAGGACGTTCGGAAGAAGATTTAAAGCAAATAGGCGCCAACTTCTCTTTAATGGCTCTGCGTATGCATAGACACGCTTCTGACAGTGCTAAACCTGAGATTGAAAAATACATGGGAGCCGCTATTGCCACGACTATGAAGATTGAGGAGCCCCCTGTTGAGCCCCCTAAACCCAGTAGCCCATCCTATCGTAGATGGATTGCTAGAGCTCTCGTTGTCTCAGCTATTGGAGGAATCTATTTTCTCACTTAGTTCTATTTCCCTAGGAATTTTCTCCACAAACTCTTGGTCTTCGATCTCGAGCTCTCGGGAGGCTGCACCTAATTCTTTGAACTTGCGAGCCGTCACTAAAACTCGGCTCTCCAGGGAGCCTATCCCTTTATTATAGGCGTCGACCGCGGTGGTCAGAGCCCGTCCCATTTTGTTGAAATGGGTGGTCATGTCGACGATCCGCTTATAGAGTTCATGGCCGAGCTGGCTGACTTGCTCAGCATGGCGCGAGAGGTTCTCTTGCTTCCACCCGTAGGCGACGGCTCTTAAGAGGGCAATCAGGGTGGTGGGGGTGGCGATGATGACGTTTTGGTCTGCTCCTAATTCGATGAGCGAGGGATCTTGCTCGAGGGCGGTACTGAAAATTGTCTCGGAAGGGAGAAAGAGGATGACGAATTCGGGGGTGGGGCTGAAGTACTGGTGGTACGATTTTTTAGAGAGTGCTGCGATGTGGTTGCGGATGGCGCGCGCATGATCTTTAAATTTGGCCTCGCGGATCTGTTCACTGTCAGTTTGAATCGCATCGAGGTAGGATTCTAAGGGGACTTTTGCATCGATGACCACCTGCCTGCCACCAGCCAATTTGACCAGAAGGTCAGGCCGCAAATAATTTTCTTCGGCGGTCGTCTGTTCATAGAAGTCGCAATGGCTAAGCATCCCGGCCATTTCTACGACGCGGCGGAGTTGGATTTCGCCCCAGCGGCCCCGAGCGAGCGGGGTTCTGAGCGCTTTCACTAGGTTAGCGGTTTCTTTAGTTAGGGAGCTGACTTGTGTTTTGAGTGTGGAGTGGTCCCCTCTGCGCTCTTTTTCGAGTTTATTCAGCCCTTCGTCGAGTTTTCCCAGAGTTTCTTTGACCGGTTTGACCAGATCGTGGAGGTCGTATTTAGCTCCCTCTTGGAATTTCTCTAAGCTAGTTTTCGCAAGGTCGAGGAAGGACCGATTATTCTTTTCGAGGGCATCGTGGGAAAGTGCTGCGAAGGCCTCTTTTAAGTCTTCGTGGCTCTTTTTGGCAAACTGCAGATTTTCTTGAGCAAGAAGGGACTGCAATTTCCATTTTTGCACTCTCCACAAAAGGAAAAGGGAGAGGGCGCTGAGGACGGCAATGATGAGATGTTCAATCATCATGATTTGGCTCAAAGTCTATGAAGATCTTCGATTTTTTCCCAACAATCAACCGGATCAGCAAAAGGATTAAGCCAGTGACTACATAGACCCAAGCTAGCAAGGAGAGGGTCAGGGGGAAGAAGTAGAGGACGCCATAGATGAGGAAAAAGGCGACAAAGACGGCCAGTGGGATTAAATGGATCGAAGGGACCTGAAAATGGAGCATTTTAGCACTGGGGTATTTGATGTGGCTGACCATCAGGTAGCCCAGCAAAATGGCGACTGAGACGATGATAACGGTTTGGGTTAATTCACTCCAATTCGTCCACGCTTCAAATCGGGAAAAGGCGAAAAGGAGGTTGGTTCCAACTAGTGTGAGCGCAGAAGCAGGGATCGGCAGCCCCGTGAAGTGCCGATATTTTTTCTGTGCATGCTTCGGCAGTTTTTTCAGCTGTGCTTGAAGTACGTTGAATCGGACAAGGCGCAAAATGCCACAAATCGAAAAGAGCATCGCACCGATCATCGCATAAAATGAGAGTGGTGTTCCCCGCTCGAGCGAAAGATTTTTTAGCATGAGCACAGAGGGGGCGACACCAAATGTGACAGCATCAGCCAGTGAGTCAAAGAGGACTCCAAATTCACTTTCGGCATGCATTGCACGAGCGACCGCTCCATCTACCCAGTCGGCAAATGCAGCGAGCATAAGGATCAGCGTGGAGGTGAGGAGCGATTTGTAGGTCTCCATCCCCGGTTCAATCATATTTGTTTTGAAGATCACAAACAATCCTGAAGCCAGACTAAAGGCCGTGATCAAATTGGGCACAATATAGACTTTTCTCATGCTGTCCATCATATCGAAATAGGCTCTTGCTTGGCCATAAAATTTTTCTCATTGGGGAAAAAAGTTTTTGTGGACGAAAAGAATTCGGCTACTATATATAGTGTTTGTAGATGCCAAAGACTACCAGATGTAGTAGACTGGCATTAATAACCAAGGTTTTAAGGAGCCCTCCCTATGACAAAAAATTCTCAAACTCTACTCGATCAACCCGTCGATCTCAATCAGTTTACCGTTGTGAAAAGAAATGGGACTTTGGTTCCTTTCCGCAGCAAACGGATTTATCATGCGATTGAGGCCGCTTTTCGAGATACAAAAAAGGTGCCAAAAAATGAGCCTCTCCCAGAGGAGATCGCACAAATTGTCAGCGAAACTTCTAACCTTGTCGTGCAAAAATTGGCCCACTTTGCTTCTAAAGGCACCTGCTTGACCGTTGAGGGCATTCAAGATGTGGTCGAAGTGACGTTGATGAAGCAGGGGTATCACGATGTAGCGCGTGATTACATCATCTACCGCGATCAACACAAGCAACTGCGGGAGGATTCTCCGCAAAATTTCCGCGTCACCCGCAAAGATGGGAGCCAAGTGCGCTTTAATCCGATGAAGATCGCAGCGACCATCGAACAAGCATTCCGCAGCTGCCAAAATATCGACGGTCCTTCTCCCCAATCAGTGATCGATGCGGTCAATTTGCTCACACAAAAAGTGGTCTCCCGCGCTGCCAACTACCACAAAGAGTCGATCCCTCTGACGACTGCCCTGATCCAGGATGAAGTAGAGAACCAGCTGATGCGCGAAGGGTTCTTTAATGTCGCTAAAGAGACGATTCTGCAAAGAGCCGGAATAGGTCAACCGATTGTAGTTACTAAAGAAGAAGAGGAGGATGCTGGTGGCCGCAATTTCACTGTTGTCACTGCAGACCACAAGAACAAGAATATCTCGGAAAAGTACCTGAAAAAGTGGATCTCTCATGCCTGCCGTGGCTTTGAAAAGGAGGTTTCCGCAGTCGATCTTTTCGATTTGTGTATTCTCAATTTCTATGAAGGAATCAAAGAAAAAGAGGTCGATTTGGCGGTTATCATGGCTGCAAGGGCAAGTATCGAGAAAGACCCTGCCTACTCCCGTGTCGCCTCTCGGCTACTTCTTGACGTCCTATACCGCGAGACCATGGAAATCACTTCCTATGACAGCAAACTCAAAAAACGGCACCGTGAATACTTCAAGTCTTATATTCAACATGGCATCTCAATTGATCGGCTCTCTGAGAAATTGAATGCATTCAATCTCGATGTCCTTGCCGATGCGATGGACCTGGAAAGAGATGATCAGTTTAATTTGCTCGGTCTACAAACTCTATACGACCGGTATTTCATCCACGAAAATGAACGTAGACTCGAAACTCCGCAGATTTTCTGGATGCGAGTCGCCATGGGCCTGGCCCTCAATGAAGGAGAGCAAAAGAATGAACGGGCAATTGAATTCTATAATATCCTCTCGAAGTTTCTCTATACTTCAGCTACTCCCACTCTTTTCAACTCTGGAACGAGAACTTCTCAGCTAAGCTCTTGTTATCTCTCCACTGTCATGGACGACCTCGAGCACATTTTTAAAATTGTCTCTGACAATGCGATGCTCTCTAAATGGGCGGGAGGCCTGGGCAACGACTGGACCAATGTCCGTGCCACGGGAGCCCACATTAAAGGGACAAATGGGAAATCGCAAGGGGTAATCCCTTTCTTAAAAATTGCCAATGACACCGCTGTCGCTGTCAACCAAGGGGGCAAACGGAAAGGCGCCCTCTGCTGCTATCTCGAAACTTGGCATCTGGATATCGAAGATTTCCTCGAGCTGCGGAAAAATACAGGTGACGAGCGTCGCCGCACCCACGATATGAACACAGCCAATTGGATTCCTGATCTGTTCATGAAACGGGTGAGTGAAAACGGCCAGTGGACCCTCTTTAGTCCAAGTGATGTTCCCGATCTACACGACCTCTATGGCGCTGCTTTTGAAAAGCGTTACACTGAGTACGAAAAAATGTGCGATGACGGAAGACTCAAGCTGTTCAAGCGAGTCGAGGCAATGCAACTTTGGCGCAAAATGCTGAGCATGCTCTTTGAAACCGGCCACCCCTGGATCACCTTCAAAGACCCCTCCAACATCCGTTCAACACAAGATCATAAAGGGGTCGTCCATAGCTCGAATCTGTGCACCGAAATCTTGCTCAACACCTCTGTCGAGGAAACAGCAGTCTGTAACCTTGGATCGATCAACCTCGCTGCCCATACGACAGAAAAAGGGCTCGATAAAGAAAAATTGGCAGAGACAATCAAGACAGCCATTCGGATGCTCGATAACGTCATCGACATCAACTACTACCCGATCGAAGCGGCACAAAATGCCAATATGCGCCACCGTCCGATTGGTCTGGGTCTGATGGGATTCCAAGATGCTCTCTACATTCAAAATATCAGCTACGCTAGCCATGAGGCGGTCGAATTTGCCGATACGAGCATGGAGTTCATCTCTTACCATGCGATCCTCTCTTCGAGCCAATTGGCCAAAGAGCGGGGCACCTATGAGTCGTATAAAGGTTCAAAATGGGACCGCGGGCTTCTGCCTATCGACACGGTCCAACTGCTGGCCAAAGAGCGTGGGATGGCAGTCGAAATGGACACAAAAATGAGGATGGATTGGACGCCAGTGCGCGACTCGATTAAAAAATATGGGATGCGCAATAGCAATACGATGGCGATCGCTCCAACAGCAACGATCTCCAACATCACAGGGATCACCCAGTCGATCGAACCGACCTACCGACATCTATTCGTCAAATCGAATCTCTCAGGCGAGTTCACCCTCCCCAATTTCTTCCTCGTCGAGAAATTGAAGCAGCTTAGCCTTTGGGATGAGCAGATGATCGACGATCTGAAGTATTTTGATGGGATCATCACTGAAATCGAGCGGATTCCCGACGACGTAAAACGGGTCTACGCTACAGCATTTGAGATCGATTTTGAGTGGATCATCGAGTGCGGCAGCCGCAGACAAAAATGGATCGATATGGGACAATCGCTGAACCTTTACCTTGCCGAGCCAAGTGGCAAAAAGATGCACCAGATGTATCTCCAAGCGTGGAATAAAGGGCTCAAAACGACCTACTATTTGCGGACCCTTGCTGCGACCCAAATTGAAAAGTCGACAACCGACATCAACAAGCGGGGATTGCAGCCACGCTGGATGAAGAACAAATCAGCCTCGAGCGAAATTACCGTCGATCGAGCAAAAAAAGATAAACCCATTGTGTGTAATTTAGAAGAGGGCTGCGAGAGCTGCCAATAGGAGATCAACATGTTGACATTTGAAGAACAAAAAACACAGAAAGAAAAACGGGTACGCGTCGATGACAAACGGCTCATCAATTGCAATGCGGTCGACGTCAATCAGCTGATGCCGCTCAAATATAAGTGGGCATGGGAGCATTACATCAACGGTTGCGCTAACCACTGGATGCCAACCGAAGTGTCGATGGCCAAAGACATCGAAATTTGGAAATCTAACACCCTCAGCAAAGATGAGCGGCTGGTGATCATGCGCAACCTCGGCTTCTTTAGCACAGCAGAGAGCTTAGTGGGCAATAACATCACCTTGGCGATCTTCAAGCATGTGACAAACCCAGAAGCCCGTCAATATCTGCTCAGACAGGCGTTTGAAGAGGCGATCCACACCCACACATTCCACTACATCGTCGAATCGCTCGCGCTCGATGAAGGGGAAATTTTCAACATGTACAACGAGGTCAACTCAATCCACGCTAAAGATGCTTTTGAGATGCAGCTAACTGCCGACATCATGAAAGAGGGCTTTAGCACAGATACACCGGAAGGAGCTCAAAAATTCCTCGAGAATCTGATCGGATACTACATCATCATGGAAGGGATCTTCTTCTATAGCGGGTTTGTGATGATCCTCTCGTTCCATCGGCAAAATAAAATGACAGGGATCGGCGAGCAGTTCCAATACATCTTGCGCGATGAGACCATCCACCTCAATTTCGGCATCGACCTGATCAATGGGATCAAAGCCGAAAATCCAGAGCTGTGGACTCCGCAGTTCCAAAAGCATATCATCGATCTGGTTCACCAAGCCGTCGAACTTGAGATCAAATATGCCGAGGATTGTCTCCCACGGGGCATTTTGGGCCTCACCGCCCCTATGTTCCGCGAGTATGTCCAGTACATCGCCAATCGACGCCTAGAAAGAATCGGGCTGGAGCCTCAATTTAAAGGGGCCCGTAACCCATTCCCCTGGATGAGCGAAACTATTGACCTTGGGAAAGAGAAGAATTTCTTCGAGACTCGAGTGACAGAATACCAGTCTTCCTCAAACCTGACTTGGTAATAGCTCAACTCGCCCCCTACCCTTGACAGAGAGCTGGGCGAAACACATGAGATACAAGATTCTCGACGAAGCCAAGGTGATCACCTTGGCGAGGAGAGAAACGCGGTAGATCATGGGTTGCAGCCAGCCTCTTCGGGCAAGGTAGGGGGGCAAGTTGGGTTAGTACTCTAAGCGATTTGAAAACCTTTTTTTATTCTCAATGGTTCGATCGTACAGGCGACACAGGATTTGCATGATCGCTTTGCGGCATGATATGCATGATATCAAAATTTTTTATCCTGCTTATCATGCCGCAAAGCGATCATGCAAATCCTGTCTCCGGCTATGTAAATAGTTTCTCCAGCCACTTGCGTTCATACCACAATTCTTATGATCGTAAGATGAAAATATGCTTTAGTATCCCAAGTAACTAACTCTACGCCAGCGGATTGTGCAACACTCTCGGCCTCTCCATGAAACCCAGGCCTGAGGGGCTGGGTTCACCTCGGGGGCGAAAAAAAGAATTATTTTATAGCGCTAGATAGGGCACAAGCAGGCCCCTGCAATTCCACTCTCAGCTTGGCGATGATCACATCGATAGCCTGTTGGTTTTGGCCCCCTTCAGGGATGATGAGATCAGCAAATTGTTTGCTTGGTTCGATGAATTCCAGATGCATCGGGCGGACGGTGGCCAAATATTGCTCGAGGATACTGGGGACGGTTCTTTTTCGCTCGGTCTGATCTCGATAAATGCGACGAATTAGTCGAATATCTTCTGCAGTATCAACATAGAGTTTCAAATTAAATAGTTCCCGCACTTCTGGCACGGAAAGCAAATGTAGTCCCTCGACAATGATGATCTTTTTGGGCGAAGTCGTTATCGATTTTTTCTGGCGCACATGTTCGGCAAAATCATACTGTGGCAAGGAAACCGTTTCCCCATTCTTCAGAGCAAGCAGTTGATTTCGCAAGAGAGAAAAATCGATAGAATTGGGATGGTCAAAATTGCATTTTTCCCGATCAGCCATAGACAAATGAGAGAGATCCTTATAGTAAAAATCTTGGCAGATCAGGATGCAATCCTCAGCAAAAACTTCATGGAGTTTCTGAGCAATTGTCGTTTTTCCAGAACCAGAACCTCCAGCAATCGCGATCAATATCGGCTCTGATCCAAAACAAACCGATGTGATTAAAAGCGCTAGAAAAGATAAGAATTTCTGCATATTAAATAGTTCTCGTAAAGGTTATCGTTGGCAATTTTTGAATAATTTTATTGTCGATTTCTGTTTTAGTTGCATCCATCAAAATAAACAGATCTTCAAGATAAAACTCAAATTCCATCGGGGCCGGAGGGAGCACAAGAGCAGTTCGAGAGGAGATTTTATCCATTTCATAAGCTAATTCAGGATGCCCTGCCCCTTTGGTTAGGCGAACAATCTCATACAGGTTGAAAGTATAACCTAACTGCGCTTCAAGCTGATTAATTCGGGCACGACACCGATTGGGAAAATCATCTTCTGTAAGCTCTTCTGTAACAATGGCTTGAATCATCATCCTTTGGATACGCATAAGAGCTTGATGAGCTAACTCATTCAGGGCTGATGGTCGTTTTAGCCCCATTTGAACAACACTTAACACAAAAACGCTAAGAGGATCTGGATCATTAATTTTGCAGTTGAGCAAAGCATTTGACCGCAGTCTACAATTCCAAAGCTTATATGCACCTTTTAAATTATCTGTCCTAATCCCCTCGATATTTTCCCCCTCCATCAATTGGTCTAACATGTCGGGAAGGTCGATTTCATATTTAGAATCAGGGAAACTGATATCAGCCAGATCTGCGTAGGTTTTGCCCAGCCGTATAGTCGCATCTGTCCCCTTGCCTTTGCGGATCAGTGTGCAGACTTTTTCACCCTTGGATGCCCCCTCATGTTTAATGTAATCCACATCTTTTTCTTTATCTTCGACAAACAAAGAACGGAGCCAGTAGTAAAGATCGCTCCACTTTTCCTTGAGGAATTGGTAAACAGTTTTAAAAAAAACCAGAAGCTGATTTTTTTTGGGGCGGCTCTTCAAGTTCTCAATGGAAGAGTCCAAAGGGGTTGATCTGCAATAGAGAAAATTTTGTGAGTCAATACGATGATAAACAGGCTTAGAGATAGGTTCGATACGCATATTGCAGAAAAATTTAATCGCTTGTCAGATAAAATGCAATCATCAAAAATACTCTGTTATGGACAGACTTGGATTCTTAAGCAAAGAGGGCGAGCGGTATGGCGATTTCGCTCTTATCTCCTATAAAATAATCGACGAATTGCAAATGGTGCTGCGTGAATTGATTCATCTGCCTACAAATGCTCAAGTGATGCATTTGGAAAATGATGATCCTGAAAATGTCTTCTGCCTTTCGTTTAAGACACTCCCAGATAGCTCCAATGGTGCTCCCCACATTCTTGAGCATACAGTTCTTTGCGGTTCGCGCAAATTCCCTACCAAAGATCCCTTTTTTTCTATGAACCGGCGCAGTCTCAATACCTACATGAACGCGCTGACCGGCAGCGACTTTACCTGCTATCCTGCTGCATCGCAAGTGGAAAAAGATTTTTATAATCTTCTCGAGGTCTATCTCGATGCTGTCTTCCATCCTCAATTGAAAGAACTTAGCTTTTTACAAGAGGGGCACCGTCTAGAATTTGCCGAGCCAAATAATCCGCAAAGCCCCCTCGAAATTAAGGGGATTGTCTACAATGAAATGAAAGGGGCGCTCGCTTCGGTCGATTCCCGTGTCTGGCATGCGATGATGGAGGCGCTCGTTCCGAATCTCCCTTATGCATTTAACTCGGGAGGCGATCCAAAAGAAATCCCTAATTTGACCTATGCACAGCTAATCGAATTTCATGAAACCTATTATCACCCAAGTCGCTGCCTGTTTTTCTTCTATGGGAATCTCCCTCTAAAAAAACATCTCGATTTCATCCAGGAAAATGCTCTAAAGGGAATCCAAGCCGCACCCCCACTCGATGGGATCGGCTATCAACCCCGTTTTAAAAAGCCTGTCAAAGAGCAACGCTCCTACCCAATCAATGAGGTTGAAGAACTCGAGACAAAGCATATCCACGCCTTCGGCTGGCTCACGACTCCCTTAATCGATCAGAAAGAGCTGCTCGCATTGACGATTCTCGATTCTGTGCTGATGGATACCGATGCTTCCCTACTCAAAAAGGCTCTACTCGATCTTAAACTGTGCATTCATGCCGATAGCTTTCTTGACAACGAGATGACAGATGTTCCTCTTATGATTATGTTTCGGGGCTGCAAAGAAGATGTAGCGGACGATCTAGAGAGGGCCGTTTTTGAAAATTTGCGCAAGATCGCAAAAGAGGGCATCGCGCCTCACTTAAGTGAAGCTTCGATCCATCAGCTGGAATTTGCCAGAACAGAAATTGGCGGTAACCACTCCCCTTTTGGTCTGACCCTGTTCATGCGCTCTGCTCTTGCTAAACAGCATGGCTGCGCTCCTGAAAATGGACTCATGATCCATTCTCTGTTCGAAGAGCTCTCAAAAAATGTCCAAGATCCCCACTTCTTCACTCCATTGATCGAAAAATATTTTCTCAATAACCCACACTTTGTCAGGTTGAGCTTTGCTCCCGATCCTCAACTCTTTGCAAAAGAGACTAAAGAGGAAGAAGAAACACTGCAAAAAATGCGCTCTGGTTTGACTGAGAAGCAAGTGGCCCATATTTTAGACCAGACAAAAAAGCTAGAGAAATTCCAACAACATCAAGAGGGGCAAAAACTCGAGTGTCTTCCAAAAGTGAGCCTGTTTGATGTGCCGAAAAAAGCGCACTATTTCCCCATTCAGACCTTCTCTCGAGGCAATTTGGAAGTTTTTCACCACGACAATTTCACCAATCATATCCTCTATTCCACACTAATCTTTGATCTGCCCTCTCTAACAGAGCGTGAGCTGTTCGATTTTCAGCTATTTATCCGCCTTTGGCCAGAACTTGGAGTGGGCAGCCGCGATTATGTGCAAAATCTCGAGTATGTTCATGCCTATACTGGGGGTGTCTCTGCTCAGGGAGCGCTTCATGTGCAAGTGATGGATCCAAACGTTTGCCGTCCCTCTTTGCAGCTTTACGGCAAAGCCCTTGGCCGCAACGCAGACAAGCTATTTACACTGATGCACGAGATGATCACAAAACCCCGTTTAGATGAACGTGAGAGGATCGAGGAGATGCTAAAAAAACTGGGCAGCAGCTTGCAGCATCGGCTCAGCAACAATGCAATGCGCTATGCCTCTCAGATGGCTCTCTCAGGTTTTTCTGCTCCCTGTTATATCACCAACCTTTGGCACGGATTCAAATTCTATACTCTCGTTCAAGAATTGGTATCCGACATCGACAAGCAGCTCCCCCAATTGATTGAGCGGCTGCATCTGCTCAAAGACAAAATTCTTTGCGCAGGCAAGGCCCATCTTGTCCTCAGCTGCGATGCTAAACAGCTCGACTCGCTCGACAAGCGAGGTTTTTATGGATTATCGCAACTTACTACTCACCCAGCTGCCCATTGGGACTTTCACCCTAAACTCGAACCAATTCCCAACCAAGGGCGGACAATTTCCTCTCCGGTCGCGTTTACAGCTCAAGGGTTCAAGACAATCAACTACACCCATAAAGATGCCCCTGGCCTGCAGGCTGCGACGCTGCTGCTTGAAAATAAAATCCTCCACCACCGGATCCGCGAGCAAGGGGGAGCTTATGGATCTGGGACAAGTTTTAACTCTCTTTGGGGCAATTTCTACTTCTATGCCTACCGTGATCCCCATATCGCACGGACTCTCTCGACTTTTGAAGATTCAATCCGTGAGATGGCCGCCGGCGATTTCGACGACCAAGACCTCGAAGAGGCTAAGCTCGGCATCATCCAATATTTTGACACCCCAGTTCCTCCAGAAGGACGGGCCATGTCTGAATATGCTGCTCTGCGCGATGGGAAGAGTTTGCAGATGCGACAAGATTTCCGCGACCGCTTTTTAGCGCTGACTCCACAAGATGTGCAAAATTCGATAGAATACCATCTTCTTTCAGAGCTCGACAAGGGCGTTGTCGTCTCTTTTGCTGGGCGAGAGCTGCTCGAAAGAGAGATTCCTCTGATAGAAGGCAAACCACTTGAAATTTTTTCAACATAGAAATATAAGAGGATAAATATGCGATATTTAATTTTGTTCTTAGTTTTTTCTCTCCATCTTTGTGCTGCAGAAAAGGAGTCCATCTGCACTCCACAACAGGTAGCAAAAGTTTTCACAGCAGTGTCGAAAAAATCGATTCCCGCAGTGGTCTATATTCGGGCAGAAGGAGTGTTGGATACAGAAGAAGTCTCTGCAACAGATCCCTTTCAAACTCCTCAGCAAGATCCTTTCGGCGATGATTTTTTCAACCGTTTCTTTGGCTCTCCGTATCGTAAAGCTCCTAAACAGCCTTCCCTTTCTCAAGGTTCAGGATTTTTTGTCAGCAGCAATGGGCACATCATGACAAATGCTCACGTCGTCAAAGGAGCGAGCAAAATCACAATCACCCTGCATGATGGCCGAGAAATGCCTGCCGAAATCATCGGATGCGATGTCAGCACCGATGTCGGGGTGATCAAAGTCGAAGGGAAAAATTTCCCCTTCCTCCCATTAGGCGATTCAGAGGAGCTCGAAATCGGCGAATGGGTCATCGCAATCGGCAGCCCCTTCCAACTTCAAGCCTCTGTCACAGTCGGCGTCATCAGCGCAAAAGGGAGACAAAACCTCAGAATCACCGACTTCGAAGATTTTCTCCAAACCGATGCGGCGATTAACCCTGGAAACTCTGGCGGGCCCCTCATCAACCTGGAGGGACAGGCAATTGGCATTAACACCGCTATCGTCTCTAAAGCGGGCGGCCACATGGGGATCGGCTTTGCCATTCCGAGTAACATGGCCAAACACATCATGAACCAGATTATCGATTCGGGAACGGTCACACGGGGCCATCTCGGCGTCGCTCTGCAACCCCTCGACCAAGATATGGCCGATGCCTTTAACTTAGAGCGTCCAGAAGGAGCTCTTGTCGCCGAAGTGATGAAAGGCTCCCCCGCCGAGAAAGCAGGCCTCAAACAAGGTGATATCATCGTTCAATACGACAACACACCAGTCAAATCGATCGGTTCGTTCCGCAATGAAATTTCGATGATGAAGCCTGGAACAAAAGTGTCTCTGAAAGTCAACCGCAACGGGAAAATTCTCACTCTCCAGGCGACATTGACAGCTCCTCCTAATGAAGTGAGCAGCGTAGGGCTTGCGCAAAAGCTTGGACTCGAAGTCGAGCCGCTCTCCCCTGAGCTTGCCAAAACATTGGGCTACACAAAAGGAGAAGAGGGCGTTGTCGTCACCAAAATCAAACCTGGATCTATTTCAGCGATGGCTGGAATCCGCCCTGGATTTTTAATCATGGCGATCAACCACAAAAAAGTGACAAACGTCGCCGAGTTTAATGCTGCTCTTGAAGACGTTAAGAACAAGCGGCTCTTGATCCTAGCCAAACAAGGAGATGCGACAAGATTCTATTCGCTTAAAATTGATTAGAACATTATAATGTTCACTTCGTAATTATTATTATATGAAAGTTGAACAATCTCCATTCGTTATTCCACCGGTCTCTGTGACACCCATCCTGTCACAGAGACATTCTTATTCTACCGAATCGACCCTCGTCTCCCCTTTTGCCCCCTCCTTTCCACGCCTTGCTCGCTTTGTCACCTGGTTCTGGAACTGGATCCGTTCTTTTTTCATCAAAAAAGAAGCCCCCAAACAGCCCCCAACCCCTTCGCTAGAAGCGCTGCGAGCCATCCAACTTGCCCAAGCCGAAAAAGAAGCTAATTCTGAAAGTTTGATCAATGCACCGACTATTGGATTGGGATTAGCTGGAATTGGCCTATGCTACTGGCAATGGGAACGTCTCTACCCTCTTGCAACTGGGGCTGCTGGAAAAATCATGGCGATTCCATCCCTGCTTTGGTCAGCCGTTCCGAGTATGCTTGCGATTCAAACCACAACTATGATCAACTCCAGAATCGAGCGGAAAATCGAGCCCTACATGCCTCAATGGATAGCTAAAGGAGCAAGCCTTGCTGCCACTTCAGCTGCCGTTTGGTATACTTCTAATTATCTTGGATATCCGATGGGACAGGCTTATTTAGGATTCTTGAGTCGAATGACCTTCGAGAGCGGGATTCCTTCCCTGGTTGTTCCCCTGGCTTGTTCCCAAATAACCAATTACGCTTCACCTGAAAAAGTGTTCTGGGCCATCACCGCTTTCAACGTTGCCCGCTTTGCCCAGCTCTCGTTTTCACTCCCACCTGTTCAAACAAAAGCGTATTCGTAACTCTTCTCTGATTTGACGGCGTTTGAAACGAGGCAATATTTTTCCGACTCCACTAAAAGAGCTCTTGCCTTCTGCTGATCCTGCACGCCAGAAAGGGTAAATTTCATATCGAGTTTTTTCAGCTCCGGCACTCCCTGCGGATTCCGATCAATCGTCAATTTCGCGCTCGCGCTGATGTTGTCAAACACTACCTTTGACCGCTCAGCAAAAACTTTAAAAGTGGCCATCACACAGGAGAGGACGGCAAGGGAGAGAAGCTCTTCTGGAGAATAACCGCCGCCCGGCCCATTAAATTCTGTCGGGATCGCGCATGGAATCGGAGGGAAATCGAGCGCACTGCCTTCAAACAGAGTCTGAATTCCACTTGGAGAATTAGCTCTCACTTCGAAAAATAGAGGGTATTTTATCATTTTTTGGCTCCTTTAAATAAGCATAAGGGTACAAAAAATGAAGTTTTTCATACCACCTCATTTTATACCCGTTCCGTTTCAAAGGCACCCAAAGGGACTGATTCTTCAGGGTGCTTCGGTATAGTGAAATTTTCTTTTCTCTACCCTGCCATTCTCCGAATCGCTAGAATGAGCTCATGAAGCTCCAAATCTCTAAGGCTACTCGCGGCGTGCCGCTTCGTCTATTTGTCAATGAAATCCCCGCTGGATTCCCCTCCCCTGCTGAAGGGTATTTGGATGATGCGCTCGATCTCAACCAGCTGCTAGTCTCCCACCCGGCTGCTACCTTCTTTGTTCGAGTCCAGGGTGAGTCGATGCGCGATGCCAATATCCACTCAGGAGACGTACTCGTTGTCGACCGCTCCATTGAACCAAAAAATCGGGATATCATCGTTGCTGTCCTCAACGGAGAATTCACTGTGAAGCGGATTTTGAAGCGAAAAGATCAACTTCTCTTGGCTGCAGAAAATAAGGATTTTTTCCCCATCGCGGTAAACGAGGGCGAGGATTTTCAAGTTTGGGGAGTGGTCACCTATGTCATCCACAAATCGCGATAAGCTCTTTTTTTTGATCGACTGCAACTCGTTTTTCGTCTCGTGCGAGCGGGTCTTCAATCCCCAATTGTGGGGCAAGCCAGTCGTCGTCCTCTCCAGCAACGATGGCTGCGTCGTCGCCCGCTCCAATGAGGCCAAAAAGTTGGGTATCCCGATGGGAGCCGCCGCTTTCGAATATGAAAAGCTATTTAAAGATCGGGGCGTCTTTGTCTACTCTTCCAATTTCAGCCTCTATGGAGATATCTCCCAAAGGGTCATGCAGGTGCTCGAGCAATTCTCTGCTGATTTTGAAATCTACTCGATCGATGAAGCCTTTCTTACTATCTCTACAGATGATCCGATCTCTTTAGGCCAAAAGATCCGTCAGAAGGTCTTGCAATGGACCGGTATCCCCGTCTCCGTTGGCATCGCCCCGACAAAAACGCTGGCAAAAGTGGCTAACCACATCGCCAAAAAAGATAAGCAGGGAGTTTGCTTGCTCGAGGACCCCAAGCTCATTGATGAAACCCTCGCCCATTTTCCGCTCGATGACATCTGGGGTATCGGTCGCAAATTATCGAGACGACTGCGGGAGCTGGCCATTTTCACTCCCCTGCAATTCAAAAATTGCGAGGATAGCTGGATCCAAAAGCATTTTTCTGTTGTATTGCTTAAAACGGCCCTCGAATTGCGCGGCCTCTCTTGTTTGCCGCTGGATGAAGTCGAAGCCCCCAATAAAAGCATCACCCATTCCCGTTCCTTCGGCACCCCTGTGACTACCCTCCCAGAGCTCCACGAGGCCATCGCCAGTTATGCAGCCCGCGCTGCCGAAAAATTACGAGAGCAAGAGCTCTGCGCTAGTCACCTCACCGTCTACTTGACCACCTCACCATTTATCGAAAATCGCTATTCCAATAGTGCCGCCCTCTCTCTCCCGGAGCCGACCGACTATACGCCCGATTTCATTTCCATGAGCAAACGGTGCCTGGAGGCAATTTTTTTGCCTGGCTTCTCCTATAAAAAAGTGGGGGTCATCCTCAATGATCTCACCCTCAAGACATTCCACCAGCGCGATCTATTTCACTCTTCTGCCGACCGAAGCCGCGCAATGAAGGTGCTCGATCAAATCAACGAGGCCCATGGAAAAAACGCCCTTCAATTTGCTGCGGAAGGGATCGAAAAGCCGTGGAAGATGCGCCGCAATCATACCTCCGCCCGCTTTACGACCCATTGGGATGAGCTTTTACTAATTAAGCTTTAAGATCTTATACCTTAGCATGACAAATCGGGAGCGTACTCCGAAAAAAGCAGCTTTTTTCGGAGTACGCTCCCGATTTGTCATATTTTTATGAACAAAACAATAAAGAGTGAAGTTGTTATTGCAAAAACCGATGCCATGAGCTATCTTCCATGACATGGTTTTTCAACTCAGAGATACATCGGATCAACTTTTGTCTCATTGGACTCGATCATCGAGGCAGAGCGACCATTTCCACAAGCAGACGGAAGGTTTTCTCGAGGATTTGAAGGGCACTTGGGTCTCTGAGCGGGAATATCGGCAACTGAGACAATTGTTGGAGCAGAAAGAGATCGATCTAGTTTACCGCTATTTGGAATTGCAGCTGAGCCTAAGGATGTCAGAAGATAGAGACCAGCAACATATCTCTATTGAGCTAGAAAAGAAACTGGAAAACTATCTCAAAAACGATGATTCCCCCCACTTAAAACGAGAGGTGGCTCTGCGGACGATGGAAGCTGCAGTATGCAATTGGCTCTGCTCTTTGGGACTCGATCGACCTTCGCTGGCGCTGCAGATCGATGAGAACAATTTTGGGACACAGATGCGTCGTAGCCTGGGGCTGGCCAAGAAAGAAAAAGGGTTTAAGCTCGATCCCACCGAAGCACTGCTGCTCGACGAATTAATCGAAAAAAGCGACTCAAGTTTAGAATATTGGAACCGGATCTGTGCCAGTTTTGAACAATTACTGATCTGGGAAGAGGCTCTCGATGACATTTTAAAGGGAATTCAGACCCATCCTGTGACTGATTCGCTCGACCCTGAGAATTTGGAAATCCAGCTCAACTATTTTGAAGCTGAGATCGCCCCCTTTCATAAGCAAATAGGGAAATTGCTCCATGAAAATATCCTCTCTCCTTTCTCAGAAATGTTCCAGGCGGCAATTTTGGGGAAATTTAGAGGGAAATTCCAACAGATCAACAATGCCTATGCAGCGCTCAAATCGGCCCTTTTAAAAGAACCGATCGAGGTCCACCTCTGCTGCAGCTGCCAATTTTGTGAAGAAGTCGGCACCTATTGGGATGAGAAGCTGAGGTTGATGGATCTGACCGAAATCAAACCTTTCTATCCACAAAAGAGATCTATCCAACCTAGCCTGCTCATTTTCACCTGTGGTGGAGGTCGCAGCCACTTTAATGTGACCAAGGCCATGAGCGAATACGCCAGAGGGCGCTACCACATCCAGGTGGCCAATACGTTGGAAGACACCCTCGCTTCAACTGACGTGTTTAAGCGGATGTTATTCAATTTCTCACAAGAGCGTCTCTACAACCATTTGGTCCGCAATGAAGAATTTGAGTGGGTGAAGCTGCTGACTTCTGTCGGTCCCTTCTTCTTGATGATGCAACAAGAAAGTATCGAAAAGCAGATTAAGCTCGAAGTGCTCAAACAACGACCTAACATGCTCATTAGCTGTTTTCCCTGCTTAAATCCGATGTTCCTCAATGTCGCGAAAGACCTTAATCTGCCACTCCTCATGGTGACCACAGAACTTGACACCACATTCTTTACAAAAGGAATGAATGGGCGCTCCTGTGATCTCAATTATCCAAAATGGCAGATGACTCTCGCATATGACACGCCTGAAATCCGGGCAAAAATCGAGAATCGGATCCCCAATGAAAAAATCAGCATTACCGGCTTTCCGGTGCGCTCAAGCTTTAATCAGATCCCCGCTGAAGTTGAAATCGTTGAACTGCGCCACGAGTTTGGCATCGGAGAAGATGACAAGGTCCTGCTTGTTATAATCGGCGGTATCGCAGGACGTGCGACAGAGAAATATGCTGCCATCTTAGCCTCTCTGACGGCTCTTGATATTTCAGAGCTGACCCATGGGGATCTACATATTATTTGCCTCTGCGGCGATCAAAAAGTGCAAGACAATCGCGAAATGCGTTTCCGCATCAATGCCCTGCCGACCAATCCAAGGCTTCACATGCATGCGATCGGCGGTGCCGATGACTTGTCGAAGCTGATGCGCATTGCTGACGGTCTTCTCACACAGCCAGAAGGGTGCACGACGAACGAAGCTCTTGCCATCGGCCTGCCGATGATTTTCCACGCCCCTTTCGCCCTGATGGACTGGGAGGTGTTTAACATGGAATTCTGCATCCAAGCCAACATAGGCTCACGGTTTAAACCCCACTCAAGCAGCACAAATCCCTTCCAAGATAGCGCTGTGAAAAATAAAGAGCGGCTCCTCCCGCTCATCAAGGAGGCTTTTGAACGACGCCAGCAAAAGCCATCTCTCCAATTCGAAAAGAAAGATTTTGGGAAAGAGTTTCTCAAGCTGATTGAAGAGCTGATTGGTTAATAACCTGAGTTTTGGGTTTAGTTGCTATGATATTTAAGTATACTGCGCCCACCCAAGTTGTGTGAATTTTGAGCCACGCGAGAGCTTTCGCGTGGCTCAAAATTCACACAA
>JAFEGK010000007.1:143983-178814 GCA_018239985.1 Verrucomicrobiota bacterium | reverse complement strand
TCCAGTACCCGTTGCTCCCGTAGCCCCTGTTGGACCTTGCGGACCGATTGTCCCTTGAGAACCTGGAGAGCCGGTGGCTCCTGTAGGTCCTGTGGCTCCGGTGACCCCTAGTCCGGTTGGCCCGGTAGGTCCAGTAGGACCGGTGGGACCAGTTGCGCCCGTTACACCGGTACTTGGTCCGGTGGGTCCCGTGACTCCAGTTGGCCCAGCTACACCGGTTGCTCCTGTGGGACCTAATGGACCTGGTGGACCTTGTTTAGGAGGTTTACAACTATCGGAAAAGAGGGGAGTAAAGGGGGAAAGGAGAGTCAAACCACAACATAGGGCCAATAAGAAATGATTTTTTCGCATAACTTTTCTGCACCCGAATTAGGAATGCTGATCTCCAAAAATTGTAACGAGAAATTAAAAGTTTAGTTGATGGGTGGATTTTTTTTGAAGAATATTATACTCAACTTAAAAATTTCCGCACCATTTGCAGTACTTCTGGAGGGGGATAATCTCATTGCGCCGAATTGGCTGAGATAAAAGGTCTTGGCAGCAGTTATCTTCTGGACAGCAACCGAATGGGAAATGGATCGCTATGCCCCCTTGGACTCGAGTTTTGTAGTGACTGTCATAGGTAAGGATCCCTTCAAACGTTAGGTAACGGCTAATATCGACGAAGAGTCTGAGACGCCCACCGACAAACGCTTTGGTTCCCCCTGTTTTTCCGTAGTAGTAAGGGCCGATTGCAGAATATAGACGAATGCAATCCCCACAGAATAAGTGGCGCCCAATTTCCATATCGAACCCAGTATTGGCAACTCGATGCTGTGTCATGTCTATAAAAAAGCCACCTGGATAGGTAAAATGGCACCGTTTTTCTGTTTTGTCTCTTTTAATCGGAAAGTAGCCATTAAGGCGGAAATCCCAGCAGGGGCCTAGCCGCTCTAACCCAAATCCGATTTGGGCGAAGAATGGATTGTGATGTTTCCACTTGCGGAAGTCGAAATAGGTATTCACTCCATAAACGGCAGTTTCACACGAGAGAAAACGGACGCCGAGGCCTAGATTGCCAGCCCACTGGTTGTTATTGAAATAATGGACTCGAAGATCGATGAAGGGCCATCTTTTTCCCTGATTGCTTAGAGGGAAAAAGAGTCCTTCGATCGTGGTGTAGCCATGGGAGTAGCCTATTCCGCCCGGTTCTATATGTCGAAGGGTGAGGGTAGAGCAGACTCTTTGTAGGTAACAACAGTCATTGTCCAAGCAGCAAGAGGGGTCTTCTTGAGAAGGGGGCTCGGTTGGTGCAGATAGGTCTGGTAGGGGTAGTTGTGGACCAAAGATGATGGGCAATAATTCTAATTGATCTTTCCAGCTTCTCAGCATGTAAAGAAAAGGGGCTTCGATATCAAAGAAAAATAGGCTTTCCCAGGGGATTGGGGAAAAATAGGTGATCTGCTCAGCTCCTGATATAGAATGAGTCAAGCATATAAGGGAAGTCAGTATGAGCGGCCTGGTGAATTTCACTAGAAGTATCCTCTTATTCTCTCTATAACTGAATTCCTTTTTCTATAGGGATTTTTTTATCTAATCTGATATAGTGCTGCAAAAAATTTGGAGACTCAAAATGAGAAAAGTCTTAGCCATTCTTTTCCTATTTGTCGCTCTATTTGCTGCCGAAGAAAAAAAGACGGTCTGTCTGAATATGATCGTAAAAAATGAGAGCAGGGTGATTGAGAGATGTCTAGCCTCGGTGAAACCTTTGATCGATTATTGGGTGATCGTCGATACAGGCTCTACGGATGGAACGCAAAAGATCATTAAGAAATTTATGAAGGGGATTCCTGGTGAGTTGCATGAGCGACCTTGGGTCAATTTTGGGCACAATCGTAATGAGGCTCTGCAACTAGCTAAGAATAAAGGGGATTATCTTCTGTTCATCGACGCCGATGAGGAGCTGGTTTTTACTCAGAATTTCGTAAAACCCCCATTCGTAAAGGACTCTTATTATATTCAAACGCATTTATCTGGAACCGATTATGTCAGATTGCAGATGATCAACAATCATCTCAACTGGAAATGGGTTGGAGTCTTACATGAGTATCTCCATAGCGATGAGGCGAAATCGGATGAAATTTTAGCAGGGGTGGTCAATTACCCTCGCTATGAGGGATGTCGGTCACAAGATCCGTTAAAGTTTCAAAAAGATGCAGCGGTTTTAGAGGAGGCTTTAAAGAGGGAGCCTGACAACGCCCGCTATGTCTTTTATCTGGCTCAGAGCTATCGGGATGCTGGCGAAAGTGCTTTAGCATTAAAAAATTATGAAAGAAGGGCAGCCATGGGGGGATGGGACCAGGAGGTTTTCTTTTCCAAGTATCAGATCTGTCAGCTACAAGAAAAGCTAAATGTTGATGCTCAAAAGATTGCGAAGAGCTATCTCGATTGTTATTCCTCCAGGCCGACAAGGGCGGAGCCTCTCTGCCGTCTTGCCCAGTTTTACCGTTTGCAAGGGGATTACTTGCTCGGTTATTTGGTTGCCAGTTTTGGATTAACGGTCCCTTACCCTAAAGATACTCTATTTGTTGAGTCATGGGTTTATGATTATGGGCTCCTTTTGGAAAAATCGGTCAGCGCCTATTGGATTGGCAACTTTAAAGAATGTTTGGATCTATCACTTCAATTGCTAACGGTGCCCAATTTGCCTATTAATGTGAGGGAGTGTGTCGAGAAGAATATTTGGTGGGCTCAATCGAAGATGAATCCTACTCCTGCTCCACAAATCCAGGCGGCAGCTCATATAGATATTCAACGATGACTCCACCAAAATGGTTCAAATTGACCATCCAGTATCTACAAGGGTGATCAAAGGGATATTTGGAGAAGGAAACTCCGTCGCCTACTTTCCATTGCTTCAGCTCTCCGCATTCAGAGGCGAGCACTTTCCACCACATTTGATTATCGGTACGGAAATAAAGATCGTTCCACAGCCATCCTTTATCCCAATAGACCTGATCGATTTTAGGGTCATGGGCTACCTCTGCTATAAGGATTGAGCAACTTAGAAAAAATGTGATGAGCAACTTTTTCATGAGGCTATTATTATAAAGTAAATTTAGGATGTCAATCCGATTCTTCCCATTTCGCAAGGTGCGGAGAGGGGTCTAGAATGGAGTCATATTGAGCTTTGATTCCCCAAATAGCTTGGGGATCAAGCTGTTGATATCTCTTGTATTTTTCGAGCCGATCCTCTTCTTTTGCCCATCCGAGATGTTTGAGGCGCAGGGGAGAGGATAGGGTGCGTAAGTGATAGATGGACATTGGAAATCGGCCACAATGTAGGGGGGTTTCTCTCCACTGATAGCTCAATTCTGGACGATACCGGACCAAAAAGGGGATGTAGCGGGTATGGGCGTTCCAGAGGGGATCGTCTCGGTAGTGGGTCTCATCCCAGAAATCGTAGAGTCTAAAGGCGTAGGCGTCGACGTCGGGATTTCTGAGCAGCTCTGTCAGATGTTGCTCGAATTGGTCTTCGAAAATTTCATCTGCGTCGAGGATTAGGATCCAGTCGGGATCGGTTTTAATGATCTCTTCCCAAAGTTGTTTCCGTAGCGTGATTTCGTTTGAGAATTTAGATTCGGTATTTTGGATGAGGCGTAGGGGAATTTCTTGTAATGCCTCCCGACAAACATCGGGGGTGTTATCGGTGCTTGCGTCGTCGATGATGATTGCATTGGTGATATAGTGGCTTGCTTTTTCAAGCACTTGCCTTAGGTAGCGATTTGCCTCATTTTTCACACACATCCCCAATGTCAATCGGGGCCGATTTTGGTCACATTGCCGTTTAAAGGCCGGCACTGTTTCCAAATTGGATTCTCGGTAGATGTGATAGGCTGGGTAGTGGGTATCGACATGGAGGGGAATGCCTAAAGAGGCTGCCCGAATGCAAAAATGGCGGTCTTCTCCCCAGAAGGTGATGTTGGGAATTTTCTTAAAGCGCACACCCTTTTGGAGAGCAGATTTGCTAATCAGGGTGCAGGCGCCAAGTCCGCCAACTTCATAGACTCCTGGTCTTTTCAATTTTGCGACAAAATCCAATACTCTCTTGTTGATCTCCTCATCGCTCAATTTTTCACCTGCGGTAGACTCTATCAGGGTGTACTGATCATAGAGCCAGACTTGGGGCAAAGGGATCGATTGGGGGTTCCACCGGGTCCAAAAAATCTCCGAAACGATCTCTTTATCTAATTGAACCAAATGTTGAACGGTTGTGGGGTGGAGTACGATGTCGGAATCGATGAGGAAGAGGTAGTCGTAGTTTTTTTGTGTCGCATAGTGGATGATCCGATCTTTGAAGGCGGCAACTTTCCAAACGTTTTCGTCGCTCCAATAATGGGTCGTTTCGTTGCAGTGATATTGGGAGATTGATGGAGCTTCCGGGCTGAAGATCCAGCAGTGGCCCTCATGATTTTTTGCAAAGTTGTAGAGCTGCTCTCTAGATTCTTCAGAGTCATTGTCGTCGACGAAGACAAAATCAAGTGCACACCCTTCAATCCGGTCTAATGACTCGAGAAACTCCTTTAAGATGGCCGGTTTTTGCCTAATAGGGGAGCCAACCAAAATTTGGGGCTTAGGAGTGCAAAAGAGAGTCGTTGAGAATAGGAGGAAAAATAAATAAAACCATTTTTTCATTTTTTGACTACTCCTTTGATGATTTCGGTAATCCGTTGGCACGCCTTCCCATCTCCATAGATCGAAGATTGCCGGTCTGAATTTTCCAGTTTGAGGCCGTTTTGGATCCCACTTGCGATTTTGGAAGAGTTGGTTCCGATTAAAATTGCTGAACCATCTAACCCTTCCGGTCGGTCGGTTTCTTCTCTGAGGACTAAAACAGGTTTATTTAGACTGACCGCCTCCTCTTGGATCCCTCCAGAGTCGGTAGCGATAATGTCTACTTCATTTAACAGGTAGACCAGTTCTGCATAGGGGACTGCTGGGATGATACTGAGATTTTGGAGGCGATCTAAACCTAATTTTTTTACGGCTTCTTGGATCTGTGGATTGGGATGGACGGGGAATATCACATGGAGATTAGGGTTTTGTGTGAGCGTTTGTTTGAGCGCTTGGAAAATATCCATAATCGCTCCATTAACAATCGATTCTCTTCGATGAGTTGTAAAAAGCATGAGTTGATGTTTCAATTGTTTTTGCTCTTTGACCAGCTTGACAAGGGGCTCTGAAGGGAGGATTTTCCCTTGTGTAATCCCTTCTTTTATCATGAGCAGTGCGTCGACGACGGTGTTTCCTGTCAAAAAAATCGACTCTTTCTTTACTCCCTCCTTGGTTAATTGGGACGCAGCGTGCTCTGTCGGGGCAAAGTGATAGGAGGCGACTAGGGAAATAATACGTCGATTCAATTCCTCTGGAAAGGGGCGATCGATTTTGTCTGTCCTTAAGCCTGCTTCGACATGCGCCACAGGGACATTGAGATAGAAAGCAGCGAGCGCAGAGGCCATTGCTGTCGTTGTGTCTCCTTGAACGACAACCAGAGAAGGTTTCATTTCTGAGATCACCGTTTTCGCTTTCTGCAAGACTGTCTCGGTGATATAAAACAGATCTTGATCCTTTTTCATGATCGAAAAATCGATGTCGGGCCTAACCTCAAATAGGTCAAAAATGGGATGGAGGAGCTCTTGATGCTGGCCAGTGCAGCAGAGAAAGGTGGGGACATTTTCCTTCTGTAGAGCAATCTGCAAGGGCAAAAGTTTAATCGCTTCGGGTCTCGTGCCGAAGAAAATCACTACTGGTTGCTGCGCACCTAGAAACAGCTGAATGGTCAGAGTGAGAAAAATGACAAATTTCATCTCCGAGATTCTTTACGGAAATGAAAAATAAGTCAACTACTGAAAAGAGGATTCGAAGTGCTCTTTTCTCTTCTGCAAAAAGTTGTGATCGGTCAGTTCGTCGATGTGAATGGGGACAGCTGTCACGTACCCTTGCGCGAGCAGTGCAACGTCGCCATCTTCATGTTCGTCGTGGTGTGCCCATTTGCCGCCCTGCCAATAATAGGGGGCTCCGTCGGGGTGGATCCGGTGCGCGGGATCTTCGATCCATAGGCCTCTCCCTTGACGGGCGAGTTTGACGCCTTTGAAGGCGGGAAATTTTGTTGGGAAATTGACGTTGAGGATCGTTCCTGAAGACAAAGGATGTTCGAGGATGTGGTTGACGATCGGGACGATATAAGATTCAATGGTTTCAAATCGAGGAGTATCAAATTCGGTGCTTGAAAAGGCGATTCCAGGGGTTTTGCGCAGGGCTCCTTCGATGACCCCTCCGATAGTACCGCTATAGAGCACATTGCGGCCCGAATTGGCGCCGCGGTTGATGCCTGAAACGATCAGATCGGGCTTTTCATCGAGGATAACCCGGGTGCCAAAACGGACACAGTCTGCAGGTGTTCCGTTGATTTTCCATGCGGGCGTTCCACGCTCCCATTTGACTGGACTAATTGTAATGGGGTGATGAAGGGTGAGCCCTAGACCTACTCCCGATTTTTCGGCCGATGGGGCAATGATCGAAACATCGGCAATATCGACCAGCGCGTGCCAAAGATGCCAGATCCCTTCGGCATGAATTCCATCATCGTTTGTAATTAATATTTTTGGTTTCTTTTCTGTCATGGCTTAAATGATACCAGTTATCGGATTTCTTGGGTTAGTACGTTCTTATTTGTCGTTAGGCGGGAGACAATCCAGATCGACAGGATACTGACGACAAAGGCTGGCGGCAGCGGGGGAACGTCGAAAGGAAATTTATTTTGAACAAGTGGCCAGAGGGCGGCGACAAGTCCGCCTGAGACGATTCCGGTCCAAGCCCCATATTTGTTGATCTTGCGCATATAGAGGCAAAGAAGGAGCAGCGGTCCAAAGGAGGCTCCAAGGCCAGACCAGGCGTAGAGGACAAGGCCATAGATCGTATCGATTTGCCCAATTGCAATAATGAAAGCGATAAAGGAAACGAAAATCACCGCCATTCGAGAGACCAGCAACAATTCTTTTGGAGAGGCTTTAGGATGAAATACCTTTTTATAAATATCTTCTGTCAAGCTAGAGGAAAGGACAAGAACCATCGAGCTCATCGCATTGATGGTTGCTGCAAAGACGGCGCAGAGGATCAGTCCGACTAAGAAAGGGGGGAAGGATTGTTTGACCATTTGGATGAACACTTCGGCTTCGACTTTGAGAGGTGATTGGAAAAATGGGATGCCGACAAGTCCGACTAGTGTTGCTGCTCCAAGGGCTAGGACCATCCAGCTCATCCCGACCAATTTGGATTTGTTGATATCTCTTACATTTTTGATCCCCATGAATTTAGTGATAATATGGGGTTGGCCAAAATAGCCGAGTCCCCAGCCGATAGTTAGGAAAAAGATGTCGAAGAGTGTGGTTGCCTGAAAATTGGGGATTAAACTTGCTGTGAGTTGCTTGGTGTTTATTGCAGACAGGATCCCCTGAAATCCACCAACTTGGGGGAGTAAATAGAGCGGCACAAAAATGATTACAACTAGAAGAAATAGCCCTTGGCATAGGTCGATCCATGCCAGAGTCGTATATCCTCCAATAAAGACGTAGGGGACTACGATCAAAATCCCGATGATCACGCTTAGATGGTATTCGATCCCAAAGAGGGTGTTGAGCACAAGGCCCATTCCAACCAGAGCTGCTGAAATATAGATCGTATAGAAAATAAAGAGCATGACCGCTGTGAAAATCCGGATGATGCCTGAAACGTCGCCGAGCCGGCTTTCGAAAAAGGATGAAAAGGTCAGGCTGTTGTAGGCCTCGGTCGCTGTGCGGACGCGGGGGGCAATCAACTGCCAGTTGAGGAACATGAACAAAAGCAGCCCGATCCCTGTCCATGCCTGTTGCATGCCAAGGAGATAAATCATCGCGGGGTAGCCCATGAAGAGCCAACTGCTCATATCGCTGGCGTGCGCAGCTAACGCGGTCATCCAAAAATTTAGTGAGCGGTTGCCGATAATGAAGTCGGTATCGGAATGTTGTTTTTTATAGGAGGCGACAGCGACAAAGATTAGTGCGCCGAAGTAGAGAATAACTGCGAGAGATTCCCATAAAACAGAAGATAAATTCATTTGTTCAAAGCCTTGTTTGACCCATAATTCAAGCTGGCTTGTGCCAAATTTTCCCGCACATTGGGGAAATGCTCTTCAATCTCTTTGAGGAGCTCTTCCGTCTTTTTGCGCATCGAATTTTGCCCTACAGGACACTGGCACAAGATCCTGGCAAACCCATGTTGAGCTGCAAATTCTCTGATACTATTTTCTGGGATGAAAAGCAAGGGGCGGATGATGGTAACGCCGTAATCGACCATCGGCACTTTGGGCAAATTAGCTGCGAATTCGGCTTTGTGCAGTAAGTTGAGCAGAAGAGTTTGGATGCTATCGTCCCGATGATGGCCAAAGGCGACGGTCGTGATCCCCCGCGATTTTGCAGCATCGAAAATCAGTTTGCGCCGCTCGCGCGAGCAAGGGTAGCAGGCGAGGGTTTCGAGCTTTTGCTTCGAAGTCTCCTCTACAAACTCAACGCCGAGCTGACCGCATATCCCTTTCAAAAAATCAGAATGGACCCCGGCGCCGCAGGAAAATGGGCCCCCGACGTGAATGGCAGTTATTGGGATATCAGGAAATCCGCTACCTAAAATGGCTTTGAGTAAAAATAAAAGGGTCAGGCTGTCCTTGCCCCCGCTTAGCGCAATCGCCAGCTTATCCACTCCTTCCAGAAGCTGGAATTCGTAGAGTGCCTTTCGGCACATGCTCTCAAGTTTCCGTCCGAGCCCGCTCCAAGGGGGTTTAGCTATTGGGTAGTGAAGTTGCATCCAATCCTCCGGCCTGCTATTATACCTGTAAAAAGGAAAATAAATGACGAAAAAAGTTGGCCGAAATGACCCTTGCCCTTGCGGCTCAGGAAAAAAATATAAAAGTTGCTGTGGTCAACAGGGGACTAAAAAGAAATTTCAGGCTTCGCTCATTAGCGGAGGCTCTATATTGGGGAAGACTCTAGAGGGCAGAGCGGCTCAAATCTCTACAAATTTCTTTAATCGAGCGGGAGAACCCCGTAAGATTGAGGATGATAAGCCTCACCATCCTCCCGAAGCTGACAAGCCGATGTAGAATTTTTTGACGCGAAGGGGCAAAGAAAGAATGCTGTTTTTTCTTTGCTCCTGGCGTCTTTGCGTTGTTTAATTCTTTTTAGCTTCGATGATCGCGAATTCGGTGTCTGTTTGTGTGACCGACTCGATTCTAAAGCCAGCTTGCTTGAGCAGATCTTCAAAATCTTTTCTTGTCCGCTCTTTCGAGCCAGTGATCGCCATCATATACACGTCCAAGCTTTTGGCAAAAGAATTTTCCGTAGAAACGATTGGCTCGACTAAAACAAGGGTTGCCTTGGAAGGCATTGCTCTGTGGCACTGCTTTAAAATTCTTATGGCATCTGCATCGCTCCAGTCATGCACGACCGATTTCAACAGATAGGCTTCTCCGTCCGCAGGGATGCTTTTGAAAAAGTCTCCAGCGACTACGCCGCATCTTTCGCCAAAGGTCTTAAGAGTGGGCTGCGCCTCTTTCACCGCGGCAGGGGTATCGAATAATAGGCCACGCATCGCTGTATGTTTTTGCAGCAGGGCAGATAAGAAATGTCCGACGCCGCCACCAATATCATAGACTTTGGAGAATTTGCCGAAATCGTAGGCATTCATGCAAGATGTGTTCACGACTTCAGATTTGTAGTTCATCGCTTCGTTGAATTTCTTTCCAGAAGCGGGGTGATCTTTAAAGTAAGCAAGGGCCGGTTGCTGATAGGTGAGCTCGAATGCGGACTTCCCTTCTTTCACACATGCAGCCAATTGATCAAAACTACGGCTTGTCTCTCCACTGTAAAAGAGGACAAGTGAGCGAAGTGAGTCTGGATGATTTTGTGCTAGTAGTGCGCTCGTGTCCGTATTGGCAAACAGACGATTAGCCTCTTCGCGGAAGAATCCTTCACTGGCAAGAAACCGCATTAATCTATAGAGATTTTCCTCATTACATCCTGTTAGCTTTGAGAGGTCAGAAATGCTTTTTGGTCCATCGGCAAGATGTGTGGCGATATCGAATTTTGCAGCGGTATAGACTCCATGGGCAATCCACTCTCCAGCAACTAGCGAGAGGACTTTTTGTCTGTCAGCAGATTTGTCTGCTGAAAATAGGAGTGATGTACATGTGAGTAAAAATAGGAATGTTTTCATGTTGCCATTTTGCAACAAGTCCGATTTTTTGAGTATACATTTTGAAATACAATAAATTTTTGACACAAAATTAGTGATGATTCATGCTGAGCTCAATTTTTATCACTTAGCTCTAAGGAATACCTATGAAAAATATCAGCATGACGTATAAATGTTCACCAATACGTTTCTTGTTATTGTTCTGTTTTAGTCTTTTTTCGTCGCTCAATCTGTTTGCTGTGTGTACTTGTCCGCAAACGACTGGATGTGTCCCTCAGCCCTGCACAGGATGTGCTTGCTGTAATGTCCAGCCGGTGCAGGTATGTAACGACCCTTCAGGAAATACCTATATGCTTCGGTATTTCGTCACTGGAGCCTATGGGGGAATGACATTTATTGGAAATACCTTGGGGCTTAGTAAAATTAGCTGTACAGCTGCGGGCGATCTCGGAATTAGTGGAAACAATCCTGGGACTACTGCAGCCAATAGAACCGACTCGATTGGTGCTTTTATCACTACTAATGCGGCAAACGTTGTGAATAACTATGTCAGCGCCACGGTTGGTAATGGAAGCCCAGGAGGCACTACCCTCGATTGGACACAGAATGCTTCTACGGCCGTGTTAAATATCCCCTTTACTGGAGGAATTCCAGCTGGTAATGACATTCTTCGCGCAGAACTTATTTGGAGTGGAAGTTATGGCTATTTTTGTGAAGGGGCAGTAAACGGGACGATAGGGGTCGATCCTGCCTGTATCTTGATACCCGCTAGCAATACTCCTGTGAAATTCACAACTCCAGACGGAGTTGTCCACAATGTGCTTGCTGATCCAGCAACTGCCATGCAATCTCAAAACCCTTCAACACCCAATCCCAAGAATTTCTTGTGCGGCGGAAATTACGTCCGTAGCCAAGATGTGACCCAAATTGTGAGAAATTATGCTCTAGCTAATGGGACTCCTAACGGCACTTATACGGTAGGGGGAGTGCCAGCAACTATCGCTGGAACTAATAACACCCAGAACGCCGCAGGTTGGACATTAGCGGTGATCTATCAAAACCCTCCGAGCCCTACTACTGCTATTAACAACATGACTCTATTTATCTCCAACCAGCAGGCCTCGACTGGAACTAATGATGCTGAGGTGAGTGGGTTCTGCGCTGCTCCTGTTGGAACTGCCGGGGTAGAAGCTAAATTATTTCTTAGTGCGATTGAAACCGATTCGAATAAAGCGGGCGACCAGATGTTGTTTGGATTGACTACTCCTCTCACCCTTGCAGATGCCATCAGTGGACCAAACAATCCAGTCAATAACTTTTTCGCTTCTCAAATCAATGGTGATAACGGTGCTTTGGTGACCACTGGAACATATGGAACATTAAATGGACAAGTTTCAGGGGCAACAGGATCAAACCAAGATCCTACTACAGGTGCGCTCGCTAACCAAGGAAGACAGGGCTATGATATCACCACCATTGATGTGTCACCGATTATTCTCCCCGGTTCAACTACAGCGTTTGCCCGTGCGACGACTGCCGGTGATGACTATATGGTTAATGCTCTTGGATTACAGATTAGCGTGATTGCGCCGGTCATTATTCCAGTAAAAAAGGTGAACGGTCAAGATAACATCATCTCAAATATTGGCGATATTGTGACTTTTACTGTCCAGATTCAAAATACCGGAGATGGGCTTGCCACAAATGTGCAGATTTCCGATACACTAGAAACTGGGCTTGTGATGGTGCCTGGGAGTTTTAATATCAACAACCAGGTCGATCCTCCCTATGGGCAAGCAACGACTCAGGCGCAACTTCAAACGGGTGTTTTAATCGGCGATATCCCAGCAGCTCCTGCGCCTCGATCGAATGTGATTGTCACTTTCCAAGCGCAAATTGTAGGCCCTCCGATTGGTGATGTTTTTGAAAACCAAGCGAGAACCCCATTCCAATTTAATCCTTGTGATCAGGTTGATCCTTTGGATAGCTTCACCGACTCTAACATTGTGACGATCAGATTGCCTGAGACACCTCCAATGCCTCCGCCAACCAATTTTGTTGGAAGGTTAAAGAAGTGTCCGATGATGAATCGAACTGTTTATTCTCTGGTGGCGACTTGGGATCCTGTCCCATTGCCGACTGTTGTGGGTTATCTCATTTTGAAAAATGGGGTGGTGGTTGCTTCAATTCCAGCAACCGGACCTTATATTTTTGAGGCGATTTTAGATAGCCGAAGCGAAGCAAACCAATTTTCAGTTGTGGCCCAATACCAAAATGGGACACAAAGTGCACCTCTTAACATTAGGATCATCGAATGAATAAAAAACTCTTTGCTATAACTAGCGCTCTGTTACTGACAAGTGTCACTCCAGCCCTCGCAGAGACGAGGGTGGAGTTTCGTTCTGCCGCGTTTTTCCCGATGGAACATCGCTTCAGAAGTATCTATGGGACCGTCGGTGCAGACTACGAACTTCAAGTGACCCAATCCAACCCGTGTAACTGTTTTGAGGTGTGGGCTAACTTCACTTGGTATCCAAAAAGTGGAAGCCGGTGCGGTAATACCAATATCACTGTAATCAATGGGAGCTTTGGGATCGATTACATGTGGCAATTTTGCAACTGCTTTAACTTCTATGCCGGCATCGGGCCCATCTTTGGGGCTGTCTTTGTCGAGAACAAGTTTAGCAATTGCAGTAGCAATAATGGATGCAACCGAAAGGATGATAGCGAATGGGCCGGTGCGGTTGGCGGTATCATCAAAACGGGGATCATCTATTACGTCACTTGTTGTCTGTTTTTAGATCTTTTTGTCGACTATTTTTACGAGCCTGCTTTCTTCAAACATCGGACCGCCGATGTGGGGGGATTCCGAACAGGACTTGGGATAGGTCTTGCATTTTAGTTTTATCCTCTGATATGGGTGGGATGATAACTTAGGAGTTCTATGAACTGGAAAAATCATCTCACCTCATTAATTTGTGTCACATCAGCATCACTCATGTATGCGGTCGATGTGCCCGATGCAGCGACTCTCGAAACAGAAATCATCAACGCCAACAATAGCGCAGGGAATACGGTACTCGATTTTACAAGTGGAACCGGTGAGATTGATTTGTCCGATCTTCCTATTCCTGCCGGTGCACCTGCCCCTTTTTTACGCCCCTTGAACGTCACGACGACTTTCACAGCGGTCACCGCTCGAACTCTGACGATTAACGGAAACGGCCAAACTTTAACTGCTGGCGGTGTAAATCCGATCCGCGGATTTTTTGCCTTCTGTGAGAATACGGTGATCAATGACCTCACGTTTAGCAATCTGACTGCCCAAGGGGGGACAGCCTTTATTGCTGGTGGCGGTGGGGGTGGATTCGGTGGCGCGCTCTTTATCAATTCCTTTACTAACGTCACTCTCTCTAATCCTGTCTTCATCAATTGCAGCGCTGTAGGTGGTGATGGGGGGCCTGCCGGCCAGGGAAGTGGTGGAGGCGGCGGTTTTCTAGGTAACGGCGGTCAGGGGATCAATGTGAACAATCCCGCTGTGCCTGTGCCCGGCGGCGGCGGTGGCCTGGCCTTTAATGGTGGCGATGGATTTAATGGCGGCGGCGGCGGCGGCGGTGTAGGAAGTCCCGGGCTCAATGCTCCAAGTAATCCCGGTAATGATAACGATGGTGGCGATGGAGGAAGTAACTACGCTGGAACCAATTTTGGAGTTGGGGGTGGCCCAGGGGTAAATGGAACAGCTGGTGGTTCTGGCGGCGGAGGCGGTGGTGGCGGTAAAAATAATGGTGTCGGGGGCAACGGTGGTAATGGCGGAGGCGGAGGCGGCGGTGCAGCTGGGCAAGGTGATGGTAATTTTGGGGGAAATGGTGGTGCCGGGGGCACTTTTGCTGGCGGCGGTGGTGGTGGTCTAGCACACGACGGCGCTACTCCAGCTGGTAATGGCGGGGCTGGTGGTTTCGGTGGTGGCGGCGGTGGAAGTGGAACTTTTGCCACATCTGGGATCAGCGGGAATGGGGGTAATGGTGGCTTCGGCGGCGGTGGCGGCGGAAGTGGCGGATTTACAGGTGGTGTCGGTGGTACAGGTGGATTTGGCGCCGGTAATGGGGGGAATCAAAACCCACTTGGGGGCGGCGGCGGTGGAGGTGCTGGTTTCGGGGGTGCGATCTTTATTGGAGCCAACTCAACCTGTACAATTCTAGGGAGCGCTCAATTCCTCGGAAATACAGCCTTCGGGGGCGTTGGTGGCGGCGGAGGTGCGACAAATGGAACTGGCGCAGGTGCTGATATCTTTATGAGGGGGAGCGCAACCCTTGTTATCAATAATACGACCGATATCGACATTCCAAACCCAATCGAAGGCGATGGTGTTGTTGCTGGTGGGGGCCTAACCAAACTCGGCTGCGCGATGCTCACATTGAATGGAGACAATACTTTCACAGGTACTACGCAGGTGCAAGCGGGACAGCTGCATATTGAGGGCTCTATTCTCACTGATATCAATGTATCTAACGGGGCGATCTTAAGCGGTAATTTTGATACCACAGGGAACATAAATAACAGTGGCATTGTCTCTCCTGGAGAAGGGGGAGTCGGCCTAATCACTTTAGATGGCACTTTCACCAACCAAGCAAGTGGTGCAGTGCTTGTCGATATCACATCCTTGAGTGGCGTGCGCGATTTTATCTTGCCAGGCGCTGGCGCAACGCTCAATGGGGGGACGCTCGACATCTTCGTCAATGAGGGTAACTACATTGCAGGCACCCAATATACGGTTATCGGCGGTCCAGTGGCAGGGACGTTTGCCAATGTCATTCAAGAGGGGCCTAGCGCCAACCTATTTGATATTGGAGTTAGCTATAACAATGGGGTCGTCTTGACGATCTTGCAAAACTTTATCTTCCAAAACAGGGTGATTAACCCGGGGATTCCCAGAGCAGTTGCTAACTGTATCCGCTTTGCTGATATTGACCCTGATTCAGATTTTGCAGATCTCATTGTGCAGATGGGCTTATTGAACTCGAATGATTTGAACAGAGCACTCTATAATATGTCACCTGTGAACTATGGGTGTCTAGACTGGATCAACGCTCGCAACAACAACTACTTGGCCGATATCATCTCTGAGCACCTTTGGGAGCTCTGCTGTAGCCCTAGAGATTGCTGCAGTTGCTGTGGACTAAACACTGCGATTTGGATCGATGTCTTTGGCAACTTGATGTACAACACAAAGCATTATGGTCATATGAGCCGGTTCAATGCTGAAGCACTCGGAGGAGTCATTGGAGTAGACTATTGCTTTAATGATTGCTTCAAAATCGGGGGAGCCTTTGCCTATACACATACCTGGCTCCAATGGAAAGGGGGGCGTGGGCATGGAGAAATCGATAGCTACTACGGTGCTGTCTATTCTAGCATTAGCTGGTGTTGTTTTGATCTAGACCTTTCGTTTATTGGAGGCGTTAGTGACCACCATCTCAGGCGCAAAGTCAGAATCCAAGGACCTGGGACCATCAGCACCCTAGAGACAGATCTGTGCACTGGCACAATTGGTGTTGTGACGACCCCTGTGTTTGTTAATATTAGCCGCGTTGCACATAGCAATCCTGATGGCTATTTCTTAACCGGCCACCTTGGCATTCGCACCTGTTGGGAGTGGTGCTGCACCAATTTCGAACCCTTTGCTCTTGTCGATTATAACTACTTCAGTCGCGAAGGTTTTACTGAGAAACGTGCTGGAGGTGTGGATCTCCACGTCAAAGAGCACCATCAAAACATGCTCCGAAGTGAGGTGGGTCTTAGAGCTTATTGGCAGTGGGCATGCGACTGTTTCTGCTGGGCACCTTATCTTGGCGTCAGCTGGGTCGGAGAGTTCCCCTTAGATCACTGCAAGCAAAGGGCTAATTTTAAAGATGTTAACTGCACATTCACCGTCGATTGCTTTGATTCCTCTGTACAATTGGTGTCTCCAGTAGCAGGAATTAAGTGGACAACTAACTGCGGAACTTCTTTCTCAATTGGTTACAAAGGACTTTATAATGGCAGCACGAACATCAATCAAGTGGATGTCCGAGTAGAATGGTTATTCTAACTGCTAAACCGATTCTTCAGGTTATTTCGGTATAAATTAAATTAAAGACCTATCTCGTTTATCATTAATTACGAGATAGGTCTTTTTCTTTTTTATTTCGAATTATAATATTTTATTGTGTTAATAATAATATAAGGATGGACTTATGAATAAGTATCTATTTTTATTATCGTTATTATTTGCACCAATTGCCGCTTTTTCACAATCACAGTCTCAAGTGATCGAAGTCGATGAAGACGAAGGTGACGACGGCTCTTACGACGATGGGTACTACGATGATGGCGTTGTTTGGTCGGGACCGGGTTACTATTATGGGGCTTGGTTTAACAATGAAACCGACTACGTAATAGCAAGACGCAATTACTACTGGAGAGAGGGGCGAGGCGCTTATCGAGGGGATGGCTATCGTGGTGGTGGCGGAGGCTACCGAGGCGGTCGCGGGGGCGGCAGAAGATAAATTTAAGAAGAGGAAAAAATGAAAAAAGCACTATTATTACTAGCACTATTTGGCTGCGCAGGGCTGGGGTCGCTTGAAGCTCAATCTGTCCAAGTACAAGTAGGACCAGGATATTATGCGGATGATGACTGTGACGATTGCTATGATTATGGGTATTGGAATGACGGCGTTGTTTGGGTTGGTCCAGGTTGGTACTACGGGTATTGGTTTGGAAATGAACCCGCCTATTGGACATGGCGCAGAAATTACTATTGGCGTGGACATGGTCGTGGTTGGCGCCATCATGGAGGACACCACTGGCATGGGCATCGAGGATATCATCGCGGCGGGCACCATGGAGGGCACCGAGGGGGTCATCACGGTGGACACCGTGGCGGCGGCGGACATCGCGGCGGCGGCGGACATCGTGGCGGTGGTGGGCATCGGGGTGGCGGACATCACCGTTAGGGGGATTTCCCTATGCTGAGATTCTTACTGGCCCTACTCCTGCTTTTGCCGGTAGTCTCGCATGGGGAAAGCATCTTAAATCCTCTAGGGCACGAAAAGCAACAAGAACCGATTCCAACGCCACTTAATTTGAGCCCGAATTGGTGGCAATATTTTGACGTCGATAAAGAGACGCTCGAAAAGAGGAAAGAAGAGACCCAAAAACTCCTTGATAGCTTGACTGAAGGTCTGCCAGCTGCAGAACAGGTCAAAATCAAAGTGCTAGCCGATAAATTTGTCACGGGTTTGCAGACCTTAATCGATCTGAAAGGGGAAAGCCCGCCCATGGCAAGTTATATTGCCGCACATCCAGAAAAATACACCTTTGAGCAGTGGCTGTCATTAGGGAAGAAATGGCTTAACAATCAGCGCGATTTGGAACAGCTGCAACTCAAATTGACCCTGTTGCAGATTGCCCTTCGTTCAGGAAATCATCAGCTCGATACCCTCTTTGCAGCTTATTTAGTCGACAAGAAAGAGCCTCAAGTTACCCGTTTGCTCAAAAGCCTTGAAATCATGAACATGAAGCTCAATTTGACCATTGAGCAGCTACAGGCCAATCTACTCAAAGCACAAATTGAAGCACAAAAAGAGAAACTCAAAGAAATTGAGAAAGAAGTTAACTATTCTCATAACCGGATTGACTACGCAACAGACGATATCAACGGATTAGAGCAAAGAATTGCAGAAGTTCAAGACAGACTCAAAGAAGAGATCGGACAAGAGGGCATCGATCAACTTCACGATCAGATGATCTTGATCAATCTCGAGCTACAAAAAGCCATTCTGCAGCTAGGATTAAAGCAGATCACAACAGTGCCCGATTATCGGGAGCAGATCGATACTATTGAGAAGCAGACCCGCGTCTGGAAAAATAATACTGAGCTGATGCTCCAGCAGGCCTTAAAAAATTCCCCCCTTGTCTCTCATCAAATGCTTAACGATGCTGAAGCGATCATATTGACCCTCCAACAACTGGAAAACGAAATCTTCCTCTCAAAATTTTTAATTAGCCAGATTCACGCCCTCAGGAAAGAGATGCCTACAACCGTAGGGGGAGTATTCCTCTCGATAGGACACAATATTTCTGACTTCTTTCAGGCTCACGGAAGCTGGTTTAAGCAAAGCCTCTTTAAATTAGGAGACATCCCGATCACCCCACTTGGCATCATCAAAATGATCCTGATCATACTGATCGCCTATTTGCTGGGAACATTCTTTAAGAGAAGCATCCATAAATTTGGAAAGAAACACCAACTGATGACCAACCCGTCGCTCTATATTTTGAGCCGGATGATCTATTATTTCATTTTAGTCATCGGCTTTATCATCGCCGGGGCCAGCATCGGACTTGACCTAACCGCGTTTGCCTTCATTGCCGGTGCAATCACCGTATGGATAGGATTTAGCCTGCAGTCTATCTTCCACAACTTCATCTCAGGAATCATCATCCTACTTAGCAAATCGCTCAATGTTGGCGACGTGATCGTCCTCGATACAGGAGAAGTTGGAGAAATCACCGAGATCAACCTGCGCAATACCATTTTGACAACTGCTGATGGGGTCGATCTAGTGATCCCAAATTCTGATCTAGTCACCAAAAAATTCACCAATCGGACCCTAGTCAAAAAGAGCCGAAGAATCACCGTCCCCTTCCGCATACCCTTAAGCGCAGATAAAGCCTTTATCAAGAAAATCCTCGCCGAGGCAGTAAAAACCGCGCCCATCACCCTACCGAATCCAGAGCCAGAACTCTGGGTCACAAGTTACGGAGAGAACTTCCTCAATTGCACGTTAGCGGTTTGGGTCAACGAATCACTTGCCTCCCTCCCCAACATGTCAACGTCGGCCTACTATTTTAACATCATCGACGATACGCTGCGGGCCCACAATATTGAAATCCCCCTCATCACAGCTACTTTCCAGAAATGACGGCAATACAAGAAATTTCGATTAGCGCATCCATTGGCAATCTTGCAACCTGCACCGTTTGCCTAGCTGGCTTGATCGGAGCGTCAAATTTTTCGGCGTAGATCCCGTTGAGGATCTGAAAATCATTCATATCCTTGAGAAACACCTCGACCTTCACGACATCCCCGAATGTTAGGCCTGCGGCTATTAAAATCGCCTCAATATTGCGAAAAACTTGGGAAGTCTGCCACTGGATCGTCATCTCATCGATCTTGCCTGTTTTCGGATTAACCGGAATTTGACCTGAGACAAACAAAAACTGCTCTGTAGCTACCGCCTGTGAATAGGGGCCGATCGCCTTGGGTGCATCTAGTGTATCAATCTGCTTTTTCATAGGTTCTTTTTACTATACACTACTTTTGCCAGTGTACATAATCTATTTCTAGGGGGACTGAAACACCAGGAAAAGAGGGGAGAATGCGAGGGGTATAGGCACTTGCGGACAAAGAAGTAGGAACCACTGCTCTATACACTCCGGAGCCTACCGCTTTCATTTCAATTCTTTCCTTCGTATTTGCAAATAATTCGACTCTCACTGCTGTTGGAGCAAGACCTGCAAGCTCAACGGAGACCTCGAAATGATGTTCCTGCCCCTTAGTTTCCACCTTCAGCTTTCCAAAGCAAACTTTATCCCAACCCTCTTTGAGACCCTCTTTCCATTTTGTAATCTTCTGGGCTAAGGCCCCTTGATTTTTTGACCGCTCCAGATATTTATTCGCAGCGGGCAAATAGAACCGCTCAGTATATTCGCGGACGGCACGGTTAGTTGAGAATCGAGGTGTGAGTGTCGCCATACTTTCCCGAATGTGATTGATCCACCCAGCAGGAATTCCATTTCCATCCCTCTCATAGAACAGAGGGGCAACTTCTTTTTCGAGTAGATCGTACAGAGCATTCGCATCCTTGGCATCCCAAGCCGGGTCATCGCCATGTTCTTGTCCATCGCCGATTGCCCAGCCCACTTCTTTGCGATAGGCCTCTGCCCACCAACCATCGAGTTCTGAGACATTGATTCCGCCGTTGACCAGCACCTTCATTCCACTGGTGCCGCACGCTTCCCACGGACGGCGGGGAGTATTGACCCACACATCGACCCCTTGAACCATCTGTTCAGTGAGCAACATGTCATAATCGCTGAGAAAAATCACATGTTTGCGTGCCTCAGGATTTTGGGTGATGAACTCCATCCATTGTTTGATCAGCGTTTGACCCGGAATATCAGCCGGATGGGCTTTACCCGCTATTAGCAATTGCATCGGCCGGGAAGGATTCATCAAAATGGAGAGAAAACGGGTTGGATTCGAAAGGAGCAGATTAGGCCGTTTATAGGTGGCAAAGCGACGAGCGAAACCGAGCGTGAGAATATTAGGATCAAATAGAGGTTCCTCAGGTGACAGACCCCTAGCAATCAGCTGTTTTTCCAAACGGCGATTGGCATAAGAGATGAGAGCTGCGCGGGCAGAATTTCGCATCTGCCAAATCTTTGTATCAGGGACGGCCCGCATTTTTTTCTCGAGCTCCTCCGTCTCTCCCAGCCAACGCTCTTTTCCACAAGCCTCCGTCCATAGCTCATCGGCCATAGGCGAATCCCAACTGCGCACATGGACCCCATTAGTCAGTGATTCAACAGGGACCTCATCGACGGGGAATTTTGGAAACAGAGATTGAAATAGAGATCGGCTCACTTTCGCATGCAATTGACTGACCCCATTAATCGTCCCACTTCCTCGAATAGCGAGATTAGCCATATTGAAATATTCTTCTGGGTCATCTCCATTGTGTTGTCCCAGAGCGAGCAGCTTTTCAAACGGGATCTTCAATCTCTCCTCGGCATACTGGCCTAAATATTGATGAATCAGCTCAGGAGAGAAATAATCGAACCCCGCCGCGACAGCAGTATGGGTTGTGAAGTGATTGCCTGCCCGCGTCGCATTGAGAGCAACGTCAAAAGAGACCCCATTTTCCTTCATAAAAGATTTAGCCCTTTCCAAAATCGCAAAAGCAGCATGCCCCTCATTGAGATGACACACCTGTGGATTAAGACCGAGAGCTTCAAGCAAATGCCAGCCGCCGATGCCAAGCAACAATTCCTGCTTGAGCCTAAGTTCTCGATCGCCGCCATAGAGTTCGCTTGTGATCCCCCGCTGCGTTGGCGTATTGGCTGCATCATTAGTATCGAGCAGATACAATTTTGCCCGTCCCACCTTCACTTCCCAAGTGCGGACATAGATCTTTTGTTTTGATAGAGGGATCTCCAAACGAAGCCACTGTCCATCAGGTTTACGCAAAGGAGAGATTGGTAGTTGGCCGGGATCATTATAGGGAAATAGCGCTTGCTGCTCACCCTTAGCATTGATCAGCTGTCGAAAATAACCTTGTTGATAAAGAAGAGAAATACCGATGACCGGAACACCGAGATCGCTAGCCGATTTTAGCTGATCGCCGGCGACATTCCCAAGACCCCCTGAATAGATAGGAAGAGCCTCGCTCAACATAAATTCCATGCTGAAATAAGCGATGCAACTCAAAGGACTATTTGGATATTTTTCCTTAAACCAAGAGCTCGCGGCTACTTCTGCCTTTTTGGCCTTAAAACGCTCCATCAAATTGAGAAAGCTCGGATCGGTCAAAACCTGATCGAGCTTTTCTTTAGAAGCATTTTGTAAGATCACCCATGCATTGTGAGTTTTTTCCCAAAGCTCAGGATCAAGCTGCTGCCAAATCTTATCCCCGCCATGATTCCAACTCCACGCTAAATCAAGAGCAAGTTCATTCAGGAGCTCGTGGTATTCTTGCATATCCTCTCGCCCTCCCTTAGCAATAGTTCTAAGTGATCTTTGCTTATGAAACTCTCAGCGTAGATCTTATAGATATCCTCCGTCCCAGAAGGCCTCATCGCAATCCAGCCGCTTTTCGTGACCACCTTTACACCACCGATCGGGGCCCCATTTCCAGGGGCACTTGTCAAAATCGCCTCAACCTTCTCTCCGGCTAATTCCTTGATTTCAGGTTTGATTTTTTTTAAGTTTGCCTTTTGCTCGGCAGTCGCAGCAGCGCTGACAACCTTGTAAAACGACTGGCCAAACTCCCTCGTCAGATCGCTGTAGACCTCGCCAGGATCACGTCCCATTTTAGCAGTGATTTCAGCTGATAATAGAGCAGCGATGATCCCATCCTTATCTGTACTCCAGGGCGTTCCATCCATGCGCAAAAACGAGGCCCCCGCACTCTCTTCTCCGCCAAAACCCAAAGACCCATCATATAGACCATCGACAAACCACTTGAAGCCAACTGGCACCTCATAGAGCCGTCTTCCTAATTTTGCAGCCACCTTATCGAACATCTGACTGCTGACAAGCGTCTTTCCAATCGCCGCCTCCTGCTTCCATTCAGGACGATGCTGAAACAAATAAAAGACCGCAGCCGAAAGATAGTGATTTGGAGGGAGCAATCCAGAGCTTTTTGTCACAATCCCATGCCGGTCGTGATCTGTATCGCAGCCAAAGGCAATCGCAAACTGATCTTTGAGAGCAATCAACCGCTGCATCGCATAACGAGAGGATGGATCCATCCGAATTTGCCCATCCCAGTCGACCGTCATGAAACTAAACGTCGGATCGACCTCAAGAGAGACCACCTTTAAATCGAGCCCATACCTTTCAGCAATAAGCCCCCAATAATGGACCCCCGCCCCACCGAGAGGATCGACCCCCAACTTGATCTCCTTGATCGCCTTCATATCAAGCACTTGATCGAGATCGCCAATATACGAATCGAGATAATCGTAACGCTCTGCAGCGGCAATCGCTTTTTCAACAGCGATCCGCTTCACCCCATCGAGTCCCTTTTCCAGCAGCTCATTTGCCTTAGCCTGCACCCAGTCGGTGATCGACGGATCAGCTGGTCCGCCCCGGATATCATTGTATTTAAAGCCCCCTTCATGGGGAGGATTATGTGAAGGAGTGATCACAATCCCATCGGCCAAATGCCCCTTTTTCCCCCGATTGTATTTGAGAATCGAATGAGAGATGACAGGCGTCGGCGTAAAGCCATCCTTTTCTGCGAGCATCACCGTCACATCATTGGCGCCCAGCACCTCGAGAGCACTCGTAAGAGCTGGCTGTGAGAGAGCATGCGTATCGATTCCAATGAACAGAGGGCCATCGATCCCCATCTTTTGCCGATAGAGACAAATCGCCTGCGTAATCGCCAGAATGTGTTGCTCATTAAAAGAATTTTTAAACGGCGTCCCTCGGTGGCCCGACGTCCCAAAAATCACCCTCTGTGAGCTTATAGAAGGGTCAGGAATCTCATCATAGTAGGCAGCGATCAACTTGGGAATATCGACCAAAATCGATGGATCGGCCGGCTTCCCGGCATTAGGACTGATTGGCATAACACTCCCGTGCAATTTCAAAACTCTCTTGTGTATGGATCACAAGCACCTTCACCTCTTTTAAAAACGCTAGCGCCTCACAGACCCCCTCGCGAATAAATGGAGAATTTTCTCCTATTCCCGCAGTGAATACCAGCACATCGAGCCCACCAAGCACCGCCACCATCGCCCCAATCTCACTGACAAGCCTATGCAGATAGACCTCCAGAGCAAGCTCTGCCCTTGGATTAGTCCGCTTTTCCATCAGATCGCGCATATCACCGGAAATACCCGAAACACCCAGCAGCCCAGACCCTTTATAGAGCGTATCGGACAGATCTGCAACCCTTTTCTTTTGCAAAAAGAGCAAAATCCCCGGATCGATTGAACCGCACCGCGTATTCATCATCAGCCCATCGAGTGGAGTAAAACCCATCGTCGTATCGACACATTTCCCATCCTTCACAGCACACAGAGAAGCTCCAGCTCCCAAATGGCAAATCACCATACGATGAGGCACCTTTTTCAACAAAATCGCCGCCTGCCGTGTGCAAAACTGATAACTGATTCCATGAAACCCATACTTTTTAATGCCTTGCTCAAACCACTCGTAGGGGCCAGGATATACCTGTGCAGCCATCGGCATAGTCGAATGAAACGCCGTATCGAAAACCGCTACCTGAGGAGTATTGGGAAGCAATTTCTCAAAGACCTCAATGCCTTCCAAGTCGGCCAAATTGTGTAGCGGAGCAAGCTCAGCAAGATCCCCGATCTTCTTCTTCACATCAGCATCGATCAGCACACTCTGACTAAAAAAAACGCCTCCGTGAACAATCCGATGACCGATCACATCGATTTCATCAATAGATTTTAGACCTCTAAGAAGATTTTGGATAGCAGCAGTAGAGCGATTTTCGGCAGTGGCTTCCCACGTAGGCGGAAGAGGGGAGTTGGGCAAGGTATCAAAATCATACACACTGCATTTGATACTGCTCGAGCCCCTATTGAGAACCAAGATCTTCATGATCCAGCTATAGCATAGGGGGCTGTTTGAACGCAAAGACGCAAGGAAAGGGAGAGCATTTTTTAATTTTTTTGCGTTTTGCATCGAAACAAGTTGCAAAGTCTAGGTAACTACTTTGCTTTATCCAAAAGCACCTGCCAACGCTGGTAAAGCCCTTCCAAATGCTCGTGTGCTTTACCCATTTGCTGATAAATCTCTAGATTCCCATCAAGCTTTTCCAGCCTTGAGATTTCAGCTTCAGCTTCGAGAATCGTCTGCTCCATCATGTCGAGTTCCCGTTTCTCCTTGTAGCTGAGCTTGGCTCCAGAGGTTTTGGGAGCCTCTTTTTTTGGAAGCGGCTTTTCCTTTTCAACCGGCTTTTTTGCACTTTCCCACTGCGAGAAACTGGCATAAAAATGGTGCTCACCCTCGCCAAGGACAAGGACCCGATTGCAGATCCGATCCATGAGACAGCGATCGTGCGAAATCAACACCACAGCCCCTGCGAACGTGCTGAGACTCTCCTCGATTAGCTCGAGAGTCGGGATGTCGAGATCGTTCGTCGGTTCATCGAGAAATAGGACATCGGCCGGCTCGAGCATCAGCTTGGCCACCAAAATGCGGGCCCGCTCGCCGCCGGAGAGACAGCGAATCGGGATATTGAGCCTATCGGGAGGAAAGAGAAACCGTTTTGCCCAGCCATTGACATGGATAGATTGGCCTCGGTAATTGACCGTCTCGCTATTAGGGCAGAGCGCTTCTTTGAGCGTCAAATTGGGATCGAGCTGCTCGCGGTGCTGATCGAAATAGACCAGATGCAGATCGTCAGCATAAGAAATTTTCCCCATATCTTGGGGCACTATACCTGCCAAAATCTTGAGAAGCGTCGATTTTCCTGTCCCGTTTTTCCCGAGAATGCCCAGCCTTGTTCCCGGACTTAACGTGAAGTCGACATGCTTAAATAGCTGCCGCCCACCAAGCTCCTTGCTCACATTTTTGGCGACGATCAATTTGCGCGTTTCACGCTCCGATGCAGAGAAATCAATGCCCACTTCCTGCACTTTCGTCCGCTGCTTCACCTCCGACAGCTCATTGATAAGACGATTAGCCTCGCGAATACGCGCTTCAGACTTTGTGGTACGGGCCTTTGGCGACGTCCTTAGCCAGTCGATTTCATCGCGCACCTTATGAGAAAGCGATCGGATTTTTTCCTCCTGCGCAACTAGAAAAGCTTCCTTGTGTTCGAGAAATTTAGAGATCGTCCCCGGCGCTTGCAATAGCCCCTCGGGATAGCATCTGTTGAGCTCGATAATTCGGTTCGTGACCGATTCCAAGAAATAACGATCGTGACTGATCACCACATAGGGAATTTGGAGCCTTTTCAAAAACATCTCCAGCCAGACAATGCCCTCGAGATCGAGGTGGTTTGTCGGCTCGTCGAGCAAGAGCAAATCGGGTTCATTCATTAGCGCCGCCACAATGTCTAACCGCTTCTTCCAGCCCCCTGAAAGCAGACTCGCATCGGCCGAAAAATCGGCAAATTCCGCTTTTCCAAGCAAAATCCCAGCCCGCGTCAAGGCAGAGCGCTCATCGAGCTCGGGGACCTGCCCGAGCAGGAAAGCTTCGATCGACATTGGAGGGAATTCGGGCGATTGGCTCGCATAGCCAACTTGCAGCATCTGTCTTTTGGAAAGATAGCCGCTATCGGGATCATCAGATCCTGCCAAAATTTTGATCAGCGACGATTTCCCGGCGCCATTGGGGCCGATAATGCCGATCCTGTCTCCAGCAGAAATTGTAAAAGAAATATTTTGAAATAGGACCTGCGTCCCATAAGATTTGGAGAGAGAATGTGCGGTTAGTAATGTGCTCATAAGGAATAATTATAACATAAATTAACTAAAGTTTCCACATGAATAGTTTGTGGAAACATATCAAAAGGAGTAACGCTTTCAATTACAAAATGGGGTTGCAGAGCCTTCAAATCCCTCGCTAGGGTCGCCGGATCGCATGAAATATAAATCAGCCGTTTCGGAGGAGATTGAAGAAGTGCTGCAATAACCTCTGGCTCCACCCCGCCTCTTGGCGGATTGAGGAAAATCGTCTCAAATTTCCCCAATTTCGGCAGCAGTTTTTCCACCCGCCCACACTTGAAAGCCACATTTTCGATCCCATTCAGCTTCGCATTCTCCCTAGCGCTCTCAACTGCACTTTCCATGACCTCAATCCCGAGCACCTTATTGCCCTTTTGTGCTGCAAAAAGAGACAACGTGCCGACCCCACAGTAGGCATCGAGCATGGCACCAGACTCTGCAACCTGCACCGCCCTCTGAAATAGCTGGAAAGCCTGTTTCGGATTCACTTGGAAAAAATCGCGTGGGCCAATCTTAAATTTTAAAGCCCCAAGCTGCTCGATGATGAAAGGGCGATTAGACACCCCATCGATTTCCACGAGCAGCTCTTCTTGCGCCGTACGAATAATAGCCTCATGTGCATTTTTCGCAGGCTCAAGAGTTCCATTGAAAATATAACACCTCTCAACTGGAACAACCTCATGCGAATGCCGCTTATGAAGCCCCCCCTGATGGAGATGGATTTTGTTTCGGTAGCCGAGCTGATCAGGGGAGGGGATACATTCATCGACAGCAATCTCCAAACCACCGATCCGCTTGAGCGCATCTTGCACCCGCTTTCGCTTCCATTTGAGCTGCTCAGCATAGCTCAAATGCATGATTTGACAGCCGCCGCATGTTCCAAAAAGGGGACAAATCGGATCGACACGATCGGGCGATGCGCGGACAATCCGGAGCAACTTTGCCTTTGCAAACCGCTTCCGATTTTCGGTCACCTCGACTTCAACCTCCTCTTTGGGAAGAGCCCCATCGACGAAGACCTTTTTTCCCTCGATCGAGCCCACCCCCTCGCCACTTGATGTCAAATCCTCAATAATCATGCAGTCCGCCGAGCCACCAGCCACTGCGAGGTAGCAAATCCTACATAAGAGAGAGCCACACTGGCGATTTCACGAGGGAAAAACTCGAGTGGGACAAATCTAAAAAAGCAAAATCCGAAAGCGCCAAAAATAATCGCCTGCACAGCCGACCTAAAATTCCCCTCCCGTTTGAATAGAGCAGCCAAAATCGGAACGAATAGACAGCTGACCGACAACTCATAACTTTGAATGAGCAGATCGACCACATTATTGAAATAGAAGGCAAAAAATAGAGCTCCAATCGACGTGACCGCAGTGATTCCTTGCACCATCGGAATCGACTTCTTTAACTTGAAGAAATCGCTCGACAAATTAGAACAAATCGCATTGATCAGAGAACTTGCAGTCGAAATAATCGCCGCAAGCACTGCGCAACCTACGAATGCAGTGATCCACGGATTTGTAGTCTTCTCGATGACCGTCATCAAGACACTGGCCCCGTCTGGCACCACAATCCCAAGCGTTTTGCCCAGCACCCCGAAGAAAATCGGAATCAAACAAATCAGCAGCGTAAATACCCCCGCCCAAAACGAAGCCCGCGAAACAATCTGCGGCGAACCACCGGCAAAGCAGCGCTGGCCCATATCTTGCTCGATGATCATAAACATCAGCGGCATCAATAGCCAGCCACAGAGCTTCGACGATGCCCCGGCAAATTTCTCAACGAGCGGTGCTTGGAAAAAAGAACCGGGATCAGAGAAAAAGACAAAACCAAAACAAAGAAAGAACACCACCGAGAAAAAGGCTGCCTGCACGATATCAGTAGCGATCACCGCCTTTAAGCCTCCACGGACCGTATATAGAATCACGATCCCCCAAAACAGCACAAAGAGCGCCGTATTGCTAAAGCCTAAACTGACCAAAAACTTACTCGAAGCGATGATTTGCGCCACCAAAATCATAAATAACGAAATCACCGAAAGCAGCGAGGCCACCTTCCTTAATCCGGGCGATTTGTAGACCACCTCCATGATCTGAGCCACCGTCGAGACCTGAAATTGAGCTAGCTTTTTCCCTAGCCCCATCCCAAGCAAAATGAGCCCTATCGCAGCGCCCAGCGGATAGAGCAATACCGGCCAGCCGAAGCGGTAAGCCTCATCGGCTGCGCCCAGAACCAGCCCGCCGCCCACTTGCGTAGCCAAAAACGTCATCATTAGTGGGAAAAAACGGATATTTTTCCCAGCCAGGAAATAGTCCTGGTCATTATTGAGATTTTTCGAGGCCCGCTTACCTACCATCCAGTAGATTGCTTGAAGCCCAAAAAGAAGAGAGATAAAAATAATTAAGTTCATCGGTTACATCCCATGTTAAAAGTTAAATTGAAAGTAATAAATTGGAATAAAGAATTAATGGGCGGGATGCCCGTGATGGTGATGCGAAGGAAGAGTGTAAAATAATTTTTTAACTTTCATAATCCTCAGTGATTCAATCATCACCATGACAAAGAGTGTAAAGTATCACTCAATTTTGAACAAGAGGTGAAAATCAGATTTTGCGTTATAGTAATTTATTTTTTAATAATTCCTATTTAAATATAGAAATTGGTATAATAGCTCCATATATTTGGAGATAAATCATGCAAAATGTCATAACAGTTGCCAGTATGGGAGCCCATCTGTTGCATGCCATCGCCCCTGACGATGCCCCGATTAAAGGGGTACTCCAAACCCTCAATGAGTATTCTAGTATCACCGTATTGGGATTAACTGCCCTCGGGGTAACCTACACTTACCTTCACCCAAAAAGAAAAGCAGACTTTCATAATCGGCTGACACATGTACACACCATGGTCTTCTTCATCGCCCCAATGATGATTTTCATCCCCTGTGCCCAAGCAGCGAACCTCCTCAAAGACTACCTTCTACTGCCCACCCACAGCTACTATTTTACGACCCGGGCAGCAGCCTCATTTGCGATGGGAGTCCTGACAGCCTGGCAAGAGAAAAGATCCCTTATTAAAGGGGCCATTTATGATGGGGTGATCAATTTAGCGCTCGGAAGCCTGCCCCTTTATCGGGTCATGTCGAATGCAATCTCAAAACTTTCCCGCAAAACAGCAGCCATCATCCCGACCAACTTCATCAACCATGCGATCGCCAATCTTGGGGCGCTCAAAACTGGGGAAATTTTGTGCGAATTGAGCTTTTCCCTCATCAAAAATCCCCCTGTTATCCCTACCACCCCCACCGTCACTGACCAAAGATGTCTCGAAATCCAAACCTTTAAATTCCTCGAATGCGATCAAGGCCCCCTATCGCAGGCAGTTCAGGCCATCACCGCCCCCTTTCGTAGCTCTCAGACCCTGACCAAAATCAAAGAAATCTGTGCAGATCTGAAGAATACCGATCCTTGTGTAAAGAAAGTATTTTAAAAATTGATCGTATATTCATAAATCTGATATAATTTATTATATTAAGTTTAAAAGGAGTTTAAAAAATGAGCAAATCAGTTGCTGCAAACTTATTTCCAGATCACCCTTATAATCAATATTGTGAAAGAGACAGAAAGATTCACCGAAAAAATTTCCGTAGTGCGGAATCCTGGATCTGTGCGATCGGATCTGCTTTTCCACTCGCTGCCATAGGGGCTCGCGCCCTGCAAGAGGCGGGAGTCGAGCAAGTGGCAACCGATTACGTCACTAAAATGGCGATACCTGGCCTACTGGCCTCTGCTGCATTTGTAGTGGTGGGACTTGCGATCACAAGATTTAATTTGCTCAGCATTGATATGATCCCTCAAATGCTTCCTACAAATTGCTTAAGCAAAGCTCAAGTGAAAGGGTGGCTGTCAAGGATGAAAGAAGTGGCGGCAATCAAGCAACTAGAGCCAAAATCAGCTGAGTGGCTAAATCATCTGATTAAATACTTCGAGGGACTTGATAAAGAAGGGTCTCAATACTCGCAGATTTATTTGCCTCCTGCAGGTAGAGAGCTGGTCAAGAATAATTTGCTGGCCTTTGAAAAATTCGAAACCGATTTAAAACCTGTAACGAAAACAAAAGCAGAGCTTGCCGATCTTCTGCAAGTGATTAGCCGGTGTTTTAGTGATCTTGTAGATTCAACAATGGCAAATTGGAACGAAAAATTGAATGAATCTTACGACCGTCAAGATCGAGACCTATTTGCCAATGGTGGAATGACCGAAACAACTATGCTGCTCAGCGCTGTCATGAGAGCTAACCCGACCCCTGGCTTGGTGATTGAAGAGACTGAGTGGTCTGAAACTCTGGACTTGCTTGACTATGATATACAAAAAGTGCTCGACTCAGTCGCCGATGAGCCCTCTTCTGTCAAGATTGCTCTTAATCTTCCATTAACCCAGTTAATTGAAAAATTTGCGGCTCAATTAGAGACAAAAATGGATTATTTTGAAAAGAAAGAACTCGCAATAAGAGCGATCAAACAATTGTTTGTTAATGTACCTGTCCATGAAGTGTCTGCTAAATTGAATGTTCCTGTTTCAACTTTAGAGCAGTGGAATAAGATCGGCAGAGAAATCGTCGAGAAGAAGGAGAAAGAGCTTAATGGTAGGGAGGCAACGGAGACCGAAGCAAGTCTATTGCTACGCGAAATTGCCACAAAGATTGCGGAGCTACCTGAGCCAGTTGTTGATGATATCAATAACAATAACAACGTAGATTAACTAAGAGGATAGAAGATGGCGGCCCCTATACCAGCATCAACGTTATTTCCTGTTGATCCCACTAATAGATTCTATGAACAGGATAAGAGGGTTAACCAAGCTAGATTTCGAACCTGCGAAAGATGGATGGGGCGAGCCCTCAAAGCACTTCCTGTGATTGTCGGAGGGGCTGCAATCTTACAAACAGCAGATGTGAAGTCAGTCTGGATTGACGCTATTAACCGCCATTGGCTTGTGGGTTCACTGACAACAACAGCATTAATTGCTGCTGGTTTTTTCTACACCCGCTATAATCTTGTCAGCTTAAGCTCTGGTCCTAAGCTTAATGAGTCCAATGCGTTACCCAAAGTGACAGCTCGGCAGTTTTTAAAAAGAATAGAAGCTGTTGAACAAGCCAAACTGCTGGAAAAAACAGATCGTGACACCTTAAAAGAGGCAAAAGAGTGTTTGAACGGCTATATCTCTCGGAGAGAAGATCCCATTTACCTTCCCCCCTCAGAGCGAGCAACAGTTAAACCCCTCTTAGAGAAATTTGAGGCATTGGAAACAAGGCTAAATCAAAAGGGGATGACAAAAGGGGAAATTGGGGCCCTTTTGGTCACCGTCAAAGGCTGTATCGATGAGAATGAGTTTGCCAAGTTACATCGCAACAAAAAACCTCTAGCCCAAGCTGTGGGGCCAGAGCAAGTAGATCTGCGACGTTTTGCCAATCTCGACCCAGATGCCCCATGCCCAGAAATTAAATTATCAGAAGATAAATGGACTAAAACTTTGAGCCTGATCGAGGCTCGATTAGAGGTCCTACGTGGCCACGTCGCGGCTGAAGATCCTAATGCGAGAGTGATTCTTCCACAAGAGCTCGTGGAGCTAAAAGAGCGATTTGATGTCGATCTCCAGCAAGCTACCCAACGGAAAGAAAAGGTACAGAGAATCAGGGGTTACATAATCAAATTATTAAAAAATGAAAACGTTGATCTACGCCAAGTACCCCAACAGATGCAGACCGAGTGGAAACAAATCGCTAAAGCTGTTCTCTCTCATAAGCGTCAAATAGACGACGAGCAGACAATTTTGGAACTTAGCTATAGTTTTCTTCAGGATCTTAATTAGAGCACCTGATATTATACTTTAATTAGATATGGACAAACTGCAAATCCTTGCGAAAAAAGCCTATGCGCTCGATTGCTCGTTGCCCGACTGGGAGCAGTGGTGCCAAGAGCAAAGCCTTCCCAAATTCACTGCCGGGCAAATTTACCAGTGGATTTTTCAAAAAGGGATAGTCGACCCAAACGCCTTCACCAACCTTTCCCAACCGATCCGCTCTCAGCTCATCTCCAGCTTCGATTGGACCCTTCCCCATGTCGATGCCCATCTAATTTCCAAAGACACCAGCGAAAAATACCTTTTAAAAACTGCCGATGGACTCCTCTTCGAGATGGTCCTCATGCCCTACGAAAACCGATCGACCCTCTGCATTAGCAGCCAAGTGGGATGCAAGATGGGCTGCACATTTTGCCAAACGGGAAAAATGGGTTTCAAGCGCAATTTAAGCTCAGGGGAAATCCTCTCGCAGCTGATTCTGGCCAACCAAAACCTCAAAGAGGAAAAAGTCTCCAATATTGTCTTCATGGGCATGGGCGAGCCACTCGACAATTACGATGAAGTGGTGAAAGCCTGCTCGATTATGATCGATCCAAAGGGCTTTGGGCTCTCCACAGCTCGCGTCACCATTTCAACTTCTGGCCTTGTCCCTGAAATCAGGAAGCTTGGACGCGATCTCCCAGTGCGGCTAGCTATTTCGCTCCACACTGCCGACGACGCCAAGCGAAGCGCCATGATGCCGATCAACAGGACCTACAGCCTCGAAATCCTCAAAGAGGCCCTCCTCGAATACCCCGCTCCCAAGCGGTATGGGATCACCTTCGAGTATGTGATGATCGAAGGGGCCAACGACAGCATCCAAGATGCTAAAAAACTGGTCCGCTTCCTCCATGGCCTAAAAGCCAAAGTGAATCTGATCCCGATCAACCACTTTCCCGGTGTCGAAATGAAAGCCTCCGACGCCGAGCGAATCAGACAATTCCAAACTTACCTAACCGAGCGCTCGATTCCAGCCCCCGTCCGGTATAGCCGTGGGCAAGACATCAGCGGCGGCTGCGGCCAACTCGCAGCCAAGCACCAAGACGAGCTCGATCTCGACCCACGCGAGGTGAGTCGCAGAAGACGCGCAGAAAATAAAAAGGAGATAAAAAAATGAGTATCAGAATTGGTCAAGAAGGATCACAAATGATCTATCAATTGGGAGATGAACAGCAGAAAATAAGGACTGATGCTGAGCTGATCACAGCAGCAAAAGCAGCAATAAAAGCAGGCCGTTTTGCAGAAGCGGGAGCTCTAGTCAAAAGTATTAAAGACGCAAAGCAGAAAGATGACACATTTGTTGAACTAATGCCTACAATTGAAAATGTCTATGGGAGTCATGATACTCGATCCTATGATGGGATACACGCATTCCTAAATAATTTTGAAGCAAAATAGCAACTTTGTTCAAGTACCTTCTCATTTTATTATTTGCCCTATGTTCTCTACATGGGGCAGATATCTGCGACTTTGCACAAATTTACAATGATCGGTATCAATTTTCTTTACCTAGAAAAGATCTAGAGGATCAGCTTACTGGCAAAGCCTTTGGCCGCACAGAGCCTTATACCGAGAAAGAATTTGAAGATTTGTGTGCCGATATCAATGACCTCTATCAGAAAATTCTCGCAGCAGATCCTGTGCAAGAAAGGATTGCAGTGATCACAGCGGGCGCTCCTGGTGCAGGGAAGACCATACTGATGGAACAGATTTTAAAGGCTGACCAAGAGAGAACCGGCAAGCATTTCGCCTACACAGATCCCGATGCAGTTTGCCTCAAACACGGACTCAAGAGGACATACCAAGCAGACATAGATAGCGGCGACCATTCCATTCAAGCGCGCAAAGCAGCTTACAATAAATGGAGACCAGGATCTAATGCCTCCAACAACCTCAATCTGGCAAACTTGATTCGTGATGGTTATGCCATCTACTTCGGAACCACAGCAACAAGCCCCCACACGTGGCGCTTCTTCGATTTTTTGACCCAAAAGCATGGCTACAAAATCAGATTGATCCACATTTCAGCACCTGATGAGGTCCGTTGGAATTCGATAAAACTGCGCGACCGAGAATTTGTCCAAACAACCGAAGAAGACACCACTGCCAAAGGGTTGCTCTTTCCTGAGCGAATCAGCGACACCTATCTGAAATATGCTGAGCAGATCGATTTTTATTACCACGCCGCCGTCGAACGAGATGCCATCCACGCCGCCACTTGGCACAGCCAAGGCAAGAGTCTGATCATCCATGACCCCGAAGCCTATGAGAGGATAAAAGCCCTCCACAACGATATGGTGATAGAGAAATTGGGCAAACCCGATCTTGTTTGGGAAAAAACCGTGGAAGCCAAATAGCGAAATCTGAGTGATACATCATGTGAAAAAATTTAACAGGATATTAGGATGGTCAGG
>JAFEGK010000007.1:22294-143975 GCA_018239985.1 Verrucomicrobiota bacterium | reverse complement strand
CCTGACCATCCTAATATCCTGTTATTACTTTAAACTAGTTTCTGTATGCTAGTTCATCTTAGATCACAAAAAACGGGACATCGAATTGCAAATATAATTGCCTAAGTAGCTGCCTCCCAACCCTCATCAATTGGATGTATGATATCGCGATTAATGCGAACGCTTCCTCTTAATTTACCAATGACTTTCGTCTCGATCTCATCAATAGGAGCACGTTTAGCGGCAGGCATATTGCTTTTTGTGATTACAATTTTTTGACGGGTTTTTCTGACTCTTTCAACCATTCTAGCCCCCCAATACTTAATTTTTTCTTTGCGGCTTTGCGACTTTGCGTCTTCGCGTCGGAACATTCCCTCTGGATTTTCTTACCTGAGGAATTGCTTTTCGTTGGGTAATATTAAATTCAACCTTGCCTTTATCTACATGAATTTCAATACAATCATTTGCAAATTCAAGAACTTGATGGTCACGATGTTCTTCAACTTCATCGAAAATGACACAAAGCAAATCCCCATTTGGCGAGAAGAAACCAACCCCAGAGCCTTTCCTTGCCTCTATGGCATCACCTTTTGGTCCAGAGCTCCAAGAAATGGTCAAGGCTCCCGATCCATCTATTGGATGAAAAAAAACTTTTCCTTTTTTCATGGCTTAATCTCTTTTAAATTTTTATGACTATTTCGAATTGTAGAGCCAGTGCTATACATAGATGAAAAATAATTTCCAGTGTCCGTTTGTTTTACAATTACAACTAAATATCTTTGATTGTCAAGTCGATAAAAAAGATGATATTGATGGAGTTTTTTTTTGTTCGAAGATTTTCGTGGGATCTTTCAGAATTCGTTCGATTAGTTCTAAAAGAATATCATCAGGGAGCATTGAAAAGTGTTCTTCTTTAGCATGTTGAAACTCTGCCTCCCCAATAACAATCCGATCTCCTGTGATCGCTGTAATAACTGTAATGATTCTTCTCTTCATAGAAAACCTTACCTCGCATTATAACTTAGCAGGCTATATTTTTGGTATTTTCTCTTCTGCATTCATTTGCAGCAATATGGGCTTGCCGAGTCGGTTCTGGCAGGCGGTATTTTTTCATGCAGAGCTGGACCCAATTGATCGCTGAGGGCAGTGAGATGCGATGTCCAGTAGAGATATAGAGCGGATTGGTTTTTGGCTTGCTCTGGTAGACCGTGGCAATCGTCTCATCTTTCCAGACCAAACAGTTGCCCTCTATTTCGCCGACCAAAATCGATTTAGCGACCCCAATAGTGGGAATATCTAAGAGTACTCCGATGTGGCTTGCGACGCCGAGCCCTCTGGGATGGCTAATGCCATGGCCGTCGACGAGGATCAGATCGGGTTTGATTTTCAGTTGATGGAAGGCGGCCACAAGCGCTGGCGCTTCGCGGAAGGCGAGTAGCCCGGGGACGTAGGGGAAGGTCTGTTTGATCGCGACTGAGGCCTTTTCAACGACGTTCATTTCTAAATCCAGGACAACAACGGCTGCATAGATCATTTTTGTTGGATCATACAGATTGCAGCTCACATCCATCCCACCGATGAATCGGGGCGTTCCAAAGTCATCTCCCAGGATCACTTTTGCTGCCTTTGCAGTTTGCAGCTCTTTTGCCTCATGAATTGAAATGGTCATAGGTTTTCAGTTCCAGGGAGATGGCTTTTCCTAGCTGCTCGTATTGGATCGGCCTTTTTTTCCCCCTGATCTCACCGATGGCAAAAAGAGGGTGGCCAAATTCGGCGAAAAAGGTCTTGCTTATCTGCTCATAGCTGTTTTTGTCGACTGTGAGCAGAAGGCAATAATCTTCGCCGCCCGTGAGGGCGAAGGGGATTGGGTCCCAGCTCTGTTTTTCGCAAAGTGCAAGTAGGGGAGAGGAGAGGGGGAGTTTTGAGAGCTCGACTAGGGCGCCACATTTTGAAGCTCTGATGAGCCGATTGAGATCGATATCGAGTCCATCGGAGATGTCCATCATCGCGTGGACCCCGTTTTGTTTCGAGAGCCAGATCCCTTCGGCAGGGGAGGGCTCTGGGTGAAAATGAGCTTTCACTAGGTCTTCATAACCAGCTAAATTCTCTTGCAGCACCCGGAGTCCACCACCCGAATCGCCAAGATAATGGGTGACGCAGATTAGATCGCCCTCTTTGGCTTCGTGACGGAATTTCACATGGGGTGAGGTGCCAATGAGCATCAGATTGAAATAAAGATCCCGTTTTGAGCCGTCGGTGTCGCCCCCGATTAGCTGGATTTCCCATTTTTCGCAGGCCAAATGGATCCCTGTAATCACCTCTTTTAGCCACGCAGAATCGGTCGATGGAGGGAGCGCCATGGTGAGGAGGGCATATTGGGGGGAGCCCCCTTTTGAGGCGATGTCGCTGACGTTGACTGCGATCAGTTTGTAGCCGAGTTCTTGAGGGGGAATTTGCTCTTTGATGAAATGGATCCCTTCGAGAAGTCCGTCAGTTTTGATTAACATTCCACCCGGTAGAATAGCGCAGTCATCGCCAATGCCGACAACTGGAGGACGAGCATGGAAATGCTCCCTCAAATAAGCGACAATCTCTTCTTCACCCCAATCTTTGATTTGCATGGTTATTGATGATCGGAATCACACCCTCTTTTAACGCTTTTTGGCCAAAATTAATCAGAAGGCCTAACTTTATACCTGTCAGGCGCAGATGCGTCAAGAGCTGCGCTTCGTAGTAGGGGTAATGTTTCTCATTAGCTTTGACTTCGACGATGACCCGTTTATCGACGAGAATATCGAGAAAGAGAGGATCGCGGATCGGAGCGCCTTTGTAGAGGATCGGAATGGGTAATTGTCTTTGGGTCGGGATTCCGAGCAGAGACAGCTCGTGACAGAGGGCCGACTCGTAGATATTTTCTAGAAGGCCCGGGCCACCTAAGAGTTTGTGCACTTCAATAGCTGCATCGACAATTTTTCGAAGAAGCTCATCATTCATGATGTGACAGTATACAAAATTTTTACGTTTTCATCTATGAAAAAAAGACATAGCATAGTCGTATATGTTGGGTCTTTTCAAAAATCGGGGCATTCAGGTGCTCCTAGTCATCGGAATCTATCTCTTCATTGCAAATTCGTTACCGCCTGCTTTGCATCAGGGGTTCTACACTGTCAGTGTCTTCATTAAAGATCTACTCGTTTGGCTTTTGCCTGTGACTGTTGGATTATTCATTGCACATACGATTTGCTCATTTGAGAAACGGGCACCGTTGTTTATTTTGGCATTGTTTCTTTTCGAAGGGATTTCGAATTTTTCCAGTGTTTGGTTTGCCCTCGGTGGAGGACACATTGCGGCCGATTTTCTCCCTCCGATTCAGATGCCAGCAATTAACGTTGATTTCAGCCCCCTATGGCGCCTGCCTTTCACAAAGCCAGCATGGTGGTCGGCGGATAAAGGGACCCTATTGGGGCTGGTTTTAGGCTCCATTGCCATTATCGGCAAACAGAACGTGCTTAGAGGATGGATTGCTCGAGGAAAAGGGATTGTTCAATGGATTTTAACTCGAGTATTTTCTCGCCTCATCCCTCTCTTCATCTTAGGCTTTGTCGCCCGGATGCATCAGACTGAAATCCTGCGACACATTTTTGCCCATTATGCGGTTTTGCTCGTCTGGATGCTCGGTTTTTTGATCCTCTATATTTTCTTCCTATTTTTAATAGGCAGCGGATCGTGGCGTGGGGCATTTCAAAGCTTGAAAAACCTTACCCCCGCCGGAGCAATCGCATTCACTTCTGGCTGCAGCCTTTCCACCATGCCCTGGACCATCGAAGGGGCTGGCAAAAATCTTCAGAATCCCGAATTTGCCAAAGCGATTATTCCTGCAACCACCAATATCCAGCAGATTGGGGACTGCATCATCAACACGTTTTTGTGCTTTTTAATCTACAATCACTTCTACGGCCACCCTCCCGATTTGAACACACTGGTAAACTTCACCGTTATGTTTGTCCTTGCCCGTTTTGCAACAGCAGCGGTAATCGGCGGAGCGATTTTCATTATGCTCCCCATTTATGAGACCTACCTTTCCTTTACCCCAGAGATGATAGCGATCATTTTGGCCTTCAATGTGATCCTCGATCCGATCGTCACCTCATCGAACGTGATGGCTAATGGGGCGCTATGCCGAGTGTTTGAACGGGTGTGGATGGGACTTCAGAGGCTCTTGCCGACTACTCGGCAGCAAAGAACCAGATAAAAAAGGCGGCGCCCAAAAGCTTCAGAATGATGGCGATCGAGATGTTGTGAAAATGTTTATCAACAATCGTTTTGACTTTTTCACCCCACAGGAGGACGACCGTCCCAATAAGGGTGAATCGGAGCAGCCTTGCAGCAAGCAAGCCAAAGATATAGCCGGCCAGATTAAGGTGGAAGGCCCCAGAAGCTAAGCTAAAGGCCTTTAGAGGCAGCGGTAGAAGCGCACTGATGAAGACAGCCCAGCTGGTATAGGCGTTAAGGTGGCCGCTTAAACGATCGAAGAAAGAGGCCGAAATCAGATGGGGAACCACATAGGGGCCGATAAAATCCCAGAGGAAATGACCCAATAAATAGCCCATAACACCCGATAGGGTCGAAGCCAGGGCGGCAATCACAATGTAAAGAAAAGTTTTTCTAATATTCTGCAAACAGAAAAAGATCATCACTGCATCCAAGGGGAGCAGTAAGAAGATCTCAAGAAAGAAGATGAGACCGATCCACAAGGGGGCTTTAGAAGAAGTTGCCTTCTCCGTGGCCCAATTATATAGCTTTGTTGTCGCCGATCTAATCATTTATTTTTTTAATATAGTGATACACCCATCCATTATTATAGCATTTTTTAGGAATAATAAAAAGCTCCATAAACTTGGGTTCGTGGAGCTTTAAAATTAAGACTTAACTTCAGATGTGAAGTCAGCCTCATGTTGCTCTGCAACATGCTCTAAAGGGGCTTCAGCATGCTCGGGAACATATTCCTCGGGCTCAGCTGCAATTTCTTCTTTTAGAGTTTCTGGTTCGATATAGGGATCTTTGATTTCCTCTGCCTTCACGACAGGTTTATCTTCGACTTTAGGAGTTGGGGAAACAGGTTGCTCTTTTGGTTTCTCGATGACTGTTACAGGTGCCGCTTCAGGAAGTGTATAGGTATAATCATCCTTGCTTTTCTTGCTTTTATTCTTATTCTTTTTTGATTTGGAATGAGATGAACTATGCTTATCTTTCTTCTTTTTGCTTTTGGCCTCTCCTTCTATGCAAATGCCGCACAGGAGAATCATTAGAGCTGACAAAACGGTTTTGGTGTTGAAATACATATTGTGGTCTCCTTATTTATTTTTGGTGGACGTGCGTTACCTCGACTTTGCAACTTACGTTTGACCTATGGTCAAACTGGGAGATTATTTAAACTGGGTAGGGGTTTCTAACCCCTACCCAGTTTAAATAACTCCCCGGCGAACAAATATCCCGAGCCTGGTGGACCAAAAAAGTTGCAAAGTCGAGGTTACGATCTTAATTAAAAGGGCGAATCTTTACAAGAATTTGTTCGGCCTGTAGCCTTGTACTATGCGAAAAATCATCCTGGGACTTTTAATTACCAGTAGCGTCTATGCCTCTGACTGGGATGTGGAGTATTGGCAATATTTTCAAAACACACAATTTAAATGCGGAGCCTTCAGAGCCTATCTATCGGGCCTTGTCCGCTTAGATAAAGACATCACAAGATTTTATTATTACCGGATTACTCAAAATGTCTCTTTTCGCCCTTTATGTTGGTTAGATTTAGAGGCTCATTATAGTTTCATCTATAGTAAGCCACGAGGAGCCTCCTCCTTTAACACGACAAGTAGACTGGAATTAGAAGTGATTCCCATCTTTGAATTTGCGCGGGTCACCGTAGAATGGCGGAATCGATTGGAGATCATCAAGAGGCAGCATATTTCAGATCTACGCTATACACTGCGTGAGCGGCTGATGTTCAAAATTCCCGTCTGCCTTTGTCCCTTGGTTTCTATCAATTTCTACGATGAACTCTTCTATAACTTCGAACAAAAACAAGTGACAGAGAATCGTTTTACTCCCATCGAATTTTCCCTTTCTTTCTGTAGGATTAACCTCGACCTTTTTTTCATGCTGAGAAATTTCAAACAGGATAAGTGGTACAACAGCTTTGTGTTTGGGACTCAGCTCGCCTTCTGATCAACTCAAAGAACTCTTTCACGCCGATATTACCAAAAGACTCTATTCTCAAATGGGCGTGGGAAAGATCTTGGTAGCGGGTCGACCGGTTGGGTACAGCAATCGTTATGCAGCCCGCTTTCACTCCGGCAGTCACTCCCGTTGCACTATCTTCGATCACAACACATTGCTGAGGCGAAACCCCCAGCTCTTTGGCAGCATGCAAATAAATATAAGGTTTAGGCTTATTGACCCCTTCAGGATCAGAATAGGAGTGTAAATCGTCGATCCCAGAGAGGACAATATCGAAGAATTTGCCAATTCCCAAATGGGATAAATGGGATAAAATCTCTTCTTTCGGTGCTGCCGACGCCAGGCCAAATTTTAGCCCCAATGACTTTTTTTCCAAAGCGAGCCGATGAATGAATTCGATGGTCGAAGAAATGGGGGGCAAGCCCGTGTGCTTGATCTGAAAATAGCGGACCATCTTGTCGTGAAGAATCGTCTGCACAGCCTTAGAGCCAATTTTTTCTGCCATCAGCCTTGCATTGGCCTCTACACCCTTCCCAACGTAAAAGGCATATTCCTCTTCAGAGAGATCGCTCCCCTGATTTTGCAAAGCATATTGCCACGATAAATAATGGGCATATTCACTGTCGACTAGCGTTCCGTCGCAATCAAAAATAATTGCCTTATGGTTCAATTTTCGTCTCCTCGTTGATTAACCCAATGAATGACGTAATCGAGTGATTCTTTCGCCTGCTCTGAAGCCCTTGCGCCGTGGCCTGCTAAATGGTCGACCCCTTTCTGGCAAAAGACCGTCGTCGGAACTCCTGCGGCTGATAAGCGATCGGCAAATTTCTGCCCCATCTCGCGCAGCAGATCATATTCAGCTAAGACGATCAAAGCCTCGGGTAGACCGCGCAAATCTTCTGCACGCAAAGGGGAGACATAGCGATTTTCTCCATCTTTGGGATCTGTCAGGTATTGCTTAGTTTGCCATCTAAAAGAATCGAAAGGGTCATTTTTCTGCTCGATACCATAGCTCAAATCGGTCGCTGGATTGATGAGCACCTGTGCATCAATTGCCGGGCCACCCCGATCCCGCGTCATCAGGCATAATGCAGCGGCCAAATTGCCCCCCGCGCTGTCGCCGACGACAATCAGAGATGGGGGATTGAGATTCTGCATGGCCCATTGGAGCGCTTCATAACATTGTTCTAGAGGGAGTGGGAACTTGCCTTCCCGGGCATTGAGATAGCAGACTGAAACGACGATAGATCCTGTTTCTGAGCAGAGTAGACGGGCTAAATTGTCATGGGTATCGAGATTGCCGGCTACCCACGCTCCACCATGAATAAACAAAATAGCTGGAAGTGTTTGCTCATCAGTTGGGCGATAAATACGAATCGGAGTCGAGAGAGCGACTTCCAAGTCGACCACAGACTCGACTGGCGCCGTATCTGCAGAGATCGCCATAATCCGTTCATTGATCGAATTGCGAACCTCGCCAGGGTCTCGCTCCCATAAAGATTGACCAGACATAGTTCCTATCCAAAAGAGGCTAAGTAAACAAAGAATTTTTTTCATAAAACGATTATACCACTGCGTGTCATATAAATGAATATTTAATTTTAATAATTGATTTATTATTTATAATATTGATATAATATATAAATTATGAGTATTAATTCAATTAAGCCTTGGATGCAACAAAATCAGGGAACTATCACTGCGCTGGCTGTGGGAGCACCCTTGGCTATTGAAACGGGTTTATTGATAAAAAATATCATTAATAATCCCCGATTTCCACTGGTAAAACTCGAGGAATTCAAAAATCGGCTCATAGAGGCCTTTACTCCTCAGAAAGATGAAACCCTCCAGCAAACGATCCTCAAGATTTCAAAAAATGTCTTTCTTTTGATTGCGTTTCTAGCCCTTTCTTCTGCTGCTTTTTATGGGGCTATCTGTTTTCTTCCCTTAGGCGCAGCCATTCCTCTGGCCCTGACGACGATCTTCTATCTGGGCAAGGCCATTGTGCAGGCGCCTGCCTTTTTTAAACAATTTTCCATCCAACCTGGCGAAGAGCTGAGCGAAGGGAAAAAACGGATTGCCAAACTCGTCCTGAAGACATCTATCATCGGGCTCTTAGCGCTTGCCGGGATTTCGCTGGGGTGCTATGTCGTTTATCCCATCATCACCGAGGGGTTTAAGTGGACCATTTCCCTCCCATTTCAGACCAAGCCGATCGTCTTTTTAGAATATGCTTTTGTGGGGCTAATTCATCTTGGGCTGGCGATTCATAACTACATCAAAGGGGACAAGCAAAACAGCCTCTTCCATCTTTTCACAGCCGCCCTATCGATTATCTTTCCTCTCTATTATTGGAACAATCAAATGCGCATCCACCACTCTTTCCTGGGGTTGATTTTGATGGCATTGCCTTTTCGAACGATGAAATGGATAGGATCTGCGATCACGCTCGACTCTTCGATGTACATGTTCATGGCCAATAGACACGATTTTGATTTCATGAACATTCTCTGGGGCAAACTACCGTTATTTGTCGGAACAGAAAGTGCCGCGATTCTCGCTGAAGGGATCAACGATGAGTGGGGGCAGGAGTCAAAACAATCACCTTGCCAGAGACTAAATCATAATAGCCACCAACAACAGCAAACTGCTTCTTCTTGATGAGGTCGGCAAGGACTGGATTTTTCTCAAGCTGTCCCACCACATTTTTCACATTCTCTTTCACAGCATTTTCGAGAGTCATATTGGGCTTAATTGCAGGACTTATCAATTCGGCAATCGGCTCGATATCTTTGGTTTTGCCTTGTTGAACAGCGTCGACAGCTCCACAATTTTCATGCCCCAATACAATCAGAATTTTCGATCCCAAGTAGATGACAGAATATTCGATGCTGGCAAGCTCGATAGGTCCCACCACATTCCCAGCGACACGGACAACAAAAAGATCTCCGACCCCTTGGTCAAAAAGAATCTCAGGGGGCACGCGAGAATCGGAACATCCCAAAATGGTCCCGAATGGAGTCTGCCCAGCGACCGTCTTGACTCTTCGCACTTCATCTCGATCGGGATGCAAGAGCTGACCCTTGACAAAACGCTCATTGCCCTGCATGAGAAGTTGATAACCTTCAGCAGGGGAAGCAACTTTTGCACCTTGCGCAAATAGGGTCACAGAAAAGAGAAGTGTTAAGATTAAATGTTTCATATCTCCTAAATATGAAAAATGGGATTAAGTTAGCAACATTATAGTTTTACCCTCTGAACCTATCTCAATAAAATTTTTAGACGCTCAAAACGGAGCTATCTAATTACATCCGGCACAAACCCAGGTCTTAAGGCCTGGGTTTTAGTACAGCTTCTAAATAGAATTCTCTTATTTCTTATAAAAGGCAACGACGAGTAATAGAGCGCCCCAGATTAAGGGTAAAAGTCCATAGACCTTTAAAACTAATCCACCAGGTTGTTTTGTGCCAAAGAATTTTCCTGGGAAGAACATCATATAAATCCCGCGGACAACAGCAAACCAACCCAAAACTGTTACTGTGATGGCCCAGTTTAACGCCCATACATTGTAGAAAGCGACAATGGTCAAGCCAATTAAAACGTTGATGACGGCTGCGACATATAAAATCCCAAAGTTCTTTTCACTACTAAGGCGTAATTTTGTTAAAAGATCCTGACAAAAAAGGAACCACAACCCAACAATAACTAAAAATGGTCCCATAATTTTTGCAATCATAACTGCTGATTCGTGCATAATTTTTCTCCTGCTATATTGAGCAATTTCACTAATATTAATAAATAATTATTTACCTATTTTCAGTCAATTCAATCTCAGCTACTCTAGATTCATGGAAAACGGCATCTATGCAGCAGCGCTGACTCCACTTAGATCGGATTTTGAGTGCGATGAAAATGCTCTGACTGAGCACTGTTTGAATCTCATCAAAAGAGGATGCAAAGGTGTCGTCTTATTTGGGACCACTGGTGAGGGGAGCTCCTTTTCTCTCGAAGAAAAGAGACGAGTCATCAAACGGGTCACTTCACTTGGATTAGATCCAAAGAAGATCATCATCGCAAATGGCTCCTCCTGCCTCCCAGATACAATCGATTTGGTCCAGTCAGCTGCAGAGCATGGTTGTTTGGCGGCCCTCATCGCACCGCCTAGTTTTTATAAGGATGTGACCGAAGATGGGGTATTGGCATTTTACAGAAAAGTGCTGGAGAAAGCCCCGAGTTTACCTATCCTTCTCTATCATATCCCGCAGTTCAGTGGAGTGGCCCTTTCGATAAACATTGTCAGAACTCTTTGTGCCGAATTTCCCCAAATCATCGGTCTTAAAGAAAGCGAAGGTAATCTCCCTTTAACCAAGGCGATATTAGAAAATGTCCCCAAACTCCAAGTCTTTGTCGGATTCGAAAAGCAAATCCCAGAGGCGGTCTCTTATGGAGCATCTGGCTCGATTTGCGGGATGGCGAACCTTTGGCCGGAGCTGATTTGCTCGGTCTATGAAACTGGCGATTTGACTGAATTAGAGAAGGTCAGTAAATCGATTGAGCATCTTCCTTTCATTCCCTGCTTTAAAGCGCTCCTTGCCGAGCAGAAAGGGGAGCGGTGGCGTGCAGTGATTCCTCCCATAACCCCATTACTCTTTGAACCTCAGTGATTTGACATTTTTTCTTGAGAAATATTGGCGTAATGGTGTAACATTACATACATATAAATAAGAGGGTTCAAGCCGTGTTAAAGGGGCTTAAAACAGTGATATTTTTGCTGCTGATCGGATCATTGTGCTTTGGAAATCCCGATCGCAAAATCGATGCTTATCTGAAAGCAAAGCAATTTCAGGGGGCGGTGCTTGTGGCCAAAGGGGGAAAGGTCCTGTTCTCAAAGGGATATGGCCTGGCGAATGCCGAGCACCGCATTCCTAATTGTCCGCAGACGGTTTTTCGTCTAGGGTCGATTACGAAGCAATTTACTGCCGTTGCAATTCTTCAGCTTCAAGAGCAGGGGAAGCTTGATGTCCAAGATCCTATCACCAAATATCTTCCAGACTATCCTAATGGGGACAAAATCACGATCCATCACCTTTTGACGCACACGGCGGGGATCCCCGATATCACCGATTTTCCCAATCTTGCAGAAATTCAACGGCAACCATCGACACCGGCGCAGGTAATGGCCCATTTTCAAGATCTTCCCTTGGAATTTGAGCCGGGGGAAAAGTTTAAATATTCCAACTCCGGCTATATCGTCCTGGGGGCTATTGTCGAGGTGGTTTCGGGTTTAGGGTACGAGCGGTATCTTCAAGAAAATTTCTTTAGGCCTTTGAATATGCATTCGACTTATCTCGATCGGAATCAAAAGATTATTCCGAATCGGGCTGCGGGGTATCATCTGAATGCTGGTGGGGAAATTGTCAATGCCGAGTTTATCGAGATGTCCTTTCCTCATGGAGCCGGGGCGATTGCCTCCACCGTAGAGGATCTTTATCATTGGGATCGGGCCCTAAAAGAGGGGAAACTCCTTTCGAAACAGAGCACGGAGCAGCTATTTAAAGTGCAAGCCGGTACCTATAGCTACGGATTGTTTATCGATCAAGTCACCCACGCGATTGGGCACAAAGGGTCGATAGAGGGATTTCGAGCTTCTGCTTATCGGTATGTTGACCAAGATCTCACTGTGATTCTTCTTTCTAATCGAGAAGATGTCAATATCGCGGCTCTTCAGCAAGAGCTCTCCTCTTATTGGCGACCTTAATCTACGTTCTTAATTCTTAATAAATTTTAATAATAATGGAGTAATTTTTATGATATCAACATGTCAATATCTTTTTAATAAATCGGCAAAAGAGCTTTTCCCAGATGAAGACGAAGTCTTTATCGAGGAATCACTACAAGCAGTGATAACGAAGGTCGATGAGCTCTTAGTGAGCAGGCGAGAGTCGTTGTTTTTGTTTGATCCTGCAGCTTTCAACGATCAGTGCCATCTATATGCCCTTTTTGCTGCTCAGGGGACAGATAGGAAATATCTCTATCTTTCCTTCTTTTTGAGCAAAGCCTTTATGTTGGATGCCACTTTAATGGAAAAGGTCGTGGGAGCAAAAGATAAGAAGCTTAAGAGGTTGTTAAAAGATCCCGAAGGGATTAGGGCGCGGGCAGCTCGTGTAGCGATGAATCGGTTGTTTGAAGAGCATTTGAAGGCAACGCTCCCAGCTGGAGAACTCGCTGAGCTTGCCAATGAAGATCTTCAGCATATGTCTAGCGACAAGAAAGGGCTTCTATACACCTTTCCAAAGTTTGCTGGAGTCCACTATTTTAACGATGCTGTCGCACAGGATAAAATCCCGATTCTTTTTAAAGTGAAAGTTGTGACTCAAGAGGGTAATGGCTACTTCTCATTTTCAGAGCACGATCTGAAGGCTCTTGATCCTAAGGCTCCGGTTATTGTTTTTGAGTTGATCGCCACAGGTGAGGGGATTTCGTTTGTCAAATGTCGGGATATTGCTCTTCGCTGTTTCTTCCATTCCAGAAGAAACGTGATGAGTAAAGATCGGCATAAGGCAGATGAAGTCTGTCTATTTTGCTCAGAGAAACGGGTGGATGTGAGCGGCTTTCGTGACAAGTTTCTCCCAATTTTGGCGAGAAAGGAGGAGATGCTCTTAGCCTTGGGAGCTGACTTTGTTCTGCAAAAACAAAAACAGTTCTTGGCGTATTTCGAAAAAGGGAAATACCCCAAGCTGGCAGCCCTTTTCGATCAGCATTATAGCAATATTCAAAAACTTTTTCTTTCCATGACCGACCCCTTTAATTTGTCGGTGGCGCATGTTTATACCGACTGTGTATCTGAGGCCGTTAAAGAGAATATGATCCTAGATGCCCCCTACAGTGAACATCTTCAAAAAAGGGGGCTAGTATGAAAAAACTCGGCATTATTGGGGGCGCAGGACCGCTGGCAAGCGCCCTCTTTTATGAGACAATGGTCCATGAGTGTTATCGGCTCGGGAGGCCTCTTCCCGAAATCGTCCTCCTGAACTATCCGTTCATGCGGACGAGTAAAGTGCTTAATGAAGAGCTTTCCTCTTGCGTAGTTGCTCTGGAAAAGGGGGGTGCTGATGCGGCGGTTTTAGTCTGTAACACTTTGCACCTGGAGCTTGAAAAAATCGAGCAGAAGAATGTTCATTTTTTCTCGATCCCAGAACTCGTTTTGGGACAGGTTAAAAAGGGTGATCGTCTTTTGCTTCTTGCAACAGAACATACCTGTCGCTCTTGCCTCTATGGGTTTAATATTTCCCTCCCCTCTTCCGAAGGGCAAAAAGTGGTCAATCGGGTCATCGAAAACGTGCTAGAGGGGAAAATTACCCTAGAGGATGCCCAATTGCTCGAGCAATTGATTGCCAATTTTCCAGAGGAGATCGATGGAGTGATTTTAGGGTGCACCGATTTGCCCGTTCTTCATCACCACTTTCCTCTGCATTGTGAAAAACCGATCTATGATTCGGTCAAAATTCCAGCTAAAACTATTTTGGAGTATCTATGAAAAATCTGTGTATTTTCCTATTGACCCTTTTAGGGGCCTGTAGCGGTAGTCAGGAGAAAATCCCGATCGCCATTCTCACTCCTGTGACCCATCCGAGTTTGGAGCAAATCGAAAGGGGATTTAAGGAGACGATTGAGCGGGAAAATCCGGGCAAGTACCGGTTTGTCACCTACAATGCCCAAGGCAATAAAACGCTCATGCGTGGAGAGGTCGAAGAGATTGCTCAAAAAGCCTACCCGCTCGTCTTCACCATTGGCACCCTCTCTTCGCAAATGACCACCGAGGTCTTTGCCAAAAAGGGGGTAATCACCCCGATTGTCTTCACTTGTGTCAATGATCCTGAAGAATTTCACATTGTTGGCGAAAATATCACCGGAGTCACCGAGCTTTTGAATTTTGAAAAGGAGCTGCAGTTTGCCCTCGAATTAAAGCCTGACATCCAAAAGGTGCTTCTTGTCTATAACCCGATGGAACCCGGTCTACAGAAAGATCAAAAAAAGGTAGGGACAATTCTCAAGGAAAAAGAGATCGGACTCACGACAGTCGAGATTTTTCAGACCAATGAGATACAAAGCAAAATCTTGCCCTTCATAGGTAAAGCCGATGCTGTTCTTATCCTCAAAGACAACACTGTTGTGGGGGGCTTAGACGTTTTGATCAAGCTCTGCAATGACCACCATATTCCACTAATGGCAAGCGATCTCGATTCTCCCGATCGAGGAGCGGCATTTGGGTATGGGGTGCATGAGATCGAATTTGGAGTTGAAGGGGCAAAAAAAGCGCTCCAGATTCTGGAGAACCAGAAAAATCCGAGCGAAATTCCAGTGACCCCAGTCTCCGATTTTACCTTCAAAGTCAATCAGGAGGCCGCAGCAAGGCAGGGGATCAAATGATTGAACAAGCAATGATCCTTATTCCTCTCCTCATAGGAGCTTACATGACCATTTCGTTGCTGAAATTTCCCGATTTCAGCATCGAAAGTGCCTATCTATTCGGTGCGGTGTCTGCCGTCCTTGCAGGCTCGCTACCTTTACCGCTTATCCTCCTCACCGCCCTTCTGGGCGGGATGGTGGTTGGGGGAACCGTTTCGGTGCTCAATCAATGTTTCAAATTCCCCTTTCTGCTTGCTGCGATCATTACCAATGGCCTTTTCCACGGTCTCACCCAAATGCTTCTGGGGACATCAGTGAAAAGTTTCCACCCCACTCTGATGATTTCCGAGATAGGTCTTTTCGTTATAATTGCCTGTAGTTTAATCGCGATTCTCGGATTTTGCCTCCGCTCTCAGCTGGGCTACAGTTTGGCAATCTACGGTCAAAATCCAAAGTTCTTTCACCACCATCCCCCCTCAGGGCGCTATGTGGCGACGACTGGTGTGATCGTAGGACATGGATGTGCTGGAATTGGTGGATTTCTCTTTGCCCTATCAAACGGCTTTGTCGATCTCACCATGAATTTTGGGATTGTCCTCCTCTGTCTGACCGCGCTGATTTTTGGCAAAGCGCTCTTTCCAAAGAGTCGGCCCAATATTTTCGTTCCACTAGTTGGACTTCTCGCCTATTTCTGCATTCAGCAGCTCCTGCTCCATTTGGGGCTAAATCTTAAATATTTCTACGCCTTTCAGGCTTTGTTTGTGCTGGGAACCCTCTATTTCATGCACAGAAAGAAAAACGTAACCCTAGACCATATGGGAGTATAAAATGAAAATTGAAAATATCGAATTTAGACACCACAAAGAAGCCCCTTATTTTTTTAAAGATCTTTCATTTGAACTTGGCGATGGGCTCATCCATCAAATCCATGGGAAAAATGGGGTAGGGAAGTCGGTCCTACTCCATTTGATCAATCAAAAAGTCAAAAATGCTGTCCTGGTAAATCAGCAATATGATCAAGCTTTGGTAGGGGAGTTTAATTTCCTTGAAAACTTGCAATTTGCCACTCTGGGACGCTTCCCTAGCCCCTTTTCCCGTTTAAAACCTTCCACTCACATATTCCCTTTATTAGAGCAGCTTCATATTGATTTTACTGTTCCAGTCAAACATCTTTCTGGAGGTCAAAGGCAAATTCTCTCACTACTGATGAAATTGCAGCGCCAGACCACATTCTTACTGCTCGATGAACCAACCTCAGCCCTCGATGAGGAAAATGCTACGATGGTGTTTGAATTTTTAAAAAGTTTAGAGGGGATGACCATGTTGATTGTCTGTCATGATCAAGAACTAATCGACAAGTATCTCACAGGAACAAAGCTAAATCTTGTGCTAACTCCCGATGGTCAAAGAATCTTAGATTAATTTATCGAGACTCTTTTTCAAAGAAGGATCGATGATCTTGAGAGCATTTGAGCCCCTAGTGATCTGCGAGATGCTCACGCCAAATTGTTCGGCGATTTCCCGCTGGGTCAATTTTCCTTCTTGGAGGGCTTTAACAATCAGAAATCGCCTGCCCAGAGTTTCTTTTTCTTCAATCGTTAAAAAGAGATCAAAAAATCGCTTAAACTCTTCTGGGGATTTGATCTTCGAGCATAACTTCAAAAATCCCCACCACCCCTCGTCATCTTTTTTCTGACTCATAAATGCATCCACAGTCCGTATCCAAATTCTTTCAGCACTTTATCGACAGTATTAATTGGAAGCCCCTTGACATTGTAGTAGCAGCCGTCGATCTTTTTCACGATTAGCCCGCCGCTCATTTGAATGGCATAACCCCCGGCTTTATCGGCCCAGTGAATCTTCGTCAAATATTGCTCGATCTGTTCATCGCTTAAGTCATTGAAAAGAACCCGAGCCTCTTCGACTTCTGTGACGACTTTGTCCTTGCTGAGGAGAGTAACTCCAGTGAATACAGAATGCCATTGGCCAGAGAGCTCTTTAAAATTTTGCCTTGCCTCTGCTTCATCCTTGGGTTTGTTGTAAACTTTTCCCTCTCGAAAAACAACCGTATCAGCCGTCAAGATCATCGCATCGGGAAATTTTGTAAGAAGCGCCTTCGCCTTGCCCTGGGAAAGGGTGGTGACATACTCTTGCGGGTCGCCTTTAAAAGGAACGGCTTCCTCGTCGAAAGAAGAAGTTGCTTGAGTAAATGGGATGGAGAAAGACTCTAAGATTTCTTTCCGTCGAGGAGATTGTGAGCCAAGGATAAGTTTCATAATACCAATATTTTATCTCATTTTATATTAAAATTCAAGGCTCGGCGCAAAGGTGGATATAGAGGCAAAAAAAGTGAACCCCACCCTGAAGGGCGGGGACTAGTTTGGGACGGGCTTCGTTCCCCTCCCAAAGCGGATTTAAACTACCCGGCCCCAAAAAAGGGCCAGGTTTTCTTTACTTGGATAAAAAATCAATTTTTGAGTTCGTTTGTGTATACACATTGGCCCCGGTAGACTCATCGAATTCTTGTCATTCTTTTTATGTATCTCTAAATCAATAAATTAAAAGTAAATCATGTCGGTTTTTGCGATTTACATGATAGGAATTTGCTTCGAAATCTTCAACCATAAGAATCGTAATTATGATTTTCATGATGAAAAATAGGGGAGGGTTTTGTATCATGAAAATCCTATTGGTTTTTAGGAGAGGATTTATGGGAAGGTTCATTGGTAGAGAATCTGAAATGCAAAAACTGGGGCTTCTTTTAAAGAAAAAGTCATCCAGTCTGGTGGTGATTCACGGGAGACGGCGTATTGGAAAAAGTCGTTTAGCAGAGGAATTTGGATCTAATCATCGTTTCATTTCTCTTTCGGGCCTGCCCATTACTGGTTCTATTACTGCTCAGGACCAAAGAAATGAATTCATGCGGCAATTGTCTATAAAATACGGGGTGCCAAAAATTGAATCGGACGATTGGGGAAACTTATTTTGGATACTAGCTAGCATTAGTCAATCCGGTCGAGTGGTCATCTTACTCGATGAAATCTCGTGGATGGCGCATAAGGATGACACTTTTCTTGGCAAACTTAAAATCAATTGGGATCAGCACTTTTCAAAAAATCCCGAATTGATCTTAATTCTTTGCGGTTCTGTATCGAGCTGGATTGAAGAAAACATTCTATCGAGCACAAGTTTTTTGGGCCGTATTTCATTAGATATCATGCTGCGGGAACTTTCCTTAAGTGAATGTCGCAAATTTTGGCCAAAACGGATTTCCTCGTATGAAGTTCTAAAAGTCCTTGCGATAACTGGAGGCGTACCAAAATATCTTGAAGAAATCGTGTCCGAGCTTTCTGCAGAAAATAATATTCGTAACCTTTGTTTTAACCCGGATGGAATTTTATTTCGCGAATTCGACCAAATCTTTTCTGATTTATTTAAAAAGCGCGCTAAATATCATCAAGAAATTGTTAAAACCTTAGCAGGTGGAGCACAAAATTTAGATGAAATCTGCAAAAAACTCTCTATCGAGAAAAGTGGTAACATTTCTCAAGATCTGCACCATCTGCAGCAAGCAGGATTCATTCAAATCGACGCGACTTGGAACTTAAAAGAAAAAATAACTTCGCGTCTCAAACGTTTTCGTCTTTCAGACAATTATATTCGTTTTTATCTCAAATACATCCTTCCGAGGCAAGAGCAAATCTTAAGTGGAACCATGCAATTACAAACTGTAGAATCGCTTCCAGGATGGTTGACAACTCTTGGTCTTCAATTTGAAAATCTTATTCTGGCAAATAAATTATCGCTCTTTTCCAAACTAGATATCTCTCCTGATTCAGTCGTCCATAGCGGTCCATTTTTCCAAAGGAAAACAAAAATACTGGACGGTTGCCAAATTGATCTAATGATACAAACGAAGACTAAAAATCTTTATCTATGTGAAATAAAATTTTCAGAAAATCCAATAGGAAGTTCAGTTATTAAAGATGTGGAAGATAAACTAAAACGGCTCACAGTACCACGACTCTATTCTATTCGACCTGTCTTGATCCATGTCAATGGAGTGACCGATGCTGTGAAAGATTCAGGGCTATTCGATCATATCATCGATTTTCAGACATTGCTCTAAAAAAGAAGATTCACCCTTAAATTGAAGTTTCATCCTTCTTCGAAGGAGACCCAGCCCTTAAGGGCTGGGTTCACTAAAATTCAAGTTAATACTTTTCTCATGATAAAGTTATGGAATTCGGCTCCACGATATATTTTACGGTCTTCTTTGACCACCTCGAACCCCTGCCGTTTTGCTACTGGCATGGCGATCAAGCTGGCATCAATCGTAAGTTCAGTCAGCCCCAGTCGCCTGGCCTCCTCTTCTAGCTTCTGAAAAATCTTCCGAGCTACCCCGCTCCCCTGATACTTTTTATCGACAAAGAGCCGATCGATGTAACCAGTCTGGGTCATATCGCCAAAAGCGATGATTTGTCCTTCTGCTTCAGCGACATAGGTAAAATTGGCCTGTAGGGATTCGAGCCAGACGGCTTTGTCTTGAGCCCCAGGAGGGGCCCAGGCTTTCAGCTGCTCAGGAGTGTAGTATTTCGGCGCAACCGAATGGACCACATCTTCGAAGAGTTGTAAAATTGGCTCAAGGTCTGTTTCTTGGAATTTGCGAATGATCATGGGCAGGATTATTCCCAAAACGGCGATAGATGTCTATCATCAAAGAACCAATAAATATTAAAAATTTACTTTTTCGTTATACATCGGAGAACCTATCTCAATAAAATTTTTCGTCGATTTTTGGGTTCTTTTGAGCCAATTTTCGATTCAAATTCGGGGGGTCATATACGGGAGGCTGATATTACCCCCCGAATTTGAATCGAAAATTGGCTCAAAAGAACCCAAAAATCGACTGAAACTTTTTATTGAGATAGGTTCAATAGGACGTATACTTGAATCTCATATTTAAGTATAATTCTACCCATGTCTGCGATAACTACGCCTATTTATTATCATCGGGAATATTCGAATGATATTAAAATCGAAGAAAGCGACTTTTTGCATGAAATTAAGCGTATTGCCCTTGTCGCCTTACCATTTTTAAGCCTCTACAAACCGCTCGGTTTTTCTCTTTCCCTTTTGCTCGGCGGCTTGCGCTCGGTCACCACTTTTGCGCAAAGTTTGCAGAATCCAGAGCTAGCCACATTTCTGCAAACGAGCATCGCCCTCATCGCATTGGGCGGAACGCTCTTTGCTCACCCTCTAGGGATGCTCCTCACGACGGTTCACGATTTGTCCCTCGATTGTTTCCAGGTGATTCAGAATCTATATGCAGGGGATTTTTGGGGAGCTTTGACAAAGTATACCTTTGTAGTGAACAATAGTCTCTATTTGGCTCTTTTTTTGCATGGGGGAGTCCAGCTTGCGATTGCTTCTCTAGCGATCCAGGCATTGATCGGCCTGTCGCAGTCGCTCTCCGAGTATAGAAAGGGCAATTACCTCGAAGCGGGCGGCCATTTCCTGATGGGCTTGATCCGGGGAAAGCAACTCTTGGGACAAGTCCAACTTAACGGAAATATGATGCATACAATCGCCTATTATTTACAAAAGCCGCTGCAAAAGAGCTCTGAATATTTGCTGCGAGCTCTTCTGACCCCTATTCGGCCAGGTGTCGAAGGGAATTGGGAAAATGCAAACGTTGAAAAAGTGAGCCGCTGCGCCAGCGTATGCTTAGCAGCCCTATTTGCGCCGATCACCATCTCTCTATATACTCTTGGGGAAGGATTTCATTATTGTGGGAACGCCATCAACGGCACTCCCTATACGTACTTGAGAGGGGAGGGGATCGAGAAATTAGATGATCAAAATCTCAAATGCATGAGCCTCAATGCATGCATGTTTTGGGGAGGTTTGCCGATCCCTTTCGGGGGATTGCGCCCAGCAGGGGAGCGGATCGACGAATTGGCCCAGTTGATTCAGCGAGAAAATCCCGATGTTCTCTTACTACAAGAAGCCTCGTTTGAAGCTTCTTCGGAGCTTTTCGAAAGGCTAAAAAGTGACTACGCCCACTGCTTTACCCGAATTGGCCCCAACCCAATGCAAATGGAAAGTGGGCTAATGGTCCTCTCGAAAGTGCCTCTCAACAGTCCCCAATTTCTCCCATTCCCCGATCAAAAAGGGATGCAGCGGGGAGCATTCTTCATCGACACACCTTCTTATACATTGATCAACACACACCTTAAAGCAGGAGATGAAGTCGAAGAGCGCAAGAGGCAATTTGACCTCATCACCCAGAAAATTGAAGATATTAAGCGGGATAAAAATCGGAATTTCTTCCTGATGGGCGACCTTAACATCGACCGGATTCACGCTGAAGAGGAATACAGCTCGACCATTTCAGAAGCCTATCACGACCCTCGCAAAGATCGCATTGAAGAGTCTTCAACAAATGTTCTTGTCAACCACATGCGGGGAAAAGAGGTGTTTGCAGAGCTCTCGGAGATGGTAGATTACGCTTTGCTTCATGGCGATCCAAGCGAAGTCGATCTGCAAACCCACTTTGTCGATACATATTCAAACGATAGACCTTACGAAGCTCTATCGGACCATAAAGCTTTAATATTGGAGATTAATAAAAAATGAAAAAATTGTTGTTGTTTCTGCTCGTGCAAATTTCGGTATTTGCCTATGAGCTCAGAGAATGTTACATTCAGGATCCAATCAAGCACGAAGAAAATCGGCAGCTACTCCAAGAGATCATCGAGGAAGAGCTCGATACTTCTCCTGAAGACCCCGCTACCTATTTGAGCGAGAGAATTAATGAAATCGGCGTCCAATTGGTTCAGAATGGATTTCATCCCGATGCCTATGCGGTCCCTGAAATTGATGAATATTCGGTCGTTTCATTCGATACTTTCACACTCTGGGAAGGAAAGAAACACTCGATTCCTCTTACCTTTTTCCTCTACATTTGGCCTACAGAGCAGTTCGCCCTCCGCTATCATCCAGAAAGTCCCGAGAATTGGTTTTACGCCTCCTGCATCCATAGTCACCCGATTCCATGCGCTTTTACGGTTTTGAAAGGGGCACTCACTCAATCTAACTATGAAGCTATCGATAAAAAGGCAAAAACCGCCCGCATGATCGACAAGCGTACCCTCATAGTTGGGGAAGGGGAAGTCGACGATACAAAAGGGATGTTTATCCATCGGATGATCAATCAAGGAAACGTACCATGCCTGTCTCTTCATGCCTATGGAGAGTTAACAGCCAAAGAGGTGTCGAAACAGACTGTCGATTTCCAAGCAGAACATATCTATGAATGCGAGGAAGCATAGGGCTCAGAGCTTAATTCAGATTCTGAGTATGAAAAGCTCAAGTGTATGGGATTTCTCTTCAGTGCCTCCATTTGGAAGCAGAGTTGGCCAGGAGATTTGAACTTCGACGCCTAAATTCTCAAATTCAGACTCAAGAAGGTGCCATGGTTCAACGGGCACATGGGGTTCAGGTTTAAGAGTAGGTTCTTGTCTATGGGCCATGTAACATAGGTGAGTTTTTCCCATTTCTTTTGCTATTTCAACTGCTTGATAAAAGAGTAGATTGGCAACATCTTTGTTCTGCCGGTCCTCCATCAAAAAACAGCTGATGTAGAGAATTTTTTTAAGGTCATATCCTTTTGTCTCTATTTCATCGAGGGCGTCGATAGGAGCATAGGTATTTGTCGCCAAGAGCGGAGAGTCGAGGGCATTTGCTGAAAGATGAGCAATTTCTTTGCCTCCTTGATCGGCGAATAGAACAAAGGCTGTTGGATCCACCTCAAACATCGTATTGTAGTCGGTCTCTTCATCATAGACGTAGAAGTACGGGTACTCCCTATAGGCGCGGATCGCCCAGTCATCAAGGATCTGGCGCACTTTTGTGACATCTTCATTTTTATAGCATTCAATTGTGGTCATATCGCTGCTCAAACAACTCAAACATAAAAGTAACGTACCAAACATATCGCCAGTATAGATCGGGAGCACTATACCACTTTGTTCCAAAAAACCTAATCAAAATTTTTGCTTGACCAAAAAAATAAAAAATGGCATTGTTTTTCCCCATTTCAAAATGAGGTGAATATGGAATCTACAGGTGTCAACACAGGACCTAATCAGCAAAGTTATTACAGTAATCACAATAATGAAGTGCCCCGACAACCAGCGGGCAACAATCAGCCTGCAGGACAATTACCCCGTAGTATGATTATGAACTTACGTGAAGGAATGGCTGGAGCACAGAGAGCAAGGGGACAACAAATCGTGGCATTGGTTGGACCGACAGGGACAGGAAAAAGTGTTATAGCCAATGATCTCATGCAGAGACGAATTGTGAAGGTAAGAGTTAATAATGAATCGGTCTTAGAGGTGGATCCAACCGGGTTGAATGAATCAGAAAGAGCTAATATTGCTCCTATCGGACATGGTGGCACCTCCAGAACACATTATACCAGAGTTTATCCGATCCCTGGAAATCCTGGAAAATCCGTTGCAGATTGTGGGGGCTTTTACGATACGAGAGGATTAGGAACCGAAGTTGTTGTAGTCTCTTCTATGAAGCATACCATAGATGCAGCTCAAAGTGCCAAGTTGATCCTATGTTGTGAGCACAGCCTCATGAACAGTTCTCGAGGAGTTTTCATGACGAATATGCTCAGAGACATTTTCACTGGTGCCTTAAGGGCCGATTCTCTTCCCAATTCGATTGTGCTCGCGATCACAAAACCCGTTAGATTATTTGGAGAAGATCCGCCTACAACACAGGATATTATCGATAAATTTAGAACTCTGCTTGCGGATACTGAAAAAAGCGACAACCCCGACTACCATTTAATCGAAGTTCTTAAATTTATCCTACGCGAAGACGGACGATACATCCTTCTCTATGATCCAACAAATCCTCAGTCGCGTGAGCAGTTAAATGACAGACTTGCCACTTTAGACCCTCTACCAAGGAACATATTCAGACCTGCCTATTCCGCTGGAGCTAGCTTAGCGATTTTTAATACCATTATGGCAATTAGCGCAAGGGGTCTTCAACTATTCAGAAGTTACTCTATGAATAACGATAGAATTGATGCACTTAACATAACCCTGAATCAGTTAACTGCGCGCCGTAATCAATACACTCAGTTGGTTGCACAATTAAATGGTGGAGCTAATGCTAATCCAGGCCAAATTAGAGAGCAAAAGGAGGCTATCAAAGAAACTAATCGTCTAACTATTGAACAAGCCAATAATCGACTGGAGGCTATAAATGTTAGGGTGGAAGCATTAAGGAATCGAATTAATACGGCAGAAACAGAAAAAAATGCCATGGATAATCGAGACAATGAGGAAAAGCGAGTGTACCATTATCACTTTGAAGAAGAACCAAAATATGTGGAAGTAGATAAAAGCACTCCAGGACATACGGAATATAAATTCGTATTAGGACCATTTAAATTCGGTAAGAAGAAAAAGCCTGCTGAAAAGAAAATAGAGCAAGTTCCTCTAGAAAATGAGTACAGATTTACTTATCAGGGTGGGATCCCCATCCGGCGGATCGAAAAAACTCCGCAAGCTGGGGCCACATGTTGGTCTTCGGCGGTTGGGGGAGTAGAGGAAAATAGATTTGAAGAAACCTATAGAACTGAACCGGGCGAGGCCGGAAATGCTGAGGTTCAAATTTTTGTACGTAGAAGAGATTGGCCATCCGCTATAAACAAGAAAAACTTAAAACTAGTTGAATTACAGACCCTACGAACAGAGGTTTCTGAATTACAAAGTGAAATTACTGATAGAAATCGTGAAATCAGCACAGCGCAACAGCAGAATGCTAATCTTGACAATCAGCTAAATAATTTAGCCCACTATCAAGAGGAGCTTAGTCAGATAGAAACGGCGATTTCTGAGGCTGAGCAAAATAGAAGTCAACGTAATCAACAAAAAACTGACTTTGAAAGAGAGATCGACTCTTTAGAACCAGAGCTTAGCTTTTTGAGGGAATATCGAGATCTGACCGGTGATCAGCGACTCAATAGACCTGAGATCGACGACGTAATTGTAAGGCATCATATTTATCGTGAGGGACACCCCCTTTGAGTCATTTAGCCCTAACTGATGCACAACAGCGAATGTATGGACAATATTTTTCATCCCTCGGGCCTATCTATCCAGTAGATGAAGCAACAGCTGTCATTATCAAGTCAGCATCTTGCCCAGTTCCCGGTTACCGAGGGGAAATGTATATGGATTCAATGGGCCATATCATTGAGCAATATTTAGGTGGAAGGAATATTTTTTCGGGATGGACTAAGTTTGTACCTATTCCAACAAAGACCACCTATACCTTCAAAATGGACCAAGTGATCAGGAAAATTTTCTTCCCCGTGGTGTCTGAGGGATTTTTTACCGAAAGGACAGGTGGGGTGGGACAAAGAACATGGAGTATTGTTTTTGAATCACAAAATTCAACCTTAAAACCGATTGTCGAAGTTTCTGTCCTAAAAAAGGAGTACTATGCTGCGCGTTTGGTAGAGCTAAACACCAGCAAGTTAGCGTCAATGACTGCTCTTGTTCAATTACAACAAAGCCGCGCTCAAACAGAAAGCAATTTACGCCAATTGAAAGCGACTATTGCCCTTAACGAGCAAGAAAAAATTGCGGTAGCTCCGCAACTAGCTCAAGTCGAGAGGGAAGTAGCAACTACTCGAACTTCTTTGGCCCAAAGAAAAGGTGAAATGGAAAAATCTTTGCAGAAATTGAAGGAAGAAGGGGGCAAAATTACTGCTCTTGGCAAATTTCTCACAATCTGCCCAAAAATCGATTTCCCAATAGAAAGCGCAGAAATTACAGCTTTTCAAGGGATCTTCCACGCTGTTAAAGCAGTCCTAGATGCTGTAGAAGATCCACATTGCTTGTTTTCTAAGATTTCTAACAGTTTGAGTCCGTTGCTAAATCCGGCAAATGGCCCTCAACAGCAGGAGCTGATTGGGGTTTTGGGCCCAACAGAGGCTGGTAAAAGCACTTTAGTTAATCACCTTCTAAATGTCCCCTTGGTCTATAGGAATCATAGAGTCGAAGCAGCCGATCCCGCACAGGAAATCGCCAAAATCGGCCACACCACTGTTTCTGAAACTCTTTTGGCCAACATTTACTCTGCTCCAGGTTCTCCATTTGTATTTGCCGATTGTGGGGGATTATTCGACACTAGGGGAATTCTTGAAAATATCTTAACTGTGGCCTCAGCTAAATTGATTTTATCTAATGCAAGCAACCTCAGACTAGTTTTTTGTATGGATGTCAGCTTCATAAGGATGGAGAGAGGGAACAAGCTCATTGAAAGCTTAAAAATTCTCAGAATTTTACTAAAAGGTATTAATCAGAATGACAAATCGACTTTGGTCCTTTTCACCCACCCCTACTTCGATCCATTGACAGAAGAATGCGTCTCTAACAAAACCATTTTGGGCCAACTTGAAGGGCTAGCGCAGAGTCGAGCAGAGAAAGAAGAGGCAGAATTGGTCCGCTTTCTGCTTAGAGATAAGGGTAAGTACGTGCGGGTTTACAATCCGCTGGCAGATTCATCGAAAGAAGAGGTCTCAAAGCTGTTGATTGGGTTGGACCGAATCGAAAACCCGAAAGAGGCAATCCAAGGATCTTATTCAACCGATACAGTGCGGAGAGTCAAAGAGGAGGCCATACCCCTTGCCCATTCGACAGTCAGAGAGTTTCAAGCTTACAAAAATGCAAGGGAGTTGTTCGAGCAGTTTAAGAATCAGGAAGCGCAATTGATGCAAAGAAAAGCTCAGCTCGAAACTAGGGTAACTGCAGCCAACCGTTTGATCCAAGAAAATGAGGCTCGGAAGATCGTACTAGAACGAGAATTGGCTAATCTAAGCACTCAAATTCGTTTGAAGACTAGTGAAGCGGATAGAACAAATATGGAAATTACAAAATTGAATACGGAAGATCTTGTTACATTTCAGGGGAATGGGTCTAGTTGGACAATAAAGCCCTAACAATCTAATTATGAATAAATTAAGTTCCTAAGAAGAACAAAAATAGGAGATAATTATGGCTTTTTTACCAGCGCTAGGGGCGGGATTTGGTGCTCTCTCGAGTGGTTTTGGGGTGATTTCATCTGGAAACTATGTAAGGGCAATTAAACAGGTCGGAAAAGTCGCACCTGTGATAGGGGGAGAGGTTAGAGCGACAATTCGAGAAGCTGGAGATGTAGCCAAGGATGTTCTCGAAGGCGTGAATAAAACAATTAAAAAGACGGAAGAGAGTGCCAAAGCGGTCCTGACTTCTGCTCAAAGTAATGTTGTAAAAGTCATTCGAGCTGCTGGTTCTGAATCTCAAGCACTTTCCCACGTTATAAGAGATGACCTCGAAGAACTCCTTAAGGTTACATCGTTAGAAGCTCAATGCACACTTGGTAAGGCGGGATTGGAACTGAAGGGAGTCATTCAGGAGACTGGAAAAGAGGCTCAGAAAACTGGCCTTCTTCTCAGTACCGAGCTCAATAAGCAAATCCTAACCACAAGTGAAGAAGTTGAAAAAAGATTAGCTCAGACTCGGGGAGAAATACAGGAAATTGTAGACTCCACAGCCGATAATATAAAGGATGTTGTAGTTTTAACGGGTCAAGAAGCTGAACAAAGGCTCGGGGCTTGTATTGACCGTGTAAATCGGGCTCTTGAACAAAGACTTATTCAGATAAGAGCACTTTCAGATGGACTAACTGAAAAGGTCTCGGGGGAAGCGAAAGGTGTCATTGTAGATCTTGGTAAAGAGGGAAAAATGCTGATTCAGGAGTTTGGAAAGGAATTTCGAATTTCAGCTACAGCGGCACTAAAGGACCTTAAGGAAGTATTTAAGATCTCAATTGGTGAAGCTGGAAAGGAGTTAAGGCTTGCAATCACTGCGGCGGGAAATGAAATGAGGGCCATTATGGCAGAAGTTCCTTACATTGCAGGAGAAGCTGGGCATGCGTTTGGAGAGGGGTTGGCTCTGGGGATCAAGGATGTGGTATGGAAATCTCCAGATTTTAAGAAATTTATAGAGGGTTTACCTCAGAGAATGAGACAAAAAGAGGCAAATATGCTCGAAATCCTGGTAGATATTCGCCGTCAGGATCAGTGTGAAGCGTACGAGAAGTTCGAGATTTACAAAGCTTTTCGTGAGCTTATTCGGTGTTCGGGTATCCCTCTAGAGCAAAAAGACCTATTATTCCTGTACGTTGGTTTAGTTGCGTTGAGTGATAAGAAACTCTATCACTATACTACATCTTTTTGCAGACGGATACCCATTGACTATGCTGATAAAATAATAGAGGGTATCCCTGGCGACCGAGAAGACAAGAACAGTGTTTATTGTTTGCTAAAATATAACGTAAAAGAAGCCGAAAGAAAAGTCACGTTCCCTGAACAGCAAGTGACTATTGTTCCATTGATCGAAGAAAATCCTCTTCAGAAAGTATTAGAAGAAAAGGAAATTGAGCTTTTCAACGCACGTTTAGAGAGTGGAAAAAGGGCGATTGCACTAGAAAAAACGAGACGCCGATTGGCAGCAGTTGCCGCTGAGCGTGATGCTCGACCAAGGGAAGATCAACTAGAGCAGCTTAGAGAGAGAGTAGGAAAACTGGAGCAGTCGAACGAAAAGTTGCTGGCAGAGAAAAATGCTGCGGAGCTTAAGCTAAATCAACTGGCAGAGTCTATGAGTGGAGTGAATTGATTACTAACAACGACTTAAGGGTGGAATCATAAAAGGCTTAGTCAGGGGCCAATCTCCATGAACCATGAAATGGCCTTTATCGAAGACAAAGGGCTCTGGAACTGCGGCATCGGTGAAAAAGTCGGGAGAAAAGTAAAAGTAGATTTGATGGATGGGTTCTGGAAGATGCTTCAGGATTTGTTCTAGAGGGGGGAGCTTCTTTGCAATCACATCATAGAGGTGTAGCGTTTTGTCCTTAATTTCAAAGGAGAGAATAGCATCCAGAGCTGGGCTGTAGTGAAGAGACCAAAATTTGGGGTAGGTTGAAAAAAGGGTGTTAAATGAGGCGATGGTTCCATCGTCCTTCACCGATAGCACATTAGAAATGGGGGACCTGTTTTCAAAGAAACGGTGAAAAAGGGCATTGTCTTCGGGGACAGTCAACTCTTTTAGAGCCATCGAACCCTTGGGATAAGAGAGGGGAAGAGCGAACCGATGCTCCTGGATGACTCGAAAGGAGAGTCTTTCGTAAAAAAGGGGTATCTCTGTGAAGAGGACGACGAAATCAGCTTGGTCTTTTGCCCAGTTTAGCACCTCTTGAATCAATGTCGACGCCAGCCCCTGCCCTCTGTGAGACGATTTTGTGCAGACCGCATGAAGGGCCCCTACGTGATAGTTCTTCCCATCGAGGATCATCGGATAATTCAAATAGCCGACGTGGGCCAGGTCCTCTTTAAGAAAAGTGCGGCTGGCCCAAGGGAACCCGAGTTTTTCGCAGCGGGCGATACTCGGTTTCATCCCAGGAAAGCAATCTTCTAATAAATCAAAATAGGCTCTTTTTTCCATCAAATGGTCGTGAATGGGATCGCAAAGCAGACTCCCAGAATCACGATGAGGGAGAACTTGAACATTTTGCGGGCCCAAAGTTGATCGTCTGTCGCGCTGAATCCTTGAAAGCCGAGGAATAGCCAAAAGAGGCTTAAAAGGCTGGAGACGATCGCAAAAACATAGTTAGTATAACCAAAAACGGTCAAAAGGGAAGCGGAAACAGCAAACGCAAAGATGTATAGGATCATTTGGATCTTGGTGGCCTTCATGCCCCGTTTGATAGGCACAATCGGAATGCCAGCTGCTTTATAATCATCTAAGCGGAAAATCCCGATCGCAAAAAAATGGGGCATTTGCCAAAAGGCCACTGTAACGAAGAGTATCGCTGCCGCCAGATCTAATTGTGATGAAGCGGCGCAGTAGCCGACAAGAGGTGGGAGTGCGCCGGAAATGCTACCGATGAGAGTCCCATGGATCGTATAATACTTTGATAAGCTGTAAAAAATTACATATACTAAGAACCCTGCAATTGCCAAGAGGGTAGCTAGTGTATTGACGAAGATGTATAAACAGGCGGCACCGGCCAGGCCTAAAATCAATCCGAAGAAAAGGGCCGACTTGGTCGATATAAGGCCGAGGACTAAAGGGCGATTTTTCGTCCGGTTCATCTTTTTGTCGCTATGCCGATCGATGTAGTTATTGAAGACGCATGCAGAGGCGATCACGAGAGTGATCCCAAGCAATGTGGCAAGGAATGCCCAAAGGTTGAATGAGCCTTTCGAGGCAAGAGCGAATCCTCCGGCGGTCGTTACCACATTGCCAAAAATGATCCCAGGCTTTGTGAGCAGCGAGTAGTTTCGTGCAGTGAACGAAAATGTAGGGGTCGAAGTTTTTTCCATAGTCTTAGTCCATCGGCATATTCATTGGCATGAGGTTGTAATTGAGATTGCTCATGATCCAAATCGATCCTCCTACGATGATGAGGATCACCAGAACAACGAATAGGAAGGTGATTAAATTCCAAGCGGGCTTGTCTTCGAGGCCGAGGTGAAAAAAGAAGATGAGCTGGAGCACTACTTGGACAATCGCAATAGTGACAGTCGTGAAGTTCAAAATCCTAGGTGGAAGGTGGTTGTAGACATCGAGTCGAAATAGGGCAACTAAAAGAACAAGTGAGAAGATGAAGCCTAAGAAAAGAGGTTTTAGACTTTTATTCCATCCATGATGACGATCAATCATGTTAATTGACTCCTATTAAATAGACGATAGTGAAGATGCAAATCCAGACGATGTTCAAAAATTGCCAGAACATCTTGAGGCAGGTGATCCTTCTTAAATTGACAAAATTAAAATATCCTCTCCAAATGGGAACTAGAAGGACCGGAATCCAGAGTAACCCAAAAATAATGTGGATGGAGTGGGTGCCAACCAAAGAGAAATAAGCCGATAAAAAAGCGCTGTTTTTCCAGCTATGGCCTTGAGCGAGGACCCGATGGAATTCATCAAACTGCATCCATAAAACCAGTGCTCCGAGAAGAAATGTGATCCATAAATACAGAACGGTCAGCTTTTTGTTTCCCCTATGACAATAGGCTCCTGCTAGCCCCACAGTAAAGCTGATAGTCAGCATGACAATACTCTCAAAAAAGGCAAATCGGCGTGAAAACAGATCCTGCGCAGAGGGGCCGCCAAAGGTGCTATCTTTTAGCACAGCATAGACGGCAAACAGAGTGCCAAACAAAATAAAATCGGTCAGCAGATAGAGCCAAAAGCCAAAAATCGTTTTAGAATAGGGGTCGTGGTGGGTATCTGGATAGAGCTCATGCCCCTGCTGTTTAGGGTGTTCCATGCGTCACTCCTCTTTCAATTTTTTCAAGTTCGGCCGCTGTTAACGTATATTCTGGTTCTTTGACATAGATGTGGGCGATGATGCAAACAATGATCCCTACAGCACTTAAAGCAGCGAGCCAGAACATATACCAAATCATTCCAAAAGCCAATAGGAAGCTTAATGTCCCAATATAGAAGCCAATTCCGGTATTTTTTGGCATATGGAAGTCTTCGTATTTCTTCGGTAAAGGGAGTTCCCCTTTTGCTTTCGAGACCCAGAAAGGATCTCTAGAATTGACCTCAGGCTCAATGGCGTAGTTATAAAATGGGGGGGGCGATTTTGTCGACCACTCGAGTGTTCTCCCGTTCCAGGGATCGCCTGTTGTATCGAGATTTTGCTTGCGCTGAATGATGCTAACTAGCAACTGCAATACCTGGAAGCCCACTCCAACTAAAATCAACATAGCCCCAACGCCAGCTACCTTGAAAAGGGGTTGCCACTCGGCCACATCGTAGTGGTTAAGGCGGCGGGTGACCCCCATTAGGCCGAGCAGATACAGAGGCATAAAGGCGACGAAAAAGCCAATGAGCCAGCACCAAAAAGCATATTTGCCCAGTTTCTCATTGAGCTTAAACCCGAAGAATTTGGGGAACCAATAGGCAAAGCCTGAGAAAAAGCCAAAGACGACGCCTCCAATGATCACATTGTGAAAGTGGGCAACCAAAAAGAGGCTATTATGAATCTGAAAGTCGGCTGCTGGGATCGACATCAAGACCCCCGTCATTCCTCCGACGGTGAAGGTGACGATGAATCCCATAAACCAATACATCGGAGTGGTGAATTTCACTCTTCCTCTAAACATCGTAAATAGCCAGTTGAAAATCTTCACCCCCGTCGGGATCGCAATGATCATCGTCATGATTCCAAAAAAGCCGTTGACACTGGCTCCGGCACCCATTGTAAAGAAGTGGTGCAGCCAGACGATGAAAGAGAGGAAAGTGATAGCGACAAGAGCCCAGACCATGGAAGTGTATCCAAAGAGTCGCTTCTGTGAAAAGACTGGGACGACCTCAGAAAAGATCCCGAAGGCAGGCAAAATCAAAATATAGACCTCAGGGTGGCCCCAGGCCCAGAATAAGTTGATATACATCATGGGATTGCCCCCATAACCTGCTTCAAAGATGCGGGTTTCGAGAAGACGGTCTGTAGTGAGTAGCGACAATGTCCCTGTCAGAATCGGGAAGGCAAAAACAACGAGAGCCATCGATGTTAACGTAGCCCAAACGAAAATCGGCATTTTCATCAGAGACATCCCACGGCAGCGCATCTTGAGAATCGTCGCGATGAAGTTGATTCCCGAGAGCAGCGACCCAGCCCCCGAGACCTGAATGCTCCAGATCCAATAGTCGACCCCCACCCCAGGGTTATATTTACTGCTGGCAAGAGGGGGATAAGCGGTCCATCCAGTGCCCGCGTAATCTCCGATTAGCAAAGAAACCATGATGAACATTGCCCCAAAAAAGAAGAGCCAAAAACTCAAGTTATTGAGGAAAGGGAAGGCCACATCGCGGGCCCCAATTTGCATCGGCATCACCAAATTGATGATCCCAAACATCACCCCCATGCCGACAAAAAAGATCATCGTCACACCGTGGGCAGTAAAAAGTTGTTGAAAGTGATCGGCTCCAAGATAGCCCATGGAATCGCCATAAGCTAGAGCCTGTTGAGCACGCATCATGATAGCGTCAAACAGCCCTTTCAGCAGCATCACAAAAGAGACAACGAGGTACATGATCCCGATTTTTTTGTGATCGACCGAAGTGATCCACTCCTTCCACAGCCACCCCCATTTTTTATAGTAGGTGAGCAGAGCAAGAACGAAAAGTAGTCCACCTACCATCATCCCGTCAGCGACATATTCGATCATATCGTGTTTAAAGGCATCTAGTGTCAGTCTTCCAAACATCCGTTTCCCTATTTTTGTGGAGGTTCATATTGTTGCATAATTTGATCGAACAGATCCTTTTCGCCCAAAACATAGGTCGAAACAGGAACATTCTCACTGGGCTTAACCAGTTTTAGATAGTCGGCAAATTTCAACGTTTTTCCCGAGCGGCGGGCATCGGCGACCCACTTTTGAAAATCGGCCTCAGAACTAGCCACCGCTGTAAAAGTCATCCCTGCAAATCCCGAGCCACTAATATTTGACGAAAGGCCACGGTACGACCCAGGTTCATCAGCAATGAGATAGAGTTGAGAGCGCATCGCTGGCATCGCATAAATTTGGCCCCCCAATTGCGGGATCCAAAAAGAATTCATCGGTGCATCGGATGTGATTTCAAAGTTAATAGGAGTCTTTTCCGGAAATTGAACTAAATTAACCGACGCAATTCCCTGCTCAGGATAGATGAAAAGCCACTTCCACTGAAGGGCGACAACCTGAATTTTCATCGTCTTTTTATCGGATTCGATCGGCTTAAACGGACTGAGTTCATGGCTCGACTTCCACGTAATGACAGCCAAAACCGCGACGATAATCAGCGGCACACCCCACCAACAATATTCGGCAATATAGTTGTGCTCCCAATCGGGCTCATGTCTAGCATTTCGCCCACCTTCACGGTATTTCCACGCAAAAAAGAGAGTCAAAATATAGACCGGGATCACCACGATCAACATCAGTAGGGAGGCAGTGATGATCAGATCGGCCTCTTTCTTGCCGATCATCCCTTTTGCATCTAGAACAACGATATTACTGGTGATAATAAAATAAGCGCTGGCTGCAATCACACCAATACAAAACACAGCGATCAACGCAACCTTGAAAAGTTTCTTCATGCTGGTCACTCACCTAAGGTAGGGAATTTTTTACCCTTTTACCTAAATCTGATTGATTTGTCTACAAATAATGTTTATAGTCTAGAGTATGCTTAAGACAAAAATTTTCCTCTCCCTAGTACTGTGTAGAGCCCTCTTTGCAGATTGCCCTACTTGCTCCAATCAAACCCCTTACTTTACTCCGCCACTTGCAGAAAGTAGTCTCCCATTTCGCGTTGTCGTTGAAACTGCCGACTTCTCCCTCACAAATGGGCTCCACTCATTTGCTTTTGCAAGTTACGAAGGGGAGTGGTTGCTTCTTGCTGGCAGAACAAACGGCCTCCACAACGTCGACAATACCGACCCAACGCAAAATTCGTTCCCTGTCAGCCAACAAAATACCGTTGTCTACGTGGTTAATCCGACCACAAAGCAGATCTATTCCAGATCGCTCCATGATCCTAGCTCCCTACTAACACAAAGCCAAATCGATTTGCTGTCCATATCTAATCCTCTTAGCCTTCAATCCCAAGACAAAAAAACACTCTACATAGTAGGTGGATATGGGATCGATACAGTGACCAAAACGATGGGAACAAAACCTGTTCTGGCTGCAATCGACATTGCTAAAATGATCGCCTGGGTAAAAGAGCCCAGTAGGAAAAGTGCGAGAAATGCCGTCCGTTTTGTCTTTGACCGGTTTTTTCAAGTGACCGGAGGCGAGATGGTTCAGGCTAGTGAAGATGACCCCTTTCTCCTCGTCTTCGGCCAAAATTTTGATGGCAATTACGTCCAAACTTCAGAAGGGACCTATACAAGACAAGTTCGGGCTTTCAAAATCAGCGACAATGGAACAGAGATCGCTGTCTTCCCCGTTTCACAGCCCCCGCCAGTGCCCGAATTCCGTCGCCGCGATCTGAACGTCATCCCAATTATCAAAAAAACAGCGCAAGGCGACTCTACCGCATTTGTTGCCCTTTCGGGAGTTTTTACTCCAGGTGGAGAGGCAGATACCCCTGGAGCATGGACCATACCCGTCGAAATCCAACCAGACGGCAGCGCAAAAATGAGCAACAAACCCTTTGCTCAACCGATGAACAACTACGCCTGCCCAACGGTCGGCCTTTATTTACAGAATAACAATTCCATGTACACACTCTTATTTGGTGGCATTAGCGCAGTCATTTCAATAGGCAGTGGCGATTGCAATTCCGAGTGCCAAGCCCCTATCCCAACGTCTGGGCCCAATCTGACTCCCTGCTGCAACCTTCCATTCGTCAACGATATTACGACCCTCGAGATCGATCAGAACGGCGATTACCGCCAGTATTTGATGAGCGCAAAGTTCCCCATTATTCAATCGTCTCTCACAAATGACCCCTGTACCGGGGATCCTCTAACAGAGCCTCGAAGACTTTGGTTTGGTGCCTCCGGCGTCTTTATTCCCAACGATAATCTACCGACCTATCCAAATGGAGTCATCAAGCTCGAAAAATTGCCGTCGACACCCATTGTGCTAGGCCATATCGTAGGTGGGATCGCAAGCTCTCTCACCGATACCAACTGCTTCGGCGACTCGAGTGCTTCGACCTATATCTTTAAAGTCACGCTAGAAAGGGATACCTGTTCTTCTACTGAAGCTGGGTGTAGATTACAATTTCAAAGGTAGAGAATAAGATTAGGCATCGCCGAGTAGCTGATCGATCAATTGCTTGGCTAATTTCCCATCAACGGCATTGTTGAGTTTCATCAAGCTCCGCATCACAAGGCCAACATCTTTCTTTGATTTGGCGCCCGATTCGGTGATTGCCTGCTCGACTAGTTTTTTCGTTTCCTCAGGGGAAAGGGCTTTAGGCAAGAACTCCTGAATGATGCTCAGCTCGGCTTTGAGCTCTTGAGCCGCTTCAGTGCGATTTGCAGCTTCAGCTTGTTCGAGAGCTTCTTGCAAATTTCCGTAGTAAGTCTTAAACAACTTGATCACTTCGCTATCAGGGAGGTTGCCTCGGGCATCGACAGCTAAAATTTTGGATTTGAGCATTCTCAAGGTATTGAGCCTGATTGGGTCGCGGCTCTTCATCGCCTCTTTGATCCCTTCGCTAATTTTTTCTGGTAGTGTCATAAGTTCTGCCTCATCGTTGATAGGATCAGTATGGCAGACTCATCACATTTTTCGCCAGTTAGCGGTGCTTCCGGCCGCCCAATCCTAAAACCCCCAGAAGACCTCTTGTCGCCTCTCTGACGAGAGTCCTGCCGACTTGTCTAGCAAGTTTACTTTCGACAACCGTTTCAAAGGTAGATTTTGCCCCTTTTACCCGTTTTGGCTTTATCTCAGCCTCCTGCTCCACTTTTTTGGCATGAAATTCCTTGATTTTCGCGAGCAGAAGCTCGTGAGCGCTCTCTGAGTCGATCACTTTATTATATTTTTGGCCAATCTTCGACTCTCTGGTGATCTCATCGATTTCAGATTTAGAAAGAACTCCAATCCATGAGGAAGGGGCGCTCAGCAGCGTTGCCACGAGGGGAGTTGGACGGCCACTTTCATTTAGGGCAGTAATAAGCGCCTCTCCAATTCCGAGCGAAGTGAGCAATTCTGCCGTGTCATAGTAATCTGAGTCGGGAAAGTTTTCTGCCGCTAGTTTGATCGCTTTGCGATCTTTGGCTGTAAAGGCTCGGAGAGAGTGTTGGATTTTTAGCCCCAGTTGGCTCAGGATTGGCGCAGGGATATCGATCGGATTTTGTGTGCAAAAAATGATCCCTACCCCCTTGGAGCGAATCAGTTTAATGATCGACTCCAATTGATCCAATAGGGCCTTCGAAGCCTCGTTGAAGATCAAATGGGCCTCGTCGATAAAGATCACAAGCTTTGGTTTATCGAGATCACCCTCTTCGGGAAAAGAGGAGTAAATTTCACCAATCAAGCAAAGCATAAATGTAGAGAAAAGCTTTGGCTTATCTTGAATGTCCGTCAATCGCATAATCGAGACATAGCCCAAACCCTCTTTCGTTCGTAAAAGATCTTCAACTTCGAAAGATTTCTCTCCGAAAAACTGATCTGCCCCTTGCTGCTCGAGCTCAATGACCTTCCTGAGGATAATGCCAGTTGTGCTTGTTGAGATTTTCCCATACTGCTTATCGATCTCTTGCTTTCCTTCCTCCGTGATGTATTTCAACACTTCTTTGAGATCTTTTAAGTCGACGAGAGGAAGATTAGAATCGTCGCAATATTTGAATATAATCGAGATGACGCTAGCCTGAGTGTCGTTAAGCCCAAGGATTTTGGAAAGAAGAATCGGACCAAATTCAGAAACAGTAGCCCTCATCCGAGTTCCCATTTCATCCGAAATCGTCAAAAACTCAACGGGGTAGCCCTTTGCTTTGAACGGCATTCCCAACGCCTTTTGCCTCTGGTCAATTTTGGGCTGTTTTTTCCCTGCCTTGGCAATCCCGCTGAGGTCTCCCTTGATATCCATCAACAAGACAGGAATCCCATTAGCCGATAACGCTCCTGCAAGCAATTGCAAAGTCATCGTTTTTCCTGTTCCTGTAGCTCCACAAATCAATCCATGTCGGTTGAGCGTTTTGAGAGGGATATCGACCTTGGCTTCACTATCGCATTTTCCATTGAGCATCCCGGCTCCCAGAGTGATAGAGCCTCCTTTCATCTGATACGCCTTTTTCATTACTGTGCCGAATTTGTCCCGCTTTTTTGCCATGGAAATACTCCCTTTTCTCACTCATACATAATAGGCCCCTCTCTTTTCGTCAAATAGCCTGACAAATATTTCCCTTTCATTTATAGTCAGCGCCTTTCAAGGAGGATTTTATGTTCACTAAGGTCATCAGTACATCTTATTCCAATAACCAAGAACTAGCGACAGAGATTCGAAAATATCCAATTCTCGGATTTTCCATCCCCTTTTCCTCTAGGGCGATTGTCGAAGTGGCTGTCTGGAGAGATCTTAAGGTTTTAGATGGATCACTGAATATAGGACATCGGGTTATTGCAAGCGGTGCCGCAGCAATGATTGCTGCTGTTGCGTTAGTAGAAAGTGTTATACGAACGATTTTTTCTTACATTCTTCTTCCCCTCATGTTCACTGAGGACATCGGATATCATCCCTATGAGGCTTTTTATCTTGGAAATAAAATGGTGATGACGACAATCGTACATGCTACTGTCGCTGTGATTGCATTTCTCACTGAACAATCGGTTTCAATGAAAGCAGGGAATGAAGATACGCCTGCATATCGATTAGAAGCCTGGAGAGATGCCTACAGAGGGGAATTTTACGAAGTCACCCATCATCACCTAGACAACACGCTGACTTATACCCAAATAACCTGAATAAAGCGAAAGGTTCGGCTCGCCCTTCCTCGGGGACTAACGTCTCCCGCATCCAGGGCCGGTCTTCGGCGGTTTTTTGCTATGCAAAAAACAACGCCTACGACTTCGAGTCCAACACGCAAGCCAAACTGTTGGCTTGCTCGCCCCCACAAAGTAAAAAACTCCGCAAGGGCGGAGTTTATTTCTTTGTTGGGGGCGGTTGGACTCGAACCAACGAACTCCGAAGAGGAGGGATTTACAGTCCCTTGCAATTGCCGCTATGCGACGCCCCCGATATCATACTGCGACCTGTCAAAAAGTGAGAATCTGTCTGCGTCGGTAGCCACTGTATTTGAGACCCGTCTGCATCGCTAAGCTTTTTTAAGCTTAGCTGCTTCGCCTGGCTCAAATTCAGGGGACCTCCTTGACATTTTTCACCCTTTTTGACCGGTCGCAGTATAAAAGGAAATGCTGGCGAAAGGAATTGAACCCTCAACCGTCCGATTACAAGTCGGGTGCTCTGCCAATTGAGCTACGCCAGCATAGATGCGATATCTTAACAAATTGTCTGTTTGCACTCAAGATTTTTCAGGATTATACACAAATATGCTCAAAAATTGGGAATTTGACAAAGCAGACGTCGCAGATTTAAGGCAGCGGGCGGCGCCGAAGCAGCCCAACTTGAATAAGTTGGGTGATGCAAGTGGCCTAAAAGATGCGAATGTCGGCGAAGTCAAAAACCAATTTTTGAGCTATTTTTGTATATAGGGAAGAACGACGACAAATCGCTCGATTTGACTCCGGTTATCAAAGGGGACGTCGAGGTTGATCAGCTCGTAGTTGTTATTGGCTCCTTTGACGGGGATGACCCGGTCGTCCTTGGCCCAATGGTGCAGTGTTCTTTTGTTGAAATCGAAGAGGAGGACCCATTGGCTGTCATCGCTAAGAGTGATTATGTCTTGGGTGCTGTCATAATCTTTTATTGAGGGATAGAGGGGGTAGGAATTAAAGCTGAGCGCCACGGTCGGGGTATAGAGGGGCTTGCTGAGGTTTTGGAGAAGAAAGCCTGGATGGTTGACCGCTTGGATAATGATCGGATCCCCTTCGGTCCACTTGCGGAGGAGGTTTTCGCTGAAATGGTCGGGGGTCCATTTCCAGATGGAGCCGTCGGTGAGGGTGATCAGGACGATGGTCGCTCCTGCTTGTGTTCGGTAATCGATCGACTGGAGGTTTCTTTCGATTGGAGTAGCGGCTGTCAGTAGGGTGGTGAGGAGGAGCAGTAATATTTTCTTCATAGTGCGCCTACTATAAGGAAGGGAGCATTTTTCACCTAGAAAAAATGTGAAGGGTTAGTTTATAGGTAGGATGATGAAAGCAGACCCTACATTTAAAGAGCGTTTTGGCATCTCTACTCCGATTATCTATTCTCACGATGTGATCGTCGATCCTAAGTGGAGAGATAAATACAACAAAGCTTGGAGAAAGTTTCGAAAGGAATTTGAGATGGCAGGTTCTGTCACTCGTCACAAGAGATTCGATGTTTTACTTAGGAAGGTTGAGAAGTTGGGGGATGATCTTCCCTTCACGCATCTAGTTGAAATTCGGTATATCAATAAGGATATTGGATATGGGGTTTTTGCTAAGCAATATATTCGCCCCTATACGCTACTCAATCATTATGGTGGGATTCTGAGGCCAGATCAGGCAATTTCAGAGGATAACGACAGCACGTTTATGTTCTCCAATTTCCCCGATTTTTCTATCGATGCGGCTAAGGCGGGAAATTGGTGCCGTTTTATGAATCATAGCGAAAAGGGGGCGAATGTGGTCGCATGGGAGCACTATTCAGAGTGGGGGCCTCGCATTCTATTCACTGTTGGCAAAAAGGGAATTCGCAAGGGGACTCAGCTATTGTATAGTTATGGCGATAGCTACTGGGAAGAAGAGGGATTTGAGTCTCTGTGATTTTTCTATTTTTGGCGGTTGTTTGTTTTTTTATTCACTGGATGATTCGAAGAAGGGATGGTCTGAATCTTCTTTTGATTTATCTGGTGTTTTTTTGCTATGGCCTTTACGGGATTGCCGATTTTATCATCGATGTGTTTTATCCTAACGTTGTGGCGCAGATCATGCGCTGGCCCATTGATACTCCCTATCAATTTGAAACGGGGATGGCCAATTTAGGTTTTGGGGTTTTGGGGTTGCTTTGTTGCAGATTTCGCAACGGTTTTTTACTGGCGACGATCATCGGCAACACGATTTGGTTTTGGGGTGATGTGGTTGGCCAGCTCATGAAAAGGGGTTGGAAAATGGATGTATTTTATTGGTCCGACGCTTTGATCCCTTTATTAATTTGGGTTGTTTATTTTCTAAGGCGCAAATATACTCCCCCTGTCCAAAAAGGAGAGCAATAGTGATTTCAGGTGTTAAACATGTTAGTATCCCTGTGAAAAACCAGGATAAGGCACTCAAATTTTATACCGAAAAACTCGGGTTTGAGGTGCTGATGGATGCTGAATTTGATTCCCAGCGATGGATCGAATTGAAGATTCCAGGAGGAGAGACTCAGGTGGTCCTCTTCACGCCAGAAGGGCATGAGGATCGGGTCGGCACTTTTTCCAATATTGTCTTTATGTCAGACGATATTCAGAATACGGTTAAGGAACTCAGGGCAAAAGGGGTGAAGTTCACAAAGGATCTCACTGAGGAGCATTGGGGAACTTATGCTCTTTTCGAAGATGCAGAAGGGAATACGTTCTGCTTATCTTCGGCCTAAGACGCTTAGGATTTGTTGCAAGACCGCTTCTTTGGGGGCGGTCGAATCGACAGTATGCAGCGCCTTCTGATTGGTGTAGAAGCTGATCAAGGGGGCGGTTTGCTCATGATAGACTTTCAGCCGCTCTTCGACCACTTCTTTGGTGTCGTCGCTACGTTGGTAGAGGGTGCCGCCACATTTGTCGCAGATTCCCTCTTTTTTAGGACGGGAATGGACGAGGTTATAGGGGGTTTGGCACGATTTGCAAATTTGTCTGTTGGTGATCCGATCGACGATCTCTGCGTCTGGAATGCTCAGGCTAATCGCGGTCACTTGGGCGTCGGCGAGTCGTTTTTGCAGCGCCTCTGCTTGCGGAATATTGCGGGGGAATCCGTCGAGGATATACCCTTTTTGGCAATCCGGCTGCGCGACTCTTGCAAAGAGCATATCGAAGATCAGCTCGTCGGGGACGAGATGTCCGGCATCCATGTAGGTCTTGGCTTTTTGGCCAAGTGTAGTCCCTTGTTTGATGTTCTCGCGGAGGAGGTCGCCGGTTGAAATATGGGCGATTTCCATTTTCTCTTTTATCAGGCTGGCCTGGGAGCCTTTGCCGGCGCCAGGAGGCCCTAAAAGGATAACAACCTGTGTTTGTGTTGCTTGTAAAGTCGCCATAAACATAACCAAAAAGATAAGGATTTTCTTAAACATACGGAATGATCATACCATTTTCGGCGATTTTTTTAAATAGCTTTGGTATAGTCCCAGATATGAAAAAGTTATTGCTATTTCTTCTTTATCTCTCATCTAGTCTATGCGCAGAAGTCAACTTTGCCGATTTTGACAGTTACCAGGGAAGGTGTACTCGAGGGGAAATCGAGTCCAAATTGGGGCTCTTTTTACAGAAGGATGGGGGTGTAGGAAGTTATTTTTCGCTGACTGATACGGCTTTGACTTTCTACAACGATGCTGAGACAAATCCCGAGCGTGAAGTGGAATATGAATTAAAGCTGGCCACGGAGGGCATTCCCGCTGAGCAACCTCCTATGCGTAAGGACCTAGTTGGTGTGAAAATCGCAATCGATCCGGGTCATTTAGGGGGCCCTTTTGCCAATCTTGAGGACAGATATATCGATATTCCGCCCTCTTTGGAGCGCAGTGAGTCGATTAAATTTGATGAAGGGACGCTCTGTTTTTTAACGGCGATGTATCTGAAGCTTCTTTTAGAGAAAGAGGGGGCGATTGTGATGGTGACTCGCGATCAGATTGGTTCGGGGGTTTATCACGATGACTTTTTTGATTGGCTGAAGAAAAATGTTCATCTGTGGACGGAGGGGAGCACGCTGAAGAAGATGTTTGGCAAGTACTACAATCCTCTTGATTTGCGCGCGCGCGCTAAAAAAATCAATCAGTTTGGGCCTGATCTCAGTGTGGTGATCCACTATAATTCTCAAGATGGAGAGAATAACGGGCCATCAAATCACACGGTTTCTCCTGTCAATTACAATATGGTTTTCGTGCCGGGGGCTTTTTGTCAAAATGAGCTGGCCGACCAGGACAGCAGGTATGAATTCATGCGGCTGCTAGTGAGTCACGATTTGCACCACTCGCTCATTTTGAGTCAGGCGATTTTGGAAAAATTTAGTGAGCACTTGCTTGTGCCTCCTGTGACAAAAGCTGATGGCGCCAACTATCTCAATCGGGTTGGGATTAAAATCGGCGAGGGAATTTATGCCCGCAATCTTGCCCTGACACGGTTGATCCATGGCCCTGTTTGCTATGGAGAGACGCTAATTCAAAACAATATCGATGAGTGTGTCAAGTTAAATAGGCGCGATTTTGTGATCAATGGGGTGTGGTGCTCTTCCCGCATCAAACAGGTGGCTGAGGCCTATTTCGAGGGGATTAGGGACTATTTCCTCACTTGCGGAAAAGATAAAAAAATAGGTTCAGTAGAACTGTCAAAATGATGCTGATCACAAGAGACGTGACAATCGGAAAATAGATTCCATATTTTTCTCCTTTGATCCGAATGTCTCCAGGGAGTTTGCCAATTGGTATGCCAAGTTTGGTGAAGAGGAAGATCAATCCAGCGACGACTAAACAGCCGATTCCGATAAAGAAAAGCCATTTTGCAATGTTCATTTTACTGCCGAAAATATTCCATAGCGAATCGATTTGATCTTAAAGGCGAGCCAAATGCGGTAGATAGTGATGGCAAAAATGCGGTCGGGGATTTTTTTGTTCCGGAGCAGAGCGCGCACTTTTTTATCGGTGAAAATCGCTATGGTGAGGCGGTAGGCGCAGATAGACCAGGTTTTTTGGACTGCATCGGTAATATCTTGGAAATGGAGCTCTCCAAAGCCTGCTTTCTCGATCATAGCTCGATATTCATTTTGTGTTCCAATGCTGGGGAAGTGACGCTCTTGACAGATCGGACTTAGGAGATGTTTAGTTTCCCATTTGGTGGGGGTCTCATTGACTATCCATGCTGTGGCGACCAAACGGCCCCCAGGGCGGAGAATCCGGGATGCCTCTGTGAAGAAGAGGTTTTTATCGGTCATTTCTTCTAGGCTCTCGATGGCGACGGCGACGTCAAAGGAATTTGAGGAGAGTGAGTTTTTGAGAAAATCGGCTAAGATGTAGCGGGGATTGGTTGATTCAGGATCATGGATCCGGGAATATTGCCATTGGGATTTAGAGAGGGTAAGGGCAGTGATTTGGGCCCCTTTTTTTCTTGCTAGATAGCGGGCTGAGGCCCCGTAGCCGCAGCCGATGTCGAGGACTGAAGTGTTGGTTTGGATTTTGCCCTTTTCGCTGATCAGTTCAATTAGCTGCTCCAAAGCGGTTTGGACGGTTTCATCTCCTTTTTTCCAATAGCCGTGGTTGATGAATTCGCCCCAGAGTTTCCGGTAATAGGGGTCGAGGGTCTCATAGTGGGTCGCAAGTGTCTCGGAGGTTGGTGCCTTTGTGGGATAAATCATAATTTTAAGCTAATCGATATTGAAAAAAATTGGAAACTATTGTTTGATTATCGATCTATGAAAAGGATTTTAGCTTCACAACTTCTCTCCCACCTTGAGCAGCCAATCATGCTTCGTGGGTGGCTAAATAGTTATCGTGCCCTTGGGAAATTGGGGTTTTTAATCCTTCGCGACCGGAGTGGTTTTGCCCAGATTGTCATTGTCGATAAGGATCAGGCTAAGCAACTCAATGAGCTGCAGCCGGGGTCGATTCTGCGCATTCACGGAAAAGCTGTTAAGTCGGAACAAGCGGGCCTCGGGGTCGAAGTGATCGATCCGAAAATTACAGTTGAAGTCGCTATTTCCGAGCCGCCACCTGTCGAATACTACAAGCCCGATATCCCTTCAGATTTGGACTTTATCCTCGATAACAGGTCGATTGCCCTGCGTAACAGAAAAATTCAGGCGGTCTTTACGATCCAAGCCGAGCTTTGCTATGCTTACCGTCGTTACATGTACGATGTGGTAGGAGCAGTCGAGTATTTTGCTCCCAATATCATCGGCACCTCTTCTGAAGGGGGCGCAGAATTTTTCAATGTCGATTACTTCGGCTACACTGCGACGCTTGCCCAAAGTTCGCAACTCTACAAACAGATCATGGTGGGGGTCAATGAGCGGGTTTTTGCTCTGATGCCTTTTTTCCGTGCCGAGCCTTCCCACACTCCACGCCATTTGTCCGAAGGCAAGCAACTTGAGTTTGAGATGGGATTTTTCGAGTCATGGCATGAGATATTAGATGTGCAAGAGGGTGTCATCAAGGCGATCCTCAAGCATCTTAATACCAATTGTCAACGTCAGTTGCAGGATTTGGAGGTTGAGCTGGCCCTTTGTCCAGAACATGTGTCGGTTCCAAGGGTGACTTTCAAGGAGGCCCAGCAAATCTATTTCGAGCGCACTGGCGTAGATGAAAGGGATGAGCCAGACTTGAGTCCTGCTGCAGAAAGAGAGTTATGTAAGCATGCGCGAGAAAATTTTGGGACCGATTTGATGTTTGTGATCGATTGGAAGACGGAAAAACGGCCTTTCTATTCTTTCCCAAATGAAAAACACCCTGAGCTCACTAACACCTTCGATTTGCTCTGTGCCGGCACCGAGATCACATCAGGGGGACAGAGGCGCTATACTTATGATTCGATGGTGGAAGGGATCAAAATGAAGGGGATGAACCCTGATAATTTCCAAGACTATTTGACGATTTTCCGCTACGGGATGCCCCCACACGGTGGTTTTGGGATGGGACTTGAACGTTTGACGATGACTTTGCTCGGTCTTAAAAATATCCGCGAAGCCTCTCTTTTTCCCTCTGATCCTAAACGGATCGCAGGAAACAGGATTAAGGCCAAAATTGTCTTCGGCGGAGAGAACCTGCGCAACGAAATTATACGTCTGCTCAACCAGCAGGAATGCGAATTTGAGCATTTGGTGCATGAAGAGGTTGAAGCCTCTTCAGAAGCAGCTGCAGCGACACGAGGTACACGACTGGAAGATGGGGTAAAAGCGCTCATCCTAAGTGGCAAAAAGACGAAGAAAAATTACATGTTCAATATCCCTGCCCATCTCAAAATCGATATGAAGGCAGTTGCCGAGGCAGTTGGCGAAAAATGTGAGTTTGAAGATCCAGCTGTGATTGAGGAGCGGTATGGGCTGAAGGTGGGGGCAGTGCCGCCATTTGGTATGCTACTTAACTTGGAAACTTTCTTTGATGAGGGAATTGGAGAACAGGTGGTTTTCAATTGCGGTCTAAGAAAAGAGTCGATTGTGATGAGGGGCAAAGATCTAGTCAAGATTGTCGATCCCAAAATTGGCAAATTTGCTAAGGCTTAGAAGCTGTTGACGCAAAAAAAGCTGCAACTAAATCACAATGACGGCTGAGCCGGAAATTTTTCCCTCTTTTAGGTCTCTTAGAGCCTCGTTCACTTTTTCTAGTGGGTAGGTTGTTACCTGAGTTTTCAATGGTATTTTAGGGGCCAAACTCAAAAATTCTTCTCCGTCCTGTCGAGTCAAATTGGCCACTGAGCGCAAGATTCTTTCTCCCCACAAAATCTCATAGGGGAAAGAGGGGATATCGCTCATGTGGATTCCGGCGCAGATGACTGAGCCCCCTTTGCGCACGGCTTTTAATGCGAGGGGAACCAAGGGGCCGACTGGGGCGAAGATGATTGCTGCGTCGAGAAGATCGGGCGGAGGCTCTTCAGAACTGCCAGCCCAGACTGCACCGAGTTTTTTGGCTTGCCCTTGTCCTTCATGATCTCCTTTGCGAGTGAAGGCGTAGATTTGTTGCTGATGATAGTTAGCGATCTGGATTAGCAGATGGGCTGCTGCGCCAAAGCCATAAAATCCGATTTTTTTTGCATCACCGGCCATTTTCAGGGAGCGGTATCCGAGCATCCCTGAACAAAGAAGGGGGGCGATTTGGATCGGATCTCCTTGGAGCGGAAATACGAACTCTTCATAAGCGCACGTGTATTCTGCGAATCCTCCATTCATCGTGTAGCCGGTAAATTGCGGATCATTACAGAGATTCTCTTGGGTCTGTTTGCAAAAAGGACAAACTCCACAGGTTTTTCCAAGCCAGGGAACCCCCACTAAGGCCCCTTTCTGGAAGCGTTTGGAGGGGGAATCGATGATCCCGACAATCTGGTGGCCCATGATGAGTGGAAGGGCGGGAGTGGGGAGCTCTCCATCGAGGATATGCAGATCGGTTCGACAAATTGCGCAAGCCTCCACTTTGATTCTTACTTGCCCGCTCAGAGGAGTGGGGATGGGCTCTTCACTAAGGAAAAGGGGGCTACCGATTTTTTTTAGGAGCATTGCTCTCATCGCACTTCTTCCATTGCATTTTAATCCCTATATATCCATATTTTCTATTATATGGGAAAAATTTTTAAGAGGGGTTTGATTGCACTGGCCCCTATCGCAATCAGTATCGCTATCATCATTTGGCTTTTGCGTGTCCTCGAAGATATCTTTCGAGTTCCTCTCAAGGCTCTTGTGGGAGACTACTACTTTCCAGGGATGGGAATCTTAGTTGCCTTTGTCTTCATTTTTTGCTTTGGAATCGTTGTCAATAACTTACTTATCCAAAAATGGACGAAGATGATGGATAGGCTTTTTGTCAAAATCCCCCTTTTCAAAACGATCTACAGCTCTATTGGCGATATGATGAGCTATTTTCATAAGGATCCTTCAAAAGCGGGGAGAATGGTGGTCGTTGAACTCGATTCGCTCGAGTTTTTAGCGATCGTGACTCGTGAGGATTTTCGCGGACTTCCTGATGGGTTTGGCGGAGATGATAAAATTGCGATTTTTATCCCCTTCAGTTATCAGATTGGCGGGTTTACAGCGACTGTCCCCCGTTCTAAGGTGAGACCCATTGACATGAGCGTTGAACATGGAATGCGCTTCATCGTCACTGCTGGGATGACAGCGAGCAAAGGGGGGAAACCCGATGAAAAGCCTACTTCAGCGTAGCAGCCGTTAATCCAACTTGTCCCCCACCTTGCCCGAGAGTTGTGACTTCTTTTAAATTATTATCTATATATTCATCTTAATTCGACAATCAATTATAATGGTATTAATGTAATTTAGGTTTGTTGTGTTAAATAATCTTTTAGTTATATTTGCTGCTACTATGTTTGTTGCTAATGAAACTGTTAAAAATTTTGATGAAAAATATCGGCAAGTCGAGCCTGTAAACGATTTTTCCCATAAACAGGAATTCGCCAAATATGCTCACAATAACCCCTGTGTATTAGATGCTTACGCTAGGTTTGAAAATGCTCTTCGCAATAGCGATTTGAAGGAAAGCGAGATTACAACGATTCTAGATGCGGTGGTTTTTGCCGCCGAAAAGCACCAATTCCAGACGAGAAAAAATGCCGAGCATGTGCCTTATATCATCCACCCAATTGGTGTAGCATACAATATTCTGACGATCGCAAAATGCTCCGATCCAAAAGTTCTAACTGCTGCTGTGTTGCATGATACAGTCGAAGATACAAATACCAGCTACTTAGAAATTCGAGAGCGATTCGGAATTGAAGTGGAAGGGTATGTCCAAGAGCTTACTGACGATACCGAGCTACCAAAACATGTGAGAAAAGATCTCCAAGTCATTAACGCTGCCCATAAGACAAAAGGGGCTGCCTATATTAAACTTGCTGATAAATTATATAATTTGACCGATCTTTCTACAGGATTACCCAAAGATTGGACCCAAGAGCGGGCAGATGAATACTTCCGTTGGGCCAAGAAGGTAGTTGATCAACTCCCTCCTGTTAGCCCCGAGCTCAAAGCTGCAATTGAACAGATTTCAGCGCTCTATTGGAGTAAAAAAACTAGCCCTTAATTACTAGACGGGGTTTTAACCTAGCAATTTTTCCTGCTAATTTTGCCATTTCGACAGCATCGACAACTTTGTCTACATCTTTGTAGGCATCAGGCATCTCTTCTGCAACGGTTCTTCCCGAGCTGGCCATCACTTCGACCCCTTGGCTGTGCATGTAATCAAAAATATCACGCCCTCTCCAGGATTTCGACGATTGGACCCGGCTCCGGGCACGCCCCGCACCATGGCATGAGCTACACCATGTGAGGGGATTAGCCATCCCGACCATCAGATGGCTTGCACGCCCCATATCTCCTGGAACAAGAACTGGCTGTCCTGTTTTTCTAAAGAGGGGATTGAGCTCTTCTGCGCCGGGTCCAAAGGCGCGGGTTGCCCCTTTGCGATGAATGCAGAGGCGCCTTTTTTTTCCTTCGACTTCGTGGATTTCAAATTTTGCAATGTTGTGGCACACATCGTAAATTAGCTTTATCTTCTGGGGTGGTATCCCCAAAACCTCATGAAAAGCTTGTCTGACTTCGTGTAGGATCATTTGGCGGTTATTGAATGCGAAGTTGGCTGCCATTGCCATCGCTTCGAAGTAAGTTTTGCCATCAGGAGACTGGATCGGCGCGGCGACGAGTTGGCTGTCGGGCAGTCCTTTGCTATATCCTTTTGCAATAAATTGGTCGAGGGTGTCTTGACAAACCTGATGACCAAAACCCCTTGAGCCAGAGTGGATCAAAATATAGATTTGGCCTTTCTGTACACCCCAGGCATTTCCGATATCGGGCTGATATACCTGCTCAATCTCACCGATTTCGACGAAGTGATTTCCAGAGCCGATGGTCCCTAGTTGCGCTTTGCCGCGCTCCTTCGCGACCGCCGATACGGCTTCACTGGAGGCTTCTTCAATTGTCCCGTTGCTCTCGATATGATCTAAATCCTCGGGTAATCCACAACCGTTTTCTATAGAAAAGCGGACCCCTTTTTCGGCAATTTCTTTAAAATCTCTCTCTGATAGGCCTCGGGTTCTTTTATGTCCGTGGCCAACTCCGGAAGGGACAAGATCGAAGATTTTTTTCAGGAGTCGATCGGCTTTTCCCCCTTCAAGACATTTCATTGATTCTGGAACAATCGCAAGCCGGACGCCGCAGTTGATGTCGTAACCGACACCGCCAGGACTGATGACTCCAGTAGCAGGATCCATTGCAGCAACTCCGCCAATTGGAAATCCATATCCCCAATGGATGTCGGGCATGGCAATGCTATGCCCGACGATTCCGGGCAAATAGGCGACGTTGCGCACCTGCTCGAGCGGCTTGCTAAAGTCGCCCCCCTCCATCAATTCTTCTGTGGCAATAATCAGCCCTGGGACTAGCATGCCAGCCTCTTTTTCCATCAGATAGGTTGCAGGGCCAATTTTTTTGAGATTATACATCGACAATCATCTCCCAATTGATAAATCCTTCTTGGCATTGCTTTAATTTTGTGTGGTAGCTGACCGCTTTGAATGGACAGCCTGTGGAGAGATCGCACTGTGCAATCATCCGATTCAGCTCTTTAATCACCTGATTGAGATCTCCCACAGGGCCTGTTTCAATGAATTTCAGAAAAGGGGGATATTTAAAACTGAGGGCAAGGGCTGCATGCAGATAGAGTTCTGCGGGATTTTTTCCCTTCACATGAAAGGCGATGTCGGCTGTATGTTCGATCTCCTCGAATGGGCGCGTAAGTGGGATTTCCCAGAGGGAATGGTAGGTCAAATTCCCGATGCTCTCATATAGGTGGATTCCAGTCACTATGCAAGGCAGGGGTTCAAACCACCGCTCCCACTCTTTTTCGACAAAGGGGGCTCTAGCGAGGGTAATGTGGGGAAGAAGGGGGCGTCTGTCGATCGGATAACCGAGAGTTTCTAGCCATTGGCAAACAGTTTGTTGAAAAGCTAGAAGGGGCGCATCATCGACAAGCCACGTGACATGCTGTGCGACGACCCGAGTGAGAAAAAGGAGCTTATCGCAGATGCCAGCAGGGCCTAGGGAAACAGGAGGATCAGGGAACTGAGGAAGAGCATTTCTAAGTCTGGAGAAGGGGACGTCGCCTAAAAAAGCTAGAGTAAGGTGTCTCGAATTTTCTTCAATAATTCGGCCTCTAGGGTAGCTGTGAGGCCAAGGCTCCTCTATAGAGAATCCAAAAAAAAGCCTCTTTTCACCTTCATTCATAACCTCCAATCATAAAGAAAATTTTATGTAGCTGTCAATTTGATTGCGAAAAACAGATGAATTTAGTATCTTGTTCTCTTTCGATGGGGGCTTAGCTTAGCTGGTAGAGCGTCTGATTTGCATTCAGAAGGTCAGGAGTTCGACTCTCCTAGCCTCCATTTTCGCGGTTATAGCTCAGTTGGTTAGAGCGCAACACTGATAATGTTGAGGTCCCAAGTTCAAATCTTGGTAACCGCATTTGAAAAAATTATTTATCCTCTTTTTCTTTCCTTTCCTCTGTTTTGGAGACTCCTTTAACGATCCAACCACCGGTCTAAGTTTTGAAATTCCATCTGGTTTCACATTGAATGAAGAGGAATGTGGCGTTGACGAGACTGAGGGCAGTTGGTGGTACGTTTTCAATAGGGGCGAAGATGAGGTCCTCAGTCTTGATATCGATCAATATGACCATCTCAAGTCATTACCAGAACACTTTCATAAATCAATGACAGAAAATGAAGATGAGCTCGAGAGAGTTGTCTACGCTGGAATGGAATTTAAAAATGTCGAAGTAAACGATAGGCAGTTTACCATGTGCAAATTGCGCATTTTGGCAGATTTCGATAAATTCATTGTCCCCTTTGTTGTTTGTGACTATTTATTCGTCGATGAACATTTTGGTTTCACCTTCAGTCTGATGACACAAGATGAAGAGTGTGAAGAGATGTTGCTCTCTTTGCTTAAGTCGATTCATTTTGAAAAATAACTCTTGCCCCAAAAATCTAAAGCGCTCACACTCCAAAGTCGAGTCAAAAAAAAGGAGTAATGATGAAGACTTTTCTTTTATTATTAGTGCTCAGTATCCATGCATTTGGCAATCATCTCTACCGCGATGAGGAGATCGATCTAGTCATTCAAGTTCCAGATAACCTGATACAGACGTGGAACATTTCCAATAATCAAAACGGATTATCAATTACTGTTTTCAACACAGACGATGAAAATGACGAGGCCCATGTGCTCGTCGTGGCAAAGTTCCCTATGCAAGAAATTTATGAAGATGAAGTTGTCGATATCCTCCCCCTCCTATTTGAGCAGTTTTATCAAGACTTTTCCAATAATGAATCCTCCTATCTGCTTGAGGAAGTCAGCTGTCATATTGAAAAACTCATGCCACTTTCTCCCGAATTTTCAGATCGTTACCGAGTTCACTTTTGTATCCAGGAGGTTGAAGAAGTGATTAGAATGGATCTTCATCTTTTTGTGAGAAATGGGCAATCCTGTGCCTTAGTCACCGGGGGGCTAGAGTCGATAATCTCCGATAATCTCGATGATTTTTCTGAAGAAGTGATTCAAAACACCCGATTTATTGAAGGAGTTTAATAACACAATCCCAGGCTGCAAGGCCTGGGTTTCACTCTCTGGCCTTAAGGTCGTCAGGTTGTTCACTTCTCTTGAAATAGCCCTGTTTGATTTCAGATTGATAGAAAATCCAAAGGCCGACCGAGACGATCGCTGTGGAAACGAAAATCTGCCAGGATGGGGTTTCCCCTAAAAGGAGCCAACCGGTCAGTGAAGCGAAGATCGGGCTGAGGATTCCCATGAAAGAGAGGAAAGTCGCTGTAAAACGACGGAGCATCAGGCCGTAGACGTTGTAGCAGATAATGTTATAGAGGAAGGTCATTCCAATGGTGCCTGTAATGAATGGCGAGATCGATCCTTCTGTAATGGGAATTGGGCTCCAGGTATCGACAAACATCGAGGCCGCCAGTGCCATTGAGCCGCCGATGAGCATACTGCTGCCGTTAGCCATCACAGGGGAAACTTGGTTGTCTTTCACCACAAGCCGCAAAACCACCCAGCCATAAACAGAAAAAATAGCAGCACCGATGATCGCCAGGGTTGGCCACGAGAAGAAGCCAAAGGCGTTAAATAGCTCTTCGGAGCCTGTCTGAGCCATAAAGACAGGCGTCATGCCCAGAAAACCGATGATCAAGCCAATCCATTTTACTTTGGTCATTTTTTCACGAAAATGGATGTAGGAGAAGAGGGCTGCGAGGAAAGGGGAGAGGCTATAGATGAAGCAGGTCTTGGCGGCAGACAGATATTGCAGGCCCCAAAATTCTAAAATATTGGTCAGAAAAATGGAAAATAGGGCGAGAAATCCAATCGAAATCCATTGGGCACGGCTCAGTTTGAATTCTGAGCGGCGCCGGATAGCGAGATAGCCAAGTAATAAGACTCCAGCTAAAAGCATCCGTGTTGCTGTCAAAAAGAGGGGCGTAGAAAGGGCGAGCATCATTTTGCCAGTGACAAAGAAACTCGACCATGTAGCGTATAGGAGGACTAGCCAATGCATACAACCATTGTACCAAAATCCAATTTGAATTGACAGCGTTCAAAAAATTAGTAATAGTGGTTTTTATGGGAAAACAGGTAAAAAAAATTGTTGTCACAGGAGGAGCCGGGCAGATTGCCTATAATCTCCTTTTTCGGATTGCTTCGGGAGAAATGCTCGGCAAAGATCAACCCATTGAGCTTAGAATCCTTGAGATTCCTGAGATGATGAAATCTCTCGGGGGTGTGGTGATGGAGCTTGAAGACTGCGCCTACCCCTTGCTTCAAGGAATTTATCCCTCATCTGACCCTTTTGAGCTTTTTGAAGATGTCGATCTCGCTCTCATGGTAGGGGCGTGGCCCCGAGGTCCTGGGATGGAGAGAAAAGATCTTTTGACCCAAAATGCCAAGATTTTTATTGAACAGGGAAAAGCGCTCAGTGACAAAGCCTCGCGCGATGTCCTTGTGCTCGTAGTTGGCAATCCCTGCAATACGAATGCGCTCATTGCCTTGCATCATGCTCCTAAACTCGATCCAAAACAATTTTTTTGCATGACCAGACTCGATCAGAACCGGGCTAAGACCCTCCTTGCTAAAAAAGCTAACGTCCAAGTGCAAGATGTGACAAAGGTAGCAATTTGGGGCAACCACTCGACAACGCAAGTCCCCGATTTTGTTCATGCCCGAATCGGAGCAAAACCGGTTACGGAAGTGATCAAAGACAAACAGTGGCTCGAGAACGAATTTATCGACACAGTACAGAAGAGGGGAGCTGTGGTGATTGCAGCAAGAGGGAAATCGTCGGCAGCTTCAGCTGCAAATGCAGTAATCGATTCAGTCAGATCCATCATCGAGCCGACAGAAGAGGAGGACTTTTTCTCTGTCGGTGTCTATTCCAATGGAAACCCTTACCATATTCAAGACGATTTGATGTTCTCTTTCCCTTGTCGTTCAAAAGGAAATGGAAAGGTAGAAATTGTTGAGGGGCTAGAGTTAGATCCTTTCTTGAAAAAGAAAATCTCCCTTTCTGAGAAAGAGCTAATTGAAGAGAGGGGATTCATTGTCTAAAGTTCTTTTTGAAATCACAGAAGACAATCTTGAAACAGGTTTACGTGGTTATCCGATTGGATACTGCGTCACCTCACATGTCGATCCAGTAAAAGGGCTTCACTATTGTGGCAGGCCTATCAGCGCCTTGGCTTACAAAGAACCTCAAGAGGTCATTTATCTGCTCCTCCACGGGAGAGAGGGTAGTCAAAAAGAGGTAGAAGAGTTCTTCGGCCACCTAAAAGCTAGAAGCTTTCTTCCTGAATCGATTGTCAAACAAATTACCCATTTGCCCCGAGAGGGATCGCCGATTAAGCTCCTTTCAACCGCTTTGCTGCTCATTGAGATGCACGATAAAATCGGCGACTACCGATTGGATTGTCTAAATGTAATTGCCAAATTGCCCCACCTAGTAGCTTGCATCATCAATCATCATGCAGGCTGGGGTCCGACCCCGAAACCCAATTTTGATCTTGGCTATATGGAAGCGTTCACTGAAATGGTACGCGTTCCGAATAAATCGAAGGCATTGAGGGAGGCATTTAAATTCTTCAATGTGCTCCATTATGATCATGGAGGGGGCAACCTCTCAGCATTTGTAGGAAAAGCGGTTGCATCGGGATTGGATGATATTTATGGCTCGTTATCTGCAGCGATGTGTGCCCTTGCGGGTCCTAGGCATGGAAGTGCCAATCAGGTGATCCTTGAGTTTGTGAAAAATGTCTATGAAGAGCTTGGAGATCATGCTACAGAAGAGCAAGTGGAGGAGCTGATCCACAAAAGATTGGATCGGCACCAGCTGGTCTTTGGCTTTGGGCATGCGGTTTTGCGCGTTGAAGACCCCAGGGCAACTATTCTCTACCAATTTGTCAAAGAGCATAGCCCCGACCATCCTCTAGTTAAAATTGCTCTGCTTTTGAGAAAGGCGGGACCGAAAGTCTTAAAAGCAGACCCCAAAATCTCAGATCCCTATCCGAATGTTGATGCCATTTCTGGCACGATGCTAGTTGCTGCAGGCTTCCCTTACCCTAACTATTTTACCCTTCTGTTTGGTCTGGCCCGCTGCGTCGGGATCGCCATTCAAATCGTCTATGAGCGGCTCGAGGCTCGCGGGGGAAAAGGGACCCCGATCGTCCGCCCCAAATACATCTATAAACCTAGGTGAAACCCAAGCTTATGGCCTGGGTTCACTTATATCGAAATAACCTGAAGAATTGGTTTTTGGTTGCCCCGGCATCCTGGATTTGCCAAAAAACCGATTCTTCAGGTTATTCCGGTATAAAAAACCGGGGCTTGAGGTTCTTTCGAAAATCCATTATACTGCCGCTTATGACTTCGGCCGATTTGGAAAAAATTTTTAACCGCTCCTTTAGCAACTGTTTCTCTAAAAAGAAGCTGGTGCTGGTCTTTCCGGTGCTCGTTTTATGCGGGCTTCTCGCTGTGATTTGCCGCACCATTTCGTTTGGTTCTGGCCAATGGATGCAGATGAGCATGGCGTTTTTGCCGATGTTTTTATGTGCCGGCTTTTTGCTTGCGCTCGGGCTTATTCTGGTTAGGATCTATCACCAAGAGATTAAGGGGGGCGAGGTTAAGGTTTTGACTACCATTAAAGAGTGTAGAGATCTTATTTATGGCATTCCTTATTTGGCTGTCCCGATAATCTTTTCCTATTTAGTCTTATGGATTGTCCTCGGGATTTTCTATCTCGTAAGGCTCATTCCCCATGTGGGAGAGGTGGCTTCGGCGGTCTTTTCTTTTGGCCCCTTTTTGCTTGTTCTAGGCTCCCTTTTTCTCGGCTGCCTATCCCTTTTAGTTTTGTTCTATATTGCTCCTGCAGCTGCCTTAAGATCTGACTTGAGCCCCCGTTTGGCTGAAGAGGTCTTTGCTGAAATCAAGGCCAATCCGTTCCTCAGCTTTATTATGCCGCTATTTGCTCTTTTGCCCCTTTTGCTCGTGATCGGAATTTTGTCTCTGGCTGCTGTGGTGACCCACATTTTGTATGTGGAGGCAAGTGACGGCCTCACTTTAGCACTCAAATGGTTCTTCATCATGATCCCCTTTAGCGCCATTTTAGCCCCTGCGATCATCTTCTTCTTCAATTTCGCAGCAGAAAGTCACGTGTTTTTGCGTAAGCGAATCAGACAATGAAAAAAATTGCCATCATCGGTGCTGGTTTCGCTGGCCTTGCCACTGCTTATTTTTTATTAAAAGAGGGGAATGTCTCTGTCACGATCTTTGAAGCTGATAGAATCGGCGGAGGTGCTTCGGGAGTTTGTAGCGGGCTCTTGCATCCTTATCCTGGACTAAGTGCAAGGCGCAGTTTTAAAGCAGAAGAGGCTCTAGCTGTTACAAAACAGCTGATCCGGATTGCTGAGGAGCACACTCCCAAAGTTGTCGCCACTCAAACAGGAATTTTGCGCAAAAGCATGAATCTCGATCAGAGAGAAAGGCTCCTACAGCACTGTAGCCATTGGGGGGATGTTGAGCAAATTGAGCATGATCTATTTGTGATCCATTCTGGGATTACTGTCTTGTCCGAGAATTATTTGGAAGGGTTATCGGCTGCTTTAATCAAAAGAGGAGCAGAAATTATCTTTCAAAAAGTCAGCTCGCTAAATGAACTTGAAAGCTACGATCATATTGTGGTCGCCGCAGGCTATGGTGTCCGCGAATTTCCCGAGTGCCAGCAGTTGAAGATTAAATTTTTAAAGGGGCAGAGTCTTAAGCTAGAGGGGAAACCGCCGGTGGAAAAGAGCCTGATTTCGCAAGGATACATCGCCCATATTGGCAGTTCTTCCTGTTTCGAATTAGGATCGACCTATGAAAAGGAGTTTATTGATGAGCGGCCTCAGATTGACCTTGCTAGAGAGTTACTTAAGGAAAAATTGGCCTTTTGTTCAGGGGCCAAGATTGTCCAGTGCAAGGCGGGGGTGAGGGTCGCAGCGCAGGGGCACTATGTGCCGCTAATCGAAAAAATTGCCCCAAATGCCCATGTCTTTACAGGACTTGGCTCAAGAGGACTCTTGTACCATGGACTCTATGGAAAGGCCCTTTCCAATAAGATCCTTTTCGAATAGACTAAAAGCCATGCAAGGGACGTTTTTGTTTTTAGGTACAGGGGGATCGGCCGGGATCCCAGTGATTGGCTGCAAATGTCAGGTTTGCCAATCGGATTCTATCTTCAATAAAAGAGCGCGCCCTTCGGCTCTTTTAAAAATCGGAAAAAAAGTGTTCCTGATTGACTCTGGGCCCGATTTTCGGTCTCAAGCTCTTCACTATGGCATCGATACATTGACGGGAGTGCTTTTGACTCATACCCATTACGATCATGTCGGAGGGCTTGATGAGTTGCGGGTTTTTTATTTTATGCAGCATCTTAGGATGCCGATGCTAGCTTCGATTGAAACTTACAATGAGTTGCGCCACCGATTTCACTATCTCTTCATGACAAAGCAGGCAGATGGCACGTTACAATCGCAATTTGATTTTCAGATTTTAGAAACTGATTTTGGCAATACCCACTTTCAAGGGATTAAAGTGCACTATTTGAGCTATATGCAGGCAAATATGAAGGTGACTGGCTATCAATTCGGCGATTTAGCCTATATTTCTGATATTCGTCATTACGATGAGAAGGTGGTTCAGTCGCTGCAAGGGGTCGATACACTGATCTTAAGTGCGCTTCGCTACTCTAAATCAGAGGTACACTTTAGTATCGACGAGGCGATTGAATTTAGCCAAAAGGTAGGGGCCAGAAGGACCTTTTTTACCCATATTTCACACGATTTGGATCATGAACAGACCAATCGAAAGCTGCCGGAAAATATCCGCCTTGCTCATGACGGATTGGAGATCAAATTTACATATGAATAACGTACGCGAAATCAAAACGCTCGGCAAAGCTCTGCTTGTCGGCTACTATCTCAGGAACACCGAACTGAGCGGCTCTCAAGAGTCTCTCGAGGAGCTTGAGCGATTAGCCGATACTTTTGGTCTGGAGACAGTTGAAAAAATTCCATGTCCATTAAAAAAAATCGTCTCAGCTACTCTTCTTGGTGAGGGAAAGCTTGAAGAGCTCTTTGCTCTGTGCGAGGAATATCGGATCGATATGGTGATCTTCGATGATGAAATCAGCCCTCAGCAGCAGCGGAATCTAGAGAAAATCTTTAAAAGACCCGTCCTCGATCGTACTGAGCTCATTTTAGAGGTGTTTGCTCAAAGAGCGCAAACGAAAGAGGCAAAACTGCAGATTGAGCTAGCTAAAATCCGCTATGAGATGCCCCGTTTGAAGCGGATGTGGACCCACCTTTCACGACAGGTTGCTGGCGGCGGCGGTTTCACTAAAGGGGCTGGAGAAAAGCAGATCGAGCTCGATAGGCGGATGCTTCGGCATCGAGTCGAGAGGCTCCAGAAAGAGATTGAAGAGGTGCGGGCGCATCGGCAAATCCAACGCTCGGCCCGCATCCGGACAGGAATTCCGACATTTGCGATCGTCGGTTATACGAATGCCGGCAAATCGACCCTCCTCAAAGCGCTCACTCAAGCTGATGTGCTCGTAGAGGATAAGCTTTTTGCAACACTTGATACAACCACGCGCAAATATATTCTGCCTAATAATCAGCAGATCCTTTTGGTCGATACGGTTGGCTTTATCCGCAAAATTCCCCATACCCTTATTGCAGCATTCAAAAGCACCCTGGAAGAGGCAATCCATACCGACGTCCTCCTGCATCTAATCGATGCGAGTAGCCCCCAGGCGATGGGTCAGGCTGAAGCGACGATCAAGGTTTTAGAAGAATTGGGCGTAGCCGATCAGCAGATCATCACAGTACTTAACAAAATCGACCAATGCGAAAACCAGTCGAACTTGCAAAAACTGCGCCTCCATTTTCCCCATACTGTCCAGATCTCAGCACTTGAGCAGAGGGGATTTCCGCAGTTAATGGCGGAGATGATCAAAGCGATCGAGGCTCTGCGAAAAAAACTGCATCTTTGCATCCCTCAAAGCCATTATGCGCTCGTCAGTGAACTGATGCGCGATGGGCGGGTCATCTCGATTGAATATGAGGAAAATGATGTCGTCATGGAGGTTGAAATTCCAGCCCGCTTAGAGCTTAAAGTGGGGCCATTTATCCGATGAGCCTCTGTGATATCATGCCCCCTTCTGAGCTTCCACGTGAGCGGCTCATGCGCGAAGGAACGCAGTCGCTTTCTTCCTCAGAGCTGATCGCCATCCTCCTTGGTACGGGAACTCAAGGCAAATCTGTCCTCATCTTGGCTCAGGAGCTGCTGCTCCGTTTTGGGGGAATCCAAGGGCTTCAAGACGCTTCTATCGAAGAGTTGATCCAAATCAAAGGGATGGGAAAGGCCAAAGCGATTACCTTAAAAGCGGCCCTGGGGATAGCCCAGCGGGTAGCCCAGGAACAGGAGCTGCCGCAAAAGAAGATCATCACCATCCAAGATGTTGTGGGGATTGCACAACCACTTATCGGCCATCTAAAAAAAGAGGCCTTTTTGGTCATTTTGCGCGATGTGAAGTGTCGCCTGATCCATCGAGAGATCATAAGCCTTGGAACATTGTCGGAGGTTCTTGTCCATCCGCGCGAGGTGTTCGAGTTTGCGATCAAGCATCGGGCTCATAGCCTGGTTGTCTGTCACAATCACCCGAGCGGAGATCCATCTCCTTCAAAGCAAGATATAGAACTGACCCATCGGCTATGCGAATGCGCAGAGATTATCGGCGTGAAATTGGCCGATCATTTGATCATCTGTAAAAACAGCTATTATTCTTTTAAAAATAAGACCGTATAACTCCTTTTTTTATCATGCAAATCATGCCGCAAAGCGATCATGCAAATCCTGTTTTGATTCATCGGTTCGGTCGCTGAGACAAAACAGGATTTGCATGATCGCTTTGCGGCATGATTTGCAGGATAAAAAAACGCCCCTTAAATAAGGGGCGTTAAATGAATGACAAGAGTCAATCACGAAGTTATTTTGCAACAGGAGCAGCAGCAGGAGCTGGTTTTGGCTCAGGCTTTGCAGCTTCTTCTGCTTTTTTTCCATAACCAAACAGTGCGCAGCACTTGCTGAATAGGCTAGCAACTGTGCCGAGAACAAATTTGCCAAGATAGAAAGGGAAGAAAACAACGAGTTTCCAAACTGGAGTCTTCGCGTTTTCTAGAGCTGCTTTCTCATCAGCAGCTTTTTTGTCTGCAATTTTCTTTGCATCAGCAGCTTCTACAGCTTTAACATCAGCATCAAGTTGAGCTTGTGCGCTTGAGAGTGTGCTGTTTCTGTAGAAGAAACGTGGAGCCTCAAGGCTGTACTCAACTTTTTTTGTTTCTGGGTTTTCTTTTCTTGCTACTGGGTAGCCACCGTAGTTATCTTGAACGGCTGGTCCTGGATTTGTTACTGGGTTTGTCATGTTTTACCTCCAAAGGGTTAGTGAATGGTTCAGATTATATGTAACCATCAGATTTTTTGCCAACAGGTTTTTTTAAGATTTTGTTGCCGCCCTCTAAAGAGCCATCAAAGGTCTCTTGAATCTCCTATTGTTATGTGGTATAGTGTTCTCTATGAAAAATGGAAAAAAATTTGCCCTTGCCACTCTCGGCTGTCGGACGAATCAATATGAATCTGCTGCCTATGCCAAGCAATTGAAAGAAATGGGCTATAGCGAAGCTGGCCTCGGTGAAAGTGCAGATATTTGCATCATCAATACCTGTACGGTGACCGAAGGGGCTGACGCTTCCTCGCGTCATCAGATTCGGCAATTAGCAAGGCAGCATCCGGGTGCCAAGCTCGTTGTCACTGGTTGCTTGGCTGACCGTTTGCCTAAGCAAATCGGTGAGATGGAAGAGGTGGATCTTCTCGTTCTCAATAAGGACAAAGATCAGCTCCTCAGCCAAGTTTTTCCTGAAGAGGAGCTCCCAGAGTTTGCGATTGATCAATTTGGTGGCCATACGAGGGCGTTTGTCAAAGTGCAAGATGGGTGCAATTCATTTTGCACGTATTGCATTATTCCCTATGTGCGAGGCCGCTCTCGCTCGAGGAAGGTTGATTCGATTTTGCGTGAAGTCGAAGGGCTGGTCGCCAATGGATACAAAGAGGTGGTGATCACTGGGATCAATGTGGGCGATTTCGATGGGGGCGGGGATCCAAAAGTGTCACTTGCAGAGCTTGTGCAGCTCGTCGATCAAATCGATGGGCTGGAGAGGATTAGAATCTCATCGATCGATCCGGACGAAGTGGACGATCAGTTGCTAGATGCTGTCGTTGGGGGGAAAAAGACTTGTCATAGCATGCATATCGTCTTACAGTCGGGTTCCAATGCGATTTTAAAGCGGATGAATAGGAAATATACCCGTCAGATCTTTATGGAGACGGTACGAAGATTAAAAGCGGCCTCTGCTGATTTCACTTTTACAACAGACGTGATTGTCGGATTTCCAGGAGAAACGGATCAAGATTTTGCCGATACAATCGATCTGATGCGTGAGGTGAAATTCTCTAAGGTGCACATGTTTCCCTATAGCCCAAGAGCTCGGACAAGAGCAGCGACCTATCCTGGGCAAATTAGCACTGAGCTCATGAAACAGCGAAAGCAAGAGGTTTTGCGTCTTGCAGAGCAGATTGCCTATGAGTTACGCTCTCAGTATGTTGGCAGGAAGATGCCAGTCTTACTCGAGGCCAGCGAAGGGGAGATGTTCTGTGGCCATACAGATAATTTCCTCGAAGTGCTCGTGCCTGCTACAGGGCTCTGTTCCAATCAGGTCGTGATGGTCGAATGTCAAGAAAATTCAACAAAGGGGTTAATTGGATGCCTATCAAAATAGCTGCGAAATTGCGCCCCTTTTCTCATCAACCAGGTATTTGCTGTTTGATCCCTCATACCACTTGGGAAGTCAAGATTTTCCCTACTAAACTCTTTTTTCGTGATCATCAGTCGGGCAGGACTGAAGAGGTTTCTATAGGGAAGCAGAAGGAATTTACTGTCGTTGATGATTTGGAAAGAGGAAGGATTGAGATCTTGGGAAAACCTCGGCAGCTGATTGCTGCTGGTAGCTATGAATTTTTAGAAAAAATTGAATTGCCAAGCTCGAATAAGCGTCTTTCTCTTGGCTGTCACAAAAAACAGGATTGGGAACAGATCCAAAGGCGGGCCGATATGGGGGAGATTTTCCCTTTTTGGATCCGTTTGGCTCAGATCATTCCCGAAACGGCCCTGCCGTCGATTGGGACGGCTGAATTGTTAAAACAGGGGAAATTAGATCAGACTTTTCACGCTGGCTTTGTTGGGATACTCTGCCCAAGGCTGCAGGATGAGAATTATTTGGGGATTATCCCTGATGTCAAAATCCCCTCCGGAGTCTCTCCACTCGGTATCCTGCATGAGGGAGCTCGGCAAATTGAGCGTCTTTTTTTCTACGAAGAGGGTGAGGCTCTTTATTTTCTCCCGAAACTCCCCAAAGAATTTCATGCAGGAAGATTTGTTCATCTGACCACGAGGGCAGGCGATGAAATCGATATGGAATGGTCGAAAAAGCAGTTAAGGAGAGTTGTTATTCGGGCGAAAAGCACTCGCACTGTCCAACTTCATCTGCAGAGTCACATTCGCCGCTTCCGCGTGCAAAAGGCCATTTTTCACCGCGATCAGCCGATAGAACTGCAAGCAGGTAAAACTCTGTATCTAGATCGTTTCATGTTCTAGCTTCCTTTTCCAACTTGGCTTTTGGAACAGGAGGATGATCGATGGGCCCAGAGAAAACAGGATAATTCCGATCACCATCAAGACGACATAGGTTTTTCGATTCATTAAGGCAATATGTTTTGGTGGTAATACCCCAAAGATCATGGTTATCAGAGCGGCAAGCGATCCGACTCCAGCGACTATCCAAATGCCCACTTTACCTCCGGGCACTCTATAGGGACGCTCAGCTTTTGGTTGAGAATAGCGCAGCTTGACAGCAGCGGCAAACATCAATAAATACATCAAAAGATAGAGCTCTGCCACCATGGCTAGGAGCATCCAGTAGGCTTCATTTAGGGAGGGAAGAAAAACGAAAGGTAGCGAGAGGATGCTGACGACGATTGCCTGAAGAATGAGGAGTGGTTTCGGCATCCCATTTTTGTTGATCTTACGAAAAAGGGGAGGAAAGTCACCGGCTTGTGCTGCTGCCAAGATTCCTTTCACAGGGCCCACTGTCCAGGTGCTCACTGATGCCATCGTTCCAAATGCAACCAAGAAGGCGATCAGTGGTAATAGGAATTTGAGATTATATTGCTCAAAAAAGATGGCGATGGATTGGATTGAACCAGCAAGCAGGCTAATTTCCCCTTGTGGGATGACAGTGGCAATCGAGAGAACGCCGGGGATTGAGAGGCCTAAAATGATTAACGCAGAGTAGAGGATCGCTTTAGGATAATTTTTTCGTGGGTTCTCCACGTCTAGTGCGTGGACAGCCGACATTTCGATTCCGGCTAAACTGATCATGACTCCAGTGAACAGAATGAGTTGAGTCAGATCTGACATATCGGGGATCAGGTTACGGAGTGTAAAGTCAATTTGAGACGGATTGCCTTGAATAAGCCAAATAGCTCCGAGGACTATGATGAAAATTCCAGGAAAAAATGTTCCCAGAATCATCCCAAAGCTCGAGATCCATCCTGAGGTGCGCATCCCTCGAAAGTTGATTAGAGTAGTTCCCCAGAAGATCCCCAGAATCATGAAGAAGGTATAGATCGGATTTTTTGCCAGTGCTGGGTTGAAAATATAGGCGATGGTCGCTGCGATAAATGCAAGAGCTGTGGGGTACCAGACGATCGTCTGCATCCACTGTAGCCAGGAGGCCAAAAAGCCGGTCCGGTGTCCAAACGCCTCTTTAACCCAGGCAAAAACCCCTCCAATTTTGGGCCACCCGGTCGCTAGCTCTGCCGAAATGAGGGCCGTCGGGATGAAAAAGATGAGGGTAGCCAGTAAAAAGAAAAATACCGAGTAGAGCCCATATTCGGCGGTGACAGGCCAGTTTTTGACGCTGCCGATTGTCGCCACGTTGATCATGGTCAACATAAAGATTGAGAGGACACGTTTGGTTTTCACAAATTTTCTCCAGTTGGAATTATTATAGATGAATTTGCTATAATTTGGCCATGGTCACATCAAAAACTGAGTACCTTGAACTCATCGAAGAGATAAGAAAACACGATCATGCCTACTTTGTCAAAGCAGAGCCAATCATTTCCGATTTTGATTACGACCAGCTGATGATCCGGTTGAAAGGGATCGAAAATGATCATCCCGATTGGATTATCCCTTCGTCGCCGACACAGCGGGTGGGTGAAGTTGCCACCGGCTTTAACCAAATCGAGCATACTGTTCCGATGCTCTCTTTGGCTAACACCTACTCTAAAGAAGAGTTGGACGATTTTGTGAAACGGATCCACAAATGGACCGGCCGGACCGATATCGATTTTTGCGTCGAACTCAAAATGGATGGGGTAGCAGTCTCAGTACTCTATGAAAAAGGGATTTACACGCAGGCGCTGACGCGCGGGGATGGAAAAAAAGGGGATGATGTCACCGCAAATCTCAAGACGATCCTAGCTCTTCCCCTAGAGCTTGATCTCAAGAATCCTCCAGAAGTGCTAGAGGTGCGCGGTGAGGTTTATATGCCCCATAAAGCGTTTCGTCTCTCTAATCAGAAAAAAGAGGAAGCGGGAGAAGAGCCTTGGGCCAATCCCCGCAATGCCACTGCTGGGTCTTTAAAATTGCTCGATCCCAAAGAGGTGAAGGCTCGCAATCTAGCGATCGTCTTTTATGGCATTGCGCAAGACTCCTCTAATCAGATCAAGAGCCAATTTGCCTGCCATCAATTTCTCGAAGATAGCGGTCTCCCCACTTTTGCTAAAGGGCATCGGATGAAAACTCGATCCATCGAGGAGCTCCTTGCCTTCGCCAGCCGAGTAGAAGCTGAGCGGCACTCTTTAGGTTTTGACATCGATGGAATTGTGATCAAAGTCGACAATTTTCCGCTGCGTGATGAATTGGGAACTACAGGTAAAAGTCCCCGCTGGGCAGTTGCCTATAAATTTGCCCCTGAACAGGCGACGACACGGATTAGGGAAATTTCGATTCAGGTTGGACGTACTGGAGTTTTGACTCCAGTTGCCGAGCTCGAGCCGGTATTTTTAGCTGGCAGCACGATTTCCAGGGCCACCTTGCACAATCAAGAAGAAATCCAGCGGAAAGACATTCGAGTTGGCGACTCTGTCGTCATAGAGAAAGGAGGCGATGTGATCCCCAAGGTCGTCAAAGTCGAATTGTCTAAGCGGCCAGCCCATTCTGCTGTCTGGAGGATGCCGACCCACTGCCCCGTTTGCCAGACCCCTATCGTCCATCTTGAAGGTGAAGTAGCTGTCCGATGTCCAAATCCCGACTGTGGCGATCAAGTGCTTAGGCGGATTGCATTTTTTGCTAGCAAAGATGCGATGGACATCGGGCATATGGGCCCCAAGGTGGTTGAACAATTAGTGGCCAAGGGGCTTGTAAAAAGTGTTGCTGATATCTATGCCCTAACAGCTGAAGAGTTGGCTTTGCTGGACGGATTTAAAGAAAAGGCGATCGACAACTTATTAGAGAGTATTGACAAGTCGAAAACGACCACTTTGTCACGGCTGATTTTAAGCTTAGGTATTAAACATGTAGGGGAAGGGATCGCTGAAATGCTGGCAACGCAAGCCGGCGATGTTGACACTCTGGCCAAAATGAACGTCGATGACTTGATGGCAATCGAAGGTATTGGGGAAAAGGTGGCCCATTCGATTGTCGATTATTTTAAGAATCCTGAAAATCTCAAAGAGATTCACCGTCTTTTTCACTTGGGGGTAAAGCCAGAAGAAATTCGGATCGAAAAAGGGCATCCTTTCTTTGGCAAGACCTTTGTCTTAACAGGCACCCTTGAAGCTTTCTCCCGTTCTGAAGCTGCTGAACTGATCAAAAAGCGTGGTGGCAAAGTAAGCAATTCTGTCGGCAAGAAAACCGACTATCTGCTTGCTGGCAGTGATCCTGGATCGAAAGTTGAAAAAGCCAGGGAGCTAGCTGTTCCGATCCTCACCGAGAGTGAGTTTAAAGACTTGCTTTGAAAAGATAAATTTTTTATACAAATACGCTTTCCATACAAAAGGAGTTTCTATGTGGAAATCGTTAATTAGATGCGGTGTCGTTGGAGGTATCGTCGTCTATTTGTGGCTAACACTCGCGTGGGTCGTTTTTCCTGCGCATCGGATATTGATCAATAAGTTCACCGAAAAAACAGAGGTCACCCAAACCATCACCAAATATGCCCCGCATGATGGGATTTATGTCCTGACTCCCTGTGATACAAAAGAAGAAAAAGCAAAAGAATCTTATATGATTTTCCTAAACATCCGACGAGGCGATTGCAACTCAATGGTCCGTCCGATGATTCAGGGGCTTCTTATGCAGATAATCGGTGCTGCTTTTATCACCTACTTACTGCTCAAGTCGAAAGCGCTGAAATATTGGGGGAGAGTCTGGTTTGTAACCATCATCGGCCTTATTGTCGCAATTTTGGGCGTGCTTCCAGATTGGAATTGGTGGCAATTCCCCTCGTCATGGGTGGCGCTAGAAGTCGTTGATCTGGTCGTAGGATGGTTCCTAGGCGGACTCGTGATCGCGAAACTGATCAAGAACTAATTGCAAGGGCGGGCTTACTCAAAAGCTCGTCTACTATACGGCGAGCGCTCAAAAAGTGCGAAAAATGCCAAGGAGGCCGCCCTGAATTTAAGCCAGGCGAAGCCGGCGCCGAAGCAGCTAAGCTTAAAAAGCTTAGCGATGGAGACGGGTCTTGAATTCAGCGGCTGTCCGACGCCGGCAGATTCGCACTTTTTAAGCGCTCGCCGTATAATGTTTGGTGGTTGCAGCCGGTGACTTTCACCCGCTGCAGCGAGCCGATCAAGTTATCCTCACCATTGAAAATAACCTTTTTCCAACAGCGGGTTCTCCCTTTCAATGACTCCGTCTTGTTCCGTTGTTCAACCAATATTTCCACTTCTGAACCTATCAACGATTGCATTTCCTCATTGCTGATTTCTTGATGCAGTTGAATAAGTCTTTGCAGACGCTCTTGCTTCACCTCTTCGGGCACATCGTCGGTCCAGCGGAAGGCGGGAGTCCCTTTGCGAGCGCTGTAGGCAAACAGAAACGCCACCGAGTAGCGGATCTGCTTGAAAATGTCATAGGTCATCTGAAATTCTTCTTCGGTCTCTGTGGGGAATCCGACAATGATATCTGTTCCAAGGGAGACATTGGGGACGATTTCACGAAGAAGCTGTACTTTTTCTAGATATTGCTCAAGTGTGTAGCGTCGATTCATCTTGCGCAAGATACGGCTCGAGCCAGCTTGGATCGGAAAATGGACGAATTCGCATACAGAAGGAAGATCTCGAATTGCCTGCATGAGCTCGACTGTGATATCGCAGGGATGAGAGGTCATGAAGCGGATCCGTTCGACCCCTTCAATTTTGTCGAGTTGATAGAGCAAATCGTGAAAAAGAACATTCCACTCGGGGGCATCTTTCCCATAGCTGTTGACGTTCTGGCCAAGAAGGGTGATTTCTTTATAACCCTTAGCAGCGAGTTGTTTGCATTCGGCGACGATGTCTTGGGCTGGCCGAGAGACCTCTTTGCCCCGTGTATAGGGGACAACGCAGTAGGTGCAATATTTATCGCAACCCCGGATAATGGAAACAAACGCTTTGACTGGGTCGTCGCGGACCGCATCAAAGTAGTTGAGATTTTCTTCAAAAGTGCTATCCGTACGGATCGTCTGCTTGCCGGTTTCGAGCACCTCATCGAGGACAGCATTTAGATCTGAGATATTGTTGGTTCCGACGACGAAGTCGACGTGGGGCAATTTGCGGAAAATCCGCTCTTTTTTGGCCATCGCCATGCAGCCGGTCACCCCAATCAACGACCGTTTATGAGGGCTGCGGCCGAGTTGACCGATCTTCCCCATGACCTTCCGTTCAGCCAAATCGCGGATCGAGCAGGTATTGAAAAGAAGCAGATCGGCATCCTCTTCTTCTTGAACGCGAGAGAGGCCCCTCTTTTCTAGAGCGCCGATCATGAGCTCAGAGTCGAGCTCATTCATTTGGCAGCCATAAGTCCGAACAAAAAAAGTTTTTAATTGCCGTTTTTCCATCTTCCATCCTCGGGTAGAATGGAAAATTCTAGCCTAAAAGACCTTTTAATGACCAGAAATTGAAAGGGGCGTGCATGAAGCGATTAGCAACCATAATCGCTTCATTGGATTGTGTAACGAGTGATGTGTTTAGATAAAATAATGTATTTTAACCTATTTGTTATAAGCAAGTTAAATAAATAATTGCTTATGAAGCGATTAGGGGGTATAATCGCCTCAAGGTATGGAAAAGTGGATTTGGCAAAAAAAGGGGTGGCCCGAGTTTATTTGGCAGGCAGAACTCCTACTCCCGTTAGTTAGTAAGGCCCGTTTGGAGCAGGGGAAATTGCTCGCAAAAATCGGCGGGGTTGGTTTTGAACTCAGTCGGGAGGCGAGCGCAGTTGTAATGACAGAGGAAGCGATAAAAACTTCTGAAATTGAAGGGGAAATTCTTAATCGCGATTCTGTCCGTTCCTCCGTAGCAAAACATCTTGGATTGCCGACCTTTGGACTTCCTGAGCCTAGTCGGGCAGTTGACGGGCTTGTGGATATCCTTGTTGATGCGACACAAAATTATAACAAATCACTGACTGCAGAAAGGCTAAAATCTTGGCAGGCGGCTCTTTTCCCAACAGGGCGCTCTGGCCTTTTCCAAATCGAAACCGGACAGTGGCGCAGCAGCAAGGAGCCAATGCAAGTTGTCTCGGGTGGTTTGGGGCATCATAAAGTTCATTTTGAAGCAGTTCCAGGCCCAGAGGTTGAAAAAGAAATGAAGCAGTTTCTTGCTTGGTGGGAATTGAGTTATGGTGGGGAAGATGGACTCGTACGAGCTGGGATAGCCCATTTTTATTTTGTTACCATCCATCCATTTGAAGATGGTAATGGACGTCTAGCGCGAGCGATAACCGATATGGCTTTGGCGCAAGATGAAAAACTTCCTACAAGATTTTATAGTCTCTCCTCCCAAATTATGAAAGAGAGGAAAGATTACTACGCTATCTTAGAACGATGTCAGAGAGGAGACCTAGATATAACCGCCTGGCTCGGTTGGTTTTTAGGGTGCTATACTAGAGCTATTAATGGCGCGCTAAAGTTAGTTGCTAAAGTGCTTGCAAAGGCCACCTTCTGGCAACATTTTGGGCACGTATCTCTAAATGAACGACAGCTTAAAGTGATCAATCTTCTGCTCAATTCTGGGGTTGGGGGATTTGAGGGAGGATTAACAACTAGAAAATATGTTTCTATTGCAAAAACTAGCCGAGCGACAGCCTTTCGCGAAATTGAAGATCTTGTTGAAAAGGGGTTGCTCGTTCAGAATCCTGGCAAAGGTCGCAGCACCAGTTACGATCTTAATTGGGAAGCCCGTCTAGATTAGCCGAAAAGGCTCGCCAATATTGAGCCACGGCTAGAGGGTTTTCCTTCAACCTGGCTAAGCATTCCCTCAATTTTCTCTTGGCGCAGTCTTCTTACTTTTGATTCACCGCAATTTCTCCCTTCAACAGGAACTCCTGCGGTTTGGCCCATCCAATCCCCTTTGCGCCATTGTCCTTCTTCAGGGTCATTATAGTCTGTGCAATCATCTGAACCCCAGAGGGTATTGACGAAGCTACCCGATCTTTCAAAGGTGTTCATCGCAATGTGTCCCCGTGTCGGAGAAGAGGTATCTCGTGGGGGCACAATTGTCAGGACACGATCAACTAAAGAACGCCCTCTTTCTTTGATAATATTGCAGAGGGCATCCTGTTCATGTAGGGTAGCTTGCTTCTCGCATACCCCATAGGTAGGACAGTAGGAGGGGCCCCAGGGCACTATGTGGTTGCGTCTTCTCCAGATATCTTGGATGAGTTCTGCCCCCTGTTCATCTTTTCTGACAAAAAATAGTCCCGTATTCACAGATGCTTGTCGATTGCCAGAATAATTCATCACATCTTGCGCAATAATGAAACTAGTGTCTCGGACAATCCCGTCAGACCCTCTTCTCAAATCGTCGATTGCCTTATTGGGGTCGATATTCATGTTTGTGACGACCATGTCATCATCAGCCATTACATACCACTCTTCAGCATCTGGCTCAGGGTTTTTGCTCTTAGTCTGAAACCAATCCAAAACGACCTTAATTTTATTCCAGTAAGGAGAGCAGGTTCTTGGATAACCATCAACTGTACATTGGTTTTCAAGGAGATTTTTCGCAACTGTTCGGTGTTCTAAGCCCCATTTGTCTGCATATTCTTTATGATTGCCGTTTACTAAAGCTGACATTTCATCACGGAGGGGATTTCCAGGGACATAAGTCGTTCCAAAAGCGATTTTTCTTTTGGACGGATGGTTGAATGTAGACCAGAAAGCGGTTTTTAAGTGGCCGTTAATCCGTTGTGAAAGTCCGTTTGTATAATATTTCCACCAATCTTCGTTTTCTGATTTCTTATCCCACCATTTCACCCATCTAAGATGTTCATAATATTTGAGTGCATCCAGCTCTTCTGTTGATAGGGATTGCCGCGCGGTTTGCGATGCTTTTTCCATTTTGGTCCACAGCTCAGAAGGTTTGTCTCGGTTATCGCTACCAATATGCTGATAGAGATCGGCAAGTGTAAGTCCCTTTGAAGCATATTTTTTTAAAGTATGAGCTAAAATCTCAGCATTGATTGCCGATTGTTCTGGCAGACCGAGCGCGCGGGCAAGATCTGCGTTGAATCGTGGGTCGATTTGCTCAATGAGTCTTAAACTTTCTTCAGTAAAGGGCTCTGAAGCTCTTTTAGATTGCAGTATGACGTTCGGATTATTTTCTAGCTTAAAGGGGAGGATCGCATCTGAATCGATATTAATCAAACGGCCGTTCGGTTTGAGTAAGAGATTTTCAATATGGCGGTCTTGATTGTAAGTTTGCACATCCATGATCCCAATTTTTTGAAAATCATTTAAATGAGCTGTATCCAGCTGAGCCCGGGTCGGTTTTTCCCCATCTGGGATAAATTCTTGTAAATAACCAATTTTGCAACGGTTGAGGCCGGTCAATCCTTCATTGTTGAAGGCGTCACTTTCCATTTCGACTATTGTTCCCAATGGTAAATTGGCCCGCTCGCCTTGATCAAGAAGTTTGGAGTAGTATTGCTTTTGAGTAAGCATCCCTTGTTCAAAACTGTCCATTTTGTGGAAGTGGATGTCCTCAAGGGTTGGGTCAACTTTTTTATTTAAAAGGCCTTCTGGACCAAAATTTCTCTCATTTTCCGGCCTAAACAGACCGACAGTATTCCCATCGGAATCTAGAATATGGTAGAGGCCATTTGTCGAGATTCCCCGTTCTATTTTCCCCCCATTTTCCAAGGCAGTTTGGACACGAGCTTTGAGATCATTTGCTCTATATTCTAGGTTTTTTATGGCCCCCCTAATTTCCATATTAGAAGTTTTACTTAAGACAAGGTCTTGAAAGGTTTTACATTCGCCAAAGCGGTTTTTTTCGCGGCAGCAAAATTGGGTATTAGTTTTAGTGCTCTTGGAGGGGAAATCATCGTGTCGGATGGGCTCTTCTTCCATCTCATCAACGTAATCATCGTAACCGTTAGGTCTTCGAGTTGGTTTAGGAGGTGGAGTAGTGGAATCGAAGAGAGATCCTGCGAAATTGGTGAGCATACGGGCTGTCTCTCTACAATGGTAGTAGGTGCTTCCGACGGTCATTATCTGTAGGGAAGCGTGCTTGAGCGCCTGCTCTTTTGCATAGGGGTAATGATAGTAGGAACGTTTGAGCTCGTGGAAGGCAGTTGTCGAGACATGGTAGCAGCGCCAAAGATCCCAACAGATTTTTACCGGGAGGATTTGGGCTAGTCCCATATGGAATGGAATCGTTGCTAAATTTGAGCCCCAAAAGTAGGCCTTTTCAAAGAGAGTTTCTGGGTTGAGTTGTGTATAGAGCTGATAGTTAACTGCCACGCCTGATGAGAGGTTAATCAAAAAGAGGGCCCCTTTTAGGAAAGCGGCACTTTGTGGCGAGAGGACAGGCTCGACCATATTTTCATAGAAAATGACCGAAAGCCCTAGAAGAGTGAGAATGGTCTTAGCTTTGCTTATTTGGAGCGGCTCTTTAGGGGGATTTTTGGCAAAGATTAGGTCGGCGGGCGAAACTCCGGTCTTATTTCGGTTTTTTAAATCGCCCTGTTTCAGAGCTAATGCTTTTAGGATTGCTGGATGACCCGCTGCTGCGGCCAGATGGACTAAACTAAACGATTGCCCTTGGAGTTCTTTATTGATATCTCCAGGGAAAACAGCAAGTAACGACTTCACTAGTTGTTCATTTTTTAACACGATAGCTAATGCCAGATCTCTTTCCTTGACAGCTGGCCCTTTTTTCAGCAGAGCCTCCACCAGCTTTGGATCTTGGCTCATGATTGCGACAGCGCTCTCGTCTAGTAAGGGTTGCGCTGTCAAAAAGTTTTTATACTCATTGATTTCTTGAGCAGTGGCTGCTACAGCGGCCGGATCGCCGAATTGGAATTTCTCGGTCTTGCCGATTAGGTTTTCAAACCAGGACCGCTTTTGTGGCGTTGAAAAGGAGAGTAGCGCCAGAACGACGTCCTTATTTGGATGCAGGGAAGCGTAGTCAAAAGCAGAAAATCCCTCTAAATCGCATTTCGTCAAATCGGCCCCTTTTTGGACGAGGAGTTGGACGACAGCGTGTTGTCCTGCCCTAATGGCTGCATGGAGGGGCAAGTGCCCATTTACCATGGGTTGGTTAATGCCATGTCCTGTTTTCAGGAATTCTTCTACTTTTTCCACATTTCCTGCGCGTATAGCAGATTCTAAGTTCTCCTTGGGAGGTTCAAAAAATGGCGAGAGGTAATCCTGAGGGATGCTTAATAAGTGATATATATTGTTCATGTTGTTTATTTTAACAAATTATTTAAATAAAAATCAATAGCATTTTTAATTATGCGCTGATAATTTAAGTCCAAAATATAATAAAAATTATTTTAATTCACGAATCGGAGGCCGGAAATAAAAATGTTGGCAAAATATGAGGGATTGGCTTATGCTTAGGTAGCAATTTACAAAAGCTTGAGACATGAAGAAAAGTAAGCAACAAGATTCGATTCTCCTAACTAAAGAACAGGCCATTGCCGATCGCAAGTGGTTTATCCTCGACGCCAAAGGGAAAACTTTGGGCCGTTTCGCTTCAGAAGTGGCAAAAGTACTCCGTGGTAAACACAAGCCACACTTCACTCCGCACGTTGACTGTGGCGATGGGGTGATTGTGATCAATGCTAGCCAAATTAAAGTGACTGGCGCCAAAGAAGCCCAGAAGATTTATTATTACCACACTCATGTAGCCAATGGTCTAAGAGAAATCCCATACAGAGTGATGCTGGATAGGAAACCTGACCACATTATCCGCGAAGCAGTGAAGGGGATGATGCCCCTTAGCCGCTTAGGCCGTCAACAGATGAAAAAATTGCGCATTTATGCTAGCGATGTGCATGACTTAGAAGCTCAACAACCAATCTCCTTAACCGTATAAGAGAATTATGCAAGAATATATCGGAACTGGAAGACGAAAAACATCTGTATCAGCAGTGCGTCTTCGTGCAAATGGGACAGGACAAATCGAAGTCAATGGACGTAAAATGGAGGAATATTTCCCCCTCGAAATCCAAAGAGACACGATCCTCTCCCCGCTGAAAAAATTTAATCTCGAACAAAAATATGACATTATTATCCGTTTGAAAGGGGGCGGCATCCAAGGGCAAGTCATCGCAACTCGCCTCGGGATTTCCCGCGCTTTAGTCTCTCAAGACGAGACAAGAAGACCCGACCTAAAAGAGCTCGGTTATCTTACTCGTGACCCTCGCAAACGGGAGAGAAAGAAATACGGTTTGGCTGGTGCTCGCAAGAGATTCCAGTTCTCCAAACGTTAATTTTTTACCTTATATATCCTCCTTGTTTATTACAGGACCCTTAAACAGATGTTTAAGGGTCTTGTTTTATTATTTCCCACTAGCTATAGAGAGGGTATGGACCCTAAGCCTGTCAGCTTCTCTGCGATCAGCAATCAAATTGCTGTCGTCTTCCCTAATGACCTCAATGCCAATGGGACGTTATTTGGAGGCAAGGTACTCGAACTGGGCGATTGGCTCTGTGCGATCGTCGCCAAACGGCATTCTCAGCGGGTATGCGTGACGCTTGGGCTCGATTCTGTCCGGTTTCTAGCTCCAGCGACAAGTGGAGATATCCTGATTCTTAAAGCAGCCCTCAATCGGGCTTGGAATACCTCGATGGAGGTAGGGCTTAAGGTCTTTGCTGAAGATTTTCGAACCCTCGAAAGAAAACACATTTTTTCTGCCTATTTCACATTTGTCGCCCTTGACGATACTTTTCGTCCCGCTCGGGTCCCCGCCGTGATTCCAGAAACTGACGATGAAAAGCGGCGCTATGGAGAGGCCGAAGCGCGCCGAACCAAACGGCTAAAGTTTTGACACCCATAGATCGATGCGGGCGTGTATTTTTTTCAATTCCTCTTCACGATCTCCACGGAAAGGCTCGATTTTCCCCACATCGATCTGAACGGGGGTGTCCTCGATGAATCCATAATTGATGGTCAATGTTTGCCTGGGGTCGGAAAACCCTTTTTCTATTCTTCTGACGAAAAAATCTTTTAGCGCTTGGGTCGCCAGCTGTTTCTTTTCGGGATTACTGCGAAAATAGTCGGGAGCCAGAACTGCCCTTTTCTGCAAGATGAAGGGGAGGGTGCTGATGTCAAGTCGATAGGCGGTTTTGTCGATGAGGGTGACTGGAAGGGGCGATGCCGTTTGTTGAAAATGGAGTAGAACCAGGCCCGTCTCGTCTTTTAAATGGTCGAAGGCCATCTCGTAGCGGCGGCAAGTATCGGTAAATTTCGATCTCCATTCTTCGCGTGCGGCTTTTTTGTGCACTAGTTGGCCCCAAATGCGTGAAAATTTGAAACGTGTCTTATGGGATCCTTTGAAGATTTTAAGCACATAGACCCCATCGGCGCTCCCGAAGACGATCACTTGGGCCCCTTGGCCAAGATAGGTGAAAGGTTGATGTAGTACCGGGAGGCTTAAGTCTGCTTCTGTTTTTCCAATCTCTTTATAGAGATCATTGTGATCAAAAACGGTATGGGACTTAAGCAATAGCAGTTGGCCTAAGCAAAAAAGGGCGACCCATTTCATGTCAGATGGTAGAGCGGGGTGTATTTATTCTCGAGATAGGTGATAAAGGGTTTCTCTGAGAGGGGTTTTCCGGTGATCTTTTCGCAAAGATCTTCAGGCAAATATTGCCGCCCAAAGCGGTGAATATGCTCTTTTTGCCATTTGCTCAAAATCCCAAGTTCTCCTCTAGCGATCCGCTCTTTCCAATCTGGATGCTCCTTTGCAAACACTTCAAAAAATTGAGCGGCGTAGAGATTGCCGAGAGTATAGGTAGGGAAATAGCCTATGGCCCCTAAAGACCAGTGGATATCTTGCAAGCATCCTTCACGATCGGAATGGGGGGAAATGCCCAAATATTCGCGCATTCTTCTATTCCACTCTTCAGGTACCTTTTCTACGGGGATTTTCCCTTCGATGAGCCCTTTTTCCATTTCAAAACGGAGCATGATGTGAAGGTTGTAGGTCACTTCGTCGCTCTCTGTACGGATCATCGTCGGCTGGACGATGTTCACCGCTTTATAGAATTCTTCAAGGCGAACAGCGCCCAAATGCTCAGGGAAGACCTCTTGCAAGTGGGGGAGGAAATGTTGCCAGAAGGGAAAGGAGCGGCCGATGATCGTCTCCCAGCTTCGAGATTGGCTCTCATCGATCCCTAGCGATGCGGCCTCTCCAAGTGGGGTGCCGTAATTTTCATGGGGGAGGTGGGAGTGATAAAGGCCATGGCCCCCTTCATGGACACAGGAAAGGATATTCATCAGGGGATGGTTGAGGGAAATGCGGGTGGTCATCCTCGTGTCGTATGTTTGCAAGGGGATGCACATCGGATGGGCCGACTCATCGAGTCGAGAAAAACGCTTGTCAAAGCCCATCGCAGAGAGGAGTTTTTTTCCAAACGCCAGTTGCTTAGCATGATCATAATCGCGGTGAAGAAAGGAGGTGTCTGGAAGAGGCTTTGTGCAGATTCTTTTCAATAAATTGGTTAGAGGGATTTTCAGACGCTCAAGAAGCACTGTCAGAGTGGCGGTGGTCATTGTCGGTTCAAAATTGTCGACAAGAGCATCGTAGGGGTGATCTTCATACCCTAGGATATCGGCCTTTTTTCGGCAAAGGGAGACAATTTTTTCCAGGTGGGGCTGAAAACCTTTGAAATCGTTTTTCTCTTTAGCATCGGCCCAGGCGTGGGTGGCAGCTGAGGTGACTTTGGCAAATTCTTCGACAAAAGATGCTGGGAGCTTGACTGCTTTGATATAATCGCGTCTCCATTCACGAAGAGCAGCAATTTGCTGCTCACTCAATTCGTCGCTCTTAACTGTTCCCGTTTCAATGTCGATCAGCGCGTCGAGAGCGCTGGCAAATTCTTTGCTTGTCTTTTCTTTATGACCAAGACTGGCGATCAGTTCGACTTGTTTGGATCGGATCTCAATCGCACCTTTTGGCATAAACGTCTCTTGATCCCATTCAAGCAGCATCGAGATGCCGCTAAAGAGAGTGGCTCTTGTGGAGAGTTCTTTAATTTTATGATAGGAGGCAGTTGGATTTTTTAGCATATGCGTTCATTCTAACACTTGTGCTTTTGTTGGCCAAATTTTTTTTAGCCCCCGCTCAATCCATCCGGTCATTCTGTTTGCAACGGGGGTAAAAAAGGCCCAGCTGATGGACAGGATGACGATGCAGCCGCTGCCGACAACGATGTCTGAAAGCCAATGGGCTCCGACGGCAAGGCGAGGGAGGCAAAGAAATGCTCCGTAAATGAGAGCGCAGAGCGCGAGTCTTCCACGGACCACGTAGGCATAGCTGATGGCAAACATGAGGGCGGTTGTGGCATGGTCGCCTGGGAGACTTTTGCTTGAATGGACTTTAAATTCGATCCAGGAGATGGAATGGGAGATATCGACAAAAGGCTCGATGACCAGGCTAGGGCTTGCTCTTCGCAGATGTAAAAAATCACGAAAGAACAGGCGGTTGATGAGGACGATGGTCATCGCGGTGAGGAGGATGCAAAAAATGAATTGAGCGCACCGGCGTAATCGGTCCCCTTTTTGCACTTTAAAAATCGCAGCCAAATAAAAGCCTAAGATGCAAAGATCTTCAAACCAGTCTGCAAGGCTGTGGTTGGACAAAGCACAAAGATTACGCAGAAAGGAATTGCTTCTCAGGGGCTCATTGACAAGCCGAAAGAAGCTCGAATCGATTTTTTCCCAGGATAACAGGAGAAAACTTAAACAGAGCGCTAAGGCCAAACAATTCCAAAATAGAAGGGGTTTTATACGCGTACATACCTCCATCCAAAAATCGAAAACGCAAATGCGAAGGGAGCCAGGATGGCTACGTAGGCTGATGCAGTCTCATTTTCACTTAAGATCACAGCTGCATCCATGAATGCGACGAAGGCGATGAATCCAAAAAGGGCAAAGACGTAGATAAAAAATGGGGAGAGATCCCGTCTATAGCCGATACAAAAAGGGACAACACCAATTAGCACTAGAAAACAGGATGTGGGCATCGCCAGTTTAAACAGAAGCTGGGTTAAAATTTCCTGTTTTTCATATGAAGCAAAAGGTTGGCGTAGAAAAGCAATAAGCTCATGAATCGACCGGTTCTCATAGGGAATATATCCTTTCCGGGGGATCTCTTTGGTCCAATTGATTTCAGTGAAGAGATAAGTGGGATAGGAGGCCTCTTTCTGGAATCCCTCCCCAACACGTACGAGGTGATCGACCCATTGGCCTAGTAGATCTTCAGAATCGGCCTTGAGATATTTCATCCTCCAGATATCGTCTGCGCTTCGAATCCAAATCACGTCAAACAAAGCATCTTTTTCCTGATCGAAATATTGATAGACGAGCCGTGTATGATCTTCGAGATGCAAAACGTGGAAGGGCTCTTTTCGATTAGCTCTTTGTGAACGGCTTAGGTGCGAATCATAAAACTTATCGATGAAATTGAGGGAATGGGGGATGGCAAATTCATTAATCGCTAGGCAACTGAGGGTGCAAAGTGTCCCCATCAAAAAGAGGGGACGAAGCAATTTTTTCTGCGCAATTCCAGCAGACTGGAAAGCGACAAGCTCTCTGTTGATGTTGAGTTGGCATAGGACTTTAATAGTTCCCAGAAGAACAGCCAGTGGAATGAGAATGTCGGCTCGTTTGACAAATTGGAAGAAGTAATACTGAAAAATTTTGAGGATGGGTAGATTTTTACCATGTGCAAATTCTTGGATATGGGTGGAGTAGTCAATAATGGCATAGAGAAAATAGAATCCAAAAAGGAATAGAGCAAAGATCTTTAAGAATTCTCGCAGAATGTATTTTTCCCAAATCTTCATTCTGCCCCCCTTGCAATCCGTTTAAAGTTGTAGAGACAGAAAATCAAAATGAGTGGATGGGGTGCCAGATAAAATAGAGTGCTTTGGAGATGATTATGCCGGACCGATTTTGCGATCACAAAACAGACGAGATAGATCACTAAAAAGGAGCTAGCCCACAGGATTCCCTTCAATTTGAGCTGCCTAGAAATTTCCATCCCGCAAGCGATTCCCAGAAGCGTGAAGGTGAAGGCTCCAATCCCTAAAGAGAGCCGTCTTGAGATCTCAGAGATGACGTGGATGTCCAAGGGGGCACCCACTCCATTTTCGAGTTCATTTTTCGCAAGCAGCATCCTTAAATTGAGATTTTCGAAGCTCAAACTCCAGCCGCTGCTGTGCAAGTACTGGGAAAGCTCGTCGGCCTCGGTTTGCATTTCAGCTTGATTTTCAATTACAAGGTGGTCGAACCCATCCGATTGTTTAGAATCGGCACTTGAGATAAAGGTGACATTTGATCCAATCAGTTTCTGATCATTCAGCGACAGTTTTTTTGCCAGCATGACTCCAATCCGCTGATTAGAGAGGGTCCTGGTAATAAAAAAGACATCTTCTGCATATTTGCCCGATTTGAGCACCTGCATGTCGACATAGGTGTTTTTTAACTTAATGAGGGTGTCTTTTTGGAGAAGACAGAGGGGATTTGCAGCTGTCATCTCATAGGCTAGCATCTTAGAAAGGGCCCGGCATTTAGGTGTCAGTTCTGATACAACGGTAAAGTTGAGAAGTGCAAACAGGACTGCGGTAATCAAGAGGGGGAAAGTCATTGGGATGAATCCTAGCCCGGACATCCGAATCGCAGTCAGCTCTTTAGAGCGGCTCATTTTTTGAAAGAGCAAGAAGGCGGCGATCAAACAAGAAATGGGAATCGCCAAAGGCAAGATGAAGGGGATTTGTAGAAGGACAAACTTCAAAACAACAAGTTTCGAGGCTCCGGTTGCAGCAAACCGAGCTACAGTTTGGAAGCGGGTCACTAAAAGCACCGAGATAAAGCCGGTGACACAGAGGGAGAACACCTTGAGGTAGTTCCGTAGTAAGTAGCTCCACAAAATGGGCATCGCTCAAATTACCAATTATAGTATAATCCTTCAATGATAATGGATTTAGAAAAAAACGTTCAACTTTATTTAACCCAAGTGGACAAACCGGTGCTACTCGGTTTTTCTGGGGGGGAGGATTCTCTGGCCCTCGCCCATTGCCTCATTCGTCTAAATATCCCTTTCCACATCGCCCATTTTGATCATGGCTGGAGACAATCGAGTGAAAAAGAGGCGCAGCAGCTTAAGAATTGGGCAACAGAACGAGGGATTCCCTTCTATTCGATGAGGGGAATTGGCCCTGCAGGAAAAGAAGATGAGGCGCGAGAGCAGCGGTACACTTTTTTTGAAAAATTATTTCAGGAGGGGGTTTTTGAAGCCTTAGTTTTAGCTCACCACCAAGACGACCAGGTCGAGACCATTTTAAAGCGGGTTTTAGAAGGGGCCCATCTATGTAAACTGAGAGGGATCAAACAGATCCATCAGAGGGGGCAGATGCCCATTTGGCGACCTTTATTAGGGGTGCCCAAGGAGGCAATTCGATCCTATATTAAGGAGCACCAACTTCAGCCCCTCGATGATTACACGAATCGTGATCCTAAGTATTTGCGGGCTAGGATGCGATTAGAGCTGCTGCCGAGCTTAAATGAAAAATTTGGCAAACAAATTTCCCCCGCGCTCCTTCGGATCGGACACTATTCGTCGGAACTGGAAGACTATCTTGTGCGGCAAACTGAAAAAATTCAACCCGTTGCAGGGCCGCTTGGGGTCTTTTGGGACTTTTCGCTTTGCCATCCCATCGAAGTCCGGTTTATCTTACGAAAATGGGATATTAACCAAAAACTAACGGATAAGATCCTCACCGCCCTTGCGTTCAATAGGGCTAACTACAGAATAAATGACAAAATCCTAATTGATCGGGGACTTGTGTTCATCCTTATCACAGCTTCCACTGACTACAGAGTTAGTTATGGCCCTGTCATCTCAGGGCCCACTCAAAATTGGCGCAACTGGTGGCAAGGAAAGATTTCAGTTAACATTCCAGCTGGGCCCGTTACTTTCGGACCCCTCTCTCCAAGATTGCGTAAATTACAACATAATCAGCGAGTGCCGGCGTTTCTTCGCGACAGCCTACCTGCCCTGATCGAGGATGGAAAGCCCATACGAGAATTTCTAAGTGGGAAAAATTATTTCTTTTCCGTAGGGCAGTCGGTCACGTTTGAAATTAATGTTAACTTATGATATGCTAGGACTTTAGGGAATTGGATCTGAAAGATTTCCGCCTATTTTAATAAAATAGGTAAACCTTTTTATCCTTTTAAAAAGTTAGAACTTGTGATATAAAAAGAAATTATGAGCGAAGACAATAAAAACAAACCCGCGCCGAGAAAAGGATTTCCTGGAGGATTTTTAATATTCGTCCTGGCAGGAATTCTCACTTTTTTCTCAATCCAGAGCATGAACAAAGACAAGATGGGGAAAGTTTCTTTCAGCCATCAAGTCGAACACCTTGTTAACTTAGACCTTCTTGAGAAGGACAACAACAAGAAAACGGCCCTCAACGATAATCTAGTCACGTTCAGTGGCAAGTTCAAAGATCAAGTTTCTGACGAAGCAAAAGCTCGGTATCGATTTTTGCAACTGGTCAATACCAATAACCAACTCATTCAAGAGCAGAGCCTCTTGCAAAAAGAGCTTCGCGATCTACGCTCCTCAGTGATTATTGCAGCTGACTGGTTCCTTAACCTTACTGGAATTGATATCCCCAGTAGAGGCTATGTTGTCGTCGATTCTGGTTTCGACCTTCCAAATGCCGATAATGCAGTTGTCATTAAATCGACAAACGATCGACACATCGTCAATCTTAAAGAACTGAAAAGTAACTTCCGCCAAGCTTCAAGCTCTGCAGCGACCCTCGATACTTTTGGAAATGAGCTACGCGCCCTTATCCAGGCTTTCCGTTCCCCTAATTTAGCTATGGGCGATGAGGCCATTAAGCAGCAGCTCAAAGATATGGAAGTTGCTGTCATGAACGCCCGCTCGTTCACCGTGAGCGATCGGACTGAAGTGTATGCAAATGCGATCAATCAACTCCAAGCAATCGCCAACGAATTAGATGAATCAGATGATGGAGTGCGACTCAGCCAACTCCGTCCTGTCCGCACCTACAAGCAAGATCTGATCCGCTACAACCAAATTTCTGATGACCTTCTAACAGTCAATGCCCAACTAGATAAAGCTCGCCAGCAAGTGGCTAATGTGGTCTGGTATTTCAACAATAAAGAACTCTCCACACGCCAACTGGAAAAACAGGACTCTGAGAGCTTCAACCAGTGGTTTGCTGGAGCCAATCAAGAATGGCAAACATTTGCAACGAACCGTGGTGCCGATTTTAAAGCCCCAGACCAACCCCGCAATGCCGTCTTGGAAAAGACCTTTAAGAGCGAACAGCCATCTCCCAATTATTTCAGCTATCTCTTGACCCTTCTGCCCGTGTTACTCGTCGTTTTCCTCCTCTATTTCGTCTTCTCAAAGCAGATGAAAGGGATGGGCTCAGGAGCGATGACATTCGGCAAATCACCTGCTCGTCTGCTCACCAAAGAAAAGAATAAAGTGACTTTTAAAGATGTTGCCGGTTGTGACGAGGCTAAAGAGGAGCTTCAAGAGATTGTCGACTTCCTTAAAGACCCAGCCAAATTCACTGTCCTCGGTGCCCGTATCCCCAAAGGTGTCCTCTGCATCGGCGCTCCTGGAACAGGTAAAACGTTGATTGCACGCGCTGTTGCTGGTGAAGCGGATCGTCCCTTCTTCTCAATTTCAGGTTCCGATTTCGTCGAAATGTTCGTTGGAGTCGGTGCCAGCCGCATCCGCGACCTTTTTGACCAAGCCCGAAAACAAGCTCCCTGCATCATTTTTATCGACGAGATCGACGCTGTCGGACGTCATAGGGGTGCTGGAATCGGGGGAGGCCATGATGAGCGTGAGCAGACCCTAAACCAATTGCTCGTCGAGATGGATGGTTTTGACACAACCGAAGGGGTCATTCTCATCGCTGCGACGAACCGGCCTGATGTTCTTGATAAAGCGCTCCTGCGTCCCGGCCGTTTTGACCGCCGCATCGTCGTTGACTTGCCTGATATCAAAGGGCGCCATGAGATCCTTAAAGTGCATGCCCGCAAGGTGAAACTCGATGCTAAAGTCGATCTGATGGTGATTGCTCGCAACACCCCGGGGGCCTCAGGTGCCGACCTTGCCAATATCCTTAATGAAGCTGCGCTGCTCGCTGCCCGCAAAGGGCGCAATGCAGTGACTCAGCAAGAAGTCAATGAAGCCTGCGACAAAGTACGCTATGGAAAAGAGCGCCGATCCCTTGAGCTTGACAACCAAGAAAAACGGACAACGGCAATTCACGAGTCTGGTCACGCCATCGTCGCCCTCCACGTCAAGCATAGCGATCCTGTCGACAAAGTAACGATTATTCCACGGGGGCTATCACTCGGTGCGACCCACTTCATGCCGAAGAAAAATCGGGTCAGCTACTGGAAAAAAGAGCTACTCGACCAGCTCGCTGTCCTCATGGGTGGTCGAATCGCAGAAGATCTATTCGTCGGAGATATCTCTAGCGGAGCACAAATGGACATTACCCAAGCGACACGTCTGGCTCGCAGCATGGTTTGCGAATGGGGGATGACAGAGGCTCTTGGAACAGTTGCCTATGATGAGCGAAGCGATAGTGGTCAGTATTTAGGAATGCAACAGCACGAAAAGAACTACTCTGAAGAGACTGCCAAGCATATCGATGGAGAAGTGCGCCGTATTCTCGATGAAGCGAACAAAAAAGCTGTCGAAATCATCCAAACCAATAAAGAAAAACTTCTGCTCATGACCGATATGCTCATGGAATTTGAGACCCTTGATCGACAAGACGTACTCGATATCATGGAAGACAAGTGGGACATCGAGAAGAAGCGCAAGCGTCAAAAGGATGATGCTGAGAGGGCTAAAAGTAAAGCTCCACCACCACCCCCAAACCCTATCACCGATTCAACACCTGGTGGGAAGCTCGACCTACCTCCTAATCCTACTCCTCAAGGAACCTAAAAAATGTTTGTAGCTACGGCGGTCATTACGATGATCGCCTGCCACGGAGCCTCTGCGGATCATTTTGCTGTCTTTGCAAAACAATTATCGGACGAAGGTCGTCAAGTGCGCATCTACGCCTCTGAGCACGCAGTCAAAAAATTTCAAGATCGGCAAATCCCCATTCAAATGGTCTTTAATACTGAAGAAGATCTCGCAGAAGAAATTGCCGAAAATTGCGCCGGGACTCTTGTGTTGACCGATGTGGGTCATCCTTTTGCAATTGACCTCCATAAGGCTTTAGGAGGAGCAATAGCCTATTACGATAATCCCGAACCCTTTGTGCCTGGAGGATACTCCAAAGTGGCCGAAGAAGTGATGAAACTGGCAAGAAAAGTGATTTTTGCCAACTCCAATCTGGAGGCAAGCCCCCTCATCGATCTTCCACTAGAAAAGAGGGTTGGTCTTGGCTACTACCCGACCGCTGCGGCCGAAAAAGTGGTAAAACGACGGATAGAGGAGCGGGAGAAGATGCGGCGGCAATTTGGCTATGCTGATAAGAAAATTCTTGTCTATTTCGGCGGAAATAATGAAGAGTACTTTAAAGAAGCTTTTCCAGCATTTCTTGAGTTTCTTGAGCAGGATTTACCAGGTTACATTTTTGTTCTTCAGCCCCATCCAGCTGCCAAAGACAAACAACTAATGAGCCCAAAGCTCATTCTTTCTAATTGGAGCTCGGAGGATATTCAGGTGATTGCTGATGGGGCTCTTTATTATCAAACCAGTATGGGTCCCCAATTTGCTCTCGCAGGTATTCCAATGCTCCAGGTGGGGCACAAGACCTATGAGGATGTGATGGTCAGAAGTGGGCTGTGTCCATCGGTTACAAATGGAGCAGATTTTGCCGAGAAGATCACGCAAATGAAACCGATAGAAATCGGTGCCGAGCAGAGGCAAGCGATCTACAAAAGCCTTGGGATTCGACACGATTGGTTTGAAAGGCTAAAAGTCGAACTGAGCCTTAACTGATAACCCTTGGTAATAGAATGAAGATACCGGAGAACCAGAGGAGGCCAGTTGGGCTAGAATATAGTTGGTCATGATCTCCCAACCGACACATAAATCGAGATGGTAGCTATCGCAAAAATAGGTGCCCCAGCCTATCCAAGCCCCTCCATCATACATGATTTGAGATTCAAAGGGGAAATTGTGATTGATTTCAGTGTTGTTAATTCCAGGAAAGCCTACTGCGGGTACGGCTGGATAATTCGTAACTACACGATATTTATTTTGTCGCGTATAAGTGGGCCAAATACCTGCTCTACCCTTGACATAAGTTCCACACCATAGAAGGGCTTGAACGTCTGAGCCTATATAAGGGCCAATACCCCAGATATGTGTTTTGGTGAATTGTGTCCCTTGAGGGAGGCCACCGATCAAATCGAAATAAAAATCGCTTCCTTGAGATGCCCACCAAGCTTTTATTCCAATAAAGGGCTTTACTACGATCCGCTGACTTAAATACATCGGTCTTCCGCCTACAGCATGGAGGAAATTGAGGTTGAATTTTTGAACAGATCTCAGCGAACTTGAGAAAATTGGGTAGAAGGCGGGGATTCGCTTTGTGATAATGACTTCATCTGGGCTAGCATTGAAGCGTTTAGTGCTAGTCTTGTGCAACCAGGTGTATTCGACGTCAAAATTCCAGTGGTCATTTTGTGGAAAGCCAAGGCCAAGAGAAACCTTGAAACCTGGGCGATAACCTTGGTCATGGGAAAGGAGGAGGAGATTGGTGGTATTGCCGACTGTCCTAATTCCTGTTCCAATTTGGGCAACAGAGTCATAGTTAACTTCCCAATAAAGGAATTGCCCGCTTACCGAGACTTCCGTGCAGCAATCGCCAAAATCATAGAGCCCGGGATAAAAATAGCCGACAGGAAGCTGGCAGGATTCAACAGGCTCTTGAGCAGAAGCCAAAAAGGGCAAACTGATTGTTACAAGGGTTAGTCTTTTTTTCATCTGTATTAGCTCCTAAAAATCTATTCTTCCACCGATGGTAATTCCATGCATATTGTAATGCACTAACCCAGGTATATCAACCGCTGTTGCTGAAGTTGGAAAACCAAGTGTCTCGATGTGTTGCTGATAGAAAGCGTAGGTGATCGACAAATCGAGATGGATCCGGTCGCACCAAAAATAACCTCCCCAGCCAAGCCCGATCTCGCCACCATGTACTGGCTGTATGTGTGGGATATCCCCTTTATTTTTTAGGGTGGTATTGTTAATTGTGAAGGGGGCAGCTGGAAAGGAAACTGTCGTAATTCCTTTATACATCGAGGCATACTGAACCGAGAGTAAAAGGCTTCCGATCGCTTCAAATCCCCAAGGAAGAAGGGCAGTTGCGTCGAATGTGACACAAGGCCCAATTGCCCAAGAGCGGTGATCCTGCGCCACAAATCCGTTTGAGGTAATGGCGACAAAAGGGGGAAGTGGCAGAGGGGTATTAAGTGCAGAGCAATCAAAGTCCCATTTTTCACTCGACCAGTGCATGCAAAGTCCATAACCGAGATTCATGATGATTTTTTGCCCCATATAGACCGGTTTATTGGCTGTCAATGTGCCCCAATTGATGTCTAAATGTTGACGCGAAGTGATCTCAGAGAAAACGACGTTTGGCAATGTTGGCGGCCCATTTAGGATACTTGGTGCATTAAAAACAAGCCGCGCCATCTCCCCAGCGCCGGCTCTAGCACGAAGGGTTGTCCGGTTATTCCATCGAAGGAACTTAAAATCGACTGTCGCGCCTGCAAACTCTATTCCAACTGCAACTCTAAAGCCCGGTTTGTAAGGGGAGTTGTGAAAATAGTTCTTAGTGAGATCTTGATTAAACGTGAGTACTTGAGCATAGTTCTGAGCGATGTCGAGACCGACGCTCCAGTAAAGGAAATCTCCAGATGCATAAATATCCCATCCACAAGAGGTCGAATAATTCGCAGGATAGGGGTATCCCGCTGCGATGCAGCAAGGATCTAATGGTTGGCTGGGGGTAAGTGGGCACTCACAGCACGAAAGATCACTTTCTTCAGCAAAGGAGGCTGATGCAAATCCTAAACTTAAGAAGGTCAAAAGAGTCAATTTATTCATCATCGTTTCTCCTTAAAAGTCGAACTGTGCATGGAGTGTTACACCATGTAACATTGTTAGTGGCTCTTGGAACATTCCAGAGTTTAAAGCTAGTTTCACAACCTCGACCATGAAGTCATATTGTGCTTCTAAATTGAAGTGGTACCGATTGCAGCAGAAGTAGCTTCCCCAGCCCAATCCTAATCCCCCTTTTCCCCAAATATCAGCATGTTTGATCCGTGCCTCTAGAATCTGAACAGTGCCCTCTGCAGCAATCCCAACCTGGATGTTTTTTTTCCTATCATAGGCGTACAACATAGCCACATCTGCTTTTCCAAGGAGATAGAATCCCCAGCACATCAGCCAATAACCGTCCATGCCCGCAGATGCACCGATCGAAGAGTAGCTGACCGTTGTGTATTGCCTATCGACAAGTGTTGTTCCACTGCGTGTGAGGTTTTGCTCAATTTTCATATTTCGATTTAACCATTTTAACCCAAGAAAGGGGCTAAGAATGACAGTTTGACCAAGATAATTTGGCCGTTGAACTCTGATGCCAACGATATCATAGTTGAAGTCTGACTGGTTCCGGATCGAGCTGTAGATTGGAGCATTAAAAAAGCCCACGGTCGATGTAATGAAATTGGGTGGGGTAATGGAGTCTGTCTTTTTAAATGAGTGATGATACCAAATGTAATCGGCACTCATCATCCAATCATCAAAGTTGCGTAACGACATGCCCAGTCCAACTCGAAAGGCCGGGCGATAGCCGAATTTGTGAGCAATTTTTAACTGCTGGCTTCCCAGTGGAACTCCCTCAAATGTCAAATCGACCCAGCAGGTGGCTCTGACGGGGGTCCAGTAGAGGAGTTCACCAAATGTGAAAATGTTCCATGCGCATTCTAACTCGGGGCCGGCATAAGCAGAATAGATAGCGCACGCATCGCACAGGGGTTCACCTGGCACATATTCTGGGATACAACAATCTTCTGCAATTAAAGAAGAAGTGGCGAAGAGGAGGCTAGTAGCGATTGCTCTCATGATCATTCTCACTTAAGAAAAAATTTATGAGATGAGAATATCTTAAGACAATATTTTTAAACAATCTTCTTCATAAAAAAAAGTGACAACTTGTCCGTTGTGAATTTTCGTCGTGGTCCAATCGTGATTGGCCAGGTAGACCAAAAGGGCTCGGATAACGCCACCATGGGTCACAATTAAGACATCTTCACCGAGATGTTTTTGGGCAATGAGCTTTAGAATGGGGAGTGTTCTCTGAGTCACTTCATAACCCGATTCCATTTCTGGAATGATTTTGAAGTGTAGTTTTTCTACATTTGAAAGTTCTGCATGCGCGGCCAAAAATCCAAACTGCTCTTCAATTTCGAGAAACGTTTTTCCTTCTAAACTGGCATAAAACCCCTCTTTCAACTCGGGGTATTGCACAACCTGTAAAGGGCGTGTTCCACGAATAATTTCGGCAGTTTCGAAAGCCCGTTTGAGATGAGAAGAGTAGATTCCAGCAAAAGAGATCTCTTTCAACTGATTTGCGACCTCGGCAGCTTGAAGACGCCCCCTCTCATTGAGGGGGATGTCTTGAGAGCCTTGATAACGTTTTTGGACGTTCCAGTCTGTTTCACCGTGCCGAACAAGGTGTAATCGTGCCATACATTACTTCTTCGCAGGGGCAGGAAGCAGTGCTTTGTGGCTGAGGCGGATCTTGCCCTCTTTGCTCACTTCAAGCACTTTAACCTCGAGTTCTTGCCCTTCTTTAAATCCTGCCTTGCGGACATCTTCGACTCTCTCGTGAGAGAGCTCGGAGATGTGGCAAAGCCCTTCCTGGCCGTAGATTGCGACAAAGACTCCGAAGGCTACGATCGAGACGATTTTCCCTTTGTAGACTTTGCCCTCTTCGACCTCGGCGGTGAGGTCGTGGATGATTTTTTTAGCTTTTTCCATCGCTTCGTGGGTCGTGGCAGTGATGCTGACGAGGCCGGTGTCGTCGATGTTGATCTCGGCGCCCGTCTCTTCGACGATTGCTCTGATCTGTTTTCCTCCTGGCCCAATGACGGTCCCAATCTTGCTCGGCTTAACTTGGATCGAGTCGATGCGAGGAGCATAGGGCGATAGATGTTGATTTGGTTTTGGGCAAGCCTCGAGCATTTTGTGCAGGATGTGGATTCGTCCTTCTTTTGCCTGTGCAAGTGCAAGGCGCATGATATGGTGTGTGATCCCCTCAATTTTGATGTCGAGCTGGAAAGCGGTGATCCCGGTCTCGTTACCGGCGACTTTGAAATCCATATCGCCCAAGGCATCTTCTGCTCCGAGGATATCGGAGAGAATAGCGAACCGGTCCCCTTCGAGAATCAGTCCCATTGCGATTCCTGCGATTGGATGTTTAATCGGGATACCAGCATCCATCATCGCTAAGCAGCCGCCGCAAACCGAGGCCATCGAGGAGGAGCCATTTGATTCTGTAATATTCGATTCGATCCTAACGACGTAGGGGAAGGATTCGCGAGCAGGCATTGTCGCGGTAAGAGCTCTTTCTGCCAATTTTCCATGTCCGACTTCTCTACGTCCAGGAGCTCCAAATCTTCCAACTTCACCCACTGAGGAGGGGGGGAAGAAATATTGAAGATAGAAGCGGCGGCCCCCTTCGCCGTCGAGCGATTCATACCGCTGGGCCATTGTCTCACCACCTAAAGTAGTCACGCAAAGTGCCTGAGTTTCTCCTCTGGTGAAGACGACGCTACCGTGGGTGCGAGGGAGGAAATTCATATCGATTGAGATGGGGCGCACTTCGTCGGTTCTGCGGCCATCAGAGCGAATTTTTTCTGTGAGGATCATTTCTCTCATGATATTGGCTTGAAGCTTCTTAAATGCCGCTGCCACTTCCATTTCTGGATGGCTTGGATCCCCTTCTTCAGGGCAGAGCTTTTCAAAGAGTGCTGCCTTGATTCGATCAATTGACATCTCTCGGTCTTTTTTGCTGGCGATCCGGAGCGCTTTTTCCAGGTCATCTTTCGCAAACGCACTTACTTCTCTCGCAATCTCTTCTGAAGAATACATCAGAGTGTCGAGCTTTTTTGGTTTTCCAATGATATTTTGCCAGTCGCTGAGCTTGCGGCAAATCTCTTGAATCGCTTTATGCCCCTCTTCCACTGCCTCAAGAATTTGCTCCTCTGTAAGGAAATCGCAAAATCCTTCGATCATCAAAATGGCTTCTTCTGTACCTGCGAGCATCAGATCTAGACGGGATTTTTCCATCTCTTGTTTGGTAGGGTTGACGATGAATCGCTCGCCGACTAGAGCCACTTGTACCCCGGCAACCGGTTTTACCAGAGGAATATCTGAAATCACCAGCGCTGCTGAAGCAGCGCAGATGGCGAGAGGGTCAGGGAGATGGGTTCCATCGTAAGAGAGCACGTAAGTCAAAATTTGAAGGTCGTGATGGTAACCGTCGGGGAACATTGGTCGAATAGGTCTATCGATCAGACGGCAAGTTAAAATTTCTTTTTCCGTTGGGCGCCCTTCACGTTTGAGGTAGCCCCCGAGGGTTTTGCCTGTAGAAGAAAATTTTTCTTGGTAGTCAACTTTTAAGGGTAAGAAATCGACACCTGGTAGGGGCTGAGGCGAGGCGCATGCAGTCGCTAAAAGGACCGTATCCCCAGATTTTACCATCACTGCACCGTTGGCATGCCTAGCGATTTTGCCTGTTTCAAATGTGATTTCTCTGCCGCCTACTGAGGCTGAAATTGTGTGTTTGTCCATGTAACTCCTAAATTTAATGGTTTAATCACGGAGGATAAACTGACCGCCAGCAAAGATCAAAATTTGATCTGTGCAGGAGGGCATTCTATCCATCCGTTGAACGAGGATATCATCTGCACTACTTTTCTAACAAGAAAACAAAAAGGCGAGCAGAGCTCGCCTTGTATGAAGAAAACATAAAGAATGTGTGTGGTTTATTTGCGCAAGTTTAATCTTACGATAAGATTTTGATAGCGCTTTGTGTCAGTTGAATTAAGATAATCTAAAAGTTTGCGCCGTTGGCCAACAAGTTTGAGAAGGGCCAAGCGTGAGCTGTGGTCCTTTGGAGCAAGCTTGAGGTGTTCGGTGAGCTCAGCAATGCGCTCAGTTAAAATCGCGATTTGAACGTCGGCAGAGCCGGTATCCTTCTCGTGTAACTGAAACTTTTTTGTGATTTCCTCTTTCGTGCCTTTATCGAGTGACATTTAAAGATCTCCTTTAGAACAAAATATAGCCTGTGCAATTAAACATTATTGTAATCAAATCAAAATTTCAAATCAATCAGAAACTGAAGCGTGTTCTACGACTTGTCAATTGCAAAGCTTCATGATAGCATAGCGGAGTAATTAAATCCAAGTCCAAAAGATGGCGTTAGATGATGAAAAATTTATGTTAGAGGCACTTGCCGAAGCAAAAAAAGCTTTTGCAAGTGCTGAGGTGCCTGTGGGGGCGGTTCTCGTCTATCAGGATACGATTATCGGACGCGGGCATAATTTAGTCGAGCAAAATCAAAATGCCGCGCACCATGCAGAACTCATCTGCTTGCAAGAGGGGGCGAAGAAGCTGGGCAATTGGCGGCTGCTTGATTGCACGCTTTATTGTACACTCGAGCCTTGCCCCATGTGTGCTGGCGCGATGGCTCTGTTTCGGATTAAAAGGTTGGTTTATGGCGCTCCAGATTTGCGGCATGGAGCCAACGGGACTGTTTTCAATGTTCTCAATTCGCCTCATCCGATCCACCAAGTCGAAGTGGAAGGGGGATGCTGCGCGGAACAGGCGAAAGGATTAATGAAAGAGTTTTTTGGATTGAGGAGAAAAAATGGAAGCATTGTTTGAAGAGCTGATAGATCAGCAAGAGGAAAAAGTTTATAGGTTTGCTCAAAAAATTATCCCCCATATTACTAGGGAGGATATCCTTCAGCCAAATGACTTTCCTGTTTTAGAAAATCACCCCCTATTCCGCTACGAAGAGGGGATACTAGAAGGGTTAAGGACAGCCCAAATGGCTTACTTGGCTATTGATAAAAATAGTCATTAAGTCTAGAATTGAGTACTTGAATAACTTTTGGAGCTCCAATGAAAAAAGAAGGCCACCCAGATTACCAGGACATTTTATTTGTCGACTCATCGACAGGGACGAAATTCGTCTGTGGATCAACACTAAAACCAAAAGAGAAAGAGACCTTTCAGGGTAAAGAATATCCTGTATATCGTGTCCCAATCTCTTCAGCTTCTCACCCTTTCTTTACTGGAAGTAAGCAGCTCGTCGATGCCGAAGGGCGTGTGGATAAGTTCCGCAAGCGTTATGCAAAGAAGGAAGAGCAGCAACCAAAAGAAGAAGAGAAACCTGCTCCTTCTAAGAAGCCAGTTAAAAAAGCCGCTAAGAAATAATTGTGGAAAAACGGATCCTCCAACTCATCAGTCGCTTCGCAGAGGTGGAAAATCTCTTGGGGGATCCTCAAGTTCACTCTGATCAAAAGCGTTACAGAAAGTTAACGCAAGAGCATTCCTATTTGAGTGAAATCAAAGATACATGGGAAGAATATCAAAAACTCCAAAAGCAATTAAATGATGACCAAGAGCTCTATAAAGAAGAGAGTAATCAGGAGCTTTTGGAAATGCTCCGCGAAGAGATCGAATCGCTCAAAACTCAAATCCCCCTCGTCACAACCAAATTAGAAACTCTTCTTGTTCCTCCCGATCCCAATGATAGCCGCAATACGATCATCGAAGTGCGCGCCGGAACAGGAGGCGATGAGGCGGCGTTGTTTGTCGGAGATATGGTCCGGATGTATCATTTATATGCTGGCGACTGTGGCTGGAATTGGGAACTCCTCTCGTGCTCTCCTTCGGAAATCGGGGGTTACAAGGAGTACATCATGGTTATTTCCGGTAATAATGTGCATAGGATGCTGCAGCATGAAGCAGGGACACATCGAGTTCAGCGAGTTCCCGACACCGAAACTCAAGGGCGGGTTCATACCTCGGCGGTGACGGTAGCTGTTTTGATGGAGCCTGACGAAGATGAGGCGATCACTCTCGATGAAAAAGATCTGAAAATCGATACCTACCGCTCCTCTGGAGCTGGTGGTCAGCACGTCAATACGACCGATTCGGCTGTCCGGATAACCCACCTTCCGACAGGTACAGTGGTCTATTGCCAGCAGGAGCGCTCGCAGCATAAAAACAGAGATAAGGCGATGCGTTTGTTGCAGGCTAAAATTGCCGAGCATCAACGTGAAAAAGCGCATAAAGAAAGATCTGAGCTGAGGCAAACGCAAGTGGGATCTGGGGACCGTTCCGAAAGGATTCGTACCTATAATTTCCCGCAGAACCGGGTAACTGATCACAGGATCAATTTGACCCTTTATAAGCTCGATATGGTGATGCAAGGCGACCTGAATGGGATTACCCAGCCGCTTGTTGCCTATTTCCATCAACAAAAGCTCGCGTCAATGCCATCATGAAGACTCTGCAAGCAGTTCTCAAACTAGCGACAGAATTTTTAAGCAAGCAAGGCGTATCTCGGCCGCGGCTTACCGCAGAAACCCTCCTAGCCCATTTTTTGAAGCTGAAGCGGATCGAATTGTACATGCATTTTGACCGCCCTTTGACCGAAGAAGAATTGGCTCCTTTCCGGGAGGCTCTCAAGCGTGCGATCAAAGGGGAGCCGGTTGAATATATCATGGGCGAAGTGGAGTTTTATGGGGCGAAATTGAAAATTACCCCCGCTGTCCTCATCCCTCGCCAGGAAACTGAAATTTTACTCGATATGGTTTGTAAACAACTCGACGGTACCGAGAAGAGGGCTCTTGATCTGTGCACCGGATCGGGCTGTCTAGCCATCGGCTTAAAAAGGGCTCGGCCAGATCTTGAAGTGGTCGCTGTTGATTTGTCCAAAGAAGCGCTAGAAGTGGCGCGGGCCAATAGTGGAGAAATCGAGTGGCTCCAAGGGGATCTTACTGCGCCTTTGCAAGGAAAATTTGATCTGGTCCTCTGCAACCCTCCTTACATTACAACGGGTGACTATGCCACTTTAGACCGCAGTGTTAGGGACTTCGAACCGAAAATGGCCCTAGATGCCGGACCCACTGGTTACGAATTTTTTGAGCGGCTCAGCATAGAGCTCCCTCCCTTTTTAAATGAAGGGGCTAAGGTATTTTTTGAGATCGGTGCAAGCCAAGGAAAAGAAGTTTTAAAGATATTTTCTACCGGGCCTTGGGAAGGGCAGACGGTTAAGCCAGATTGGGCTGGCCACGATCGGTTTTTTTCCCTCTTGAAATCCAAACAATTTTCATCTATACTCGGGTGAGCTAATTATGTTTGATTTACTCGCTGAGAAATTTACCACCCTTTTTTCGTCTTTGAGCGGCAAAAAAAATTTGACTGAGGAGAATATCTCCGATGCAGTGCGTGATGTCCGTCTAGCTCTACTGGATGCCGATGTCAATTATTCTGTCGCTTCCCAATTCGTTAAGCGAGTGAAAGAGAAAGTGGTAGGAACCGAGACGATCAAATCGGTTAAACCAGGCGAGCAGTTTATCAAGGTAGTGCATGAAGAACTAATCGCCTTGATGGGCAAATCAGAAAGTGAGCTCAATTTAGTCGGCCACCCTACAGTGATTTTAATGTGTGGTCTGCAAGGATCTGGAAAGACGACGACATCGGCCAAATTGGCTGCGCATCTGAAGAAAAAAAATAAAAAAGTTCTAGTCTCCGCTTGCGATTTGCAGCGGCCCGCTGCGGTGCAACAGCTGAAATTACTCTGCCAGCAAATCGATGTGCCTGTTTTTGCGATCGATGGGGAAAATAGGCCACTGAAGGTAGCAAATGGAGCGCTCGACAAAGCGCGCCGCGAAGGGTTTGATGTGCTGATTGTCGATACTGCTGGAAGACTCCATATCGACGAAGAATTGATGAAAGAGCTCCAAGGTGTGAAAAATGCCCTTGGCCCTCACGAGATCCTATTTGTCGCCAACGCCACGACGGGACAAGATGCCGTCAAGACTGCACAAGAATTCGACCAAAGGCTTGGGATCACAGGTTCTGTTCTGACGATGCTCGATGGAAGTGCCCGTGCAGGAGCTGCCATCTCCATTACGGAAGTGACGAAAAAGCCTCTCAAATTTGAAGGGGTCGGCGAGCGAGTCGAAGATCTGCAAGTGTTCAATCCTCAGTCGATGGCTGATCGAGTTCTTGGCATGGGCGATGTGATCAATTTGGTCAAGAAAGCAGAAGAACATATTGATGAAAAACAGAGCGCTGAGCTTGAGAAGAAACTGCGAAAAGCCTCCTTTACCTACGATGATTACCTCAAGCAGATGGGGATGATGAAGAAGATGGGCTCGTTTAAAAGCCTGCTCAAAATGGTTCCTGGAATGGCGAGTCTTGGTGACTTGGAGCTTCCAGAAAAAGAGTTTAAAAAGACCGAGGCGATCATACAATCGATGACACCTAGTGAACGTGAGGAGCGTGTCGAGCTACTTCCTAGCAGAAGGCGCCGCATTGCCCTAGGGAGCGGGACGACGATCGATGATGTCAATCGGCTGGTTAAAGGATTTAAAAATTTGAAAAAATTGTGCAAGTCGATGCCAAAAATGAAATCGATGCCAAATATAAAGGAGATAATGCCATGGCAGTAAAGATCCGGCTGCGCCAGCAAGGGCGCACCAATCGACAGACCTACCGCTTAGTTGCATGTGATACACATGTCAAGCGCGATGGGAAATATCTGGAAAATTTAGGGTGGTACGACCCCTTCATGAAAGAAAACAATGCGCTTGTCCATGCCGAAAGGGCAGCCTATTGGCTGAACCTAGGTGCTGAAATGAGCCCTGAGGCAAAATTGCTAATTAGCCGCTTTGCTCCCCATGTCATTAAAGAGTGGAACGAGAAACGTGAAGCGAAAAAAGTGAAGGAAGCTGCAAAACGACGCCAGCAACGGAAAAAGAAGGCGGCAGTCGCAAAGTAATGGAGATAGACATCCTTTCCCTTTTCCCTGATTATTTTCGGGGACCTTTTGATGTGAGCATCTTAAAAAGGGCGAAAGAGAAAGGGTTGATCCATGTAAACTTCATCGATATTCGGGACTTTGCGGAAGGAAAACATAGAAAAGTAGACGATCGACCCTATGGCGGGGGACCAGGAATGGTGATGATGCCAGGCCCTTGTGTGAGGGCGATTCGGGATCGAAAGAGAGAAAACTCGCATGTCGTCTATATGTCACCTCAGGGCAAGACCTTAAGTGCCAAGAAGTGTACTGAGCTTTCGACACATTCGCATCTGATTATCCTCTGTGGACACTATGAGGGAATCGATCAGCGGATCATCGAGAGCGAGGTCGATGAAGAGATTAGTATCGGGGACTATGTCCTCACAAATGGTTGTTTGCCAGCGATTGTGCTCGTTGACGCGATGGTCCGATTTATCCCGGGTGTCTTAGGACATGAAGAGGCAGCAACAAAAGATTCTTTTCAGGATGGTGTTTTCGAGGCACCTCAATACACCCGCCCTGAGGAGTTTGAAGGAATGGCCGTTCCAGAGGTGTTATTGGGGGGAAACCACAGAGCAATCAAAGAATGGCAGGAAGAACAAGGTTTAAACAAAACTCGGCTAGTCCGACCAGAATTAACAGGAGCAGATCATGCAACAGGCGCAAGTCATCGATGAGATTGAAGCAGCAAGTTTGAAGAAAGATATCCCCGATTTCAAAGTGGGCGATACAGTCAGCGTGTCCTATCGCATTATTGAAGGGGAAAAAGAGCGTACTCAGGTATTTACCGGTGTCGTCATTGCCCGCAAAGGACATGGGATTTCAGAGACATTCTCCATGTATCGTGTCGCTTACGGTTCGGCGATGGAACGGGTATTCCCTATTCACAGCCCAAGAGTGGCGAAAATCGCAGTGGACAAGCATGGAAAAGTACGTAGAGGAAAACTCTATTACCTACGTGGAATTTCCGGTAAGAAAGCGAAGATCCAAGAGCGCATTAAAAAGCAAGTTGGCATTCCAGTTGAAGAAATTAAAGAGAGCGCAGAATAAGCGTAGCGAAACAATACGGCTTAAGCGACTTTGTTGTATAGAAAATGAAGTCAGAGAAAAGGGGTTTGAGCTGATCGCTGGCGTAGACGAAGTTGGCCGCGGTCCATTGGCAGGCCCCGTCGTCGCTGCGGCCTGCATTTTGCCAGAAGGGGTTGTTCTACGAGGGATTAACGACAGCAAAAAGTTGACCGAAGAGCAGCGCTTTGCCCTCTATCAAGAACTGATCAGCCAGCCAGGAATCGACTACGCAGTAGGAGTTGTTGAAGCCGCAGAAATCGATGAACTCAATATCCACAGAGCCTCACAAGAAGCGATGGTGAGAGCGGTGAAAAGACTGCGCAACACACCCGATTTTTTGCTAGTCGACGGGCCCCATACGCCACCTATCGATCTTCCTGCTTCTGGGATTATCGATGGAGATGCCAGAGTGCAAGTGATTGCAGCCGCTTCGATTATTGCCAAAGTGACCCGGGATAATATCATGATCGGCTACCACGACCTCTTCCCGGGTTACGGATTTAAAGACCATAAGGGTTATGGGACGAGCAAACATTTAAAGGCCCTTTCAGAACTTGGCCCCACACCGATACACCGAATGAGTTTTAGTCGTTTATCCACAGGAGAAACCGATGACCAGAAGCATGACAGCCTACAGCCGAGCCACGTCGAGTGAAATCGAAGGGCTCAAATGGAATGTCGAAATCCAGTCGATCAATCGAAAAGGGCTCGACATCAACCTCTACCTGCCTCGCGACCTTTTATTTATTGATGTCGAAATCCGAAAACTCATTGGGCAAGCGCTCCAGCGTGGCCAGGTGACCGTACGGATCAATCTCGAAAAGGAAAAAGAAGCAGGTGCAGCGCTACCCCAGCTGAAAAAATTAAAATCCCAATGGGAAAAAATGGCAAAGGAGCTCGGATTTGCAAAAGAAGAGATTACCTTAGCCTTTATCCTTGCCCAAATGGAGCAGGCTTCGTCAAATCTCTTTGGTCCCAAAGTTCAAGCCGAGCTCAAAAAAACAGTCGGTAGCGCTCTTGACGGGCTGATCAAGATGAAAGAGACTGAAGGAAAAGCACTCGCTGCCGACATTTTGAAGCGGATAAAAGTCCTAAAAGACAACGTCAATACGATGGAAAAACTCAGTGCAAAGGCTCCGGAATTGTATCGAGAAAAACTTCTTAAGCGACTAGAAATCCTTCTTAAGGAGCCTCTAGAAGATGAAAGAGCTTTGCGTGAAGTGGCACTATTTGCCGAAAAAGCCGATATCACTGAAGAGATTACACGATTAAAATCGCACTTTGCCCAGTTTAGCGACCAGCTGAAATCGAAAGGGGAGAGTATAGGCCGGACACTGGACTTTTTAATCCAGGAGATTTTGCGGGAAATTAATACGATTTCCTCTAAGTCGGCCGATCTTGCCCTGACTCAACTTGCCGTGGGCTCAAAGGCGGAGCTGGAAAAGATAAGAGAACAAGTGCAAAATATAGAATAATGGAAAAATTATTAGGATCCCTTTCTAAAGGTTTTGTCATCATCATGAGCGCGCCGGCCGGGACTGGAAAAACGACCCTTGCCCGTATGCTCATTGACGAATTCCCTAGTGTTTCCGAAAGCGTCTCTTGTACCACCCGCCCAATGCGCCCTGGGGAGATCGCCGATAAAGATTACCACTTCATGAAAGAAGCCGAATTCGAAGAAAAAGAGAGAAAAGGGGAATTTCTCGAGCATGCCAGCGTTTTTGGCTACCGTTACGGAACACTCAAAGAGCATGTCGAGAAAAAACTAGATCAGGGGCAGCATGTGATCCTTGTGATTGACACCCAAGGGGCTCTTCAACTCAAAAAAATGGGCTACAAGGCGATTTATATCTTTATCCGTCCCCCATCGCTCGCAGAGCTAAGAACCCGCCTTTTCAATAGAAAAACTGAGGAAGAGAACCATATAGAACAAAGGCTCACTTGGGCAGTACACGAATTGGAGAAGGCTACACAGTACGATTACATTGTCACCAATGATAATTTGCATCGCGCATATGAGATTTTGCGCAGTATTTTAATTTCAGAAGAACATAAAACTACGAGGTATCATGACAGAAAATCTGACCAATGAGTCGCTTAGCAATATCTGCAAAAGCAGTTTTGAGCTTGCTCACTATGCGATTGAACTCTCTCGCTATTTCATCGAATCAGGCAGAGAAGCGCAACTGAAAGACATTTTGCGCGAGATCAAAAAACACCCCGATCCAGAGAAATATCTCGATGAGCTAAGGACGATTGACACCATTGAAAAGCGAACAAAACCCAAAGAAGTGACACCGTATGAGTGAAAAAATTTTGATCACATCGGCATTGCCCTATGCGAATGGCCCCCTTCATTTCGGCCATCTCGCTGGAGCCTATCTCCCAGGGGATTGCTACGCCCGCTTTCAACGCTTGCAGGGCAACGATGTGCTCTATCTTTGCGGCTCAGATGAGTATGGCGTCGCTATCACCATCAATGCCGAAGCTTCGGGCCGTACACCTCGCGAACATGTCGACATCTACCACGCCATCAATAAAGCTTTTTTCGAGAAACTGGAATTCTCTTTCGATCACTATTCGCGCACCACATGGCAAGGTCACGTTGAAACTGCGCAGCAATATTTCAAAGACCTGCTTGCCAATGGCCATATCGAGGAGAAAGTGACTGATCAGCTCTACTCTGAAAAAGATGGCAAATTCCTCGCTGATCGTTACGTCATTGGGACATGCCCTAAATGTGGCTTCACAGAGGCGCGCGGGGACGAATGCCAGCGGTGCGGAGCGAGCTATGAAGCAACCGATCTGAAGAACCCTCATTCGAAAGTTTCTGGAGCCCCTCTCATTCTGAAACCGACCAAGCACTGGTTTTTGCGCTTTGACCACTTCAAAGACAAACTCAACGACTGGATCGAGCAAAAAGAGTGGAAACCTAACGTCGTCAATTTCGCCAAATCATATATCGACGAACTCCGTCCACGTGCGATCACCCGCGATTCGACCTGGGGGGTCCCGATCCCTCTTCCAGAAACAGAGGGAAAAGTCTTCTACGTCTGGTTCGATGCTCCCATCGGTTATATTTCCGCCGCCCGCGATTGGGCAGAAAAAACCGGAGACAAAGAGGCCTGGAAAAAATATTGGTGCGATCCTAAAACCAAACTGGTCCATTTCATCGGCAAAGACAACATCCCTTTCCACGCGGTGTTTTTTCCAGCAATGACTATGGGTCAAAACGCCCCCTATAAACTTGTCGACGAACTTCCTGCCAACGAGTTCCTCAATCTCGAAGGGAGACAATTTAGCAAATCTGACAATTGGACGATTGACCTTGAGCGCTTTTTCATCGAATTTACTGCAGACCAAATCCGCTATTTCCTCGCCGCCAATGCGCCTGAAACCCAAGACTCTGAATTCACATGGAAAGAGTTTCAACAAAGATGTAATGCTGAACTGCTCGGAAAATTTGGCAACCTGGCCAACCGCACCCTGGTCTTTGCCCAAAAACATTGCAACGGCAAAGTCCCTCAGGTCCATCTTGAAACAGAAGATAGACAATTTCTAGAGAAAGTGAAAGCTTTGGTCGAAGAAATTAAGATAGCTTACAACACCTTCCATTTGCGCAAAGCGACCCAATTGATCATGGAACTTGCCACCCTCGGCAACGTCTATTTCGATGGGAAAAAACCGTGGAAGAGCGCCACCCCCGAAACAACTGTCGGCGCTTGCCTTGAGTGCCTTAAAGCCCTTGCTCTCGTCGCTTCTCCGATTATCCCAGCGACTGCCCAAAAACTGTGGCAAATGCTCGGCTTTGATACACAACTTGCAAACCAAAACTGGACCCAAATCATGAACGAATCGATTCAGCCTGGAGTTACCCTCCCAACCCCAGAACCCCTCTTCAAAAAAGTGGAAGATGACCTGATCGCCAAAGAAGAGGCCCTGCTAAAAGAAAACCTCCCCAAGCCCCAAGCCAACTATTTACCGCTGAAGGAGGAGATTGTCATTGATCAGTTTGGAGCTGTTGATCTGCGGGTCGGCGAAGTCCTTGCTGTCGAACCTGTACCCAAGAGCAAAAAATTACTCAAATTTCTCATCGACCTCGGATTTGAAAAACGGACTATTCTCTCAGGAATCGCTCAACACTATCCCGATCCACAAATACTCCTCGGCAAAAAAGTGGTCGTCGTCGCCAACCTAAAGCCGGCAAAGTTGATGGGAATCGAAAGCCAGGGGATGATCCTCTCAGCCCTCTCCGGCGATCAGCTCGAAATCCTAGAGCTCAAGTCGGTAAAGCCAGGCGCCGAAGTCCGTTAAATTATACTATACTGCGCCCACCTAATTTGCCCCCTACATTGCCCGAAGAGGCTGGCTGCGACACATGATCTACTGCGTTTCTCTCCTCGCCAAGGTGACCACCTTGGCTTCGTCGAGAATCTTGTATCTCATGTGTTTCGCCCAGCTCTGGGGCAAGGTAGGGGGCAAGTTGGGTTATTAGGAAAGTTCCCAGGGGGGATTTTGGAAATATTCAATTGGAGTTGTGACTCTGACCCCATTCTGGTCAAAAGAGCGATCGAGTTCCCCAACTAGCTGAATAGTTCTTTTGGGGTTAAGTAGATTTTTATAGTACAACAATGCAGTCGAGACTTTTCTCTCTCTCCATTTAACTTCTATTAAATCTGTAACTTCTCCGTTTATCAAGACGATAAAGTCTACTTCTCTACCATCCTTGTCCCTGATATAGTGCAAACTGCATTTGTAGCCATGATAATCTTCGATAAAATGTAATCTTTTCAGTAAATGAGTGGCGACAAAGTTTTCTAGTCGAGTGCTTTCATCACCATCAACATCTCCAGTATCAAAAAAATAGACCTTGGGGGGTTTGAGAATACTTCGGGGGACGTTTTTAAGGTAGGGATAAATAGCAAAACAGATATACATTTTTTCAGTAAGAGTTAGCCATTTCTTTGCCGTTTTAGGAGAAATTTCTACGTCAGCTGCGATATTGGATAAAGTCACCAATCCAGTTACACGATTTCTTAAAGCATCTACAAAAAAATGGAGCAATTGGATCTCACGGATCTGTTCCAAATCCCTTATATCTTCATTGAGGATGCGATCGAAGCGCTCGCGTCTCCATCTTCGAGCCTCTCTTTCATCCATCGATAAAAATGGCTCTGGAAACCCCCCAAAGGCGAGCAATCGTTTAAAGCCCTCTTCTTTGCTCATTCCTGTCGGTAGCTCATCTAAGGAGAGGGGATGCAAACGCCAATAGTGGTATCTGCCCATTAAAGAGTCACCACCTCTTTTATAAACATCCAATCTTGCTGAGCCGGTTACTAGATAAGATTGATCCGTTTCACGAGAGTCCCAAACACCCTTGATCCATCTCTTCCATCTGGGATATTTATGCAATTCATCGAAAATAATAACTCGGCTATCCTGCTTCCATTGCTTCTGTAGCACGGCCTTTCGATCTTCATCTTTATCCCAATTAAAATACTCTCCGTGAATATGGTCTTCCTTCAGAAGCCTTTTCCCTAAAGTGGTCTTTCCCACCTGGCGAGGCCCTCCTATAAAGACCATTTTTTTCTTTAGATCGCCTATAATAAATTTCTCGCAATAACGTTTCATATGAAGCCCTTTTTTGTAGTATAGGCCAAAATTCCTGAAACTCACAAGTAAAAATGCAAGTGATTTATAATACGTTTGTTAGGAATGGCTATTTTGTACTGCTGTCCAAAATAGACGCGTCTATTTTGGACAGCAGTACAAAATAGCCGGCGTCAAAACACTATTTAGAGACTGTCCACAAACTCAGTTTCAGCGAATTTTCGGGTTCTTTTGAGCCGATTTTCGATTCAAATTTTGGGGGTAATATCACTCTTCGAATATGACCCCCAAAATTTGAATCGAAAATCGGCCAAAATAATCCCGAAAATTGGCGAAACCTGGGTTTGTGGACAGTCTCTTAATGGAGGGGTTGCAACTGTCCCTGAATCTTTTCCTTCAGCCCAGTATGCCTCTTCTGCACCTCTTCGGTCCGAACGGCAATCGCAATCGCCTTCTTCGTTCCGACTAAGATCACCATTTTCTTGCCTCGCGTAATGCCCGTATAAAGCAAATTGCGGTGAAGCAGTTTGAAGTGGGTGGTGTGGACCGGGATGATGACGCAGGGACATTCGCTTCCCTGATATTTGTGGATAGAGACCGCATAGGCGAGGACCAATTCGTCCAATTCGCTGAAATCGTATTCTGCTATACGCCCATCGAACTCAACGGTCAGTTTTTGCTCGACTAAATCGATTACTTTGATGATCCCCACATCGCCGTTAAACACCTCTTTTTGGTAGTTATTCCGGATCTGCATCACCTTATCGCCTTTATGAAACCGATTGCCCATCCGGATGAGTGGTTCGCTGCTTGGATTAAGGGCTTCCTGCATCACGGTATTCAGATTTTCAGTGCCGATCACCCCCCGTTTCATTGGGCAAAGAATCTGGATCCCTTCCATCCGATCAAATTGCTTCAGCTCCTTGGTGACCAATCTCACCAAAATCGTCTGGATATTCTCAGGCTCCTCTTCTTGAATAAATCGAAAATCCTTTTCCCCTTCGAGCCACGGGAACTCTCCCCGGTTGATCCGATGGGCATTAGTGATGATGTGAGAGCCTTTGGCTTGTCGGAAAATCTCGGTGAGGCGGACCACAGGCACTGCATCTGAATCGATGATGTCGCGCAATACATTTCCAGGTCCTACGCTTGGGAGCTGATCGATATCGCCAACTAGAATGAGCCGAGCGGTGCTAGGGACCGCCTTGAGTAAACTATACATGAGCAGAGTATCGACCATACTCGTCTCGTCGACGATCAGCAGATCACAATTAAGCGGATTATCACGCCCTTTTTTAAAGCCTCCCGAAGTAAAATCCATTTCTAAAAGCGCATGTATAGTAAAGGCCTTGCGGTGGCAAATTTCGCTCATTCGCTTGGCCGCACGGCCAGTGGGGGCCGCCAGCAGAATCTTTTTGCTCAATTTCTCACTGATGCGCAAGATCGCATTGGTGATCGTGCTTTTGCCGGTACCAGGGCCACCGGTTAGAACCAAGATCTTCTCATTGACCGCACGGCTTACCCCTTCGATTTGTTGCTCAGCTAAATGGATCCGAAGCTGCTCTTGGACCCAGGTGAGCGCTTTTTCGGTGTCGACCTGTCGCAGGGCACAGGGAGCATCCTGAATCCGGGCCAGTTCTCGGGTGATTCCAAGTTCGGAAAGATAGAGAGGTTTAATCCAGATGATACCGTCCTCTTCCACCAAAATTTTCTGCTCGACAAGCGCCCCTATCTGCTCTTGGACCTTCTCTGGGTCTACCTCGAGCATTTTTTCACAGACCCCGATCAATTCCATTTTGGGATAACAGACATGCCCGTCTCCAGAAAGCTCCCAAAGCACATATTGAATTCCGCTGGCGATCCTCTGAGGAGCCTGCTTCGATACCCCCAAATCTTGGGCGATCTTATCAGCGCTCTTAAAGCCGATTCCTCGGATTTCCTGTGCGATCCGATAAGGATTTTCGAGCATTTTCTCAATGCTCTCTTCACCATAGGCTTTGAAAATTTTCTGCGCAAAGGAAGGGCTGACTCCATGACCTCGCAAGAAAATCATCACCGAACGGACCATCCGCTGCTCTTTCCAGCACCGAATGATTAACTCAACACGCTTTTCGCCGATTCCAGCGACAGATAACAGTTTTTCTGGCTTTGTTTCGATCACATTGAGCGTTTCTGCACCAAATTTATCGACGATCCGCCCTGCATAGGCGGGACCGATCCCTTTGATCATGCCCGATTCTAAATAGCGCTGAATCCCCGCGGCGTCGGTCGGCGCCTGCGCTTCGAACGATTGGACCTCGAATTGCTGACCGAATTTTGGGTGGAGCTTCCAAGACCCTTTGCACCGGATCGTCTCGCCGACGTGAACCCCGGGCATGATCCCCACGATCGGGGTCACATCCTTCTTCTTAGGCTCTTTGATTTTAGCCACGACGAAGCCATTCTCCTCTTCGGAAAATAAAATTGAATCGACATAGCCAAAAATCTCATCCATTTTTGAGATTATATGACTTGGGTGATTTTAGATCCTACCTTCAGTTTCCCATCGACTGTATAGGCACCAAATGCTTGGGGTTTCATCCCCATGTCCCATTCAAAATTATCGCTTAAAGACCACTGAAAATAGCCAAGGAGATTGCTTTCACCGATGACCTCCTGAGCCCTTTGGGCAGCATATAGAGCGCGGGAAAGATAGCGAGCCCGTTGGTCATTATCGTGAGTCGAAATTCCATTCTCCGTCACAATGACGGGCACTTTATAGGCCTTATGGGTCTCGATGATCGCTTCGTAAAGCCCTTCAGGATCTTCACAGAAGGGCATTTGGGTCATTTGCCCATAATCGGATGTCGATCCAAGCAGCCCTAACCTCGGCCTGACGTAATACTGCAAGCCGACAAAATCTGTTTTGGGAGTGGGCATCTTTTCATCCGATATACGGACGAATGGGATCTTGAATTCAAATTTGCCTGTTGAGAAGTAGGTGAAAGAGGCCTCATTCATGATTCTATTGAGATAGAAAGTGAGGGGATAGAGAAGGGGATTGGTTGGAATAAATCTCAGGTATTGATGAACAATACCAATCTGGACACTTGTTGGGATGATTTTTTTCAGCCTCTCGTAGACCAAAGAGTGGGCTTTAAAGGCCCCCTTTAGGAAATGGGCAGCTCGAGTGAAATTCATTGTCAGACCAGGAGAGAAAGCTCCCCGAATAAACCGGGAGAAGGCTTCTACATTCGGTTCATTGATCGTACAGAAATACTCAACCAGCGGCTTGCCTTTATAGATTTGGGTGAGTGTGGGGACCACTTTCAGAGCAAAGCTTATAAAAGCCTCGATATTGGCTTCATTCTCAAAGCTCCCTTTTTCATGGAACCAATGAGGCTCGGAGAAATGGTGCAGAGTGATCATCGGCGTGATCCCACGGTCACGCAAATGTTTGCACAAATTCAGATAGATCTGAAGATCGGCCTCATTCCACTGCCCCTCTTGGGGCTCAATATGGCTCCACTCGATTGAAAAGCGGTAAGCATCGAGCCCCATCTCCAGCAGCCGGTCGATCAGCAGATCGCGACCCTCTTTGGTTTTATAGAGCTCAAAAATGTTAGCGCTTTTGCCAGAGCGGTTCTCTTCTGGCAGCACTTTTTCTTCCCATTTAGCCCAATGGGAGTTTGGGCAATGGAACGATCCAGAATCTTGATAGGTACAGGTCGATATCCCTTTTAGAAAAGGGGTATTGCTTCGACCGAGAGTGATTTCAGAATCGATTAATTTTTTCCACTGCCGCGCATCTTTCAATACAGAGGAAAAATCTTTTCGCGGGTCGGGCAGCGCGGCAAAATTGAAGGGGAGGGCCAAAATTTTATTGATGACCTGGACAAGGCCGAGGATCAGCCCCGTTGGAATTTCAATGAGAAGGGGAAGGACATGGACGACATTCCAACCTTTAGGTCCCGGCATGCAGCGATCCTCGATGGAGGTCCATACCCGGTCATGGAAATTTGAAACTGCAGAAATCATAGCTTAGATTTAACCACAATTCATATTAAATTTGGTCAGGCCCAACTACCCATCGGATGATCCAATTGCCGTCGATAGCCTCAAGGCATACGACTGTTCCCCCCTGGAAATTGACCAGCAGCTGATCTTCATCACCGATGACCAAATAGCCAATGAGCTTATTCATGAAGGGGAGGTGGCCCACGAGCATAATGTCCTCATCTTCAGCCTCGACCAAAGTGGCGATCGCATCGATCCGGTCATTGGGGTTGAGGTTTCGATGCTCTTCTACCCTTGCATCAGGGGCGAGATAGTCACCCAAAATTTCGGCCGTTTGCTTAGCCCGCAGCTTCTGACTATAGAGAATTCTCGACAGAGGGAAGCTCCGTTTGGCAAGCAACCTAGCGATTTTTTCCACATTCTCAAATCCTTGGGGGCTCAAGGGGTGCTCAGGGTTGATTTCTGCTGGGAGAGAATCCCCGTGGCGGACTAAATAAATTTTCATAAGCAATCCTCTATTTACTTTTAAACCACCCTTTGCCTAAAATATCAACAAGTTGTTTATTCCGGATTAGCTCAGCGGTAGAGCAGCGGACTGTTAATCCGTTGGTCGCTAGTTCGAATCTAGCATCCGGAGTCTATGTAACTGAAGCACTTAGGGTTAAAATCCTAAGTGCTTTTTGTTTTCCTATCTTTATCCTTCCCCGAGGAAGACCCGGTCCTTAAGGACCGGGTTTTTTAAAATAAGGTGGGCCGAGTTCGAAGCTCGGCCCATCCGCCATAATCCCAGGCCTTAAGGCCTGGGTTCACCCGTCCCAGATGCTCATTCATTACTTACAAATAAATTCCAATTTTTTTAAATCCCTAACTTTTGCGCTTCCTCCTCCAAGTGAACAAAAAGTTTATGCAGGGAACTGGATGCGTAGTGCTGTTGGCTGTAGCCTTTATTTGCGAGGATTTTCTGCTCAAATAGTTTCTGCATCGCTTCGTATCCGCATTCGCGGATCCACCGCTCTAGCTGGGGCAGTTCATCGGCTGTGTAGTGGATTCGGCCATCGAAGAATTTCGCTTGGACTTTCAGTCTGATAAATTTGCCCGATTGCTCTAGCGCCATAAGGTCAATTGGCTCCGGGCCTTGGGTCACGGCTCCTGAACCGAGGTTGAGGAGGGCGATTTTGACATCACCGCCCGGTTGTTTGGATAGATCGTCTTGCAGCTGTTTGGCTGTATCCTGGCCGACGAGAGCCAGTCTGATGCTGCGGCCATTGTCGATCACGACGATATTGCTACTGTAGTCTTGGTAGGCATTCCATGGGGCGTAGGGGGCTTGCTTTTCACTGGTCCGTTGATAGAGGGGGGCTAAGTTGAGGTCAATCAGGAGGCCGTCGTCGAAAACGGGGCCGCCGATGTCTTGGACTTTGACCATTTGATTCGGGGGTTGTTTTTCTGAAGCTACTGAAGCGAGGGGGACCGGCTCCCAGGTTGTAGAATTGCACAGCTTATTTTTGGGCAGCAGAAGCACGGGGCGCTGCTCATTAAAGAGGGGGTTTTGCATTTCGACTTGCATCTCTTTTTGCTTCTGTTTTTGCTGCTCCTGCTGCCGATTTGATTCCATCATCTTTTGTGTTTGTGTTTCGATCTGGACTTCGCGGTTATTCCGATCGCCAATTGGGGTTTGCAGGACGGGGGGCATTTTTGCGTAAAAGGGGTCGGCAATTGCGTAGAGCTCTTGTTTTAGTGTTTCGGTTGAGTACTTGGCTTTCAGGAGGGGGTGGGTTGAAAAGGCTTTAAATGGCTCGCTGTCGATGAGCTGCTTGATATTTTCGCGGACGACGATTTCGGATGGGGCTTCTGTTGGGGTTTTGCCCAGCTGCTCCCATGGAGAGTCTGGCTCTTCGATGACGAAGAGCTTTGCTGTCGCTTCGAAAAGGGTGCGCAGGTCGCTTCCTTTGGCCCCCGATATCGCTCCAAAGACTTTGTCGATCAGGTTGGCGCGCAGGGCTTCGCTTAAGGCGCGGGGTATGTCTATGCGCAAACGTTCTTTCTCGAGGGAAACGGCATAAATGAAGAAGTGCTCGAGCTGCAGCTCATCGCCGACTTCGATGCCAAAATCTCTTTTGAGTGATGCGGAGATGACCTGTTTATCCTCTTCAGACACCACAAAGCGCACTTTTTGACCTGATGCAAGGCCGCGTAGACGCCAGACCGCTTGCAGCCCATCGCGCATCAGGGTCTGTCTGCCGATTGAGACGATTGCCTCTTCAAGTGGATGAAGCTTCCAATCGACACCTGTGCAGTATTTTTGCGCCCAATATCCTGCCACATCATCTCGGCTCATCCCCGCGGAAAGAAGGGGGACTGGGGTCTGTGCTCCGCGACGCAGAACCATCTCACGCCCCTCTTCGTCATGGTACATGATCCCTTTGTAGCGGCTCGCTTCAAACTGGGGTAGCTCGATAATCGCTCGGGCAACATCGAGGTTATCATCATAACGGTAGACGCCTGAGAGGTCGGCAAAGGATCCCGTGAAGTTTTCTTCATAGAGACTTTCGAGTCTTTCGTTGAGAGGGGTCCCTTTTGGGGAAAAGGGAAGGGTTCGGATGCTGTGCGGACTGTTTTCCCATAACAGGGCCAGGGTTCGGGGTTGGGTGTCGGAAGGGATGAAGGTGTGAAATAGCTGCGGGAATGTCTCTCTATTCCATACGGTTCCGCTATAGGCTTTGACGGTCTTAAACAAATAGGCAACCATCTGAGCAGATAGGCCAAGCTGCTTGGCGTACCTTTTCACCTGGGGTAGCACATGCCGCTCGATCAGCTCGAGTTTGAGTTCAGGGTGGGCGTTGATGTGTTTTGCCATTTTTTCCCGATCTCTTAAGGAGAGGGTATCTTTAAGTATGTAGGAGCGGTCGTTGCCATTGAGGCGGTAGAAGGTCTGATAGGACTCTAGATCCTCGATGGAACCAACAAACCCTTCTTTCTCTTTGTCTAAAGCCTGTTTGAGGGCTTTTGTCTCTCGGTCGATGATCTCGTGGCTGATCGGATTAGCAAGATGCATGAACAGGGTGTAATCGAGAATTTCTGTCACGGTGCCGTGCAGCGAGCGTTTGACCGGATTGTCACTTCCATGATAGGGAATGGCGATGAAATCCATGTCGGGCTGATCGGCACGCCACTCTTTTGGCATCGGGCCGAAATTCTCTCCCAAAATTTTGTTCATCACTAAGGGAAATAGGGAAGAGATTTGCTCTTTTAATGAGGCAAGGAGGTTGCGGATTCGTGGATTGTGGATTTCTGCTACATATGAGTAAGCCGGGTCGATGCGTCCTTGGCGGTAATCATCGATTGCAGCTCTTTCTTTTGTCGAGAAAGTGGCTAGCAAGGCATCGGCATTTTGTCCATCGACAATATAGGCTGCGAGGGTTTTACGCTCGTCTGGACTCAGTCGACTGAAAAGTAGGATCAAGGCCTCCGGGCGGGGCGGTGTAGCATTGAGATAGGCGCTTATGTGCGCGCGACTTGTTTTGTCAAGGCCTTCCAAAAAGCTCTGGAGCGCATGATCGTCGGGGCATATTTTACCGGCGAGCACAGCGTCGATGAGGGCTTGTTTGGCGTGCTGCTTGTAGTTGTCTTCGGAAAAGGGGATGGAGCTTGTGCTTTCAGCGAAGGGCCAGCGGATGAGATTGCGCAGCTTTGGATCGGTGGCGACTGCTTGAAAGAGGGATACCGAGGCTCTTTCGAGATCTTTGTGCATCCGCTCCCGGTCGCCGAGGGTAAAGAGGTGGGCCCGCAGCACATCGAGCAGGAGGTCAACCTCGTCGAGATTGGCGGCGCCGGAGGTGCGTAAAATATCGACGATTTTGCCCATCAGCTCTAGCTGCTCGTCAGTGACGGTGTTTCCCTCTAGGCACAATTCTGCAAAACGGAGGGCGATGCTAAGTGCGCTGCCGCTGCTGATTAGCATGACTCTTCGATTGCTGCGGATCGATTCTAATCGCTCGAGCATATGGCGGAGCGCCGGGGCAGAAATGTCGCTGTCTCTTCCGAAATTGACCACTTCAACGCGGCGGCGGAAACCTGCGCTTAAGAGCCGCTCTAGGGTGGCGGACATAGAGGGGAGGAGCACCTCGGGCATCGAGACGGCGACCAGTTTTTCTCCGTCTGCCGATTGGATCGCCTGCAGGACGCTGACTACTGCTGTTTTGCCGAATCCCATGATCGCTTCGAGCAGAACGCCGGTGAGGTGGTCTGAATGGGCATGAAACTGAGTCTGGGGCAGCGCCTCGAGAACCTCCACCTGATCTTCACGCAGTCTGAAGGCGGGGTCGCTCTTGCTCATGAAATAATCATAGACCAGGTATTCGGGTCTTTCGTCGCTGGCATAGGAGGGATGGTAGCTATGTGCGGCATGGAGCAACTTGCCAATCCGGCTGATTTCCATCGGAGGATCGCCCCGTTTGACTGCTGCATACAGGGTATCGACTAATTGTTTTTGAAATGAGGCCATTCTTTGCAGACGGCCGATTTTCAGGGCCTCGACGGTCATGTCAAAGAGGCGGTGGATTTCTTCGGCAGATAGTTGCGGCAAGCGGCGGTGCATCTCGTCTAAATCGCGGGTCAGAAGAAAGGAGGCAAGTTCATTGAATTCGATCGGTTCGAGCGTCTTGCCTCCCAATTCTTGACGCAGTCGGGCTCGCAGGATTGGATCTTCAGGCTCTTTATTGGCAAGTTCGACGACAAGATGTTGCGCCTGTTCTAGGTCATACTGCAGCAGCTGGGCAGTATCGCCTAGCTCTTTGCTCCATGTTTGAAGTTTCTGCTCTTCTCCAGCTTTGACGCCGAAGAGGGTTTCGTCTTCGAGATGCTGTCGAAATTCCTCTACCTCTTTGGCGACCGATCCAAATGCCCCTTTCAAATAGGGGTCCTCGGTGGCAACATCGAAAACCGCTTCTAGCCTTTTGAGCTCCTGGTCGCGCAACTGTCTTTCGGCAGCTTGCATCGGGCGCATCTGCATGACCTCCCCAAATTGCGAGAGCATCGGCCGGTGCAGTTCGACGACATCGGGCTTTAGTTTTGTGCAGAGCTCAAATCCGGCATCGGGAAAGTTGGTTGGTTGGGTTTGCTTGGCAAGAAGCGGCTCGGGGATAGCTGCCCGCTCAATCCTTGACTCCGGTCCCTTATATTTTGGGGATTGATAAGGGAGATCATGCCAAGGATTGATCTTTGTACCAATATACTTGCGGCCAGAAGTAGGCCACTCGTCCGGGTTGAGGAGAACCGAAAGAATCAACGTCCATAGAACGCGTGTGTGTAGGAAGTTTGTTCGCATTCGATGGGCGCGCAAGGCAGCGATCGCCTCTGCTCTGGGATTATCCACAGGCTCGACGCCTGTCAAGTAGACCACTAATTGGCGCAGATTTTCAGCCGTTGGGTAGCGGACCTTCAGGTAGAGGTTAAAAAAATCGAGTTCAACATTGACCCATTCTAGGAATTTATCGCCCTGTTGCGGCGCGGGCAAATCCCGCACCTTTTCTCCGTTGACGACGACGTCAGTTAAGTTCACTCGGCGTTTATAATAGGAATTATATTCTGCCCGTTTTTCCAAGTAGTCCCTAGAATACTCCTGCACTTCACCAACCCCCCCTTCAAGATTCCAGTAGTCGTTATTTTTTTGAATCATAGTTGTCGTATACCAGCCTCCGCCGGAATAGGTGGCACCTTCGAGGGGCACAGACAGTCTTTTTTTGAGCATATTGGTTGTGTCTTGAAGCTCGTAATAGTACCAATTCGCTATATGACCCATGTCGCCTCTTCGAACTATCTCCGCCAGCTGCTGGGCATAGGCTGTGAGGAGGCTCATCTTTTCAGCAGAGAGAGTATAAATCCCCATTTGGTCTGCAACTTGTAAATATTCCAAAAAATCTTTGGCGAACTGGACTTGGCTCCATTTTCTTTCCCAGGGGTTGGGAATGTCGATGTCGCCAACCTGGGTGCGAGTCCCAAAATGCCACGCATCGCGGATCAAAAGATAATGGGCCTCCATTGCTGCCGCTAGAGATGCAGGGGAGTAATCTTTTGTTGTTTCGGGCATCTTCGTGAGGGTGATGATGCGCTGTCGCTGCTCATTGTCAAGTTTGGCAATTGCAATACCCGGTTCATCCATGAGCTCAATAGCTCTTCTATAGTCTCGCTGATGCAGATAGTAGGACGCAAGGTGGAGTGCTCCAGCGCCCGTGAGGGGGCGCAGCTGCCCACTCTCTTCATCGATATTGTACCGATACACAGCAGCTCTTGTTTTAAGATCTCCACCGGTTTTTGGCTCTAAGGTCGGCGCAAGAGGTGTCCCATGCTCTAGGGTCCAGCTTGGGATTATGACCTGCTTTACTATTGTTCCATCGGGCAGATCCTTGTAGAGGAGCATGTAATCTGTGATTTTTCCAAGGGCAGGGATATGAGTATCTACAGGAGCATACCATCCTGGAAAGCGGGGGCAATAGGCGCGCCTCTGCCCGTTAACCGTATGAATGTTAAATTCCAAGCCAAGGCGCGGAATCTCGATCTTTTCAATTTGACCAGAATCTCGATCGATCCATGTTCCGATGAAAGTTGGAGCATCTAATAGCGCAAATGCCTCTGGGACTTCTCCAAGAACCAGGCCGTTATTGGCTTTGACCTCCTGCACAGAGTCATTAGGGATATCTAAATGGTAATGGGGGGTAAGGTCCTCCGTTACCAAACCTGCGTGCGCAACTTCAGTATCGAGCCACAAAAGCCCCGATTGCTGGATAAATTTTACCCCTGAAGTAGCAGGGTTCGATATCCCATTCCAGAAGCTGTGCCTAAGTAGGGTCTCCCCACGCTTCCAATGAACCTCTTTGACATTTTGATATTCACCAGTAAGAATAAACAATTCACCTTGAGGCGTGCTGCAGCGAAAGTGGCCAGGAACAGTTTCAAGCCAGCGCTGGTTGTGGGCCGCACTGAGCGATTCGATCGGCGCCTGATATAAAACATACCAGGGCAAGACGCGCGGTAGGCCATTTCGGATCCATACATGTCCGGTTAGAAGATTGACTTCGACATCGCCCGCCTCATCGACAAATAGGTGAGAGTCGGTTTTGCTGCGGTAGAATGAACGCTCAGTGAAATCTGGAACAACTCGGCTGATGGCACGCGAAAGGACAAGGTCATCTTTATCTGGAAGGGCTTGATGCAATAGGCCTGCCAACCGTTTTGGAAGATCGTTGAATTGCTGCTGTTGTTCTTTACTCCATAACGGATGGGATGGGCTTAATGGAACCATATCAAAAAACAGAAGAGCTGAGATGATGTCGTCGACTGCGTCGGGTCCCAAGGTCTCTGAATCGGCATACGACATCGCCAAATCGGCTGCAAAACGGGAACGTTGCTCAGGGGTGATGTCTTGAGTGAGCAGCTGCCGCCACCTGGTGCGGGCATCGAAAAACGCCATATCTGAAAACTTAGCTACAATCTGGGAAATCGGATGATAGAACTGGAGGAGTGCTGCCCCCTTTTCCATCTCTCCCAATGCCTCCTTCAGACGATAGTGTTCCTCAAACATCGTCGAGAGAGTCCTTAGGGTTGCCTCGGCGGCTGCAGGGTTGCTGCTGAGGTGATGTTCGAGCAAACCTGGTTCGAGCAAAAGTTTTCCCAGCAGTTGGAGCGTGTCAGGGCGATCGAGCAGCTCTCGGTTTTCGTTAAAAAGGGCCAGTGTTTCAGAAATTTGGAGGCTCTTAATTGAGCTGCACCCTTCTAGACGCCTCGCGAGCTGAGCCGGGATGTCGAGCGTTGCAATTTCTTCACGGTAAAGAACGCGCGCTGTGGGGGGAATGCGCTTACGCAGGTTCCCCATCAATTTCGATCCGCCGCTTTCAATGTAGAGCGGCTTACGATTCTCTGCCACTTTTGGCAAACTTCCTGTTTGAACACCGCTCAGGCTGCTGGGCATTCCAATCATGGATACATCCTCGATATATTCGAAATTCCAGCGACTTTGATATTTGAATATTACGCAGGGAGGGCTCATTTTTTCTTCTTTTGAAAACGTCGCTGAGAGGCGGGGTTTATCAAGGAAACCCTGCGGGGGGGACGTGAGAATGTTATCATCAGAATAACCTGCATTGAGCAGCCCTAAATCTATACTAATTGCATAAAGAATGTAAAACCCCTTAGGAAGAGCTCGTTCAGATGAAAGAGCGAGCCCTGCCTTCATTCGTGAACTCATTTTTTCCGGGATAGCTTTAGGATTGCTTTCGACCCAATCAACTGCCCATTCAAAAGCGCGCCAAGGGGCAACTAGACGATCTCCCCGATCATGACCTAACTGGGGAGCCCATTGTCCTTCATCGTAACTTGGCTCGGCGCCGTATTCGATCCCTTGCCAAGACATTCCGGGAACGAAGCCTTCAGTAAAGAAAAAGGAAGGTCCTGAAGGGTCCACATCCTTACGACGCTCTAGCCAATAGTTTTGCAGCTGGGCAAACTGCTTTTGCCAAGAGGCGTTTGTCAGTTCTGAATTCGGCATCGAATTTTCCAAAAATAGACGATGTACTGGGAGGAGCAGGTGATCGAGTCTTACACGGTCTTTCTCGGGAAGTTGTTGCACAAGAATATCAGCTAGAGTCAATATCTTCAGGAGGACCATCGTATCTATAGACCGCATCGTCCCAGATCGATGCGCCACAAGCCCCATAGCGAAATTCCAGTTGCCATTTACCAGATTATCGAGTAATCGAGCAGCATCTTCAGGAGGGATCTCCGACCAGAAAGGAATCGGGGAAGTGGAATTTGCCGGCACTTCGAATGGGAGTCTCTGGATTAACTCGGGAAAGAAGACTCGGAACTCTTCAGGGGTGCTCATGGTATCTATCACAGAGGCAAGATGGTGGGCAACAGTTGCCGGGGAAGGGGTGTAAGTTCTAATCATCAAAGAAAGCCGATCTACATCGACAACTTCCAATTTGGAACGCTCTCCAAATTTCAACGGAGGGGCCAAAGTGGGTGTCGTGTAAAAATCGACCTCTTTGCCCATCACCTTAGCCGGCACACTCACATCGATAAGAGGTCTAGCGCTCCTTTGAGCTTCACTGTCTACCCTATCGGCAGCTTCGATAGATTTTTCGACTTGTTCAAGCAGCTCTTGCACATAGATCCGTTCCCCATCAGAGAATACCATGGCCGATGCGCCTGTGATATCATGAGCAATCTGCTGAGCCCCTAGCCTGAGCAGTTCTCTGCTCTGTTTCTCTTCGATAAGATTGCTCTGGAATGTCTTGTACATGTGCTGGAGTGCTTTTACCCGAGTTAGGAGAGTGAATCGATCGAAACGACCGGTGTGATCCAAATGTTGGTGATAAATGGCCTCCAAACTTGTCCGGGTGCAGTGGCCAACTGAAAGGAGCCTTTGAGTATGCTCGTCGGAGTAGGACCTGCGACTGTATTGCCCTTCTAACATCGGCATGATCGTCTCATACATCTCTTCCGGCCCGACTTTATCGCCAAACTCGCCTCGATCCAGAGCGGCCAAAGAGCCAAGAAATGCCGGAGAGGCAATCATCTCTGGATCGATATTTTCCCATTCGAGAAATGTCAGATAGCTAGGAGGGCCCTTTTCCGGTTTAGCATGTCGTTCAAGCCCTTCGCCCTGATTGTATATCCTGACCGAATAGGATTTCCCTTCATTGATAAACTCTATAGCGATGCTATGAGCTCCCGCAGGGGTTTTCCACCCTGAGTGAAGGAAAAAACTATCCCCTTTTCGCATCGTCTTTAATTGCGCTGCAACTTCTCTATGAAAAGTGTCGAGATCACCGCGCATCGCCCTCGTCATTCGGACAGCGGTGCGCAAAGAGTCCCGAAGACCCCTAAAGACCTTGAGTTCTGGATCCTCGATAGGAGCCCGATCAGAAAAGATCGTATGACATAATTCGCTTTTGTCTTCCGTTGAGCAGAGCGGATTTTCCTCGATTGCCTCGACCCACTGCTCTGCAAGCATCAGGTTATAGTCTAGCATTGCGGCTGGAGAGTAACCTTCAAAACCTGTTGCCTTCCCTGAAAATGGGAGGACAAGATGCTGAAATAAACGGTTGTCCATTGGCCCTTTCGGCTCCCTTTCCATGAAGCCCTTCAGCTGGACCAATTGCTTTTCCAACTGCTGAGAGGTGACAAAACGCCCCCGCAGGGCCTCAACCTCTTTTTCTGCCCTCTGCAAATCAGCAGACACTTTTGGCAGAGCCTGCTCAACAGCGACATCCCTAATTGCTGTAGGGATATCTGGAACCTCGATTTTGGCGCTCAACCCATATTTTTCTGCGGCCTCAATGAGATTGCTTGCCTCAATACGGAGCTCATTTGCTTTTTCGGATAGCTCTCTAACCCGTGGTGCTAGCCTAGCTTCCAAATGTTCTGGAGTTTCATAGCCAGCACCGTATAAGATATCAGAGAAGATCCTAGATACTCGATTAATTAAACGGTTAGACGGCGCCACGTATTCTACCTCAGGAGAGAGATGCAGGCGTATCTGAGAGTCGGTGTACTCCTTCATCACAACATCTGCTGGCTTGTCAAAGGCTCTTCCTAGACGATAAGGTGCCAGGGCTTCACGACCTGCCTCACTTAACTTCCTAATCAACGTTTGGTAAGCCGACTCATCCATCGTGACGACCCTATTTCCTTGAGAAAGCAGGCTCCCGATGATACTGGCATCTCGGTCGATTCTCTCCCTTTCCTCCAGGGGAATCGCTTCAATCTGTTTCCAATGCAGACGCTCACCCATTTGCTCTATCTGCCGTCCTTCTCTCCAAAGCCCCACAGCACCCTGAACGCCACTAAGCACTTCAAGACCCAGCAAACCAATCCCTATCCACCGCTTGGTTTTCTCATCCCACTCAACCACCGGAGCTAAACGGCGTTGATGAAGCGCTAAACGGGCCTTGAGCTCCTTAGAGACAGGGGCTTTTTTACGAAAGTTTTTCCTAACATCTTTTGGAGCAAATTCCTCGCCCCTTATCTCTCTCGATTCTTCATAGTATGAGTCGATTTCCTCTGCGGCTCTCTCGAGACTCCTGCCGGGATAAGCGAGGATTTTTTTAATTTTCGCCTCCTGCGCTTTTGCAAAAGAGATCAACCTTTTATCGACCCCATGAGCCTCCTGCAGCAGCTTGGCAGAGGCATCCCTTAAGCGCCCTTCCACCTGCCTCCAGTAGGCATGGGCAAGGCGCATCTCTTTGATATCGGATTCGATTAGCGCCGCATCGAAGCGCATGCGGGCTTCAGACAGCTCAGCCCCAAGCTGACCACAAAGCTCGTCGTAAAAATCCATTGCGCTGTTTTCCAGCATCTTAATGTCGGACTTCAAGAGCTTATCGATATCCTCAGCAAAATTGGGCCGTTGCTTTAGAAATATCGCATACTTTTTCATGAGAGCTTGAAGTTGCCGAAGACCAGCCAACATGTCAGGAAAGTGATTCACTTCCGGTAAAGCCCGAGAAGTTTCCAGCTGCTCAGACTGCTTTTCTAAAGCGCCCCAGCTGTCCCCAATGCTATCCCAGACAGCCGAATATTCTTGACGCAATTCCATGTACACGGAAAGTTGGGCGATATGACCAGTCACCTCTTGAAACTTAGGCCCTAAGTTAACATTAGGTTCTTCCTTTAGACGTTGATTGATCTCCTCATAGAGTCGGCGCTGCTCGGCGAGTAATTTAGCATTTTCACCCACACTCCGCTGGCTAAACCGCGTCCTTTTTGCGAGTGCAACCACGCACTCGTCTAACTCCGAAATGCATTGCTCCAAAGTGACTCGACCGACAAGGTGAGCACTGAGCATCGCAGTCAGGCAACTTGCTTCATCATACTGCTCCCAAAGCTGGGATTCTAAGCGGTTGAGAGCAGCAATTTTGTCCTTCTCTCTTTCAAAAACTGCACCTGCTGCCTGAATTTCCCCTTTTATCTGAACATAAAGCCTCCCAGCGGTTTGAAAATCGCTATTGACCATCGCATTATGGAGATGCTGAAGTTTATGATTTATGTTAAGAAAAAAATCACCTGTGCTCACATAATGGTTTATATGAGAGACGTTTTTGATTGTAAATAGTAAACCAAGGCCAAGATGGACTGAGTGAAAATTTGATTTTCGTATATTAGAATATTGCTCTATATATGAGATTATGACGCAACGTAAGATGAAAGCAATTCAAATCGATACTCCAGCAGCGGATATCGAAAAAGCAATCCAAAGTTTAAAAGTGGTGGAACTACCCATTCCAAAGCCGGGGCCAGGCGAAGTCTTGGTCAAAATGGGGGCAGCGACTTGCAACCCTTCGGACCTGGCCTATTTGCTGGGAGTTTATGGGACCAAACTCGTCCTACCCTCTGTGCCGGGAATCGAAGGGATGGGGACGGTCGTTGAAACCGGCGGCGGGGCATTGGGCTGGTGGCTGAAAGGCAAGCGGGTTGCTGTTGCACTGAGGGGTAGGGCAGGAGTTTGGGCTGAGTATTTTATTGCTAAGCAAAGAGAATGCGTCATTCTAAAAGAGAGCGTTTCTGATGAGCAGGGGGCCACATTGCTCGTAAACGGGTTCTCTGCAGTAGCGATGATCGAGCAAGCAAAAAAAGAAGGACATAAGGGGATCGTGTTAAATGCAGCAGCAAGTCAACTAGCCTCCAAGATACGGGCCCTTGCCAAGATGCATCACATACCGGTTGTCAATATCGTCAGAAATCAGGCTCAAGTCGAGAAACTAACGAATAGCGGTGAGAAATGGACCCTCAACTCTCAAGATGAGCAATATCTTCAGAAACTAGGGGAAATGACAAGATCGCTTGATGCGACAATTGCCTTTGACGCCATTGCGGGAGAGGCCACAGGTAAGATGTTGAATGTCATGCCAGAGGGATCTGTCATGGTCGTCTATGGAGCAATGTCAAGAGAGGCGTGTAAAGAAATTAGCGCCAAAAGCCTGATCTTTGAGAGGAAGAGGGTTGAAGGATTTTGGGTCAGTACATGGGTAAATAAATCCTCTTTGTTGCATAAAATGCGTTCGCTTAACTTGATACAAGAGCTCGTTAAACAGGGGGAGTTTGTAACACAAGTGCAAGGGACCTCCGGATTTGAAGGATGGAAAGATCTTTTGCTCACTTATTCCCATAAGCTATCTGAGGGAAAAGTGATCCTTACTCCTTCTTCTGATTCACACGCTCCAAAACAATAAAAATGACACCTGCCACGATAAGCGGGGTAGACAATCTTAATCCCTTGGTCGGCTTACAACCTTGGCTTCTGCTGGGGTTTTTCGCCTATGATAAACTTTTGTTCGGTTTTAAGCTCGCAAGGAATTCGGAGCAGGGCATACAGAGAATATTACCCTTTATGAGTCTATCCATTCCTCTGTGGAGAAAAATGGCTTTGGCTTCTGGGTAATCTTCCAGAAAGATTTTTAAGGGTCGCAGATCGTCCTGAGAAATTTGTCGGGAATTTTTCACTTGGATTGCCCACAATCCTAAAGGGCTATGCAAGATGAAGTCGACTTCTACACCAGAACGAGTGCGCCAAAAGTTCAAGGTATTATCTCCCGGAGTATAATCACACCAGGCCATTAAGTGTTGTGCGACTAGACCCTCTAAAGCTGGTCCTTCAATATCTGAGAGAGGATCCCCAAGTGATTGAGGGCGTATGGCTCGATATACACCGGCGTCGAAATAATAAAATTTCGGATGGGCACTCAGTTCTCTTTTTGGCCTTTTTGTAAAAACCTGCAATTGAAAACCGATGAGGAGGTCTTCTAAAATTGAAATCCAACTGGTTACAGTGGTCCTTTTCACCATACACTCACGTGCGACATTTGTTAGGTTTAATTGCATTCCATGAGAGAAGCTCATGGCTTGTAAAAAACGGGCAAACGGTTCGATATTGCGCACAATTCCTTCGGCCTTCACCTCTTCCTCTAAGTAAAGTGCGACATAAGTTTTGAGTGTGTCTAAGGGATCTTCCCCATCAAATCGAAGGGGGAGTAATCCGTATTTGATGACCTGCTCAAAGTCAAATAATTCTCCAAGTTCCGCGGCCATAAAGGGATGCAAGTGTTTTTTAAGGGCTCGTCCCGCAAGTAGATCTACTCCGGCTCTTTTGAGCTTGCGGGAGCTTGAAACTGTAAGAATGAAAATCCAGCCCTGCTTTTCTTCAATAAGCACATGGACGAGCGAAAGGAGCTCAGGCACTTTTTGAATCTCATCGATAATAACAATCTGCCCTTTTGGCTGAGCGCGCACAAGTTCTAGTAGATGCCCTGGGTTGGTGGCAAGTCTGAGTTTTAGATCCGATAGGCGCAGATCAATGATCAGGGCATTCGAATGCCGTCTTTGGGAAAGGGTCGATTTTCCGGTGCCTCTTGGCCCGAAAAGAAAGTAGCTTTTATTTGGCTCTTCAAAGAATCTATTTATAAGTTTAAATGTCATTCTGAGTCTCAATATGACATATCCGATGTCATTTTGTGGTGAACCCCACCCTGAAGGGCCAGGTTTTCTTTACTTGGATAAAATTCAAATCTAGCATCCTCAGTCTGTGTATCTAAAGCGTTTAGAGTTAGAATACTAAGTGCTTTTTTTGTTCCTATTTTGATGCTGGGAGTTGAAAAAAGAGCTCTGTTCCTACCGTGATACCAAGTCTGCTGGCGTCACCAGCAGGTAGTTCCACCACATACAACGTGTCAGGCTGGGGGGAATGATGGGAAATAGATCCATTCTTGTAGTAAGCTTTAGGAGAAAAATTGGGCACCATATAAGTGATTATTTTATCTGCATTCAACCATAAAACATCAATGGCAAAATTCATCCCCTTCATCCATATAGGGTGGTAGCCGGGAACTTGATAAACAAATAGCATGCTTTGACCTTGAGGCAAATTTTGTCGATAGCTCAACCCGCGAGAGCGTTTAATTTGTGTATCGGCTATTTCAGCTAAAATCTCGCCTTTGGGCGCACTGATTTTGGTCGTCAAATAAGTAAGCTCAGCGCCATATGCAGAATGAATAATAACCAAAAAGAGGGCGATTATATTACGTATATTCCATGTCATCGGGAAAAGAGACCCTCTTAGAGACTGTCCACAAACCCAGGTTTCGCCAATTTTCGGGATTATTTTGGCCGATTTTCGATTCAA
>JAFEGK010000007.1:0-22266 GCA_018239985.1 Verrucomicrobiota bacterium | reverse complement strand
CCCAAAATTTGAATCGAAAATCGGCTCAAAAGAACCCGCAAATTGGCTGAAACTGAGTTTGTGGACAGCCTCTTACTCCTTCTTCAGATTCACAAGCTGCAAAACAATAAGAACGACACCTGCCACGATAAGCAAAGCAGAAAAGATAGTAGGAAAATTTCCACTAAGTGGGTGGATTTCAGTTAAATTGACATATTGCTCTTGCTCAGTGAATGTAACCTGCCGATACAAAAGGGCATATGTCCCCAAAGCAACTAAAAAAATGCCAACAAGAAGGGCCCCGACTCTAAGAATTTTCATATTTTCATTTTGACTTTTTGCAAGATATTGTAAATCAAATTTCATTAGGATGAAAATTTTACGAGAGCAAATTATCCATCGATTTCGACTGCGGCAGGTGCAGGACCAATCCGGCCCGGTCTGGTTTTTCTTGCCAGGCGGCCCCGGGCTTGGCTCCGAATATTTTGAAAGCTTGATCGATGTGGTGAGACTTCCTGGATCGGTCTATTTGGTCGATTTCCCTGGGGATGGAAGCAACCCGACGCCACTTGTGCCCGAAAAGTGGAAAGAGGGACTCATCGAACTTGTCACATCCTTTCAACGGGTCCATCTCGTGGCCCACTCATTTGCTGCGCTCTTTGTCATGATGTGCCCGGAGCTAGAACCTCATTTGGAAAAACTGATCCTCATGAGCGGATCTGCGAAGAAAATAACGCATCATAAACCAGGTCCAGTCGATCTGAAAGAGTACTTTTTGTCCCGTTTACATCTGTATGTTTTGCCAGAAACAGTCGAGAGGGCGAAAAAACTCTTTGAAAATCTCCCTTATAATATCGAAGCATTCGTCTGGGGCAGAGATCATTTTCATCCTCAGTTTGATCCTATTTGGGTCCCGCAGAAATTGCCTACGCTCATCCTGATGGGCGAAAAAGATCTTGTCACACCTCTTTCTTCTTTCACTGGGACGCCTTATCTGCAGCGGCCCAACATCGCCTTCAGTGTGATCCAGGATGCGAGCCACTTCCCTTGGCTTGAACAGCCAGAAGAGGTCAATCAGGCAATTGCCTTTTTTTACACAGGCTAGATACTTGTCAAAAGACTTGATATCGAACTCTTTGTCCGCTAACGTGAAAAAAACGGAGGAAAACCGATGGTCAATAGAAAGCGGAAAGAGCATGATGAAGGGGAGCCAGAGCCTCTCAATTTCGATGAGGATGAAGGATTTGATCTAAGTAATCACTTAAGAATGCATAAGTTATCCCCTAGCGATGTTCGTGGAGATGCTGAAGACGATCAGTACTACGAAGAGCAAGAGGCAATTAGTCCTGAAGAAGTCGAAGATCGAGAAGAAGAGGGGACTCTTTAGTTCAGCGGACTCTTCTGACGTAAAGTCTCAGACGCAAAGAAAAAAGTAGGTCTTTGCGTCAAATATTATTCATTATTTATTAGTTCTGGATGAAGTCGACAGCCTGGTCGATGACGGAGTCGGAATACATGATCCAGCTATGGCCAGCAAAGACTTTAACGTGATCGTGAGAGGTTTCTAGACACGATTCTTTCACTCCCACTTTGCCGTCGTTACGCTCTGGGATCAACGGATTCCAGCCAAAAGTGCCTGAAATAATGAGTACCTTTTTGCTTTGGGGAAATTGACCGACGTAATCGAAATTCTCTTTCGTCAAAAGCTCCCTTCCAGCATTTTCGCCCAGCAATTTCTTCACCGGTTTGACATGATCGAGCGCCCTGCCAAATTGAGAGCCTTGATTCGGCGGCGCAAGTAGTACGGCTTTTCCTTTCTTGGCCTCTTCTGGGCAGTCGGGATGATTGAGCGCTGCCCGCACAATGATGCCGCCAAGACTATGTGTCACAAAATGGATGGGCTCTCCAGGGTGGCAATCGGCAGTTGCCCGAAGATCGAGGACGAGATTGTCGGCATGCTCTTGGATCGTCCGATCTTTGCTCGGGTAGCACCAGCTCCACGCTTCATAACCTTCACGTCGGAAGGCATTGGCCATGGGTTGCATCGAGTCGGGGCTGCGCATAAACCCATGGAGGCAATATACCGATTCAGTGGCAAAAAGAGCCGTAGGTAAAAGAAATAGGCCGATAATAAGTTTGCGCATATAAATATAATAATCGGAGTTCTCATTTTATGGTAGAGGGTCACTGAGATATCAAAATAGAATAATATTTTTACCTTTCTACGAAGAAGACTCGGCCCTTAAGGGCCGGTTTTTTAAAAAATAAAGTTGGCAGAGTCCACATCATGCACCGCTTTCAGCCAATGTCTGAAGGGCTTTCGTTTGAGCAGATCGACATTTTTTTTAGAATCAATCAACATGAAGGTAATGAACCTCATGTCTGTGAGAAGCTAGCATTTTTCCCCTTAAACGATCTCCCGAAGACAGTCGATGAGTTCATCAGAGTCGCTCTTGATAATATCCAAAGAGGAGTATACTATTCTGAGTTTGGTTTTAACGGGAGGATATCATGAGAGTCTTATTAGCAATTCTACTTAGCTTAAAACTTTGTGCAACCGAGAAAGTAGAGATGCTTCCACTAGATGTGATTTCCTATGAGACCTTTATCCAAGGCGATCCTGCGATGGTCGCGCAATTGAAAAAAGCCCTACAAGAGAAGGGGATCGTTGGCATAAGAGGGGTTCCTGGTTATAGAGAAAAAGTGATGAAATTCATCGAAACTGCGAGGGAATTTTCTGCTCTGCCAGAAAAGGTCAAAGAGCAATATGCCCCTAGTCGTGGTTTTGGAGTCTTGCCGCTTGGCTATGAGAAGGGGACGGAGCAGTTTAAACTTCCCAATGGTGAATGGGTAGCAGATGATTTGAAAGCGACCTATTACGCACTTGTTCCAGATACAAACCAAAATCGATGGCCGAATGAGGTCAACCTGAAAACTCCTTTTATGGAACTTGGCAAACTCATGTCTGAGATGGGAACAGCTGTTATGGAGAAAATCGGGTTGCTTGGGCCCCAGCACGGGATAAGTTTAAGGGGAGTTCCCCGTTTAGGTCGGATGCTCTATTACTCCAAATGCACAGAAAGCCATAATGATAATCCCTATTGGTGCGGCTCTCATTTTGACCATGGTTTATTTACAGCCCTATTGCCCGCCGTTTATTTTGAAGAGGGAAGACAGGTAGCTGAGCCAGAAGAGGCGGGCCTTTTCATTAAAATAAGCTCAGACGGACAATTTCAGAAGATTGTGGCCGATGATCCTGATTTGCTCTTATTTCAAGTGGGTGAATTTGCCCAATTGGTGACAAACGACGCGATTCGAGCGACAGAACATCGGGTGCACAAGGCATCCGGATCTGTAGAGCGCTATACGATGGCCATGTTTTTCGATCCACCGATGGATCTTGTGGTCCACTCCAATTCAGAATTGGCTAAAGATGTCCGCTATGGACAAGTGGCTGGCACGGCTTGTACAGCTCAACATTGGTACGATGAATCCTACAATCGTTATTTGGTGAAATGAAATAAAGATTGCCATTTACCTCGCAGGGAGCATCAAAAAGGGACATAAGAAGGGAAACGATTTATTTTGGACCGAAGAAGACATGGCTCTTTTGCGCCAATTGTTGCCCGATTTTGAGCTTTCATTCCTCAATCCGGCTTTCCGTACAGATGATCTCTCCGATGAGTGCTCTGTCTTTGGCCGCGATATGGTGCAAGTTTTTGCCGATGTTCGCGATCGGCGCGGTTCAGGAGTCGGAGCCGAAATGATGTGGGCGAAACTGCATGAAATTCGAGTCATCTCCTGGTCCCCAAGAAATAGCCACTATCGGAAGGACCCCGACCACTCTCTTAGGTTCCCACTTGGAGAATTTTATTCACCCGCTTCGTTGAAGGGTTAAGCGATCATATCGTGGAGACTCTCGGAAAAGGGGCGAAATGGACCCCAAAATTCCGATCAAAGGAATCGAGGGCATCGAAGCTGCGATGCAGTACTACAAAGAAAAGCAACTCCATCCCGATCACCCAATGCAGGAATTGATCAATTCCAATGAGCTTCTAGAGCAGCGGATGAATCGCTCTTTTAATTAATTTTTAAAACTGACTATCTTGCTAGAATCAGTTTAGCGCTCCAGCACTAATATTCGTAAGATGTTGTTCCGGATACCAAGCAGGGGCAACAGGCATTACAACTGTCATGAGCCCCTCCCAATAGTATTTTTCGCCGGCGGGGATGAGGACAACGTCTCCTTCGCCGAGCTCAGCACTAGAAGTTTCGGTGACAAGTTTCCCGTGGCCTTTCACTATATAGCCCATTTCAGTGCACTTGAGATTGACGGCGAAGCCCTCCTCGGGATAGCGGCCAGTGATTTCTGCAACACCGATGTTGATCTCATTGTTTTGCATCGCATACTCAAGAACTGTACATTCGGATGAATTTTGATGCTTAATCGCATCTTGCAGTTTGACAACCTCCATCGAGACCTCCCTTTTGGGAGGATTGTAGCTAGAATTGCTATTACATGCTAAGATTTTAGGATGGTATTTCACTATCCAATACGGACCCGGTACTCAGAGACAGGGCAAGACGGGATCATTCATCATTCTGCCTATGTGGTCTATTTGGAAGTAGCCCGTGTCGAGTTTTTTAAAAAGATGGGCTTGGACATTAATGAACTCGAAAAAGAGGGAATGCTTTGTCCTGTTGTCGATCTTTCTCTGAAATATCAAAAGCCTCTCTACTCTTTGGAAGATATCGTTGTAGAAGTGACAATCGGAGAAGTGTCTAAAGTCAAATTTAGTCTCAATTATCGAGTGATGAAGGGGGATGCCTGTGCGGCAACGGCAACGGTGTCCCATTGCATTATAGACCGCTCTTTCAAGCCCATCGCTATTCCAAAAAAGTTTCTGGAAAGTTTGTCACTCTAATACTTCTAACAAAAATTGCTTTGTTTCCTCCCATGCCCGTGCAGCTGAGAGGGGATTGTAGAGTATGCCAAGATCGGGTGCATTGGCTGCGGGTGAGGCAAAAGCATGGAGGCTATTGCTATAGAGATGGGTTTGCCAATCGATTTTGGCCTCATCCATTTCATGCTGGAAAGCGAGTAATTCACGCATGGGAACGATCGGATCATTATACCCGTGTAGGATGAGTACTTTGGCTTTAATCTGATGTGTACAGTAACCGGGGAGGGGATCGTAAAGGCCGTAAACAGAGATGGCCCCTTTGAGGTCTTCTTGTGTTCTAGCCAGGTCAAGTGCGCATAAACCGCCAAACCCATATCCTAAAACCGCAATCCGGCTCGAATCGATATTTTCGAGGGCCCGGGCTGTGGCGATGCCTCTTTGCAGTCTTTGTTGTAGCATGGACCTGTCTTCGATAAAGGGTTTTTTCAGTGCTGCATTTTCTGCTGGAGATTTTCCCAAAATGCCCTTGCCATAGACGTCGAGGGCAAAGGCGACGAACCCTAATTCTGCAATCAACTTAGCCTTTTCGCAGATGAATTCATCACGGCCTCGCCAGGCGTGGCAAAGGATGACAAGGGGCCGTTTTGCTTGAGAGGGATAGGCGACAAAGCCCTCCAACTGGGTTTTTTGGTCTGAGTATGGGATCTTCATAGTGCGAACATTATCATGGCCTAGAAATAAAATCAATTTTACCTATTGTTAAAAAAATGTAAGTCATGAGCCTATCCGCAATGTAGAGGAAAAAATCTGGGGAATCTTTCGAGCGCTTTTTTCACTTTTCTCCTCCGCAATATTAATTAATATTGCCTCGTCAAAAATTAAAAAAATCATTTCTAAATCTCCTCCCATCTTTTTTGCTCTACATTGCGGATAGGCTCATAGGGCGAAGGTTTTTTTGAAAATAAATTGACATTAATATGATGGTTGCTTTATTATTTTTATAATTAAAAAAACGGAGTTATCTAATATGTTATCTGAAATAAAACAAGTCGCATCTGAAAAATTTTGTCATTACGTAGGGCAAGCAACATGTTCGACTTTATCAAACTTTGTTCCAAGCAATCTCCCTTCCGCCTTGACCGCAATTGCAGGTCTTGGGACCGCTGCAGTGATCATTTATAGAAACTGGAATGCAACTGTTCTTACTAAACCCTTAGAAAAAGAAGTTCGAGTTGCGCCAGGTAACAACGAACAAAATGTAGTTGAAGTTCCGGAAGGTATCCGAGCACAAGAAGTAGTTCCAGATGCGCCAGGTAACAACGAACAAAATGTAGTTGAAGTTCCGGAAGGTATCCGAGTACAAGAAGTAGTTCCAGTTGCGCCAGTTGTTATCGCCGTACAAAAAGAAGTTCATGTTGTGCCAGGTAACGACGAACAAAATGTAGTTGAAGTGCAGAAAGTTATCCCAGCACAAGAAGTAGTTCGAGAAGACTTCCCAGAATTAACGGCCGAAAAACTGGAGATCACAAAATTTTACTATGTGCAAGGATTAGTCCCCATTATCGGCTCAAACCCTAGGTGGGTTAATTGTGAAGCTCCGTATCTTAATAGTGACTTAAGAATGGCTGATGATTCGAAAATTCCTCTTATAGAGGGCGATTATATAATCCGGGTAGAGCTGAATAATTCAAACTCAAGAAAAGATGAGCTTATAGAACGTTATTATTTTTTCCCTGCTGCCTTAGTTAGAAGATTGCACCCCAAAATGCCCATTATAATTAAATATAAAGGCGAACAGAAAATTTTGACCATATCGGAAGCTTTATTCCAAGTTCTAGAAAAAACTTTGTCGAGGTTCGAAAAGGAGTACTATCCTCCTGATGGGTCACTTGCGAATGACCCTGTATCTGTAAGTGCTGAAGATAAATCAAGTTTGTATAAAGGAAAAAGATATTTTGCGCCGCCAAAATTCGCCTAAATTCAATATGCCAAGACGGGTCGCTGAATCGATATTTTCGAGGGCCCGGGCTGTGGCGATGCCGCTTTGCAGTCTTTGTTGTAGCATGGACCTGTCTTCGATAAAGGGTTTTTTCAGTGCTGCATTTTCTGCTGGAGATTTTCCCAAAATGCCCTTGCCATAGACGTCGAGGGCAAAGCCGACGAACCCTAATTCTGCAATCAACTTAGCCTTTTCGCAGATGAATTCATCACGGCCTCGCCAGGCGTGGCAAAGGATGACAAGGGGCCGTTTTGCTTGAGAGGGATAGGCGACAAAGCCCTCCAACTCGGTCTTTTGGTCTGAATAGGGGATTTTCATGATGCGAACATTATCATAGCCGAGCAATAAAATCAATTTTACCTATTGTTAAAAAAATGTAAGTCATGAGCCTATCCGCAATGTAGAGGAAAAAATCTGCGGAATCTTTCGAGCGCTTTTTTCACTTTTCTCCTCCGCAATATTAATTAATATTGCCTCGTCAAAAATTAAAAAAATCATTTCGAAATCTCCTCCCATCTTTTTTGCTCTACATTGCGGATAGGCTCATAGGTCGAATATTTTATTCAAAATAAATTGACATTAATATGATTGTTGATTTATTATATTTATAATTAAAAAAAACGGAGTTATCTAATATGTTATCTGAAATAAAACAAGTCGCATCTGAAAAATTTTGTCATTACGTAGGGCAAGCAACATGTTCGACTTTATCAAACTTTGTTCCAAGCAATCTCCCTTCCGCCTTGACCGCAATTGCAGGTCTTGGGGCCGCTGCAGTGATCATTTATAGAAACTGGAATGCAACTGTTCTTACTAAACCCTTAGAAAAAGAAGTTCGAGAAGACTTCCCAGAATTAACGGCCGAAAAACTGGAGATCACAAAATTTTACTATGTGCAAGGATTAGTCCCCATTATCGGCTCAAACCCTGGGTGGGTTAATTGTGAAGCTCCGTATCTTAATAGTGACTTAAGAAGGGCTGATGATTCGAAAATTCCTCTTATAGAGGGCGATTATATAATCCGGTTAGAGCTGAATAATTCAAACTCAAGAGAAGATGAGCTTATAAAACGATATTATTTTTTTCCTGCTGCCTTAGTTAGAAGATTGCACCCCAAAATGCCCATTATAATTAAATATAAAGGCGAACAGAAAATTTTGACCATATCGGAAGCTTTATTCCAAGTTCTAGAAAAAACTTTGTCGAGGTTCGAAAAGGTGTACTATCCTCCTGAAGGGTCACTTGCGAATGACCCTGTATCTGTAAGTGCTAAAGATATATCAAGTTTCTATGTAGGAAAAAGATATTTTGCGCCGCCAAAATTCGCCTAAATTCAATATGCCAAGACGGGTCGCTGAATCGATTGGGGTGAGAGTAGTTCGAAGGGAAGTTTGATCAAATAGACAAACCATTCGGCGATTTGGATGAAAAGGCCTTTGATGGTTGCTGCTAAGATTTCCCATTTCGACCGGGCATGGGTATAGAGATTATAGTAGTAGAGTGAGGCATCCAGTTTCTCTGCGCTTTCGAGCCCGTAGCTGATGCGGCTGGCAAGTTCTGTGCCGCACAGAAGGCCGTTATTTAGGCTGCGGAAGAAGGGGACTCCAAAGGCAGCATCTCCGACCAGGCAGTAAATTTTATCGGCAATTCTTTTGACAAAGGAATTGCTGGAATAGGTTTCTAAAGGGATCGCGGTCACTTTCTCAGATCCAAGAACTCTTGTCTCGTGGAATTTTTTCGCTCGATGATCGAGTCTTTGAAAGACTTTTTTCTGTAGAGATGGGGGAAGCTGCTCGAGAGTGTAGGGGTTTCTGAAGGTGGCGTTTTGCATCACTTCGTACTCTTTTTTGGTCACAAAAAAGCGCAAGGAAACGGGGGTATTGCCCTCATCATCTTGGGCGGCGACACGCTCGTCGATAAAAGAAGATGCGGGATCTATTGTTTTGCCGATGAGATCGGTATGTCCGCTGACTAGGTATTTCACTTCGACGATTCGGTGTAGCTGCTTTCTGGTCGCTTTCGTTTCATCGAAAATTTGCTTGCGGACCAGACTGTGCGATCCATCGGCCCCGATGATCACATCGGCATCGAGAGAGCTGCAATCGTCGATCGGGTGACTTTTGAGAATTTTCACTCCGACGTTTGTAGCGAGAGCCTCGAGATCAGATTCAATTTTCTTAGTAGAGATTGTCGAGCTTTTCCAGAAAAATCCCCTCGGCTTTAGAGCCTTAAACCCTTGTACCACTGCTTGGATGCGCTTGTCTTCGGGGATCCCAGAGAGCGAGCTATGGCTGAGGACCAGAGGATGGACTCTTTGATAAAGGGGGTGTTTTTCATAGACGGTGACGTCAGCTTCGGGACGACGAATTTTTATTTGACTCGCTGTCCAAAGGCCAACTGGCCCGCCTCCAATAATTGCAATTTTCATCACTATATTCTAGCAAATTAAGGAGTAATTAAAAAACAAAAACAATCTATTGTATGATCGTTAACTAACCCTGTAGCCTGCATATGTGAATACATCACTTTGGGACCCACAAATTTAAAACCCCGCTTTACCAGGTCGGCGCTAAGTGCTTTAGATTCTTTGGTCTCTTGAGGGATCTCTTCGATCGATTTCCAGTGGTTGCGGATGGGTTTCCCGTTGACGAAGCCCCAGATATAGCGATCAAAGCTGCCAAATTCTTTTTGAATTTCAAGAAAATGTTTTGCGTTACTGATGCAAGAGGTGATTTTCAACCGATTGCGCACGATTGACTCATCTTGAAGCAGCTCATTGATTTTTGCCTCATCAAAGCGGGCCACTTCCGCGGGATCAAAATTGGCGAACGCACGCCGATAGCCTTCCCGTTTTTTTAGGATGGTTAGCCAACTTAAGCCAGCTTGCGCCCCTTCAAGAATGAGAAATTCAAAATGGATCCGATCGTCGTGCACAGGAACACCCCATTCTGTGTCATGGTACTGCTGGTAGAGATGATTTCCTGGAGTGACCCAGGCGCACCTTTTTTTCTGCATGGGTGGAAATTTTAGAGAAGTGCCCGATTTGCGCCAATAGATTTTTATGGTGATTTGATGCACAATAGCGTTGCCAACAAAGGGAGCTCTATGAAATACATCTTAGCATTGCTAATCATCTTTTCGTCTTTATCTGCAGAGGTCAAAATTCTTGCGATTGCAGGTAGTACCAGAAAAAACTCGTACAATCAGAAGCTGGTGAATCAGGCTGCAGAAATTGCGAGGCAAAAAGGAGCTACGGTAACGGTGATCAACTTGAAGGATTATCCCGTCCCTTTCTATGACGGTGATCTAGAAGCAGAGAGTGGAATGCCCGAGAATGCGAAAATCCTCAGAGCAAAAATGATCGAAAGTGACGGAGTCATTCTCTCGACACCTGAGTACAATGGGGCGATATCTGGCGTTCTCAAAAACATGATCGACTGGCTCTCTAGAGCGGAAAAAGGGGGATTTTCTTTAGATGCATTCAAAGATAAACCTTTTGCTCTCATGAGCGCATCTGTTGGAAAACGGGGTGGGCAATCTGCGCTCGATAATTTGACCTATATCATTGAGCATATCGATGGGAAAGTGGTCCCAACAAAAGTGGCTCTTGCGAATGCCCATTCGGCATTTGATGAAGAGGGGCGCTTAAAAGACGCGGCCAAAATGAAAGAACTTGAGAAGGAAATTCAAGAATTGATTCGTTTTTCTGGCAAAAAATAGCACCCGTTTGTAGAATGCTGATCAATTTTTTAATCATACTGCGCCCACCCAAGTTGTGTGAATTTTGAGCCACGTGAAAGCTCTCGCGGTTAAGCTGTTTTTCGAGGATAGTATCGAATACATACAACCCTTGGAAAAACAACTTAACCCCGATGCTTTGGCACGGTCAAAATTCACACAACTTGGGTGGGCGCAGTATACCCAAAGTAAGGAATAATCATGAAAAATAAATTTGAAAAATTAGTGTGTTGTTTGGTCTTTTGCACCTCAGCGCTTTTCGCATCTGAATCATTTATCGGGGATAAAATCGATGAGAAATTAGATGTGGTCTATAGCTATTTACAAAATGATTGGATCATGGGGCTCAGTGATGGATCTTCCTGGAAATTGATGCCTATAAAAGAAAAAAGACCGCAAACTTGGACCGAGTGGTGGGATCAAACTGAACCCAAAGAGTGGAGGCTGTCAGATGAATTCTTCTTTGATCCTCGCGATTGGAGAGGAAGATATACTGTTAAAGTCTATCTTGCTAAAGATTCGGTTGCCAGCGGGTATGACTATATTCTTGTTAATGAAACGACAGATCAAAAAGTCTTTGCTAAATTCGTCCCTTATGGTGCCGATTTCATACCTAAAATCGATTATGCCCGTAGAATCAAGGAGCAAGGCGAGCCTATCTCTTCTACTGTGCTTGCTTCTTATACGTTTTTGGATGATGTTGTGACACTGGAAGACAAATCGATTTGGAAACTTCATTTAGTGGGCAAAAATAGTGCTAGCTTTTCTGAATGGTGGAATGGGGTTGAGATCGATCAACCAGATGACACCTTTGTCTCCAAACTGAGTGATTGGAAATCAACAGACAAAATCGATATTTATCATGCCCACTTTGAGGATTCTGAATTAAACCAAAAATATCGGGTGTCTAAACCTCAGCAAGAGATCTATCTGCTCGAGAATAGAACCCGTCACAAGATGGCTTATGCTAATGAGATGTGCTTTAAAGACCTACTCGATGGACTCCAAAAACATGGGGAGAGCCAACATGAGAAGGGGTATTCATCAGGCTTCTCAGAAGGGTACAAAAAAGGGTATAAAGATGGGCAGTCCAAAGGTTTCTCAGATGGTGTTGAGAGGGGCAAGAAAGAGGCTCAAAAAAACAACCTATTTCAAGAGTAAATAAACGATTGGGGAGAGATGATATTCTCTCCCCCTCATTTCTATGAACGATCTCCCTATTATTGCCGACGGCGAAGACAAAACCTCCCCTTTCAAAAACCGGATCCGTAAAAACTACCGACATATCCGCAAGTGGGCCAAAAGGACCACAACCGATTGTTTTAGAATCTATGACCGCGATATCAAAGAGTATCCGCTAGCAATCGATTTCTATGCGGGCAAGTTTTTAGTCCAGTTTTTTGCTTTTGATGATGAACCTAACCTTGAACGGGAAGAAGAGGTTGAGCAGGCGATCATCTCGATCTTTGGAGCTAGCCCTGAGTCCATTTATTCCCGGTCCCGGTTTCGACGAAAGAAAATGGAGCAATATGAAAAATTGGCAGATGAGAAGGAATTTTTCGTCGTCCACGAGTATGGGGTGAAATTTAGGGTCAATTTAGTTGACTATCTCGATACGGGCCTTTTTCTGGACCATCGAGAGACGCGGCAAATCGTTGCCCGCGGCTCAAAAGGAAGGCGGTTGCTCAATCTGTTTGCCTATACCTGTTCATTTAGTGTCCATGCAGCAGTGGCTGGAGCCTCTTTTACGAAAAGTGTCGACATGTCCAACACTTATACAGAATGGGGACGGCAAAATTTTCTGCTGAATTCAATTCCCCTTGGGAACCATTCTATTCTCAGGGCCGATTGTCTGGTATTTCTAGATGATGCGGTCCAGGCTCGGGAGGAGTATGATTTGATTGTGATCGATCCGCCGACAATTTCCCGCTCAAAGAAAATGGAAGAGATGTTTGATATACAGGTCGATTATATTGAACTTATTTCCCAAGCCCTTAATCTCCTCGCTCCCGGAGGAACGATCTTTTTCAGCACCAATTCACGCAAATTTGTTTTCGATCATTCTCTATTCGAGCAGTGTAAGATCATAGACATCACCGAAAAGACGATCCCCATAGATTTTCATCAGCAGAAGATCCACCGTTGTTGGATGTTGACCATAAAATTGGGGTAGGTTAGATAAAAAGCAGAGGTGTCATATGAGAAAGATAGTCATTTTAATTGGGATTTTTTTGATCGGTCTGGGGATTTATTCTCTTGTTTACGATCAAATATCATACACGAATAGGGAAAAGCTAATTGAAATCGGCCCTGTTCAAGCCACGATCGAGCGTGGGGGAACTTGTGTCCGATTACCAGCAATTTTTGGGGCACTGGTCATCATTGCAGGTGGCGCGCTTGTTGCGATGCACTTTGCCAAACGTCAAGGCTAAACTAAAACATCGACCAGCTGATGATCGGGGTTCTGTTTGACGTTGTAGTCTTTGTCCCATTGGCTCGTGAAAAGGGCCATGGGGCGATCGTATCGATCTTTGACGATCACTGAGCCTGATGATTTATTGAATTTTTTCAGATCGCCGATGATCCACGCGCTGCAGTGGAAGGGGAGGGGAGTGAGGATGGTTTCGACTCCGTACTCATCGCTTAAGCGGTATTGCATCACTTCAAATTGCAATTGCCCGACGGCTGCAAAGATATAATCGCCTTCTCTTTCACTTGATTTTAGTAGTTGCACTGCACCTTCATCGATCAGCTGGAGTATCCCTTTATCGAACGATTTCCGTTTGCCTACATCTTTGGGCTGCAGACGGGCGAAGATCTCTGGTTGGAACTGCGGCAGAGGTTTGTAATTAAACCCTCCGCTAATGGAGATGGTGTCGCCGATTGCGAAAAGGGAGGGGTTGATCACGCCGATGATATCGCCAGGATAAGCTAGATCGAGGGTTGTTCTTTCACCGGCGAGCATGCCGTGAGGGCGGGAGAGGCGTACTTCACGGCCAAGGCGGTGGTTTTTGACGACTAAATCCCGTTCGAAGCGGCCCGAGCAGATCCGGATGAAGGCCATGCTATCGCGATGGCGCCTATCCATGTTGGCCTGCAATTTAAAAACGTAGCCACTGAAAGGGGTGGTCACTGGGTCGATTTCAATTTCGGTCCCATCGAGCTTATTGGCCATCCGGCTGTGAGGGCAGGGGGCTAGATGAATAAAGGCGTCAAAAAAGGGCTCCACTCCAAAGTTCGTCAGGGCCGAAGCGAAGAAAATGGGGGTAACCGTTCCTTCGAGAAAGTCTTCAATGGAGAAGCGGTTGCCAGCCATCTCCAAAAGTTCAAGTTCACCGATCAATTTTTCATATTGGCTGGCGCCAATTTTTTCTTTTGCCTCTGCACTTACAAGGGGAAGGCGGGTGATTTCGGCTTTCTGAGCACCGCCCGCTGCAGTTTTTCTAAAGAAGATACACTCATTGGTAGCTCGATCGACGACGCCGCAGAACTCTTTATCTGCCCCAATGGGCCAATTCATCGCATAGGATTGGATCTGCAGGACCGCTTCCACTTCATTCATCAGCTCCAGCGGATCTCGCCCCGGCATATCCATTTTGTTGATGAAGGTCAGCACGGGGATTTTACGAAGATGGCACACTTCAAAAAGCTTTCTGGTTTGCTTCTCGACCCCTTTTGCTGCATCGATCACCATGATGGCGCAATCAGCGGCAGTCAGCGTTCGGTAAGTATCCTCAGAAAAATCTTGGTGCCCAGGGGTATCAAGGACGTTGATGACTACCCCTTTATAGGTGAATTGCATCGCTGAGGAGGTGATCGAAATGCCCCGCTCCTGCTCCATCGCCATCCAGTCTGAAGCTGCTGCTTTTCGCCCTTTTCGTCCCTTGACCATGCCGGCAGTATGGATCATCCCTGAATAGAGGAGCAGTTTTTCGGTCAGGGTCGTTTTTCCAGCATCAGGGTGGCTGATGATGGCAAAAGTGCGCCGGTTGGCAACGGCTTTGCGGATTTCCTCTTGGTCGTTCATACCCATGAATTATATGCCATTGGTCGACAATTCTCTAGCCCTTTCTAAGGCCGGGTCGATATGAGGCAATATTTGTGACGGGCCAATGAGTTCTACAAGTCCAAATTTTTTTAAAGCTTTATGGACAGTGGGGTTTACCCCTGAGAGGATCAACTTCGCCCCTTCCCTTGCGCACTTATGGTGGAATTCTCTAAGGGCATGCATCCCGCTGGCATCTATCGTGGGGACTTTTCGAAGCCGTAAAATAAAGACTTTAGGAGGTGACTCTATATTAGAAAGTACCCCTTTTAAGGTATCTGCTAGGCTAAAGAAAAAGAGGCCATTGATCTCGTAGACTTCAACTCCAGCGGGAACCCGTTTTTTTTCAATCGCATCTGGATCTATAGTCTCTTTATTTTCTTCGTTGATCGTTTTCAGAGAAGCAACTCCAGAAAGATCGCTGATCCGTTTCATAAACAAAAATGCTGCTAAAATCATCCCGATTTCAATTGCGACAATCAGATCGACTACAACTGTTAGAAAAAAGGTTGTCAATAGGACTGCTACATCGCCAAGTGGAGCTTTGAAGAGGTGACGGAAGTGGCCAAGTTCACTCATGTTCCAGGCCACCATGATTAAGACTGCCGAAAGTGAGGCGATTGGGATCTGGCTGACAATTGGAGCGAAAGCTAAGACGATCAAGAGTAGGGTGAGTGCATGGGTCATTCCGGCTATGGGACTCTGTGCTCCGCTCTTGATGTTTGTCGCCGTGCGAGCGATCGCTCCTGTGGCTGGAATCCCACCGAAAAGGACCGAGCCAATATTGGCAACGCCTTGGGCCATTAATTCGCAATTGGATTTGTGTCTTCTGCCGGTCATCCCATCGGCGACAATCGCAGAAAGGAGCGACTCAATTCCGGCAAGGAACGCGATTGTGAAGGCAGCCGGCACAATTTTATCCCATGCTGCAAAGCTACTCGAAAAATCAGGTAGTGCGAAGGTAGGTAATGTGCTCGGGATTTGTCCAAAACGATCGGCAATCGTTTCGACTGGAAGTTGAAACAGCCAACTGATGGCAGTTGCTACAACGATCGAGGAAATCCCCCACGGGACAACGGGGAAATACTTTCGGATAAAGATAATAAGCGATAGGGTTCCAAAGGCGACGGCAAAGGTGGCAGGATCCCAAGTATGAAAAGCTGAAAAGATTGCAATAGTTTTGGGAATGAAATCGATCGGCAGGTTGTCGATTTGCAAACCGAAAAAATCTTTGATTTGGGAGAAAAAAATGACAAAGGCGATTCCAGTTGTGAATCCGATGATTAGGGGATAGGGAATATATTTGATTACTGCGCCAAGACGAAAAAAAGCTGCGATCAGTAAAATCAGACCCGCGAGCAGTGTGCTGATCACCAGGCCATTGTAGCCCAGTTGTGCCACAATGGCGTAAATGACAATTACGAAGGCTCCAGTAGGGCCCCCGATTTGAAAAAAGCTGCCTCCGAGTAAGGAAATTAGAAATCCGGCGATAATTGCTGTATAGAGGCCCCTGATGGGTGTGACCCCAGAAGCGATACCGAAGGCCATAGCCAGTGGAAGAGCAACAACTCCAACAGTGATCCCTGCGATGAGGTCTTTTTTAAATTTGGCAAAAGTATAGTGCTCTTTGAATGCGAGCCAGGTTTTTGGAATGAACTGTGTCCAGAACATGATTATTTAACTACTGTGAAATTGATATAACCTTTGGGGATGTCAACGCTCACTAATTCGACGACGACTCGATCTCCCACATCTAATTTACCAAAATCACCGACAATTTTTCCATCTACTGGTGGATCGATCACTCTGACCCAGGTCCCTTTTTCTCCGGCACCGGTGATAAGTCCTTCATAATGAGAGCCTATCGCAGTCGAAAGAAAGAGGGCGGCGGCCACTTTTTTCATGTGTCGTTCGACTTTAGTTGCCGCGTCTTCCTGTGCCGTGCAGTGGAAGGCAATGGCCTCCAACTCTTTCTCTGAATAGGGAGATTTCTCCCCAATAAGATGGGCTTTGAGTTGCCTTTGAGAAATGAGGTCGGGGAAACGTCTATTGGGTGCTGTTGAGTGGACATATTCTGATAATGCGAGACCAAAATGGCCCACCGGCTTTTCTCCAGGATATTCGACCACATATTCTCCCCGGCCAAGCAATTTGATCACTGTCAAGGATAGGTCGGGGAATGTAGAGGGGTCTTTAGCTTTTCTTTGAATCAGAAAATTCTCTAAGGCCTTAGGATCTGGGGCTTCTGGGAGTTTTTCGTCATACGATCTGGCAATCTCCACAATCCGATCCCACCTTTTGGGAATGCGGACGATGCGACGCAAGCTGGCTACTTTAAGTTTCCTAAATTCCTCTGCCATGACATGATTTGCTGCGATCATAAAATTTTCAATTAGCTGCTGAGCATAATTTCGCAAAGGGGGCTGCAACATAATATGGAGATCGCTCGTCACTTTGGCCTCCATTTCATTTGGCTCTAACGTTAAAGCTCCCATTTTTTGCCGATAGTTTTGCAAACGCTGAGCGATCGCATGCTGATACCTTAAAGAATTTTCAAGATCTTTGACACCTTGGAATTTTTCAGGAAGATCGCTTTTGCCCTCAAGCCAATTGCCGACAATTCGGTAACTCAATTTTGCTTTGTTACAAACTAAGGCGCGGTAGATCCGGCCCCCTTCCACATCTCCCTCTTTGCTCACGCTGACTTCGATGACGATTGCCATCCGGTCTTCATTTTCATTCAGTGAAGTCAGATCGGTTGATAGCTTGTCTGGGAACATTGGAAAAATTTTAGCTGGAGTATAGACAGACGTTGTATTCTTCCGTGCATGTTGATCAAGGGGAGAATCTTTTGTAACTAAAGCATCAACATCAGCAACTGCGACATAAAGAAGTCCATTTTCAGCATAGGTCAGTTGATCGAGATCTTTAGAATCATCGTTATCAATCGAGCACCATAAAAACGAACGGAGATCTTTTGTTTCTGCATTTGGTCCAGCAGGTGCATTGATGCCATCTAACTGCTCAAAAGCCTCTTTAGAAAAATCGGGCTCCAGTCCCCTCTGACGCATCGCCTGCTTTGCCAAAAATTTGAGATCGATCTGTTCCATAAACAAAAATGCCACCCCGAGATGGGTGGCACAACTCCTTCTTTTTCGATAGAGATTATCTGTTCCGACCGCCGCCGCCGCCGCCTCCACGACTGCCTCCACCTCCACCTCCACCGCCGCCGCCGCCGCCGCCTCCACGACTGCCTCCACCTCCACCGCCGCCGCCGCCGCCGCCGCCGCTAAAGGAACGGCCACCACCGCCTCCACCGCCTCCACGACTGCCGTCGAACGAGCGACCTCTGCCCCCATCACCACCGCCTCTAGGCTGTCTAGCCCCAGCTTGTCCATCTTGGCGAGGAGCTCCATCAGCCCGCCCTTGACCTCGTCTGCCCCCGTCACCACCCCCTCTAGGCTGTCTGGCTCCTGCTTGTCCATCTTGGCGAGGGGTTCCATCAGCTCGGCCTTGACCTCGTCTGCCACCCTGATCACCGCGTCTGCCACCCCACTGCCCACGTCTTTCGTCGCGGTGGTGAGAGGCATCGCCTTTGTGTCTATGCTCCCTGCGATGTTCCCGATCCCGATAATTATAATGGCGTCTGCGATAGTAATAGAAAGCAGCATCATCGCCAAACCAAAGCCCATAGTACCATCCAGGACCTACCCAAACGACATCATAGAACTGATTTTCTAACCAATAATAATAGGCATCTTCATTGTCAAACCAATAACCATAATACCATCCTGGTCCGACCCAAATTTGATAAGAAGAATCGTCATAATCGTCGTAATAATAATAACCGGTACCCACTCCGACATCAACGACCGGTGTTTGAACGGTGATTTGAGAAGATAATGAGCCGCATATACACGTTGCTGCAGCCAGTAGTGCTAAGTGAGATTTCATCCTGCCCCCTTGTGTTAGGATAATCTCAACTTTACAACTTTTTAGGGCCACCAGCGTCGGTCAAGAAATATCTCAAGGCTAGTGACCGAAAAAAGTTGCATAATCGAGACAATAAATTTCTATAGCAGCAATTAGAATTTAGAACAATTGAGTATATGAAAGGACAATCGAGACAAAATTAGAGCTGTTTCTGCCTGCCACAGTGAACCACACGCCACCGATAAAACCCGCATCACTGCTCAGATTGTATTCAATAGCTGGAGCTAAAGAAAGCTGATCCGATGATGGTGCGCCGTTGACTGCTGGTGCAAATCCAGGAAATCCTGAGAATGAGCTCTTCCAGGAATGGGAATAGGCAATATCGTTGGCAAAGACCCATTTTTGAGTGAGGCTCACTTCGATCCCGAGATCAACATTTAAACTTGGACCGACAGAGACTCTACCGCGAGTTCCGAGAGTACCGCCGTAGGCATTAAAGTCTCTTACCTTAACTTTGGCGTCTGGGAAGACGTAGGAGGTCGCTAAGCGGACGCTGATAGGGTGGAGTTTGATCTTCCAGAAAATTTTATTGAAGTTGAGGCCAACAGAGGTTTGAAAAGCTCCTGCGCCTGTGTCATCGATCCCAAATTTATTTGGATTTAAATGACGAAATTTTCCAGTTGGGAATACTTGGCCCAAGACAAAGCGGACTGAAGGGCGATAGGCAGTTTGCTTAACTAGTTGAAAGCCGAAATTTATTGAGGTATCGCCAAAATGGCGTGCGTATTTATCTTTTCTCCATCTGGCAAACCATTGGCCGATAATTGTAAAGTCGAGCCAGTCGGAAAGACCTCTTTGCACCAGAATTAAGGGGTTGATGGTATAGACATTAGGCACACTCTTCGATTTCCAATTTTTATTGAACTGGGCGTACTGGATAGTATTATACCAATATACTTGGATGTTCCATTTCCATGGCGGGACGTTATTGGCAGAGCCTGTGATCAGTGGGCCAGTATACCAAGGGTTAAACATCTTTTTGGCTTTTTCGAAGTCCCTCTCTGCTTGATCGAGTTCAGCCTGAATTTGTTCCGGAGTCTTGATGGGTTCGGTCGGCTCTTGAGCTTCTGCAACTATGAGTGAAACCAAAAGTAGGGGGAGAAATTTTCTCATGACTACAGGTATACCTTTTTTTATAATTCTGGTAAACACCAAGGAAAGGGTGGGACAATATGGAAATATCAGGCGACAAGCCAGATCGCGTACAATACAAGCAAGAGCTAAAAGAGGGAGTAAATCTCTTTGAGAAGGGATTCAAAGAGCTACAAAAATCGCAAATCGATGCTCAGAAAACCGAATATGAAAAGAGCATGAAAGAGTCTTTGCAAGTCATTCAAGACACCGCAAATGCATTGATGAATAAGCAGGTGCTTCAGATGAAAGAGAATCTCGAAAAAGACTACCAAAATTATTTGGCAAATCCCTCAGATACCAATCGAGACAAGATCCAAAAAGATATCGACTCGCTAAAGAAATCGGCTAATTCTTGATTCGCTTGCGGAGTTTAATTAGAATCAGAAACGCAACAAGAAATAGCGTTCCGAGCAGCAAAGACAACACAGCTACATCCCAAGTGAGGACTCCATCTTTCCATGCACCCCAATAGGCCCAAATTGAGACCGGAATTCCAGGAAAGAGGGTGGTGAAAAACCCTGGATTAATCTTTCTATAACGGATCGTGTACCATACATGAACTAATAACCCATGGGTGATAAGATAGGCAGGGAGAAAGAGTGCAATAACAGGCATATTCCATCCGATCATAATCGAAGCAATAGCACATACTAGCCCAAGTCCCGAGAGAATATGCAGGTCATTTGCTGTCCAGTCCTTCATTTTTAGAACTTTGTGCAGGTAGTTGATGTTGCCAAGAATGATCTCTTCCGCGATATGCCACCCATAAGCAAATAAGGTTAACCACAATAAATATTCATGACTCATTTTTGGTCTCCTTCAAATAATCGATGGATGTAAGCGTTTGAAAATAGCCCATCGGGATCTAACTGCTTTTTTGCCTCAACAAAGCGGTCATAGGTCTGTGGGTAAAGCTCTTTCACTTTTTCTTTTGTCAACGTGTGGATTTTGCCCCAGTGTGGCCTTCCACGATACTTAAACATAGCGTTCTCAAATGCCTGGAATAACTCTCGAAAGCCATCTTTTATTTTTGTGACATAGGTGAGGTAGGCGACTGATTGATTAAGAGTAGGACTAAGATAACCACGAGTGTCTGGTCCAACAAAACGGACATAGATTGCAGCTACCATCAGGGGGTGATCTTTAGAAAATTCGAGGATCACATTTTTAGCCTCTTCAATCGCACTTTCGAGATGTTCAACCGGGACGGCGATCTCTTCCTCGACATATAATCCCTCGTCAGAAGGGGATAAGATCCGATAACTTTCATCTACACACGAAAAATTGTTAGAGATGGCCCGGTAAGTTTTGAAACTAGTAGGGAAATACCACCTAGGAGAGGGTAAATATTCAAAACTTAGAATAGCAAGGAATTTTAATAGGGAGCGGTGCAAGATATAACCCCGCCGATTGCGGATCGGCTCGTCAGTCTTTTGATATCTGACCGTGATCACTTTTTCAGTGTATGGACAGATCCCAAACTGAAAATGATCATAGGTCTTGAGGAGCTGAGGGAGCTCTTTTAGGCAATCTTTTAAGTTGGATTTGACCTTTGTGAGCTTCAGTTTCTGAAGAGGAATGCAGCGGAGTGTAAAGGCGTAAATGATCCCTAAACAGCCCAAATTGACTACAGCCGCAGAAAAGAGATGCTCATTGGTTTTTGGATTTAGAATCTGGACATTACCCTTAGCATCAACTAGCTCGATCTCTTCGATGAAACTACTCAGCGTCCCAGTCGCTCCTGTCCCATGAGTGGCTGTTGCAGTTGCTCCTGCGAGACTCTGCTTAAGAATATAGCCTTGATTCGGTAGGCTTAAGCCCTCTTTGGCAAGGCTTCTAACTAGAGCTTTCATCTTTATTCCACTTTCGACCCGAACTTGCATTTTGTTCTTATCGATTGAAAGAACCTTATTGAGCTTATCGGTATGAACCTGAATATCTGGAGTGACGCACAGATCATTATAGGAATGGAGTGAACCAATAGCCCGAATCCTTAATCCACGCTCTTTAGCAGAAAGAACAATTTGTTTTAGATCATCAATAGAAGTTGGATAGACAACTTCTTTAGGCGTCCAAAATTGAACTCCGGACCAGTTTCTATGTTTCATGGTTCTCCAGGTTTTTTCAAAGGCGCGGTTGCCCGCGCCGGGAAATTAATGACCAAAAATGCCGATAAGACCGACGATAATTAGATAGAAAGCGACGATATAATTTAAAATTGCTGGGAAAATCAGAATTAAAATCCCTGCTAATAATGTTAAGATTGGGCTTAACAATGGGTGTAACATAATGTAACTCCTTTAGGGCGATTAATTCGCCATAATTACTTCCTTAATTTATATATATTATAAAAATATCATATAATCAATAAAATTATGCATTTGTTTTAATTTTAATAGGTTGAGAAGAACCTATCTCAATAAAAAGTTTCTGTCGATTTTCGGGTTCTTTTGAGCCGATTTTCGATTCAAATT
>JAFEGK010000006.1 GCA_018239985.1 Verrucomicrobiota bacterium | reverse complement strand
ACAAAAAAAGTCTGCCGACCTGTCTCAAAATTGCAGGCTGAATGAGAGGGTTCTAATCCGGGTCTGCGAACCGACGCGAAAGGGGCACCCGCCGAAAAAAGACTTCAGTCTCGGCGGGGAATGAGCGCGTGAGCAGCCAATGGACTCAGATCCCAAAGCAAAATCGCAGCACAGGAAAGCTCCGAAGGAGCGTGGGGGACCAGTGCTGCGCACGGCTCCCAGACGAGCACGCGATTTGGCGAAGGGAGGTGAGTCTCAAGGGGGTCGCGGGGGACACCGGACACGAAGTGCAGTGTCACCCGACATGTCTATTCTACCCTCAATAGAACTGATTAAAAGAACATATTTCTTTTACCCGACATGTCTATTCTACCCTCAATAGATTTATTAAATAGAAATTATTGATGATATTTCATGGCGCGGTCCATGGATTTTTTGTCTTCGCGCTCTTTAATCGCCGCACGCTTGTCGTAGGCTTTTTTGCCGCGGGCGGTTGCAATTTTGACTTTGATGAATCCCTTGCTTAAGTAGATTGCGAGGGGAATGATTGTGATCCCCTTGTCTTGGCTCGCTTTGATCAACTTGTCTATCTCACGCTTGTGGAGGAGGAGCTTGCGTTCGCGCCTTTCTTCATGGCCAAACATTGCCGATTGGGCGTAGGGGGCGATCGAGCTGTTTTTTAGGATCACATCGCGGCCAGAAATCAGCACATAGGCATCTTGGATGTTGCCGCTATGGGCTTTGAGCGACTTCACTTCCGATCCCATCAAAATCATCCCTGCTTCATAGGTCTCTATGATTTCATAGTTATGGAATGCCTTGCGGTTGGAAACAAGATCGTTACTCATTGCCAAATATCGTGTGCCCAAAGGGGGTCAAACAAAAACAATCGCGGCCATCTTTTGTCCCAAGTGCCGTGATGCCGGCTTCAAAGAGTGATCGGCTGATGACTGCTTGGAAGAAGTCTACCTCTATTTCCGTATATTCGGGAAGTTGGTATTTCCAGTTGCGACCCAATTTTTTGAGGGTGATATGATGGCTTTCCTTCAGGGGGATAAAGATCCCTTTGATGAACTCGTCCATGTATACCCAGCCCGCATTAACGACTCGGGCAACGCTCTTCTCAGCTTCGCGAACTAGCCGCTGCGAGTTAAGCTCTTGTGGAAGAGAGGGGAAAGTAGGGCTATTGAGCGGGTGACGGTAGAGGTAGATCGCCCGATCGGCATTTTTCATTTTTAGCCACTCCAAAGAGTCGCTAGTGCAGAAAATTTTGTCTCCACTTCGCTCGGCTAAATTCAACTGACAAAGTTTCTGGACATGTCTGTCAAAATCACTGGCTTCAAATTCAGGGTGTTTTTTCTGAATTGAGGGGATCGCGCTTCTGGTGATTGCCCCTTTTTGGGCAAGTTCTAGAATCGCTGCCATTTCTTCGATGACGCCGAAATCCGATTTTCTCAGTCGCTTAATCGTCTCCTCATCAATAATCGAAACAGGCTCGGTGTCACGTACATGACAGAGATATTCTTGCCACTCGAAGAAAGGGGTGATCATCTCGACAAAACGGTCCCCTTTACGCTTATAGCTAATGCAACAGACAAAACTGAATTCGAGATAGAGCATATGCTCTTCAAAGGCTTCCTGACTCAAGTTGAATTTTTTGATCATGTCGCTGGCTTCGACTTCATAATCGGGAGATTGGTAGACTGCATTCATGATCCCTTTTTGAACGGGATCATTTAGGTGCAGTTCCATCAAGTAGCGTTGAAAGGCTTGCGGAGAGTGAAGATATTTTTCAACAATCGATTCGAAGATGTTATCAGAAGTGCGAGAGATTGAATACCAATTGGGGAGAATATGGATAGGAACTTTACGTAAAAGGCCCTGGAGATATTCCATTCCTGGCTTGAAATCCTCTTCAAACTTAAGAATCTGCATTTCATAGTATTTCCTCCGATCTTTGTCCACGATAACAAAGCCTTGAGAAACCTGAAACAGCTCGGTTTTAGAAAGTTTATCTAAAACCTGATTTAACTCTGCAGAGGTCAGATCGAGATTTTGCTCTAGAAGAGAAAGGGGGATCCGAAGAGAACTATAGAGTATTTCCTCTAGCACCTCGACATCGAGGGCTGTAAATTGCGCCATTAAAATCCTATTCTGGATATCCTTTGAGCAATCATACTCCTTTAATTCAATCTTATTTTTTTTGAATGTTGCGACTTCTGCCATAATTTATATCTCAAATAAAATCTTGTTCTCTACTATATTAGTTTAAGGAATTTTTGACAAGGACCTGGAAAATATCTCTCATTTTCGCTATCCTTTAAGGAATTAAAGGTAAGGAATTTTATGGAAAAATATGATCATCGGCGGATAGAACAAAAATGGCAAAAAATTTGGGAAGACCGTCAAATTTTCAAAGCAGAGGTTGATTATAGTAAACCTAAATATTACGTGCTCGACATGTTCCCATACCCCTCTGGTGCCGGGCTTCATGTCGGTCACGTGACAGGCTACACCTCTACCGATGTTTTAGCCCGTTATAAAAGGCAAAAGGGGTTTAACGTCCTTCACCCCATGGGTTGGGATAGTTTTGGCCTCCCAGCTGAGCAATATGCTATCCGAACAGGAACTCACCCAGCAGTGACGACCCAAAAAAACATCGCCACCTATCGGCGTCAGCTTAAATCCCTTGGCTTTAGCTACGATTGGAGCCGAGAAATTGCCACCAGTGAGCCTCAATACTACAAATGGACCCAGTGGATTTTCACCAAGCTCTACGAGAAAGGATTGGCCTATGAGGCTGAACTGCTTGTCAACTATTGCCCAGCTTTGGGGACCGTATTGGCTAATGAAGAGGTTGAAAATGGGGCATCAAAAGAGGGGGGGTACCCTGTTGAGAGACGCCCTTTGCGCCAGTGGGTACTTCGTATTACAGCGTATGCTGAGCGACTTTTGACTGATTTGGATCTACTTGACTGGCCCGATTATCTCAAACGGCTCCAGACCAACTGGATCGGCCGTAGTGAAGGGGCAAAAGTCCATTTTAAAATCCAAAAGAGTGGAAAAACCATTACTGTTTTCACCACCCGTCATGACACCCTTTTCGGCGGGACGTTTTTGGTGCTCGCTCCAGAACATCCGCTAGTCGAAGAAATTACGACGGTAGATCAACAAGCAGATGTGGAAGACTACAGGAAGAAAGCTGCCCTCAAAAGCGACATGCAGAGGACAGAGCTTGCAAAAGAGAAAACAGGAGTTTGGACAGGAGCTTACGCGATCAACCCAGCTACCGATACACCCATACCAATTTGGATTGCCGATTACGTGCTCATTAATTATGGGACGGGGGCAGTTATGGGGGTTCCTAGCAATGATGAGAGAGATTTTGAATTTGCCCAAAAATATGGCCTTAAAATCGCCCCTGTTATCGATCCTGAGGGCAGCGAAGATCGGGCAGATGTTCTTGCCGGCAAACAAGTTTGGAGCGGATCTGGGGCTTTAATCAATAGCCAAAATGCGACCCTAAGCCTCAATGGACTATCTTTTTCCCAGGCTCAAGAAAAGATGGTCGACTGGCTAGAAAAAACTGGACACGGTGAACGGACAGTTTCCTATAAACTCCGCGATTGGCTTTTTTCCCGCCAGCGTTACTGGGGAGAGCCTTTCCCCATCCTCCATTTCCAAGATGGGACAAAGCGGATTCTCGACATCAGCGAGTTGCCCCTTTGCCCCCCAGAGTTAATCGATTTCAAACCAACAGAAACAGGGGAGAGCCCACTGGCTCGGGTACCGGAATGGGTTCATATCACGGACCCCAAAACTGGGAAAAAAGCAGAGCGAGAAACCAATACCATGCCCCAATGGGCCGGTTCTTGCTGGTATTATTTGCGATTCTGCGATCCACACAATGACCAAGCAGCCTGGGATCCCGAAAAAGAGAAATATTGGCTTCCGGTCGATATGTACGTCGGGGGAGTGGAGCATGCTGTTCTACACCTATTATACGCCCGTTTCTGGCATAAAGTCCTTTTCGACTGCGGCCTCGTCTCTACTCCGGAGCCTTTCCAAACCTTGCGCAATCAAGGTCTAGTGACAGCGAGAGCCTTTAAATTGCCCCGAGGCGGATATGTGGCTCCAGAGGAAGTTGAAGAAACCGATGGAGTCTATCGACAACTGGGCACCGGAGCGATTTTAGAATCGCAGATTGAGAAAATGTCTAAGTCGAAGCTCAATGGAGTGACCCCCGATGAAATGATTGAAGAGTATGGGGCAGATGCGCTGCGCCTCTATGAGATGTTCATGGCTCCATTCGAAAAGGAAAAATTGTGGAATAGCGATGCCGTGCATGGCTGCCGCCGTTTCTTAAACCGCTTTTATGACATGGTCTATTCCGAAAAAGTGAGCGAGGAAGAGAGTGAAGAGGCCCTCAAACTTGGCCATCGGCTCATGGACACCGTCGAAAAAGATATTGAGAATCTCCAATTCAACACGGCCATTGCAAAAATGATGGAATTCATCAACCACTTTACTCAACTCGACCACTATCCCAAAAGCGTCCTCAGAATGGTCACCCAAGCTCTTTACCCCTTCGCGCCCCACTTGGCCGAAGAGCTTTGGGAACATTTGGGCGGTACCAGCAGCATCACCTACGTCCCATACCCAAAAGTCAATCCTGACTATTTAGTCGATAAGACAGCTACCTATGTTTTCCAAATCAATGGAAAATTACGGGGTAAGTGGGATCTACCGATCGATAAAACAGAAGAAGAGATTCTCAGATTAGCGCAAGCCGATGACAGATTGGCCAAGTACATGGAAGGGGAGATACAAAAAGTGATCTTCGTGCCCAATAAACTCCTCAATGTGGTGGTCAAGAAGTAATGCTCTATAACCTGCTACTGCTTCTTGGAAGCCTCCTTGCTTTGCCAAAATGGCTAACCCAAAAAAAATATCGGGGAACCATCGCAGAGCGGTTTGGCTTTAAGCTTCCACCTCGTCATTCAAAACCCGCGGCGATTTGGATCCATATGGTTTCAATGGGGGAGACCAAGATCATGGCCCCCATTTATAAACGGCTAAGAGAGCACCATCCCGAACTGGCCATCTACCTATCCAACACCACTATGACTGGGCAAACAGAGGCCAAAAAATGCATGCCCGATGCCGATGGTTATTTTCTTCTTCCCCTCGATTTCTCTTGGACGATGATGCGACTTGTCCAAAGGATTAAACCCCGAATGTTGATCCTCTCGGAGAGCGATTTTTGGATGAACCAGATCCAAGCAGTGAAAAGGGGAGGGGGCAGAGTCGTTTTGCTGAATGGAAAAATCTCCGAGCGCTCTGCGGCCCGTTTTGGCAAATTCCCGCGATTTTCTAAAAAACTCTTCAGCTTATTCGACCATCTTTGCATCCAGAGCCCCGAATATGCTGCCCGTTTTACGGCCCTCTGCCCCTACGTGCCTCAATCCATCACGGGAAACCTAAAACTTGCCATCCCAACAAAAAAGTTAACACCCGATGAGAAATTAGCCTTTAGGAAAAAACTCAAACTAGAGCCAACCGACACCGTGATAACCTTAGGTTCAACCCATGAAAATGAAGAGCAACTCATTCTGGAAAACCTGCCTACATCTGCCAAAATTTTAGTTGTCCCTCGCCATCCCGAGCGATTTGCAAAAGTCAAAAAATTTGTGTCAGAGCTTCAGAATCCTCAAGTCATCGTCATCGACCAGATGGGGGTCCTCACCGCCTGCTACCAGATCAGCGAGCTGGCGATTGTGGGGGGGAGCTTCATCGCTGGGGTCGGCGGACATAATATTTTTGAGCCCATCCAAGCCAATATTCCAGTAATCTTCGGCCCTTATATGGAAACGCAAAAAGAGCTCGTAGAGCTCATCCTGAGTGCGAAAGCAGGGATCCAAACCCCTGCAGAAAAATTGCCCGAAGCCCTTGAGGAAATCGGCAGCCTAGCCCAGAATGCTCACAAACTCTCAGGAGAAGGCGACCTAGTCTTAGATAAATCTTGGAAGATGCTTGAGCTAAATCTTACGATTTGATATAGTTTACATCATTATTGACGCGGGGTGGAGCAGTGGTTAGCTCGTTGGGCTCATAACCCAAAGGTCAGAGGTTCGAATCCTTTCCCCGCTAATCCCTTTGCCGTAAATCAAGTGCGGCGGCATAGCTCAGTTGGTTAGAGCAACGGAATCATAATCCGTGGGTCGTTGGTTCAAGTCCGACTGCCGCTATTGTCTTTTCTCCCTCTAAATCAGCTGCTCTTCTCGCGGACGTTGACTTATTATTCAGTAACTAGTTATCCGTAGGTTATTGAATAAAAAACCAAAGGACGCAAGTTATGTCACTGTTGTCAGACTTAAAACAAAAGGCCTCGACTCTATCTCCAGCATCGAAATTCATTTCGATTAGTGGTATCTTTTATATGGCCTGTGGCCTCACCTTATTAGTATGGCCTGGGATAATACAAACAGTTTACAAAGACCCTCCATTTGCGGGACATGAGGAAGCCCTAGCGCGCCTAGTCGGATTTCTAATCGGAATCATTGGTTGGCTTTACTTCTTCGCCGGCAGAAGTAACAGTCGGCAGTTCATTGCCGCAACAATCGTTGAACGCCTGATTTTCGTGCCTATTGTTCTTGTATCTACTGCAATCGCAGGTGTTATTCCTCATACGTTGATCACCTTTGCTGTCGTCGATCCGATATTAGCCCTTATTACTTGGTATTTTCATAGCAAAACGAAGGACTAAGGATGAAAAAATACAATGGATATGCACTTGTCACAGGGGGTGACATTGGAATTGATTACGCCATAGCCGAACAATTAGCTACGAATGGATATATACCGAAACAACCTGAAGAATCGGTTTTTGGCTGCGACGGCATCCTAGATTTCGAATCCGCCTGCATCGCTCAACCTATTCAGGTTGAGCTGCTTCGTCGCCGCTGCGCTGATTCAAACTCTAGGCGCCGGCTTTGCCAAAAACCGATTCTTCAGGTTGTTTCGGTATAACCTCGTACTAGTTGCAAGAAATGAAGCTGCCCTAAAAAAAGCAAAGGAGCAATTGGCTAGCAAATATAAAGTCGACGTTCTGAGGTGCAACTTTTCGACCATAGCGATTACGACTTACCCCTCTTCCGTCAGTGGTTCAAGAATTTTAAATTGTTCTTCGGTGAATCCTTCAATAGTCATGCGTGTACCTATCCGGTTAATTTTTAGACGTATGCAGTGCAACTAATTATCAGAGAGACTCTTACATAGGTTAAAAATATTTTTATCAATTTACAACAAATCCAATAGTATATTATAATTACTTAGAATAATTAATAAATAAGGAGTTTTCATGAGTTCGATTAATAAAGTTGGCGTTGGTGAAATCATTAATGCCGAACCTAGCAAGATTGTTAAAGGAGTGAGTATTATAGGTTTAGGAGTTACAAGCTCTGTAGCTATAGCCGAAAGTATCAAGTATCTCACTCAAACGAACACTATTCCAGCGATTTCGAACCTTCTCACTAAACTCCCCTCTACCCAAATCTCCATGATGATCGGTGCCGTTGCAGTCACGACTGTTGTGGCTAGCCAAGTTCTAAATTGTCTTTGCAATAAACCTAAGGTTGTAAAAGAATATAATGCCCAAAAAGAGGTCGAAACAATTGCTACGGCGAAAGTTTGGAAGGAAGAAGAGGAAGTTACAGTACAAACGACTGCCTTAATGACTAAAGAGCAAGCTGTTGGCTTGATCAAACGATGGCGTGAGGTTTCAGGACGTCATCATGAATGTATGAAGAGAGTACATGCTCGCCTTTGTCGTCTTGTGAAAGAAATGGAAGTGACCGATCTGATTTTAGCTAATTTTGTACAAGAAGCTGCTAAAAAAGAATATATCCGAAGACATGGTGCAAATCCATATCGAGAACTTCCATTCGATGAGCTCGAAAAAAAAATAAATACAGAAAAAAGCACTTTGAGAACTGAGCTGACTATCCGATTTTTACGTAATGATCCGGAAGTGGAAAATTTGATTTCAAGATCTAATTTAGAACGGGAAGTCAAGACAACTTTAGCAGAGTTCAATGATGAAGATTCTGCTGGTTATCCTTACTCTTCAGTAGATATATACGATGCGCGCACTACTCTAAATGCCTTTACAAATTATCTTCAAGGGTTGGTGCAGTTATTCAATGATCAGGAACGTTTCGAGACACTACTAACACCGAACGTTCTGAAAGAAATTGAAGAAAGTCTTATTGCCATATTAGAATCTGAAACTAATAATGAATCAGAAACATTTGCGAAGGCAAAAAAAAGAACAATCGAAGAACCTCAAAGAGCACAAATCAAAAGTATATTTAACCAAAGCGACAGAATAGAGGATCTTACAGAAGAGGAAAAAACCATTACTTTTGTAGAATTAATTGAAAAATGTCGTCAGGAACTGAATAAAAATGGGCAGAGTTTAAATTTAACTAACGAGGAAGTGCTTCTTCTTGTTCATGCGACTTCGCCAGCCCCATTAGAAAATCCCAATAATAACAACAATAACAACAATAACAATAATAACCGTTAATTTTTTCTTCGATCTCTTAAACGGCAGTCATCCGAAATGATGACTGCTGTTCTTTCGGTATAGCTTCAAAAAGATTCTTCATATAGCCTTAGAGGGTGTCTTCAAATTCTTGTTTCGTCGATTTTCGGGATTATTTTGGCCAATTTTCGTTTCAAATTTTGGGGGTCATATTCGGAGAGTGATATTACCCCCAAAATTTGAAACGAAAATTGGCNNAAACCGAATTTGAAGACACCCTCTTATTGATCAATAAAGAAAAATATGTTAATTTTTCTCTATCTTGATGGCTTCATATAAAAAAATTTAAAGTTACTTCTTTCCATTTACTTAATAGAAGAATTAGTGTATAATACACGAAATTAATAAGGGGTTATTTGATGGCAACCATATTTAATTCTGTAATGCATGGGTTGATTGCAGGTGGAACCGCCTGTTATTTGCACGATCGAGCAGAGCAAGAGATCAGTAGTAAAAATTCAGATACATGGACAAGTAGCACTCTTCAACTCAATCATTTATTACTCCTCTCGGCTGAAACTCTCTATTCCGCAAATATTGCCCTAGGGCTCTTTGGTTTTCTCGTCCGGTCTGTGTTTATACTGACTCCGCTTGTTTATTTAGGCTTGCAGCCAGATGAGCAACTGCCAGATTCCGAAGTCGAATTCTTAGAAAAATTTAACGCTCTTTACTACACAGCTGTTGTGGTCAATCTTGTCGTCACTTTTGCTCTTGGTAATCTAGCGTTTGCCATTGCCGCCTTCTCCATGATGGCATTGAATTCTTATGCAACAGGAGAGCTCGGCAGGGTATTTAGTAAAGCAAAAGAGGTGCTTGCTACCTGCGCTTTTATTGGTTATGCTGGACAAGCTTTTGGAGCAACAGGGATGATGGCTACCTTGGCAAAAGTGAGCATCCTCACAATGGGAGCCAAATTATTCATTTTGGACAACAAGTTCCTCATGGATAAGATTCAGGCATCTGTACAAGCGATGAAGTCACCTGCAACCCCTATTAAGCCCACTCCCGTTATTCCAACTCCTGTGGTTCCAGCGCCAGCACCTCCTTCTCTAATTGAACGAGTCAAGGTATACCTACCAAAGCAAAATCTTTTGAAACCTGCTTTGGACAGAGCTTACCAGGGCGTATGGAGTGCGTCTACAAAAGTGGCTCATATGGTGAAAGCAATCGTACTGTGGCCCTTTAAGAATACAAATCCTCCCGATTATTACACAGCTCCTCCAGTCTTTGTTCCTAATAACCCGCCAGCTTACGATGCGCCTTTAGAGGGTGAATTTGGGGCGATTTTGCAACCAGAAACTCCAACTGCTCCGCCAGCTGATATTGTTTTTGCAGAAGACGATTACAATAGTCTCTATCCACCTATTCCAAGTGCTCCACACCTTCCTGAAGCTTGGGAGCCTCCCACCCCTTCTCCGGAAGTGATACCAACCGCTCCTCCTCTTGAAGAACTTTCTTCTGAAAACCAATTAGGAGACGCACTAGTTCGACCAGGAGTTTTTGAAGATCCAGTTCCTTCTTTTAGTAAAATTGAGAACCCCTTTGTTCGAGAAGGTGTTTTTAGATAGCCTGTTTAGAAATTATGCTTGGAAAAACATGAGATCAGCTATACTGCCGCCTCATGAAAGCGCTAGAACCCAACATTCCCCGTGAACTGAGAGAAACAGATCACATACACGATTCTCTACCAAGGCAAGGTGGCTCACCTTGGCAAAGAGAGGGTCGCAGTAGGTCACGTGTTGCAGCCAGCCTTTTCGGGAAAGGCAGGGGACCAGTTGGGTTAATAATCGCACTCCTTGCCTCTTGCGTGGGATGTTATGCATCAGAACCCGCTATCTACAGCCTGACCCTAACACAGCAGTTAACTTTGGATAAGGCAAATATAGCCATGACCCCAAATATGACTCCCAATACAGAGATAACTAATTCTCAAGGCTCAACGCTGTTTTCAAATGCTTGGGGAGGGATCTCGGTCTCAAAATCAGGGTTATATCGGGTAACAGTTTTTCAAAAAGTTGTAACTTCTACACCAAACAGTAGTTGTATCGCAATTTTGGCAATCGGACAGATCATTAAACGCTACAAAGTTGTTTCGGTCAATTCTCCTGTAGATGAAGTCCATTTTACTCACGTTCTCCGCATGAATGCCGGCGAACAGCTCCAGCTAATCCTGAGACCGATTGTCGGCCCTATCGAATTAGAAACAGGCACCGATTCATCAGGATTCGTCATAGAAGAAATCTCAAGCCAGTGACTGATATCTTAGAAGAGACCCTCTTTAAGGTTTTCGAGACAAAAAGGCTGCTTCCTGAGACTGTGGATAAATCACCAGTTCAGATACATTCACATGTTGCGGACGAGTCGCACAATAGACGACAGCATCCGCTACGTCCTCTGCCACCAAAGGTTCAAATCCTTCATAGATTTTTTTTGCCTTTTCATCGTCGTTGAAACGGACATTGCTAAATTCAGTTTCAACTGCGCCTGGGGCGATCTCACTGACCCGAATGCCAGTCCCTTGTAAATCTAGCCGCAGGGAGTGGCTAATCGCCTTTACAGCGTGTTTCGTTGCACAATAGATGTTACCGCCTGGATAGCAATAACGGCCCGCAATCGAGCCCAGATTAATGATATGGCCCCCGTTTCTTCTGATCATCGAGGGGAGGGCAGCCTTGGTCACATAGAGAAGACCTTTGATATTTGTATCGATCATCGTTTCCCAATTGCTGATTTTGGCATCTTGTATTTTGTCCATTGTAAGAGCTAAGCCTGCATTATTGACCAAAATATCGACATCGAGCCCCTTAAAGACCTGCTCAACTTGGTTATTATTTTGGACGTCGAGCTGGATGGGGGTACAGTTGATCTTATAGTGTGAAGCCAGTGCGTTTGCGATCTCACTTAAGCGCTCTAGCCGCCTGGCGGTGATGATGAGGTTGCATCCGAGCTGAGCAAAGCGCTCAGCGCAGGCCTTCCCAATTCCGCTCGAAGCGCCTGAAATGAAAACAGTATGACCTTTTATATCCATAGTGAAAATCTTAGCTAGGCATTTCAAAATTTGACAAGAATTAAATAAAAAATCAAATGTTAAGAAACGAGGTGTTATGAAGAAAAATATGGGAACTTTTGACCGACTCCTACGAATCGGTTTTGGTATTGTCGCATTAATTCTTGCTTATTGGAAAGGGGGCGGCTGGATGAGTTGGCTGCTTGTCATCGTAGGGATTTTTTGTTTTTTCGAAGCGGCAGCTAGCTGGTGCTTGATCCATCAGCTTATCGGGAGAAATAGCTGTCCAATTAAAAAACCATAGATTCACAGTTTGAAAAAATCGCCATTATCCGTTAAAATTTGCCACGTTAAATTTTGGAAAGTAAATGGCTAACATAAAAACCCTTGGCGATTCCTCAATCGACAATTTATACTGGATGATAAAACTTGGCGACCTCAACTCCGCTAAACGGAAATGTGTTGAGGGGCAATTGCGTCAAATGGGCCATATTGTCTCAAGCCATGCTTACGATGGCTTTACTACTCGCTCTGTTTTGGGGGGGGACTCGATCGGGGCTGTTCTTCCCACTAACCATCCGGCCTTTCAAAGCTATATGAAAGAAAAAGCCCCAAAGCAACGGGCCGTTTACCCATTGGCCGATCTTCAAGATAAAATTTCTCAAGAACCCAAGACGACTCACCATGTGGTGATTAGTGTTGGAGGCAACGATTTTAGAGTAAATCTGCAAAGACCATGGCGACTTATTAATGACATCCCTAAGATCCAAGAAAGATATTGTCAAATCGTCAAAAATGTGAAAAGTCTAAACGGACGGGTCAAGCCCATCTTAGTCTTCCAATATTTGACCGATGCCAATCAAGATTACTATGGAATTTACACTATCTTTGGCATCTTGGGCATTTTGGCTGTTACGATCCATCTTTCATGCATTGCCCTACTTACTGCACCCATTTGGGCTCTTGCAGGCTCAATATCTACAGTAAGCGCCACAATCACAACGAGCATTGGCGCAATTGGACTCTATGGAAGCCACCGGATTATCCCTCTTTCAGTCACACAAAAGGTGCTAATGGGCAATAAATTTAGTTTATCACTCATTACTGAAATGATGCAGAGGTTCTATCAGCCAGTACTTGAATTAGCGCAAAAAGAGGGAATCCCCATATTGGATCTGCCCAATACCTTTAATCCCTATGAGCCACTTTATGATTCTGGGATCGAACCCAATGAAGCGGGAGGACAACTCATCGCCAAGGGAATCGATCATATTGTGACTCATCACGATTTTAGCGGGAAAAGCAAGCTCTACTCTAAGTCAACTGGGCAATCTGTATATTCTAGTATTGATAATGAGAACCCTACAGGGTGGACTGTTAGAGTTCCTTAAAAAGCTATACCCGTTCACATTGAACGGGTATAGAAGATTTTGATTTGATGATAAAACTATGCCCCGATGTAGCTCGGGGCATAGTTGTTAGAAATCAAATTTAGCCTTGACTGAGATGCCTTGCGCATACCAATCCATGAAATTCATGCCCATTTCAATCGGAGCGCTACGTACTCGAATCCTTGCGAAATCGTATCCAACTGCCATTTCGATGTGATAGTTATTGCAGCAAAGATAGGTTCCCCATCCTATACTGGCACCACCTTGTAACATGACACCTACTTCGTGAGGATTTTTATTATTCGATTCGACGTTGTTTGCTCCTGGGAACAGGGCTGGAGGCACTGTGATCGGATAATTTGTAACAGTTCGATAATGCGTGGTCTTCGCATAAAATGTCGAAATCCCCAGCTTACCCCCCATATACATGCCCATCCCTAAAAGGGCTTGGACTTCAATTCTAACCAATCCACCAACAGTCCAGAGTTTGTGTTTGCTGTCTTGGACTCCGGCTGGGACGTTTCCTATGACTGTGAAATTGAAATTTGTATCCCTTGTAAACCACCAGGCTTGCACCCCTGCAGAAGTTTTTACGAGAATCCTTCTACCAGTATAGAGCTTTCTACCTAACGTGAAGTAAAAAAGGTCAAGATCTGCATTCTGATGCGTTCGCAATCTCGAAGAAGCGATTGGAAAGAGTTTTGGCAGTGGCTTTGAAACGATAACCTCACCATTAGCTAGATCTGCATCAAAGTGGTTTGTTTCAGAAGAGTGTAGCCAAGTGTACTCAGCATCTAGTGCCCAGTTGTCAAAACAGGGAAAATCTAGACCTAATGCGACCCTAAAGCCTGGCTGCCATCTTTGATTGTGGAAAAGACTCGTAATTTGCTGATTTCCATTAGCTTGTGTACGAATTTTTGTCCCTACTTGTGCTACTGCATAAAAATTCGTCTGCCAGTAGATAAATTCCCCTGATAGTGAAGTATTTACACAATTGTTTCCAAGCGTCAGTGCTGCTGGGTGATGATACCCAGCTGGTACTTGACAGGATTCTATCGATTCATTTGGGACAAGACAATAAACAGGTTCACAGCACTCCTCTGACTGTCCCAATGCAGGAAGAGTCGCCGCTAACATAAGAATAGATTTCTTTAACATAATTACTCCTTAAAAATCGAACCTTCCACCAACCGTAATTCCATGTACTCCATAGGAAATCACATTAAACAAATCAACCGCATGGGCATTGACCGGAACTGCAAAATTGACGATACCATGGTACATGAAGGCATAAGTCAAGCTGAGATCTACGTGGAAGCGGTCACACCAAAGGTAGCTGCCCCAAGAAATCCCAATTTCAGTTAAATCAGTTGCTGATAAATGAGGAACATTTTTCTTCGAAGGGATTCTAGTATTATACTGAATCAACTGCGGAACCTGCGGTATGAGTGGGAGTAGGGCAGGATGCGAGTATTCTGTTACTCCTTTGTAGAGATTTGCATATTCACCACAGACAATAAAGTTGCCAATTAATTTAAATCCACAGGGAAGCATAGCCGCGATGTCGAAGCTCAAAGCAGGTCCTAGCGACCACGATTTGTGGTGTGCTCTGCTTGTTCCGTTAGCAGTTACTGTGGTTAGTGGGCGGGCACCAGGAAAAGCTGTTCCGACAGCATCTCTCTTCCGTTCCGTCCAAAAGCCAAGCAACCCAAAACCCAGATTCATCATGAGTCTTTTACCTAAATATACTGGCTGTCTTAATGAGAGCAATCCGAAGTCAAGATTTAGATGCAAACTATAATCGACGCTTGAATAGACAAGAGGGGGGCCAGTCAAGCGATTTGATGTGAGCTCGACCAATTGATTAGGCTGCGCATTCACACCTAAGTTATAATGCATATGTGCCCGAACATAAGTGAAATCAACGAGCCAGGTATTAACCTCAACCCCAGCAGCAACTCTAAACGCTGGCTTATAGCCCCCTTTTTCATGGAAGTTCCGTATTGTTCTGCCATCAAAGGACATCCTCTGCGCGAATATTTGCTGCTCGTTTTCAATTTGACACCAATAAAGAAAATCACCTCTGACGTAAATATCACGACAGGTACAGTCAGGCTGAATGATTGCAGAGAGGGGATATCCAGCTGCAATGCAGTTTTTTTCCAGAGGCTCTCCGCCTACAATCCCGCAACAGGGATCTGGACAGCAATCTTCTGCATTCAAAAAATTAGATTGTAGGAGCACCTGCGACAATCCTAAACTATAAAGTGCAAATTGTATAGATTTCTTTACCACTTTTATTTCTCCTCAAAATTTTTAAAAATCGAATCGTCCAGAAACTGTCAATCCACATAAAATCGCTGTTCCCTTTGTGAACATATTTGCATTGAAGTCCATGTCAGAGCTGTCAGCAAAGAGATCAAATGAAGCTGCTAAATCCATGTGATAGCGGTTACAACAAAAATATTTGCTCCATCCTATCCCTAATCCACTGACTACCATTGCGTCCAAATGTCTGATCGGGTTATTAATAGTCTTCACAACGCCTTCAGCAGTTCTAGCAATTTCGTAGTTTCTTCGACTGTAGGGAACAACCATGCTGAGCTCAATTTTTCCAATAAATCTTAAGCCCCAACACATTAGCCAATCGGTACCCATTCCAAGACCACCACCGAAAGCCGAGTAAGATATTCTTGAGTGGTGATGATCGATGAGTCCAGTAGCTCTTCGAGTTAAGTTTTGAGAAGTCTTATTGCTTCTTCGAAGCCACTTGATTGCAAAATATGGACTAAATATCATATTTTGCCCGAGATAATGTGGACGTCCGGTGAATAAGCTCAAAACGTCATAGTTGATGTGATATCTGTCTCTGATTGTTCTATAAATTGTATTCGTAAATTCGCCAAAGGAGCTGGTAATCATTGCAGGAGCGTCAATAGAAAACGTCTTGCTGAAATTATGATGATACCAAAGATACTCAAAGGACATCTCCCAATTGTCATCTGCCTCTGGCATAGTCATTCCCATCCCAATCTTGAAAGCAGGACGAAAGCCGCAGCGATGATAAAGTTCGCGTTGGGTGCTACCTAATGGATTCCCCTCGAATGTTGTCACCGTGTAATTTCGGGATGTAACTGGGGTCCAGTATAAAAATTCGAGATACCCGAACATGTTCATCCCACACTGCAAGTTAACTCCTGCAAATGCTGGGTACATGGTACATACCTCATCTTCACAAAGAGGAGTGCCAGGTTGATAGGAAGGAAGACAACAGTCTTCAGCTTGAATGGTTAAAGGTAAAAGTCCGAGGATGCTTGCGATTAATCCTGCAGTGATTTTTGGGTTGCTCAACATATACTCTCACACCGTTGAAAAATATTTAATCGCCATAATGAAATATTTTCGTTTTTTTTTGCAAACAAGAAATTCGAACCTAGCGTATATTTTTCTGCATGATGGTGCGCACAATTTTTTTTCTCCTATGGTTTTTTACTCTTTTCTCTGCGCCAAAAGCAGTTGTTTTTGATTTCGGCGGAGTCGTCGCAACGCATGACCCAAAGCCGATCATCGACTATATCGAGCAAACCTTAGGAACAAATGCAGCTATCGACTTTCAGGGAGACAAACTTTATTCCGCACTTGTTCAAGGTGAGGATTTTTGGCACAGTTATGCGCATGCTCATGATAAAGAGTTGCCTCAAGGATGGATGGGAGGGCTCAATAAGAGGGTAAAACAGTTTGTCCATCTTACTCCCGGTATTGACGAGATTATCTCTGAACTCAAGTCCAGAGGAATTAGAGTGGCTCTTCTGACCAATACTACTAAGCTCCGCAGTGATTTTTATTACAGGGAAGGGTTTTATCGTCCATTTGATCCTGTAATCCTATCGTGGCAATATAATGTCCGTAAACCTGATCCGAAGATTTATGAAATCCTTTTGGAGCGGCTCGATCTTCCTGCAAAAGAGTGTATTTTTATAGACAACAGGGAAGAGAATGTAGTGGGAGCCAAAAAATTGGGGATCCATACGATTCTTTTTCAATCTGCTCCCCAGCTGAGAAGAGAGCTTGAACGGTATTTAAAAGGTTAATTGATCATAAATCCTACCGATCGACGCTGAATGCCCTTGGCTATATTGGACGTCGAGGTGATCCAGGAAATTATCGGCAATATTAAATCGGCAATTGTGGGGGAATAATCCTTGTTTGGCTCCAATTTCAACTAATCGCTTAGCCTCAAGGGCGTTTTCATATTCGATATACTCGAAATCTCGGATAAATTGTTTCCTCCCAATAGATCGGTTCTGCGCAAGTGAGTACATGTGCTCAATATCACAGGTGCGTAGTGCATTGTGCAGTTCCATTAGCAAGGCTGTGATTTGAGTACATTCAGAACGGTTTGGAGTGATATAGATCGTTCGATAATGGGAAGACCAGTAGCCGTCAAATTCGCTCGAAAGTTCTCGATTGATTTTGATTGTAAGAGGGCCTTCGCACAGAACTTGATCGATGACTGCGCTGGCCTCAGGGAGTTGCTGTACTTTCTCTAGGATTGGCATGAGTTTAGGATCGCAATAGAGCTCATGCTGAGCTGAAAACCCGATCGCATGAAGTAAAAGAATAAAAAATATGAAGTGTCGTTTCATAGGCTAGGCATTTTACTAAAAATGCAAGCGCGAAACAATACAATACTTTTATTTACTTTTCTCAGCTAATTTTAGATATTTATAGAAAGCTGTATGTCCATTATAGACAGAGATAATAAATCCCTCTTTCCCCCCTAAAAAGCCCCTTTTCAAAATATAACTTTTTAAAAATGCGGACCAGCTATGAAGTATTGCCTTGAAGACGCTGCTCTTTTTTCCGGCGTTTTGGTCGGCGAAAAGGGTGCTATAATGTTGCATCTTATCTAGGAAATCTCTCATTTCCCGGTAGGGGACATGTATCAGTGTCCCTCTTAGCTGACTAATTTGTAACTCTTTTTTTTCCACTTTTTCGTGGACTAAAGCTGTGCTAAATTGGGTTTCCCAACGGTGATAAAGCCGCCAAACGAGATCGGGATGCCATCCGCCACACCACTTAATCTGCCGCCCATTGTAGTAGTTGGCCCTTTGGATGCTGTAAATGACTTTAGGATCTAGGGTTAAAGCGAGGATTTCTTCGGCCAGCTCTTCTGTGACAATCTCATCGCTATCAATTGAAAGGATCCAATCGTGTGTAGCCAGCGAAGAGGCAAGATTATGCAGGGGACCAAATCCGAGAAAAGGGGAGGTGTGGAGGCTTACATTTGGATAATTTTTAGCAATGGTTAGGGTGTGGTCTGTCGAACCGGTATCGAGGACAATCACCTCTGGAAATCGCTTCAGGGAATCGAGGGTCTGTTTAAGTGTTTTTTCACTATTTTTTGTTAGAACTGTGGCGCTAATCATATGAGTATAATATCATTTGATTTTTTAGGACCAAAGAGGAAAATTCAATGCGTAAAGCTTTTACTTTTGATGATGTGGCCTTAGTGCCTCAATTCAATAACGTTCCATCACGGACGGAACCTCTCCTTGAGACCTGGCTAACTAAGAATCAAAAAATCTCGATTCCAATTCTCTGTTCTAATATGGATAGTGCGATTTCAGAGGATTTGGCACAGATTTTGATCAAGGGGGGGAGCATCCCCATTTTTCATCGATTTTCCGATATGGAAACCCAAAAAAATTGGGTTAAAAAATTTGGCAATAAGACCTTTATTTCCTGCGGAATTACTCAGCTGGATTCTACAAAAGAACTCCTCGATCTTGGAGCAGCAGGCGTCTGTATCGACGTGGCGCATGGTCACTCTGACAGGATGTTTGCCTTCATTGAAAAAATTAAAAAATCACACCCTGAAAAAGAGGTGATCGCTGGAAATGTTTGCACGGGGATGGCGTATCATGATTTGGTGAATGCAGGAGCTGACGCAGTCAAGGTAGGGGTAGGGCCAGGAGCCGCCTGCACGACAAGAATCGTCACTGGATTTGGCGTCCCTCAATTTAGTGCAATCTACGAATGTGCCGAAATCGCTGAAAAGCTGCGGGTTCCCTTGATCGCAGATGGGGGGATTCGGACGAGCCGCGATGTAGTCCTAGCACTCGCTGCAGGGGCTAGCACCGTGATGATCGGCAAATTGTTTGCATTAACCAAAGAAAGTGCCGCTCCCAAAAAGGAATCGGCCGATTCACCCTCTGGGTGGATCGCGAAATACCGAGGACAGGCAAGCGAAGATTTTCAAAACGATTTCTATGGCGGCCTTAAGGACAAGACTGTCGCTGAGGGTGTCGCTTTCTGGGGTCCAGTCAGTGGAAGTGCTGAGGAACTCATTAACTCTCTCCTAGGGGGGATTCGAAGTGGCCTGACCTACGGGGGAGCTCGCAATATTAAGGAACTGCAGAGAAAAGCCGAATTTGTTGAGGTCACTCAAACTTATATACAGGAGAGTTACCCACGCAGATGAAAATTTACGATTCTGTCCATGGATTTATCCACTTCAACGATCTCGAAAGTGCTCTGATCGACACAGAGGTCTTCCAAAGGCTCCATTATATCCACCAGCTCGGAATCTCTTATATGATCTATCCGGGTGCGACTCATACTCGCTTTGAGCACTCATTGGGAACCATGCATATCGCGACTCAAATTTTCGATCAGATTGGCAATGATCCATATTGGAGACAAATTGTTAGGCTAGCAGCACTTTGCCACGACCTAGGCCATCTCCCTTTTTCCCATGTTGCTGAAGGGGTATTGTTAGGAGAACGTGGACATGAGGAATGGACTTTAAAAATCATCCAGTCGCCATATCTAGAGCCAATTTGGGAAATGGTCAAGAGGGTTTATCCCGATCAACCCGTCGCCCATCACATTGCAAAATTGGCAATAGGTGAGGAAAAATTCACAGAGACCCCATTTTCGTCTTGGGAAAAAATTTATTCACAAATCATCACAGGCGATTTTTTTGGTGCCGATCGGATCGACTATTTGCTTCGTGACGCCAAAGCAACTGGGTTGAGCTATGGCTTATTCGACTATGCCCATTTGATCCAGATGCTCGTGGTGCTCCCAGATGGAAAATTGGTGATCGAAGAGAATGGGAGAGAATCGTGCGAGGCCCTATTGCTTGCACGCCACTTCATGCAGCGGCGGGTCTATCAGTATCCGGCCTCTAAAGCTTATTCTTTTCACTTAGCTCGCTTCATGAAAATTCTTTATGGAGATCCCAAGTATACAAGCACGATTGAAAACTACATTTCGATGAGTGAACCCGAGATCATTTGTGCCCTCCAGTCGGCGAAAAAAAATCCCTCTCACCCTGGGCATCTTGATGCGTGTGCTCTCTTTGATCGGAAAAAGCGATTTAGGGCGATCAGTTTGCCCCCTCAGGTCGCACTTGCGAAGCTAATAGAGTTTAAAGAGAGGGGGAGGATCTCTGATCACAAAATCCACTGGGATCTCGAGTCAAAACATTCTTTGAAAAATAGTCCTCCGATTCCAATTCTTGGGGCAAAAGAGCTGATTTCGATCCCCTCTGACGATAAAAACTGGCTCTATCTCACCCCAGAATTCACTTTTGAGCTATAATTAATTTATGCTTGAAAAAGTTAAGGAAAAATTTCATGGCCATGGGGCATTTGCCCTTTGCGCAATGCTCTGCGGCTTTTTGATCTGCTGCCACTACGCGATCATCCGGCCGATTAGCAATTCTCTTTTCCTCCATTTTTTTTCCGCAAAACTTCTCCCCTACGCTTGGCTCGCCACCGTTCCACTCAACTTCTTTCTGGTCTCAGTCTACAATCGGCTTATCCCTAAGTGGGGATCCAAGAAGCTTTTTTTAAGCCTTTTACTCATTGTGACAGTGACCAATGCCCTTTTTGGTCTTTTTGCCAAAACAGTCCCATCTTTGACCTTTTTCTACTATGTCTGGAAAGAGGTCTATATCATGATGATGTTCCAGCTCCTTTGGTCGGTCATCAATGCCAATATAAAACTTGAAAATGCAAAGTTTCTGTATGGAATTTTCTTTGGGCTTGGTGGGTTAGGATCGCTGTTTGGCTCAATGCTTCCAGGTTTTTTTGCCGTAGCCTATGGTACAGAATCTCTCATTCTATGGGTCTTGCCTGTTGATTTGATTTTACTTTTCGTCTATCTGCGACTAAACCACTACTGCTCCGGGGATGTTCCTCAAGCTGATCGGGAACAAAACGGGGGATTTTTCTACGGGATGCAGCTCATCCGAAAATCTAGATTTTTAATTTTTGCTTTGCTAATTGTTGTATTTATGCAAATGGTCACAGCAATCGCAGATTTTCAATTTAACGACTTCTTAGGAAAAATCTACCCACTCAAGGATGAGCGCACAGAGTTCTCCGCCAGAATCATGGGGCTGATGCACTGTTTGACCATTTGCCTGCAGTTTTCGGGCTCCTTTTTCCTTCTCAAGTGGCTCGGTTTTAAAAAGACCCATTACCTCATTCCCTCTTCTATTGCCGTGCTGGCCGCCCTCATCGCTATTGTTCCGGTTTTCCCTGTGATCACTTTGGCTTTTATGACCAGTAAGGCACTCGATTTTTCCCTCTTTGGGGTTGTGCGGGAGATGCTTTATATCCCTTTAAAACCCGATGAGAAATTCCGCGCAAAAGCGGTAATTGACGTCTTCGCCGCACGCAGCTCGAAGGCTCTTGCTTCTCTGCTAATCATCGGGATAACTAGTATCGTCTCTTCTTATCAGCTCACCTGGCTAAGTTTAAGCCTAGCGGTGCTATGGATCGGAAGTGTTGCCTATGGACTAAAGGATTACCGTGCTGAAGAAATCCGTAGCTGATTTCCTTTCTCACCCAAAGAGAGAGCGCTCTTTTATTGTCTTTTCCCTCCTCGTCAGTTTCTTGATTTGCTGCCATTATTCGGTCATCCGCCCAGTTAGCAACTCATTATTTCTTCACTGTTTTTCTGTGAAGTTGATGCCATATGCTTGGCTAGCAACGGTTCCTTTTAGTTTACTCCTAGTCTCTTTCTATAATCGCTTTATCCCAAAGTGGGGCTCTAGAAAACTCTTCTTTATCTTAATTTTGACCGTCTCAGCCACTAATCTACTCTTTGGTCTCTTTGCCCAAAGCTCTCCGGTATTCAATTTCTTATTCTTTGTCTGGAGGGAAATTTATATCATGATCATGTTCCAGCTAGTCTGGTCGGTTATCAATACCAATATCCAGTTTGAAAAAGCCAAGTATCTCTATGGTTTCTTCTTCGGCTTTGGGGGGGCCGGCTCTCTGCTCGGAGCCTTTTTCCCTGGATTTTTTGCAGTGTCGCTGGGCTCTGAAAATCTGATCTTTTGGATCCTGCCAATCGATCTTTTGATTTTAGTCTTCTACGCGAAGATGATCTATTATTCCAATGGGGAGTCTCCCAAAATCAATCGAGAAAAAACGGGGGGATTCATCCATGGAATCCAATTGATCAAAAGCTCACGGTTTTTGATTTTTGCTCTGCTCATCGTCATTTTTATGCAAATGATCACCGCTATTGCCGATTTCCAATTCAATGACTTTTTGGCCAATTCCTTTCTAGAGAAAGATATTCGGACAGAATATTCAGCCCGTATTTCGGTGATCCTTCATCTAGTCACGATGCTTCTTCAGTTTGCTGGCACCTTCTTTCTCATTAATTGGCTAGGGTTCCGCAGAACCCATTACATGATCCCATCGATGCTTGGGGTCACTTCATCCCTTCTGGTTTTTTTCCCATTTTCACATTTTATCAGCTCCACATTCGTCACCTGCAAAGCGCTTGATTTTTCTGTCCTGGGCGTAGTCCGAGAAATGCTCTATATCCCTCTTAAACCTGATGAAAAATACCGGGCTAGAGCTGTCATCGATATCTTTGCCCACCGCAGCTCTAAAGCGATAAGTTCTGTGCTCATCATTGGGATGACTGCCTTCTTTTCTTCTCACCTGCTTACCTTTTTGAATATAGCCATTGCAATCCTTTGGATTTTTGCGATAGGCTACGGATTGAAGGAATTTGAAAAATTAGCCCCACAGGAGCAGGCTGAAAAAAATGAAGAGAGTGCCTACTAAAATCCCCGGACATGCTTTACTAGAAAATCCCCTTACGAATAAGGGAACTGCCTTTACACTCGAAGAAAGGGCAGAACTTGGGCTCTATGGCCTTCTGCCGTATCATGTCTCGACACTCGAAGAGCAGGTAGAAAGACGGTATCAAAATTTTACCGAACTGCAAACCGATTTGGCCAAATACACCTTTCTCAATGCCATGCAAAATCGCAATGAGGTCCTTTTTTATCGCTTCGTTCTCGACCATGTGGCAGAGATGACTCCCTATATCTACACACCCACCGTCGGCAGCGTTTCGAGTAATTATAGCTCTCTCTATCGAGAACAACGGGGACTCTATCTCTCTTATCCCGACAAAGACAAAATCAGAGAAATGATCGCCAATTATCCACTCAAAGATATCGACGTCATCGTCGTTACCGATGGGGAAAGGATTTTAGGACTTGGAGATTTGGGAGTCGGTGGAATGGCCATTCCTGTTGGGAAATTGGCACTATATACGCTATTTGGCGGGATCCATCCAGCAAGAGCTCTACCGATTGTCCTTGATGTTGGCACAAATAATGCAGAAATGCTCAACGACCCGCTCTACATCGGCTGGCGCAATCCTCGAGTTCGGGGAAAAGACTACGATGACTTTATCGACACCTTTATCCAGGCTATAAAAGCTGAGTATCCAAGCGTGCTGCTGCAATGGGAAGATTTTGCTAGACCAAACGCCCAACCCCTACTTGACCGTTATCGCAAAAGCCTCTGCTCCTTCAATGACGATATTCAGGGGACAGCTGCTGTGGCTCTTGCCGCCGTTTATAGCGCAATTAAACTTTCGCATGGACGCCTTAAAGACCACCGTTTTGCCATTCTAGGTGGAGGATCGGCGGGGATTGGGATCTGCAATAAACTTGTGCAGGCGATCATCAGAGAAGAGAAAATCGGCGAAGAACAAGCGCGTGAACTGTTCTACATCGTCGATACCAATGGAGTCTTACAAGATCACCACGAGCTTTATCCCACCCAACGCCCTTTTGCCCGAAATAAAAATGCCTTTAAATCTTGGAAGGTAGCTAACCCCGATCGGATCACCTTACTTGAGGTTGTCCAAAATATTCGGCCAACCGTTTTGATCGGAGTTTCGACACAGGGAGGTGCCTTCACAGAGCAGATCATCAAAGAGATGAACAAGGGGACAAAACGGCCCGTTATTTTTCCTCTCTCAAATCCGACCAAGCTATCAGAAGCGAGCCCCACTGATTTGATTAAATGGACAAAAGGTGAGGCGATAATCGCAACTGGAAGCCCATTTCCACCAGTTGAGCATGAAGGGCATCTTTATCACATCGCCCAGTGCAATAACGTCTATATTTTCCCTGGAGTAGGTCTGGGACTGATTGCAACCAAAGCCCGCTATGCAAGCGACGACGTTTTCATCAACGCAGCCAAAATCCTTAGCGATTATTCACCGCTGTTAAAAGATCCTCATGCTCCACTTTTTCCGACCCTAGATCAATTGCGGAAAGTGACCCGCGAAATCGCTATAGAGGTTGCTAAAACCGTCATCAAAGAGGGGCACTCTCAGCTTAAGTCAATCGATTCGGTAGAAAAATTGATCGATGAGACGATGTGGCACCCTGAATATCCCATATACTGTAGATAAATATTGAATTGAAATTCCTATTTTTTATATGCTTGGTTCAGCAATGAAAATTTCCTAGAGGATCATCATGATGAACAGAAAAATCACCGCGGGCATTCTCGCAAGCTTTGCTCTCATCCTTCCAGCAATCTCACAGGCTGAAGATTGCTGCCTTCCAGAATATCGTCCCGGAGATATCCTATGTGAACCTTGCGGGATATATACACAATATGGGGGCGTCCAGCTCGATTGTGGTTGGAATGTATTTGCGTGGGGTGAGTTTCTTTACTGGAGACCAGTCATAGAAAATGTCTGGGGAACGATTAAAGTTGACAATGCCACCTTCGGTGATCCAGCGCTAGGAACGACCCAAAAAGAAATCGCCAACACTTTTGGCTACCGCCCCGCTTTTAGGGTCGGAATCGGCATGCATCTTCCCTGTTTTGATGATTGGCTTCTTGGTGCTGATTATACCTGGTATCACCATGGGTTTTCAAAAATCGACAGAGCCACGGCCCCTTCGTTCTTAGCTTCTACCACAACTGCTGGTACACCACTTGTCAATCCTGTCTACAGCGCCATTAGAACAAAATATCATGTTGCGCTGGACGTTGTTGATCTAGCAATGCAAAGACCTAATTACCTTGGGCAAGGGGTCATACTCAGTCCATCTCTAGGTCTCAAGTGGGTCCGAGTCAAACAGAAGTATCAGCAATTTCTCAATAATACCGTCACCCAAGTCATAGATACCGCCAAGGCAACAGTGGTGCATGAAGGGATTGGGATAGGTGCTGGTATTACTGGAAGTTGGCTATTATGCTGGAATTTACGCCTCATAGGAAAAGCTGACGTGGGGTTGATTTACCCCTATAAGCATACTTTTTTTCAACAGGTCACTTTCCTCCCTATTCCGCTCATTGTAGATCTGAAACAGAAAGATCGGCATCTCGATATTTTAGCAAAGGGAGGGCTAGGAGTAGGCTGGGGGAGCTATTTTTGTTGTAATCGCTACCATCTCGATTTCTCCGCAACATTCGATATTATGAGCGATGTGGTTAAAATGTCGTTTACAACAGGAATGATGGAAGGAGTTTCTTTCCATTTGATGGGGCTAACCCTACGTGGTCAATTCGACTTTTAAAGAAATTAGGAGATATAAATGAAAAAAGCAACATTTGCAAATACACTGATCACACTGAGTGCTAGCCAACTGTTTTTTCAAGCGGGCCTTCTTGCCGCTGAAGGGGAGTGCTGCGAAACTCCTTGCAGCAATCTTGCGGTCCTTCCGGGCGATCCGATCAATCCAGACTGCATAAACGCAGGATATCTTCTTCCGGCCGGAATCAAAACGGCCTGTTCATGGAATTTCTATGCAAGGGGCGATTTCATTTACTTCGCATATAGCCAAGAAGTTACCCCACCAGATGCCCAGAGATTCACATTCGTTGACGGTGTTAATTTTCAAGTCCAAAGGACAACTAAAAACTTACTTCATAGTGCTCCCTACCGCCCTGGCTTTAGGGTTTCCGCTGGAGTTGATCTCGACGCAGTCATTCTCGATGCTACTTACATGAGATATCACTCTACAGTGACAAATAATTTTGGCGCTGGAAACAACGCAGGACTTGCTCTTGTGACTGCAGCAGGGGGGATACTTGCCAGCAATCCTGTAACTGGGCAACCCACCCTTTTTGCGACGATCAGATCGGCACGAACCATCAGTGTTGACAGACTGCTCGTTACTGCGCAACGACCGGTCTATATGGGTAGTCGACTCATCATGGATCTCAATTTTGGAATACTCGGCTATTGGAACCAGCAAAAATGGCGATTTGATACAACCGCACTCGGGGCACCACCAGTGGGCGTCCTAACCTCTAACGGATTTGCCTCAGCGAACCATAAAGGCTGGGCCGTGGGGCCAGATTTGGGATTTAAAGCGATGGCTTTGTTTCCCTGGCATTTCCATGCCATTTTTAATGTTGACTTAAGTTTACTATATGGTTATTGCACTCATGGAAGAGTCGTCAATTCGTTTCCACAAGCCCCACTTGCGACAAATAACACAACACTAATTAGAGAGAAGGCTGGATTTACCCAAGCCGTTCAAAGTGCAGAGATTGGAATTGGTTGGGGGGACTATTTTTGCTGTGATAAATATCACGTCGACTTGTATGTCACTTATAATTTCATATCTCAATATCTGATCACTGAGGGAATTCCCTATTCTCAAACAGCGATGGATCCATACTTTTTTGCCTATAGCTTACAAGGGCTCGCCATTGGTGGCCAGATTAATTTTTAACATGAGTTTGATAAGGAGCACAATATGATTAAAAAAACACTCTTATTACTATCTGCTAGCTTGCCTCTTACAGCCTCAGTTGAAGATGCATGTTGTAATACATTATTGCCCCCTGAGCCGATTGAGTCGTGCCAGGTCCCTGCCGGCATTTTCTATCCCGGTCAATATACCCTTGGCAATTCTTGCGTTAATCTAACAGTTTCTGGAGAATTTCTCTATTGGGAGGTTAACCCCGACAGCCTCGAGCAGATTGCGACAAAATTTGCTGGAACCTTCGCTGGAGGACCGGGAACTTTGACTACACTTACTTCCATTTCTCATTATCAAAATTATCGTCCAGGTTTCAAAATCGGTGCAGGAATTGGCTTTCCTTGCCTCGATAACTGGGAAGCAGATGTCGAATATACCTGGTTTTATCACACAACCACGAAAAATTATAATGCTACAGGAAATGGCGAGTTTTTCGTCAGCAAGTTTATCCCCAATATCTATTTTGTTGCCTCGACACAATTGAGATCTGATCGAAAGTTCAATCTCAATTTCCTCCATGGCCTCTTAGGGAAAACTTTCTATCTTAGTCAACGGCTCCTTACTAAGGCTAGTTGCGGTTTGAAGAGCTGGTGGACGACAGAAAAGCAAGATCTGCGCTTCACAACTCTCAATAATCAAATTGGTACACAAGTCACAAAAGTGGGACTTTGGGGGATTGGCCCCTATGTCAAGGCTGACATTAAACTCCTTTTATGGTGTGGAACCTATGTCAGAGGTAAGGCTGGCATATGGACAACCTATACACGTCAAAATAAATACCGCTGCACAACAAACTTCCCTGCTGTTGCCGCCGTAGGGTTTCCCGGTTTTATTGATGATGAAACTCAAACAGGAAAATTGTGGCTTGTCCGCCTTTTCTATGAAGGGGGAGTGGCTCTTGGTTGGGGAACATATTTTTGCGATTGTGGATATCACGTAGACCTATCAGTTGGATATGATATGATGTCTAACTATGTTGGCCCCTACGCTGTTACGGTTGGCAACCACCTGAAAGCATTCTACTACCAAGGCTTTTCTGCAAGAGCTCAGCTTGATTTTTAGTAAGGTGAAACCTAGGACTTAAGACTTAGGATAGTGTCGGATGGGCCGAGCTTCGTACTCGGCCCAGCTTATTTTTAAGAAACCCGATCAGCACTGGTCGGGTTATTTATTTCCCGAATAAATCGTTGCAACGCCGCCCGTTTGAAGATTGGCCTTAGCGTCGCCAAACCCTACATCGCGCATTATTGAGCAAAAAGCTTCTCCCGATGGAAAAGTCTCTATCGTCTCATTGAGGTAGCGATAGGCGTAATTATTTTTCGAAATCATCTGCCCGATCCGTGGAAGGAAATTCCGCAAATAGAACAAGTGAATGGCACGAAGCCATCTCATTTTAGGCACTGTCCCTTCGAGAATCAGCACCCGCCCGCCTGGCTTGAGCACCCGGTAAAACTCGGCGAGGGCCTTTTTCACGTCGGTGACGTTGCGGATCCCAAAGGAGATCGTCACGCAATCAAAAGTATTCTCCTCAAAGGGGAGCTCAAGGGCGCTGGCGATCTGAAAAGAGAGGGCATCGGCATAAGGCTTGCCTTGGACCTTCTTTTCGCCGATAGCAACCATTTCAGCTGCTAAATCGATTCCAATGGCCCTTTTGACCCGCTTGGTATTCTCCATCATGCAGATGAGCTGATCTGCCGTCCCGGTGGCGCAATCGAGCACAAAAAGATCTTTTCCCTCAGGCAACATCCTGACCATTTTTCTGCGCCAGATTTGATCAAGGTTAAAGGTCATCACCCGATTGGCAAGATCGTAGGTGGGAGAAATTTGATCGAACATCTTGTGGATATTCTCGCGTGAATGCTCTTGAATTTTAGTCATGCTTACTTACCTAGTAAATATTTAAGAGCCTTCTCGTAATCGGGCTCGATTGTGATTTCTGGAACAAGCTGTGTATAGATCACTTTGTTATTTTTGTCGAGAACAACGACCGCTCGGGCGCAGATGCCAGCAAGAGGACCATCCTGGATGAGAACCCCATAATCTCTGGCAAAATCCTTATTGCGCATCATCGATAAGGTGGTGATATTCGCGATCTTCTCTTGGGAACAGAACCGGCCTTGAGCAAATGGCAAATCGGTGGAAATCGTTAGTACAACCACTTCTGGATGGCCTTTAATCGCCTGATCGAATTTTTTCGCGCTTGTCGAGCAGACCGCGGTATCGAGACTAGGGACGATATTGAGAAGCTTGGGCTTATCCCCAAAATCCTTTAGAGATTTGTTGTTCAATTCCTTGTCGACAAGAACAAAGTCAGCTGCAGTTGCCCCAACTTTTGGAAGCTCTCCGTTAGTCGAAATCGGATTACCTTTGAGAGTCACTTTTGCCATTACGGCCCTCCTGTTAAACTTTGGCATATACTAAAAAAAAATTTGATTTAAAATCAACTGCTATGCTAAAACTGACCGCCATGGAAAAAAGCAAATTCTCCAGCGAGCAGCTTAAAAAACTCATCGACACCACAACTACGATAGAAAAAAAGGGTAAAGTCCGCTCTTTTAAACACAAGAAACCTCCGCGCGTTCCCGCGTGTGTAGGCCGGCTCCCCATCAAATCGGCCACTTCGAAACGAAAATTAGCAAAAGCCAAAGTCATTTTGCAAAAGGGGCCCAAAGAGCATCTGGAGCAGCTTTATTGCAGTACGAATCAAAATTCTCTTCTACATTTCATCGAAAAGGCCGAAGAACTTTTGCTCAAAAAAGTCGAAAATGTTCAAGTGAAAGAACGGTTAATTGCCCTGCAAAACATCCGCAAGCTCGCCAGCCAGATGCAGCGATGCATCAACAGCAAAATCCACCAAGAGATCAAGAAGGACCAGAAGGGGATTGACGAATTCTACGATCTCATGGCAAAGCGGGAGGAGCGGCACTTCCGTATCGACCGGATTATCCGTTACTTAGCCGAGCCCTAACCTTTAGCTTTAAATTTTTTTAGCAAAGCCTGAATAACCAGTCTTGAGAGAATTGGAGAAGGCGAACTTTAAATTCTCATCTACCTGTCTTTTAAAGACCATTTTCCAAAAAGATTTGTTGTTCAACACCCGGACACCCTTCATCTCCTGGACACTCAGCTTTTGGTTTTCGCAAAACTGCTTTAGCTCTTTGGGTTTGACGAAGAGGGGATAGACGTGCATGCGGGGAGGTGCATTGGGGAAGCACCAATCGACTCCCTTGATCACTAGGAAATAGCTCCAGAGGTTGCGGTTGAAGGTATGGAAAAAGAATAGTCCCCCCTTTTTAAGGACACGAGATGCCTCCTGAATCAGCAACGAAGGATTCTCCACATGCTCGAGGATATCCATCGCACAGACCACATCGAAGGTTTTATCGGAAAACGGGAGCTCATAGGCATTGGCCCGTCGATAATCGACAGATTTTGTCGTATCAAGGCTACGAGCGATTTGAAGGCTCGGCGCGGAGAGATCGATGCCTGTGACTAGATGCCCTTTCTGAGCTAAGTAGTTGGTTAGAAGGCCTCCGCCACATCCAATATCGAGGACGCTGCAGGGATGGCGAAAATGCTTGACCAGGACACTTTGGATCCACGGGTTGCGTAAATTATTTTCCGAGCGAAGAAGGGCAATAGGATGGTCATTAAGTGTATGCCACTGCTCATTGAGATCATCGTACCAAGCATTATTTATGGGTTGTTTATTTGTTTTTCCTTCCATATGAAATTCCAGTAAATGACTTGATAGCTAAAAAATAGGGCTGTAAACGTAGCCTGTAGCACTAAAAAGATATGCAGCGTTTGGGGCTGAGTCAGCCATCGTTGCATCCATGAGGGATTAGACCAGAGAAGCCCCACCGCAGTGAGGATGATGGGATGGTTGATGAATAGAAGAGCGTGGAGCCAATGTTCTGATCCTGGGCAATGGTGTTTATGGACCCACTCGTCTTTCGTGACCATGAGGCAAGAGAAAATCGCAAGGGCTATATACCATTTAAGAGCAAGAGGGGAGTAGGGGACGAGCAAGGCAAAAAGAAAGCAAGATAAAACAGAGAGGGTATCAATCGGATGTCCGATCCTCTCCCAGAGGGGAAGTCCCCGTTTAATGTGGAAATAATATTCATCGAACCCGATTGCAAATGTTTGAACAATGAAGGGAATCATCATGAAATAGTGCATGTTACCTCTTTTCAAAAACCGCGCCGCAAATGGTCAAACCGGGACCAAATGCCATACTCACTATACGCTCTCCAGCCTTTATCGTGTCATCTTTTAGTATCCGATCCCAAATATGAGGCAGTGTCGCCGACGACATATTTCCATAATTTTGCAATACGGCTACTGTGTGTCTGGTTTGGTCGGGCTCTAAACCAAGCTTTTCAGAGATATTCTCGACGATTTTCGGCCCCCCAGGATGAATCGCGTAGTGGGCGCTATTGAGCTCATCTCGATCGAGCCCACTTTTTTTAGCTAGTTGATCTAAGTAGGCTTCAACATTTCGCCTAATATGGACGGGGATATCTTTGGAAAGGGACATCTGGAATCCCCATTCATTGCAATCCCAAGTCATTTTCGTTGCGGAATCGTCAATGACTTGTTCCAAAACAGCCAAAATTTTCAGCGCCGGGCCTTCGCCTTTCTCTCCCAATGTGTAACGAATAAAACCATCAGCAAATAGACTCTGCACAACTAATTGATCCATCGTGTGCTGCGCAGGGTTCATGTGTAGCGAGCAAAGCTCTGTATGGACAATATCGGAGGCTTGATTTTCGACTGCAAAATGGCCCATAGCGATCCGGACAGCAGGAATCGAAGCGTAACAGCCCATGTGATAGGCATGTGTCACGGTCGTATTCTTCCCATTTTCTCTAGAAGAGACCAATTTTTGCGCTGGGCTAGGAGCCACGTAGCCCGTACAAGTCACATGGACAAGGTGAGGGGGGAGCTGTTCACCGGGGCCATACATCTGCTCAAATACCTCAGAGCAAGCTTGGTTGAAGAATTCCATCCGTTTATCGAGCAAATACCCCTCTGGCATCACTGCGATATTGTAGATCTCCATTTCTTCCCAATTTTGATGGTTACAATCTTTAATCTGAAAACCCCTTTTTTGGATCTTATTTTGTCCAAGGCCGATGCGCATCAGATTTTCCCGCAACTTTGACTCGAATTCTTGACACTCATGATCCTTCTCAGTCCAATTGTTGCTACGGATATGGGCATTAACAACCCATTCGAGCAAATGCTCTTGGCTCTGTTCATAGTTGGGTCTAATGACTTTAAAATCTCGTAAATACATCTTATGTTTTCCTCAAATTAGATCATCACTATTCCAATGATGATCAATACAGCTGCAAAAATTCTGCGAAGCAGCAATCCATCGATTGCATGCGCCCATTTCGCTCCAACAGGAGCCAAAAACATTGCCCCCAGCCCGATAAAGACAAATGCGGGCAAATAAATATACCCTAAGCTCTCGGGGGTCTTCACGGTCTTCATTCCAAAATAGAGGTAGGTGAGTGCAGTTACCGTTGTGATCACCAAACTAATCGCCGCGGAGGTCCCAATCGCCTTTTTTTCTGGATAATTAAAGTGGATCAGCAGGGGAACAGTAAACACCCCTCCACCGATTCCTAGTACACTAGCAACACTGCCAACGCCTGTCCCACACCAGAAAATCGAATGTTTGTTAAATTCCCTAAGCTCCCTTTTCTTCTTTTGGGGCAAAAGCAAATAAATACCAAGAAACACAATAAAAAAGCCAAACAGATTTTCAAGCACCACATCAGAAATAAAATTTGCAACAATTCCCCCAAAGAGCGATCCGATGATGATCCAAGGCAAAAGGGACAAAAACAGGGGCCACAAAACCCCTTCCCTTCGATGATGCGACCATGTAGAGACAATCCCATTTAAAACCATCGCCGCCAGCGACGTGCCGATGGCCATATGGGTGACTTGACTCTGCGGGATGCCCATTACGGGAAAGAGAAAGACGAGCGCTGGTACGGTCACCACACCGCCGCTGAGACCGAGCAGCCCGCCTATAAGACCGGCCAAAATCCCAACTCCTAGGAATGCCAAAAGATGAACGATATCCATGAATCACATACTAAGAATTTTTAGACATTAGACGCAATTGCAAATTGGATTTGCGGAACAAAATTTAAAGAGAAGTCTGCTGACCAACCATCGATTCTTCAGGTTCTTTCGGTGATAAATTTTTTGTCACCTTGTAGAGAAAAAATCGACTATACATAAATGAACTCAAAAGTTGGGGAATTGCCAAATCACTTGCTAAAAAGGAATCCCAGCATTCATACTTAGAGCATCACCAGGGGTGCTAAGACGAAATCTTAGCTGAGAAATACCCTCAAACCTGATCTGGATAATGCCAGCGTAGGAAGTGTAGATGTATAGAGAGAAAATTCTTTTTGTCGTTATTCCCTGGTGGAAATTTCATTCTAACCATGGGAGTACGATATGTCGTCAGTTTGCAAAATTAATCTCCGCTTTGGACTAGTTGCCCCGATACCGCAAATCCAAACAAAAGCCAGAACTACATCCTTCGTTAATCTGATCGAAAAAGCTCTCGAAGGGGGGATTTCCTATATCCAACTCTGGGGGCCTAATCAAGTTCTTCAGAGCTCCTATTCTTTAGTCGAGAAAGTGAATGAAATTGCTGCTCTGAGAAATATTCCTCTCATCATCAACAATTGCGCCGATATTGCTCTTAAAGCAAACCTCGCAGGAGTCCATCTGGGGCAGAGGGACATTTCCTATCCAATAGCGAGGCAAATTTTAGGGAGTGCTGCAATCATCGGATTGACCGTGAACTCCTGGGAGGATGTCGTTCGGGCACAGACTCTCGATGTCACCTATCTCGGCGTCCAAGTCTTCCCGTCCAAGTGGACAAAACCTCAGCAGATCACCGACCCCCAGCCCTGGGGAATAGAGGGGGCAAAAAGGGTGATCTCCTGCACTCGTCACCCGGTGGTCCTCATCGGCAACCTCACACAAGAGAATTTAAACGGCATCGCGCAGCATCTTCGACCTCAAGATGGAATCGCAATGGCCGGCGAAATCATGCGGGCAGCCGACCCTGCCGTCAAAGTAAGAGAAATTAGCCGCCTGATTGAGGAGCTCACATGAAACGTACCCATTTTTTTCTGATTTCTAGCATCGCTTTGCTCCTCAATATCGATTTCACTATTCTGAAAAGCGTTCGCAATACCCTCGCCGTCAGCCAGGGCAATGGGGCTGCTACAATCCCCATTTTTGAACTCTTCGGTGGTCTACCGGGCAGCATCTTCATGACTTGGGGATTATCGTGGTTACTGAATCATTTTCAGATTCACAAAGTCTTTTTGATTACGATTACAGCCTTCTTGGCTTTTTTTCTCATCTTTGCCATTGGCCATTTGATTCAACTGTCTTTCATTTTTTATGTGATGGGGGAGTTGTGGAAGCCGGCCCTTGCCATCATCCTTTTTTGGGGCTTGATTAACCAGCATATCCCCAAAGAAGAGGCAAAAAAACTCTATGGACCTCTGATGTTGGCTAGCAGTCTTGGAGCCGTCGCAGCAGGCCCGATTGTTTCCCTTTGTACTACTTCAAAACAGTGGAACATAGCCCTGAGCTCCATGATGCTTGTTGTGGCCATTTTAGGAGCAATTGCGGCCCTTTTATATTATCGCCTGTGGCAATATTTTTCCCATACACCAGTCCAAACATCTTCGACATTTTCATTAAAAGAAAGCACCAGCATATGCCTTCGCAACCCACAGCTGCGCCTTCTTTCCTGGATCGTCATTGCCGATTACATTGCCTATAGCCTTGGGGAGGTGATTTTCCTCGATGTGCTCCACAAATCCTATCCAAATGCGTGCGATTACTGCCAGTATTTAGGTAACCTTTCCTCGTGGTGCGGCGTGTTGAACGTCATTAGCGCCCTTCTCATTACCCCTCTTATACTGCAACGGACGCGCTGGGTGGTTGCCGCCCTCATCACACCCCTATGCCTGCTTCTGACCGAAGGAGCCTTTTTCCTTTTTCTCTATAGAGAGGCCTCCGCTCTGTTCATTTTCTCAGGCTCACTACAATACTGCATTTGTCGCGCCGCGAAATATACCTTGTTTGACTCTTCAAAAGAGCTGGCATTTGTACAGCTGCCCAGCCCTCTAAAAATGAAAGGGAAGTTGGTCATCGATGGAATTTGCGCACGGCTCGGCAGAGGCTGCGGCTCGATCCTAAGCATTAGCCTAAGCAGCCTCTGCGGCGGCGTGATCGCCAGCGCCCCTTTCGCAGGCCCTATTGCTATCGCGATCGGCTTAAGTTGGGTCATTTCGTCTTACAAATTGGGGCAAAAATTGGAGGAGCGAGCATGAAGCGGATCCTCTATTTTGTGACCCCAGAAATTGATGACAATCTCGAAGGAATTATCGAAAAAGCCGTTTTGGGGGGAGTCAATACCGTACAGATCCGCGATAAGCACTGCTCTACGGAAACCTTTATCGCGTTTGCCAAGAAAATCCAACCCCTTCTCAAAAAGCATCGCGTCCCTTTGATCATCAACGACAGAATCGACGTTGCGCTCGCCGTCCAAGCTGACGGTGCCCATCTAGGACAGACAGACCTTTCAGTGACAAAAGCGCGAGCGATTTTGGGAAAAAAAGCCATCATCGGCCTCTCCGTCGAAACCCTCGATCAAGCTCTTTCAGCACCCCAAGATGTGACCTACTTTGCTGCCAGCCCCGTCTTGGCGTCAAAGACAAAGAGCGATTGCGGCAAACCATGGGGCCTCGATGGATTAAAACAGCTCTGCAACACCACCCATCTCCCAGTGATTGCAATAGGGGGGATCAACATCACCAATGTGCAGGCAATTTTGGATTGCGGAGCAGCTGGAATTGCTGTTGTTTCAGCAATTTCCAAAGCTCCCTGTCCGACTACGGCTTCAAGGGAGCTCTACAAGGTGATCGAGAAGGGTTATACCGAAAGAACCTGAAGAATCGGTTTTTGGCAAAGCCGGCGCCTGGAGTTTGAATCAGCGCAGCGGCGACGAAGCAGCTCAACCTGAATAGGTTGAGCGATGCAGGCGGATTCGAAATCCAGGATGCCGGCGCAGCCAAAAACCGATTCTTCAGGTTCTTTCGGTATAATTGTTGTGAATATGCCCACCTAACCATTTGGGACGTTATTATTATTATCGATTGAGCCTTGTTGATTAACAACATTTTGGGAAGAACTTACGACTCCTTCAGAAACAGCTTCTTCTTTAGGATGACTGGAAGACGTAGCTCCCAATAAAAATTGATGCGAAATTTTACTAAGTGATACCCAGGCACTATCTTTGCTATCCAATTGGCTCATGATCTTTTCAAATGTTGGTTCAAAATCGATTAAAGTAGAGCCCTTAACTGCTAAAAATTTTGCTCGCATGTCAAGGCACCATAATCGGTGGTCTATTAAGCAATCAACACCATCAACAGTTAGAATTAATTCTATAACTGTATCCAAGGACAATTTATTCATTAAATCATCGCGATCCTTAATAGAGATAAGAAATTCCTTCGCCTGGTATAATAAACTGTACAACTTCGAATCAGCCTCAGATACAATTTTGACAGTGAACCTGCTTGGTAGGGCTCTAAGTCGAAGTTCATTTTCGATGATTGAATATGGATCGTCTTTCGGTTTGTTCTTGCTCTCAACATCAGCTATAGCTTGCGGGTGATTTCGAACTTGCTGAATCCTATCGGTTACTCCCTCGATGCCTAGAATCGCCTTTTCCAGTCCTACCTTAACCCCCGCCCTATGTGCTTTTTGGGCCGCTTCCAGCCTAGCTGCCTCTTGTGCTTTTTGGGCCGCTTCCAGCCTAGCTGCCTCTTCTGCACGGGCATTCTGCCTGCGCTCCACAACATGGCCTAGCACCTGACCTGCAATCATGGCCGATACCCCAGCGACCCCTATCGCAATATTTGTTTGCATTGAGGGGAGATGCTGAAAGAGATCCGCTATTGGGGCAAAATTTGCCGATAGGTCAAAAATGCGACTGCCTTCAACTAGTGCAGTTGAGGTGGCTAATATTCCACCAACAATGGTTAGTGCTTTAGAGACTTTCATCCCGCATGATTCGAGACTTGTATCGGCTGCAACCGCTGGTGCTGCTTGTCCTACTGCTGATGTACTCATTTTTTAGACTCCTTTGTTTAATTATTATTTAGGGGACGATCATATATTGAACGTCTGATAATAGATGTTATGTTGTTTCTACTTGACCGGTATCATTTCTGGAATTGACTGACGGGCTGGTCCTTGTTGCATTTGCTTTTGCTGTACAACCTGAACTTCTGGTTGTAGATCTTCCCCAAAATCTTCTTTTCCTTTATCAAGATCGTTTCTGATCAAATAATCTCGCAGGTCATTCACTATATCCGCTGCGTAAATCTGGTGTGCTTTTTCGGAAAAATTCTCCCCATCTAGGCCATTCAAAAATCCTTGAAGTTTTTCCATCTCTGTAAGAAATCCGTTTACTATTTTCAGCTTGCCGTCCTTTCCAAATTCCCCAATTTTATCCCATAATAATCTTGGCCCACGGTCAATTGCTTCTAACAACCCCATAAAATCAACGTAAACGTCTTGACTTGGCTCACTAAATTGGACCCCACGAGAACTAGACTGCTCAATACTCTCAAATTGCTCTCTGACAAAGGTGCTAAAGGTCATCCTGAGCAATAGCTTCCAAAGCTCTTGAGTACGTACAGGATTGTTTGCCGGCCCCAAAATATCCGAAGGATTTTTTATAAAACCTCTTGCTACGGTATGCTTGGAATCTGGATTCATGAAGGCATCCGATAAAAACTCAGAGAGTTTTCGCGACTCAAGCCTTAGCCGCTCAAGATCTTCAATTTGGACTCTGCCATCCAAGGGCTGTATGGGTTGTTCTTGATAGTCATTATATGTTTGAAGCTTAGCAAGTACGATAATCACAATTATAGATAGAGCAATTCCAGCACGCGACCCAGTTAAATCGATATTTGAGCACCAATTGCTTAAAGTTTGTGTAGGCACATAATCACAGATTCCAGCCATATTTTTCCCCTTATTATGAAATGAATATAGTATAGTCCATCCATAAAATTATTCAAATCATAAATAAACCTATCGAATTTTATCCGATAGCTTAAAAAATTGCATAAAAATATACCGAAAAAACCGATTCTTCAGGTTCTTTCGGTATATTAAATTTATTTTTTGACACTGAGCTCTTCAAACATCATATGTAGGTCTACCATATTAAGTTTGCGTGCCACCACAACAGCTATTTTCTCGCTTTGAGTATCCTTTTTTAGCTCTTGGGAGTTTCTGCTTGCTGGGGGTGTCCTATTCTCTGCACCTGGAGTCAGCTCTCTGTGCTGATCCACATCTTCAAAACTTGAAGATTGTGAACTTTGTGGAGAAAAAGAAATTGAACTAAATGACATATATTATCCTTTTGTTATTAATTTTTTTATTTGCTACATATATAATTATAAAATATTTAATAATAAAAAGTCAATAATTTATTACTACAGGATTAACCTATTTAATATCAATTAATTAAGTATGCCTGTGATTGTGGCGGATGGGCCGAGCTTCGTACTCGAGGCCCCCTTCAAAGAAGGATGAAAAAACCCGGCCATAACTGACCGGGCAAGAAATGCAAAACGGAGGTCTTTACATTGCTTAAAAGTCGAGCTGCGCTGCGATTGACAACCCTTGCATGGTCCACTCACTAGCAGCAATTCCTCGTCCAAATGCTTGGATCAATATGGTTGTTTCGAACAAATCGTACTTGATTGCACAGTCGATATGATAGGAGCAATCGCAGAAATAAGTTCCCCAACCAAGGCCGATATTTCCCTCTAAGACTGGTTGACACATCCCATATTTCTTTGGATTCGGCCCTGCTGTTTCGACGTTTGTAACAAAGGCTGGTGTAAGTCCTGGGAAGTTCCTTACACATTTGTATTTGTTTGCAATACTGAATGGGACGCTGACCGAAAGCTTGCCAGTTGCGTAGAGCCCGCACCACCCAAGGACTTTTAGAGATGTCCCTCCAATGGGGCCGATTCCCCAAAAGCCTGATGTTGTCGTATTGGTTCCAGGAGCTCCGTTAATAACGTTGAATGTTAGAGTTTCGTCTTGCGAACTCCACCAACTCTTGATCCCTGCAAAAGGGAGAACTATAAACCGTTTTCCTAGATAGCACGATCGTCCTGCTAGAACCTCGAGCATATCGAGATTCATTTTGAGTCTCGATCTTAGACTTAGGGCGTTTACCTGAGGAATAGCTCCATTTCTTGGGTTGATCACATCGACATTGACGATTCCTCGAGAGGTAAAATTCTTTGTAGTTGTGTGATGGAACCATGTATAATTGATATCAAAGTCCCAATTGTCAAAGCAAGGAAGGGCAATAGCAGCCGCTACCCTAAAGCCAGGCTTATGTCCAATTTTATGCAGCAGAGTTTTTGTCACTGTTTCTCGTCCGGCCGTCGTGATATGCCGTCCAATATCAGCTAAAGCCCCAACACGCAAAAACTGCCAATAAATAAACTCCGCTCCAATTGTAAAGTGAGCACAGTTACACCCTTGCAGAGCATATTCTGCAGGATATAAATAGCCGACTGGCAGTTGGCATGAATCTATAGGGTCCCCAGGAATAAGGCAAGGAGCTGGACTACAGTCACTCCCCTCGTCACAGTATCCCATAAATGGGATACTTGCCGCCAATAAAATTAAAGTGTTTTTGAACATCGTTTGCTCCTAAATTAATCTCTTGTTTATTTTCAAAAATCAACTCGCCCACTGACAACGAGCCCTTGAAGGCTAAAATTCTGGGTGTTAATCCCTTGTATTCCTCTTATCGCAGAAGTCGTGTTGTAACTAGCATGATAAGCAACAGTCAGATCGAGAAAAAATCGATCACACCACAAATAGCTTGCCCATCCTAGTCCAATTTCAGTCATTGCAGCATTCGCCCATGTGTTGGAGGATTTTGCAGTCTTTTGGAAAGTATTGTTCGCAGCTCCTGGATTGTTAGGGAAGAACAGTCTACTCTGATCTTTTGTCATCCGATTATAAATGGAACCAAGTATGACATTCCCAACTATCCTAAAGCCACATGTTACTAGTGCTTGGGTGGAAATTGTTAGGCCAGGACCTACCGCCCAACTTTTGTGTACGACATTGATAAAACCAGTTGGCGGGGCATTGAGGGCGGAGCAGTCAATATCCCAACCATATTTTGTCCACTGACCAATGATTCCGAATCCTGGTGTAAATACGATCCTTTTCCCAATATAAAAGGGTTTCTGCAAGGAGCCGATAACGAAATCAAAATCCATCGTCATCTCTGTTTTAATATTGGCGAATTGCAGTGCTGTCACTCCTTGGGTCAGAGAAATTGTCTCATTAGCTCTGGCTGAAAAATGGGTGGTTGTTTTGCTATGAAGTCGCGTATAATTGACATCTGCGACAACCCCACAAAGTGCCGCCCCAATGCCTACTCTAAAGCCTGGTTTATATACAAGCTTTTGCTGTAGATTTCTCGTTGTTGCTGGACTTGTTTGGTTTGGACTGTTTGCCCTAACTATAGTCGCTGAGACCGGAGGATAGGCTGTCCAATAAAGGAAACTACCTGTCGCATACACATCCCATCCGTTGCAAAGCGAAACGTTTCCAGGCAATGGGTATCCACCGCTGACTAGACAAGGATCGAGAGGCTCTCCAGGAATTATTGTGGCCTCACAACAGGGGGCTTCACATTCATCTGCAAACACCTGTGTCGGGCTCAAATACATTTGGGCAATCCCCAAGCCAAATAGGGCATGAGTGATATATTTTTTTACCATTTTTTTCTCCTATTCTATTTTAAAAATCCAATTGTGCGCTAACTGCCAATCCATGAAAGCTGACCGTATTTCCTCGGGTAAATCCAGCAATTTGTGGATTCGCCAGTAAAGTAACGTGACCCAGAGTATTGTACATGATTGAAAGATCTGCATGATATCGATTACAGCAGAAATAGCTCCCCCAACCTAACCCTATAGCGGCAGTTCCATTGAAAAAAACATGGTTCATCGACGCTTTTAGCCGTTGATTGGAGATATTATTAGTAGGAATAGTTACAACTTGGTCTAAATCGTTTGTATAAGCAAATAACACCCCGAGTTGTGCTTTACCAATCACTCTTAATCCCCAACAGATCAACCAATCCCCATTCATAGCACCGGTGGGGCCAATTCCAGAAAAACTGTAATTGCTAAATTGGGTGTCAACAACTCCCCCAACTGCCCTTACGCAGTTTTGGGAGAACTTCGAATCGTACTTATACCACTGCAATCCAAACGTCGGCCTAAGAATCACATTTTGCCCAATATAATTTGGTCTAGCCATTAGGACATTCACTACATCAAGACCAAACCCTGTTTTAGTCGTGATAGAACGGTATTGAGACGTGGTTAGAGCCCCAATGTCCGCAGCTAAAGTAACTGGGGCAGTTGCTGAAAAAGTCTTCCTGAAATCATGATTGAAACGGGTATAATCAACGCTGAGTGTCAAATCGTCAAAACAGTGCATAACAGTTCCAACGCCTACACGAAAGCCCGGTCGGTATCCGAAGTTTTGGGGGAACTCCCGTCTTGTAGGGTTAGTAGGAGGGTTATTGTCATTGGTGACGACAACGAGGGTTGAAGTGCGAATTGGTGTCCAATATAAAAAATCTCCATATGCAAAGAGATCCCATGCGCAATCCAACTGGACTCCAGCAAACGCAGGGTATAGTGCGCAACCATCGCATAGCGGTTCACCCGGCCTGTAGTCGGGCATACAACAATCGGTTGGCGGACAACAATTTGGCAGACAACACTCATCTGCGTGAATTATGGTGGGGGTTATCGCTAAAAGGCTTACAAGCAAGCCGGTTGCTATTTGTTTTTTCTTCATTCTCTATCCTCAAGCAGTTATAAATGGATCGTCTCTCTGGCAGAGCCAAAGAAAACTTTTATTCGTACCTGCAAGGTTATAAAAAATTCAATATTTAATGACAGATAAAATAAATCTTCCTGTGAGATTTTTTAACTCGACTTTGCAACTTTTTTGGGCCACCAGCCTCGGGATATTTGTTCTCCGGGGAGTTATTTAAATCGGGGAGGGGTTAGAAACCCCTCCCCGATTTAAATAATCTCCCAGTTTGACCTTTGGTCAAACGTCCGAGGACAAATAGGCAAGGCTGGTGGCCCAAAAAAGTTGCAAAGTCGAGCTAAGGATGATAGGGTGATACCCGTTCCGTTTCAGAGACTGTCCACAAACCCAGNNGTTTCGCCAATTTTCGGGATTATTTTGCCCGATTTTCGATTCAAATTTTGGGGGTCATATTCGAAGAGTGATATTACCCCCAAAATTTGAATCGAAAATCGGCTCAAAAGAACCCGAAAATTCGCTGAAACTGAGTTTGTGGACAGTCTCTCAAAGGCACCCAAAGGGACTGATTCAAAGCCCCGGGATTGAATTATTTTGACAGGGGTTGTATTAAATTCAATACTACCCCTTTCAAAATAATTCAATCGCGGGAGCTTTCAATTCATTCCTTGTGGGTGCCTTTGAAACGGAACGGGTATAGGTTTGACTCAAGGAGGTTTAAATGGATTATACGGTAATTGAAAAGGGGCCGATGCAGATCATGGGGATTGATCTGAGGACGACGAATGAAAATTGGCAATCTGCTAGAGATCTTCCCCCGTTCTGGGGCAAATTTTATCGAGAGCAGATCCAAATGCAAATTCCCAACCAGAAAACGGGAGAGGTGCTCGGTCTTTATTGTGAATATGAGAAGGATCATACGAAGCCATACACTCTCGTTGCTGGATGTGAAGTGACCGTCGCTGGATCGCTGCCAAAGGGGCTGGTGATTAAGCATGTTCCGGCCGCTAGGTATGCGGTGTTTAAGATTTCAGGAAAATTTCCTGCTCAATTGATGGAAGTTTGGCAATGGATTTGGAAAGGCAATCTTAAGAGAACTTTTGTCGCCGATTTCGAGCTCTATCCTTTGGGCTTTCATCCAGAGACGAATCCCGATTTACTCCTTTATGTTGGGATCAAGTGATGGACTCTTTTCTTAAGAAATGGCTCGCGATTTGCGGTGTGCTGATGGGCAACATGGCAATGGGGTTTAGTTTTTCGCTGATCAACACCAATTTGGATTCGATTCAGCATGCTCTGGGGGCTACATTGGCCCAGTTGCAGTGGATCATCAATATCTATGGGATTTTTATTGCCTCGACTTTGGTGACGATGGGCCGTCTAGGCGATATTTTTGGAAGGAAACGGGTCTATTTGATCGGGATCATTTTATTCGCGATTTCGATGCTTGGCGGCGGTCTGGCTGTCAATCCAGAGATGATCATCGGGTTTCAAGCGATTTATGGTCTTGCGGGGGCAATTTTGCTTCCCCTTTCTCAAGCGATGCTGATCGATTTGTACCCGGAAGAAAAGAAAAGTACCGCTATCGGGATGTGGTCCTCATCGGGAGGAATTACTTTGGCAATGGGGCCTATTATCGGCGGTGTGATCCTCAACTTTTTTAGCTGGCGATCCATTTTTCTGATCAATCTCCCCTTCGCTCTCCTCGGCTTCATCTTGACCTGGCTCTTTGCCAGGGAGTCGAAAACGGAAGGAGAGTCGACGAAACTCGATTGGCCGGGTGTCTTTTTGCTGACTCTTTGCATCGGGGTCTTTATTCTGGCGACAATCCAAAGCAGTGTCTGGAGCACTTGGCTCATTTTGTCTCTCTATGGTTTAAGCGTTCTTTCATTAATTTTGCTTCTTGTGGTCGAGAAAAGGGTGGCCATGCCTATCATTCGAGAAGAGCTTTTTAAAAATCGGATGTTTCTGCTCTGCTGTCTTGGCAATTTCTGCATGATTGCTTTTTTCTGGGCCGGAATCTTTTTGATTCCCCTCTATATCCAAAAGCATCTTGGCTTTAGTCCAATGCAGGCAGGGCTGATGATGCTCGCCTTTTCTGTCCCCATTGGGCTCATATCACCCGTTTCGGGTTATTTTTACGACAAGATAGGGCCACGGCGGCTGATCTTTATTGGCTTTATTTTAATGATTTTCTCTTCGTTTATCCAGTTTTACTTTAGCCATACGATCTCCCCTTTCCTCCTTGTACTGGCAACTGCAGGGCTTGGATTGGGAATCAGTCTGATCATCACACCGACCACTACGGGCGCTCTCTTTGCGCTATCGAAAAATTTTGCAGGAATAGCTTCAGGCACTTTTGTGACGATCCAGGAAATAGGCGGCAGTATGGGGCTAGCAGTGACGGTAACGGTAGTCCGGATGCAAGGTGAATTTGTGCAGGGCTTTCACAATGGGATGCTGGTGCTGCTGATTGTCAGTATGGTGGGGCTTTTTTCGGCAATTGTGATGCCTAAGAGAAAGGTTCTTGAACCTGCTCAGTGAAGTCTTTTGCTACTTTCGATCATCTGCCGAATCTCTTGTGAAAAGCTTGGCACAAGCAATAATTCTTCGATAAAAATAGGTGAGCGCCAATGGAGCAGATCCTTCTCTGGGCTTGGAGTTTTGAGATCATCGTTCATTGCAAGCAGATCTGGCAATATAAATAGAGCGATATTCGACTTCGAGTTGAGATACCCTTGAATGATCTCTCGAGCTAGCTTTTCCGTTAATTCTCTAGGCGGGTCTCGTTCATTCTTGAGAATGGTCTTATAATAAATGGCTGTCTTCTCTTGATTTTCTTCCCACCAAGCTCGCAAAGGTAGCATGTGTGGAATTGAAGGGATACAAATGGAGTTCTGGGGAAAATTTCTTGGATCTTCGAAAATCCTCTCTTCTGTCCCCTCTCGTTCACAGACAATCGGCATTTGAGGCAAGATCTCAAAGTATTGCTCGAGCCATTGTGAGCGAGCCTCTTGGTTCACCTGTGTCCAGGCCTCTACGCTATGGGGGTGAATTTTCAAAGGAAAATCAACTGTCAGTCTTATCCCCTCCCCTGCTGCATAGTTGACAACTTTTTTCAGCTGCTGATGGCAATGGAATTGTATAAACAAGTAGAGGTCGAGCTTTGCTTGGTTCTGCTCACAAATCTCTTCGACAAGCTGTTCACTATATTCGGAATGGTGACCCCACTTATGAAAATTCGGCGTCTCATATTTCTCTTTTAAATGGATGAAAGCGACGTAGGCTTTCAGATAGGTTTCATTTTTATTACAAAACTGCTCAAAGGCTTTGGAAGCAAAATCCTCTTCTTTCCTTAAGATGAAAAGCAGTCTGAGGAGCTCTTGTTTTGCCAAGTAGGTGCGTCGATATTCCAGATGAGGCAAGTTGAGTACTTTTGCGATCGGTCTGATTTCATCATCGAACTCAGGACCTAGTTGATGGATATTCAAGTAGTTGGGATGAAGTGAAAAAGCAGTGCCATCTCGCTCTTTGTCTGTAAGAGAAGTGTCATGGACCGGGAATAGGTTGATCAGTTTAAATCCAGCCTCTTTACACCAATCAATCAGTGGAATGAGATCTAGAAACTCTCCTGTTCCAAGACATTTTTTAGAACGCAGTGAAAAAAGGGGAATCTGGATTCCGGCACATCGCCTCAACATTCCCACACCTTAGCACACTTGTAAATTATCCCTGCAACTGGATTTCGAAAGGGTAGTAATTTCCATTTTTGCAGTCTTGTAGATGCAGGGTAAAATCATTAGAGACTTGGTCCAAGGGAACAAAAATGACCCGATTGACAGTGGAATAGGGAACGATCAATTCTGGATGATCCTTAATCGATTTAGCGTAGTAGTCCCGCTTAATCTGAAAATAGGACTTTGCGGTCAGAATAGTGTCGATGGTCCCTGGTATCAGAATCGGCCAGAAGAAAAATCCGGCAATCCGAAAAGCAATCGAACGGGGAATTGCGCTGCGGGTCAGCTTTCCCGCCACTTGTCGTGAATTTAAATTAGGAAGATCAAGCCCTTCATCTGAGAGGTAAAAGGAGCGGGGGGTATTATTCTGAATTGTCACCTGTAGCGGTTGTAGACCCCGATAGAGCAAATCGCGGTTAAGGTAGACGATGCTATCTTTTTGAGAATAGGCCTTTGCCCGAATATGAATCCCCTCTTCAGAAAAGGGTTCGAGAATCGATCCAATAAACGGTAAGGATTTGGGCTTGTAAGTTTCAAACTCTTTTGTTAAAAAGACAGATGAAACTATTACTAATAAACAAAAAATAAAATTAAATAGCGTTCTCATAATATCCGTTATTTATACCACAATTGTGACTTTTTATAAAACTAAAATAGGGCCTCTACTGGACAATTTAAGAATTTTTTTTTAAGATCCAGATTATGCTACGTTTTATTGTGAAAGTGATTGTTTTGGGGGCTGTTATCTTGGGGCTTGCCCATGTGCTTCCTGGGCTATATGTTCCAAATTTTACCGATGCCCTGCTCTTTGCTCTTATTGTGGCTATCTTTAACGCTTCTATTACTCCTTTTTTGATCATTATCTCTTTCCCCTTGACGGTTCTAACCATAGGTATTTTCGCCCTGCTCATCAACGCTCTAGTGTTTTGGGTAGCCAGCTTAGTCTCTTATGGGGTGGAAATCACCTCTTTTTGGGGGGCATTCTGGGGAAGTATCATTGTTGCGATCGTTAGTTTTGCTCTGAGTGAGCTTCTTCAAAATATCCCTAAGAAAAAACGGCCTCAAAAAAGAAATTGACAGAGGCAATTGCATCTAAATTGTCAAAGAGGTATAACTTTGCCGCAAAAAAGGGAGCCCCTCTATGAGCGCTGCAGAGATTAAAGCCTTTTCTCCACATCTTTTTAATCATCATGTAGGGCTTGAAAGGCAGTTAAATGGCAAAGAGGAAATTTCCGTTATTGAATCGGCTGCTGTGAATCCAGATCCTGGGCCTGCTTCTCGTTATTTCTCCCGCTGGCAAGTGGTCTGGATTATTGTTAAGCACCCCTTTGAGCTAGTCGCCTCAATTTTTTTTAAAGCTCTTTCCTTTCTCTGCAATCAATTAGCCTTCCAAAAGGGAGTCAGAATCTTCTCCGTCCTTTCTAAGCAGATGACACGCGATTGGAAACAGGTTTGTCTACAGTGGCACTTCAATTTAAAGGAAGATGAGGCCTCTTCAGAGCTGCTGACTCCGGCCTTTAATGTCCATCAAACAGCTAGCTGGGATGTTTATACCCATGGCTCTATTGCGCAGAGCTTCCTCATCGATAAAGATGTAATTGCAATGACCTCCCACTATGCCAACTATCAAAAGGGAATCAAACAGGCCCTTGGAGTATTTTTTCAGCAGGTTGAAAAAATTAAAGCAAAAGAAAAGAAATGGTACAATTTCTGGGATCCGGTTGAAATCCCTGCATTGGAAAAGAAACGAATTAGAAAAATTTTTGCCGACAAATACCTCCATTCTTCCACCGAGGCGATCCGTTTTTTAAAACATGCTTTCCCTGAAATAGCGAAAGAAACGGCTATCAGTCAAATTTATGATGTCCTTAAGCAAATGGATGCTTATCTACAGCAAAATTGCCGTGAAATACGTCTGTATTCCGATGGACTCTGTCGCGGCGCCTCACTTTGGTTCATCAATCTATACCTAAAAACAGCAGCCAAATTTTCCGATCCAGTTAAACATCTTCGCGCTGTCAGCGAGCAATTTACCATGGGGGTTCCTAAACAAGGGGCGATTCTCCAAGGGCTTGAAACGACCGATCGATTGCTAAAAGTGGAAATGCAGAGGTTAAAACAGCACGACATATCTCTCTATGAACTCGAATGCAATTTAAAGCGGGCGTTGAAAAAAGTAGAATCTCTTGAAAAGGGAATTTATCGTCTGGGAGTGCTGAACCATTCTCTTGTCTATATCAAAACGGAAACTGGTAGCTATATCTGGGATCCTGAAATCGGGCTTTTAGCGATGAGCGACAAGCAACTTCTCAGTTACATCATGAGAAGGTATTATCAGCTGGGCAATACGCAATCGAGAATCTATTTTGAACAATATCAGAGTTTATAGTGACCTTCTCTTGCACCCTTGCTCATGATTTTTGCCAGCTCAAGACTCTGTTTACCGCTCAGCAAGAACTTGCCGAAATCGAGCAGGAATTCGAGCTACAGCGCCCTTCCGATTATCTCTACTATAACCGGTGGCAAGTCGTATGGATCATCACTACGGCGCCGATCGCCTATATTTCTTATCTTTTCTTGAAGGCTGTTTCTTTTGTTCTTTGGTCCTATCAACTCGATCTTCTAGCAAAGAGAATGATCCGGCCGATCGAATATCTCCTCACCCAATGGCAATTTGGCTATGCCCTTTGGGTCCCATGCGAAAATGAGCTTCGCTATGACCTAACAGACGTGTATTCTCTCTCTTCGATCAAAAGAGAGAAGATTGGTGACCCGTTCATTCGAGCAAAGCTCCATAGACGTTTAAATAAAGTGAACTTTAATCGGATTGGAAAAGGGGTCTGCTGGGGCAGCACCCATTGGTTCAATTATCTTTTGCTTAAGAAATGGAAAAGTCGACCGATTGAAGAGTTGGTTGTTGCTGTCGCTAAGCAATTTGAAGATGGGCAACCCAGGCAAGCAGCCTTAATCCAATCTTTCTATGGCTTAGAAACCGATTTGGTCGATTTGACAAGCACTCCGGTAAGTAATCGAGAAAAAGAGGGGGTCTATCTTCTTTCGTCCAGCGATCACTGTGTTTCCTATGTTCGGGCTGAAGAAAAGGAGTTTGTCTTTGATCCGCGCATTGGACTAATCTATCTAAGCAACTCTGAGAATTTGCCCAAAATCTTCGAGGAGGATGAACAGATCAGTGCCTCTCTCCACTCTTTGCGAGAAACACGTTGATTAGACCACCTGCTAGTAGCTCTTTTAGCTCTAAATCTGATAAATCGTGCTTCATCTCGATTACGGTTCCGTTTTTCTTGATTTTCACAATATGGCCCGTTTTGATTTGCTGATGGACATCATCAATTTCAAGCTCATCCCCCTGAACAATCGCATCGTAGTCTTTAGCTTTTGCAAAAAGCAGAGGCAAAATCCCAAAGTTGATCAAATTTTTTCGGTGGATCCGAGCATAGCTTTTGGCAATGACAGCTTTCACTCCAAGAAATCGGGGAGCAATCGCTGCATGCTCGCGGCTTGAGCCTTGCCCATAGTTTTCCCCTCCGATTAGGAATGAACCAGTTTTTTGAAAGGGAATCGCTCGATCATAGTAGGTTTCATCGACCTCTGAGAGGGTAAACTTAGAAATCTCATAGATGTTGCTCCGGAACGGAAGCACTCGGGTTCCCGCGGGCAAGATCTCGTCAGTAGAAATATTATCCTTCATTTTGAGCAAAACAGGCCCTTTCATCTTCTCATCTAAAGGTCCAAATTTCGGCAGCGGTTTAATGTTTGGGCCCATGTGCAACTCTCCCCCATTTTTTGGAGGGATGGCGACAGGATCTGAGAGCAAGATGTACTTTTCTGGTTCTTGGTACTTGGGATAGGGCATTTTAAGGGTCCGCGGATCGGTAATGACTCCTGTGAGCGAGGCGGCTGCGGCCGTTTCAGGGCTGCAGAGATAGACCAGATCCCCTTTTGTCCCAGAGCGGCCGGGGAAATTGCGCGGAACGGTTCTGAGCGAAATTGTTCCAGTAGCTGGCGATTGTCCCATGCCGATACATCCGTTGCAGCCTGCCTGGTGAAGGCGGGCCCCAGCGGCAATTAACATTTCAAGGTGGCCTGAATGGGCCAAGTTTTGCAAAATTTGACGCGAAGTGGGAATCACATCACAAGAGACCCGTGGATGGACCGTTTGCCCATTTAAAATCAGCGCAGCGATCGCAAAGTCCCTCAAGCCGGGATTGGCAGAGGAGCCGATCATGGTTTGGTGGACCGGTTTTCCAGCAACTTGCGAAACAGGAACCACATTTCCGGGGCTTGTGGGACAAGCAATCAGTGGAACGAGCTGGGACAAGTCAATTTCATCATGCAAATCGTATGAAGCTCCTTCGTCGGCTTTGAGCTCAATCCAATCTTTCTCTCGATTTTGTTTTCTCATGAACGTTCTGACCATTTCGTCGGATGGAAAAACGGTTCCAGTAGCCCCCAGCTCGGCCCCCATATTGGCAATTACATGCCGATCCATCGCGCTTAAAGAATCTAGTCCTGGGCCATAATATTCGATGACCTTGCCTATTCCCCCGTCAACATCATAACGGCGGAGCATCTCGAGGATCACATCTTTGGCGCTGACCCAATCGGGTAGTTTCCCTGTGAGTTTGACCCCCATCACCTGGGGCATATTAAAGAAAAAGGGCTCCCCAATGGTAGAGAGAGCAACTTCCAACCCGCCTGTGCCAATCGCTAGCATCCCCATCGCCCCTGCAGCGCAAGTATGAGAATCGGAGCCAATGAGCGTTTTTCCAGGAATCCCGAAATTCTCCATATGGACCGGATGGCTGACCCCGTTTCCAGGGCGCGAAAAATGGATCCCAAATTTGGCGCATGCGCTCTGCAAGAAAAGATGGTCGTCAGCATTTTTAAAATCGGTCTGGAGAATATTGTGATCGACATACTGACACGAGATTTCGGTGGTGGCCTTTTTGACACCCATCGCGTCGAGCTCGAGCATTACCATGGTTCCTGTGGCATCCTGCATCAAGGTCTGATCGATTCTAATTCCGATTTCTTCTCCTGGAATCATTTTTCCGCTGAGAAGATGTCTTTGGATGATTTTTTGTGTGAGATTTTTCATATATGAAGATATAAATTTGCAAAGAAAAATTTGCAATCAAAAAAATCGTTGAAAATCATTCCTAAAGAAGATATGCTTTGCCCTTTTAATGTGAGGAAATTTATGGCAAAACTAATCACAATCGAAAAAACCGATCTCGCTGACGGCAATTTCCAAGATCGTTATTGCAAACAGCTTGAAGCAGGAAATATTCTCTACCTTCCTTTTCTCCCTTTCAATTTTTCTGAAGATGATCTGCAATTTCTCCTTGCCCAAAGACAAACAGGGGCAAAAAATCGGAAAAATATCGCCTATAAACCCAAAACTAATACCATTACAAACGCTGTCGAGCTCAACGAAGAAAACTCCAGAAGGCTTCTAGGTATCATGCAGCGCTATTCTCAATCTGTCTCCCAATTTCTCTCCGAGCTTCTAGAACCTTATGCTTCCAAATGGAGGTTAGACTATGCCAGTTTTAGGCCATTTCAAGAAAAAGGCAGACAGCTGAGAGTCCGAGCCCGGAATGATCTGCTGCACGTCGACTCCTTCCCCACCCGCCCGATGAACGGAAATCGGATCATGCGATTTTTCACCAATATCAATCCTACAGAAAGCCGTTTTTGGATAACTTCCGATCCGCTCGAAGTACTCGCTGCCCGTTTTGGGGGAAAAGAGGTTCCCTTCCCTAAAAACCACTCTCTTCTTAGATCGCTCGCCGCACTAGGGCAAAAAGTGGGGCTTCCGATCACTCCCCGCTCCCCTTATGATGTATTCATGCTGAACCTTCATAATTTTTTGAAAGAAAACCAAGACTTTCAGGCAACCTGCAACAAAGATTATTGGGAATTTCCCCCGATGTCCTGCTGGATCGTCTTTACCGATCAGGTCTCACACGCAGCCACTGCTGGTCAATATGCGCTAGAGCAAACGATTCTCGTTCCCCCTTCGGCTCTAGTCAATCCCGAGACGGCCCCTATTTCGGTGATTGAAAACTTAAAGCAGAAGATGGTTGTTGAAACTTAGCCCAGCAGCAGGTAAAATACTTAGCTTATGCAAAAAAAATCTTCAACGTTATGGAAAGTGCTTGTCGCAATCGGCCTGGCGATCTTAGTCGGCAGCTTTTCTAGCCCCGATTCTACCCTTTTGGGGATCCGGTACATCAAGCTTTTTGCATTTCTCGGCCAACTGTTCTTAAATGCCCTCACCCTACTGATGGTCCCCCTCGTCTCCTCGAGTGTCATTTTTGGAATCAGCCAGATCGGCCGCGACCACTCGTTCGGGAGGCTAGGCAGCAAAACGTTTTTTTTCTATATCTTTACCACGTTGCTCGCTGTTTTGACTGGTTTAATCTGTGTCAACCTCATTCAGCCCGGACTTCATTCTGCAGCAATAGCGACGTCCCCCCTCCCAGAAATTCTCACTCAAGCTGCCCCTGCCCGTAGCGATATTGTCGGTAAAATCATACTGAAAATCATACCGGTCAATATCTTTGAGGCTGCCGTCCAGGGCAATATGCTCGGCATCCTCTTTTTTAGTTTCCTATTTGGTTTTGCCCTTGCCAAAATTGAATCTAACTCGGCAACTGTCATCTCCAACGCGATTAAAGGGATCTTCGCCACCCTAATGAAAATGACTCAATTCATCATGAAAGCGATGCCTATTGGAGTCTTTTTCTTAGTTGCCAAAGCGACAGCCGAACAGGGCCCCGAGAGCTTTAAACCGCTCCTCTCTTTCTTTGCGACTGTTACCATCGCTCTTGCCATTTTCATGTTTCTGATCATCCCCCTGCTCCTACGTTTAATGGGACTCAACCCAATTCGACACCTCCAGGCCATGGCCCCTGCTCTGATCACTGCCTTTTCGACAAGCTCTTCGACAGCAACTCTTCCGATCACCATGGATTGTGTCGAAAAACGGGCCGGCGTTTCAAATAAAATTTGCAGCTTTGTCATCCCTTTGGGCACTTCGGTCAATATGTCGGGCTCTGCCCTTTATGAACTTGTGGCAGTTTTCTTCATCGCCCAAGTTTATGGAATAGAGCTCACTTTGGTCCATCAGGCAATGATCGTCTTCCTTTCGCTTATCACATCGATGGGGATCGCGGGCATTCCTTCGGGAAGTTTATTATCAATCATCATCGTCCTCAATGCGATGGGGATTCCGGTCACAGGGCTTGAGCTCATTCTGCCCGTCGATCGGATTCTAGATATGTGCCGCACAACGGTCAACGTCTTTAGCGACAGTTCCTGTGCTGTTTTAGTGGCCCATACCGAAAAAGAAAAAGTTCTAAAAGAAACGTTCTAGACTAAAAAAGATAAATCGTTTTTGATGCAAAAAAGATGAAGCATCGAAAAAAGAAAAAGCCCTGGGCAGTTCTCATCGCCATCCTACTTGCGATTGTGATCGGCACTCTTTCTGGAAAAGAGAGGGGTCTATTCGGTGTCTCTTTCTATTCAATGTATGATCTGATCGGAAAGTTGTTCATCAACTCTTTAACCCTGATCATCGTTCCCCTCGTCTCCTCATCGATTATCACCGGGATCGCTCGGATCGGCAGTGAAGGCGAATTTGGACGCATTGGGATCAAAACATTCATTTTTTACTTTGTTACGAAGATCATCGCGATCATCATCGGCGTCGCTGTTATCAACCTTTTCCATCCAGGTACAGCCAATGTAGGAAACATCACTGAATTGATCTCTACGGAAAAACTGGCCTCATTGGGGCAACATCTCAATCAAGATGGAAAAGGGGCCTTCGTGGCGATGATTCTCGACCTGATCCCTCCCAATGTACTTGATGCCTTTGCAAAGGGCAACATGCTTGGGCTCATTTTCTTTAGCTTCATTTTTGGTTACGCACTCACACACATCAGCACAAAAGCTGCTGAGAGCCATATGAACTTTTGGAATGGGATTTTTGAGGCGATGATCAACATTACCCATTATATCATGAAGGTACTCCCCTTAGGGGTCTTCTGTTTAGTAGCAAAAGTTTTTGCGGAGACCGGCCTCAAATCGCTCGCTTCTGTCGGGATGTTCTTCGTCACAGTCCTTTTAGCTTTAGCCATTTTTGTCTTCGTCGCCCTTCCACTGTTGCTCAAATTTGTCTCGAAGGTCAACCCCTGGAATCAATTCCGCGCGATGGCTCCGGCTCTTATTACAGCGTTTTCAACCAGTTCTTCTTCAGCGGCTTTGCCTATCACGATGGAGTGCATGGAAAAACGGGCCGGCGTTTCGAATCGCATTTGCTCTCTTGTGATTCCTCTGGGAGTTTCGGTCAACTTAACGGGCTCTGCGCTCTATGAAGGGATGGCAGCGCTCTATGTCGCCCAAAGTTTTGGAGTTGATCTTTCAATTGGCACCCAATTTCTCTTCATTTTCATGACCCTGCTCACTTCAATCGGCATTGCCAGCATCCCAAGCGGAAGTTTGGTGATTATCCTGGTGCTCCTCCGGGTGCTGGGGTTGCCCGCCGAAGGGGTCGGTCTGTTTTTGGCAGTTGACAGGATCCTCGATATGTTCCGCTCAACAACGAACATTTTTGCCGATGGTTGCTGTGCCGTCTTCGTTGCCCGTAGCGAAGGCGAGAAGGATATCCTCACCAAAAAAGAATTCGAGCCAATTTAAAATCGCTCGTGAGATTCGAGAAAGCGCCATTTGCCTTCGGGCAATTTGCCAAGCATAACACGTCCGACTCTGACTCGCTTGAGTTTGGTCACACGGAGGCCGACCAATTCACACATCCTGCGGATTTGCCGTTTTTTCCCTTCTCGGAGAATAAAACGAAGCAGGTTGGGCTCAATTTCTTGTACAACTGCCTGTTTCAAAGGTTTATCATCGAGGGCAAGGCCAAAACAGAGCTTTTCAATCATCTGTGGGGTGATTTTTCCACTGACTCCGACTAGATATTCCTTTTCGAGATCAGCCTCGGGGCCGATGATTTGCTTGACGATGACCCCATCCTGTGTAAGCACTAAAAGTCCACGGGAATCAATATCGAGCCGGCCCGCTACACTCAATTCTCGCAGATGATGGGGCTGCAGCTTCTCTTTTCCTCCAAATTGATTTTCTGGGCGGATCAGTTCGATTGCCGGGGTATAGCCTTTCTCAGGCTGCGTTGAGACATATCCAACTGGCTTGTTTAATAGGATAGTCACTTTACTGTTTTGGAAGGTGCGGGCACGTCGTTTAAGGGAAATCTGGGCCGACTTTGGAACCTTGGTTCCCAGGACGGAAATCTCTTTTCCATCGACAAGCACTTCCCCAGCTTCGATGTAAGCGTCAGCTTCACGACGAGAGCAAAGTCCTCTTTCGCTCATTAATTTGGAGAGCCGGATGAGCTCAATTTCCATTAGCTGTCCCCACGGTGAAACACATTTTCTTTTTTGTGCGTGGGTGGATAAAATGGAGAGCAACAGCCTGAAGCTGCAGTTGCTTTCCTTCATCTTCCGGCACCCCATATTTCTGATCGCCAACGACGGGAAATCCAGCGTCAGCAGCTTGGACACGAATCTGATGCTTCCGTCCAGACTGCAATTTGAGCTTCAAGAGAGAGCAATTGCCCATTTTTTTGATCGTCTCGAAATGGGTGATCGCCTCTTTTCCCTCAGAGGGGGCGCAGCTATGGACCCGCATCAGAGGATCTTCTGTTAAAAAACTCTTCCAGGTTCCCTTTCCCGGATGTCCATGCACGAGCGCCCGGTATTCCCGATGCATCGTCCGCTTAGCTAGTTGCTCTTTGAGATCTGCACGTGCCTCATCCGTATAGGCAAAAACGAGAAGGCCCGAGGTTTCACGGTCAAGGCGATGAATCGGATAGACTTTTGGGTTGTGGAAACGGTGCTTAAGTAGTCCATGAGCTGTCAGCCCATTTTCCATATCTGTGGCGACGCTAAGTAGTCCTGCAGGCTTGTCGATCACCACTAAATCGTCATCTTCATAGACAATTTTTAATCCGTGAGGGAGAAATTTGGGCTTTGTGGTGACAGAAACCTCTTGCCCCTCTTCAACCACTTGATTGGCACGTTCTCCTTTTTTTTGATCGACGAAAACACGCCCCTGTTCAATCCAGCCACGGAGGGTATTTTTCGAGCTCTCTGGGGCCAACGTTTGGAGAGCTTCAAGTAAATTCATTTTTTTAGAAGATTTGATTTGCATATAGATAGTATACTGGAATAGACTGAAAAAAGCACTATGCTAAATGGAGATTTTACATGGAAACCAATAGAGAAAAAGTGAGTTATTGCATTGGCCTTGAGGCTGGCAAGAATATCAAAGGTCAATTTAAAGATATCGATCACAACCTGCTTGTCAAAGGGTTTGGTGATGCTTTAGCTGAAAAGGCACCTGCCCTGGCTAAGGAAGAGATTACAAAAATTCTGCAAGCTCTTCAAAATCAAGTACAAGAGCAGCAAAAGGTCTTCCTCGAGCAGCTGGCTGAGAAGAATAAAACCGACGGAGAGGAATTCCTCAGAAAAAATAAGCGCGATGAAGACGTCGTCGTCCTTCCTAGCGGCCTCCAATACAAAATTCTACAATCTGGTTCTGGCAAAAGCCCAACGATCCATGATGAAGTGACTGTCCACTACCGTGGCACGCTTATCAACGGCAATGTCTTTGACAGCACCTACGATCGCGAGACTCCAGCGACTTTCCCAGTTAGCCGTGTGATCCCCGGTTGGACTGAAGCTCTCAAAAAAATGCGTGTCGGAGATAAGTGGCAGATCGTTATCCCCTCTTACCTCGCTTACGGGGAAAATGGGTACGGTCCTTACATCGAGCCCAATTCGACCCTAATTTTCGACATGGAACTCATCAAAATCAATTAATTTTTAGGGCCCGTATATAAGTCTGTGCACGGGCCTTTTCTCTTCTTCCAAAAATGGTCCCCATAATGGTAACTGAGCTGACACCCTTTCTGGATCGGTTTTTGCGCAACAAAGACGATATGCATCACCCCATCAGCATAAACCGATAACGGTTCGAGATTGGGGGTATCGCTATGGTTGATGAAGCGGGTGAAATTTCCCTGTCCCATGGCATCGATTATGAAGGGGTTGTAAACCCAATCGCCAATCGTATATTCAAAGCAGTAGTCGTTGCGCTTATCGGAAAGCCATTTTCTTCTTCGGACTGTGCCTGTATACTCTCCGATAAAGGCACCTGCAGCAATATCACTCTGGGCGAAGACTCCATATCCCATCTGATCATTGATCCAGCGGACACTAACCGGGGGTGAAAAGCTTCTAGAGATCTCTTTTCGAAAATAGGTCCCAATCCAATTTTCCCGCATTGAGAGCTCCTTCCTCTTGAGAGCGATTTGGGATTTTCTAAGTACCTTCGCTGCAATCTGATCATTCCGAAACTCTAGGTGATCGAGCCAGCGGATATCCATTTTTTTTTCGAAATCAGCTATCGAGAGTTCTTGGATTTCGGAGGTGTCTTTTATTTGGACAAGGACCATAATATGATCATGCGTAAAATCCTCTTTTTTCTCCTCTTTTCTTTTGCACTTCATGCCCTTTCTCTGACCGAAAATGGTAGGCTTAAAGCCCCTGCTCAAGAGCTTTTATCCCTTTTTGATGCCCCAACCGACTTACCCCTGGAAATGTTAACTCCCTACCTTTTGCAGGAGTGGATGCAGGCCAATAAGGAGCGTTGGGAGATGGACCGGCGCTTTGAAGAGAAAAGAGATCTGGCACTTCCTCTATTGAGGGAGTTGCAATGTATTGAAACGATTCGGGCACAAAAGCAGCACTATTCTTATGCTTTAGTCTTAGGAGCCACTGGTTCAGTGATGAAAAAGAGGCTCGATTTTCTGTATGAAGAATGGGAGCGTGGGGTCCGATTTGATCAAATTATCCTCCTAACTGGAGCTCGCGATCTTGACCCTAAAATCGAGGAGATCCCAGAGGGGCTTCAAACCGAAACTGACCTCTTCGTCTATCTTTTCGATCATCATCCTCTGAATGGACTTGTGCCTCATCTTGTTATTGACTCCCCCAAGCAGGCAGCGCGCCGCCCGACTACAGCAAGTACTGTGCTGGAGTGGCTAAAGAGCAACCCCAAAGGGGGCAGCTGTTTAGCAGTCTCCACTCAACCGTTTGTCGGTTACCAGGAGGCTGTGGTTCGCTCTCTTTTGCCAACTGCATTCGAAGTAGAGGCAATCGGACCTCAGATGGGACAAAATTATCCCCTCTCGATTTATTTGGATAATTTTGCTAAATGGCTAAAGTATGAGCAAGAAAAACCTTCATCAGAATATTTACCTTATCAGACACGGTGAAACTGAGTGGACACTGAGTAAAAAGCACACCAGCTTGACCGATATCCCATTGACCGAAAATGGACGCAAACAAGTAGTGTGGCTGAAAGATAAGCTTGCGGAAAAAAAGTTTAAAAAAGTGCTCTGCAGCCCCCTATTACGTGCAAAAGAGACCTGCCAATTGACTGCCCTTTTTGAGCACGCCGAAGTAGACCCAGACCTTGTCGAGTGGAACTATGGGGACTATGAGGGAAAAACTACCGCTGAAATCCGGGAAATCCGTCCAAAATGGAGCATCTTTAACGATGGGGCTCCAAATGGAGAATCGATTGGCGATGTAAGCGCAAGAGCGATGCGGATCATCGCAAAGGCAAGAGCTGTTCCTGGCGATGTGGCCATTTTCTCTAGCGGTCATTTTTTACGAGCGCTAGCAGCCAAATGGCTGAATAAACCAGTGACTGAAGGCAAATTCTTTCTCCTCTCCACCGCCTCCCTTTCGATCTTAGGTTACGAGAGGGAGACGCCTGTTTTGGTTACTTGGAATCAGACTGAGTCATAACCAATTTTCTTAAACTTCGACCATCTTCGAGGAGCTTGTGGCCTTTTTGGACCGATTCCGCTGAGAGGCTGCCCACCTCTTCGACTTTCGGCGGTGGCAGCTCCTGTTTTTCGAAGAGTTTGGCCAGGGCATTCAATTGACTTTTATAGATAGTTGCAAATAAATAAATCATGTGGAGCGAAAGGCTCTTTTGCCAAAAGAGGCCATCCCGGCCCCAGGGCAAGTGAGGAAAACTTTTATCTTCAGGTAAAATAGTCGCAACATGGCCCCCCACATCGGCAATTTGCAAACAGAGTTCTTTAGATTTGCCACCGACGCAGTCAAATGCGAAATAGAAACGACTGCCCCCGTTCATTTCGATCAGTTTTGCAGCCATTTTTTCTAGATCGAGCCCCCTATAATCGAGAATCTGCTGGCCAGGAATCTGTAGCTCTTTAATCAAATAATCGCGACTCTCTGGGCGCCCAGCAGTTGTGAAAACGGGCCCACCCCGGTAGGCTCTTGCCAGCTGAATCGCAGCTGTCCCTACTCCCCCGCTGCCTCCAGCGATGAAAAAGGGGCGATCTTGCTGCAAGATCCCTTTGCCGATCATCGCTTGGAATGCTGTCAAATAGACGACTGGAACCACTGCAGCCTCTTCAAAGGAGAGATTTTTCGGCATTTTGGCAATATGGGTTGTCGGAACACAGATCGCTTCGGCGTAGGCTCCTAAGGTAAGGCCAAAGACTTTATCACCAACGGAAAATTCACCATGAGGATCGCCAACTGCTTCGATGACCCCACTGAAATCAACTCCAAGCACTTTTGGTAGCTCCATTCCATAGGCGCTGCCGCTGCGCATTTTGACATCAACGGGATTGAATCCACTGGCTTTGATTTTGACCAAAACTTCCGAGCGGCTAGGTTTTGGAGTAGGCAGATCCCTCTCAACAAAAACATCGGGCCCGCCAAATTTTTCAAGGATGATGGCTTTCACTTGTGATCTTCTCCAAACGATTTAAAAGGGTCGCGTCATTTACGTTTTCGCAAAGAACCAGAACCTCATCATACCCATTTTGATCTGCAAAACGCAAGTGGGCATAAAGCGATTTGGCTTGGAGAGGAAAATAGGGAATGGGAAGAATAGATGAAGAGAGAATTAAGCTGTTTTTTTGAGGATGACTTTCAAACGAATCTCGATTAAAAAACAGATGGACTGGAACTTGGGGAGCATAGTGGCGATATTTCATCCCGGGCGAGCTCTTGGGCCCCTTAGTATATGCGGCGATCTCTTGCTGCAATACAGCCTCGATCTGCTCTTTGGAAAGAGCGCCATAACGCAAGAGAGTCGGCTGCTCAAAACTGCAGAGGTCTATCACCGTCGATTCCATTCCATGTAGACAAGGGCCCCCATCGAGAACTGCCCCGATCTTCCCATCAAAATCAGCGATCACATGCTCAGCTGTAGTACTGCTCGGCCTTCCAGAAAGATTCGCCGATGGGGCAACTAAAGGTTGACCGACTGCATCGATTAATGCAGTGGCAATCGGATGATTGGGCATTCTTATTGCAATGGTCTCTAAACCCGCGGAAACAATCGACGGGACGGCCGGTTTTTTCCTTACGACAAGAGTGAGTGGCCCAGGAAAAAATGCTTCTGCCAGCTGAAAAAAGGTAGGAGGAAGCCCTTGAGCAATCTTCGTAGAATCGTCGAAAGAGGCGATATGAGCAATCAACGGGTTATCACGCGCTCTTCCTTTGATGGAAAAGATCTTTTCGATTGTGCTGGGCTCGAAAATAGGGGCGCCCAGTCCATAGACAGTCTCTGTTGGGAAAGCAACGACCTCACCGCTCTTGAGCAAATCGGCGGCCAAGACAATCCCCTTTTCATTCAAAATTTTAGTTTTCATCCTAAAACAGTATACCAAAAATTTCCATTTTGGTAACCTAACTTCTTATGAAAACTGCAGCATGGGTTACATTATTTTACGGTCTAATCGTCATCGCCGGAGGGATAATAGGCTTTCTTAAAGCCAATAGCACCACCTCTATTGTAGTTGGATCAATTTCGGGCTTTTTGCTCCTATTGACAGCATTGGGAATGATGGGCCGGATGGTTGCCCCCGCCTATTTAGCATTGGCGATCACACTGATCTTAGATGCGTTTTTTACCTATAGATGGATAGCAACATATAATTTTATGCCATCTGGACTGATGACCGTGATCAGTACTTTAGTGCTATTGGTCCTGGCTCTTCTGATTAGGTCTCGTCGATAGTCGATCTAAATTTTTTTGTTTCCGACCGTTTATGTTTTTGTTTCAGCACTTTTTCTTTCGCCCCTTTGGGTCTTTGGGTCGGGATACGTTTTTTCTTCTTTTTGGCAAGGTTTTCTAGTTTTTTCTTAATCTTCTCTAAGCAGATTTTTTTGTTGAGCAGCTGACTGCGCTCTTGCTGACAGGTGACACGGATACCTGTCGGCAGATGGATCAGCCGGACCGCGCTGTCGGTTTTTTGGACATGTTGTCCCCCTTTCCCGCTGGCCTTATAGGTTTGGACCTGGCATTCTGCGAGCAGTTTTTCTTCTTCAGGAGTCATGGTCCCCCGGATAATAGGGTTCAACATGGACGATCACATCGCGCACTGAGGGCCAGGCTGTTTGGATGGCGCGGCGTACCTTTTGCGTGATTTTGTGCGACTCTTCAACAGTAAGATCAGGCTCAACTTCTACATCGATTGCGACAAATGCGTCTGGACCATAGACTTGGAGTCTTAACTTCTCCGTGGCCAATATCCCAGGCACTTTAAGAGCTGCCGCTCGGACTTGTTCATACATTTCTGCAGGAGGAGCCCGATCTATTAGCTGATTGATGTTCTTGCGCGCAGCGATCACTCCTACAACAATCATAAATAGAGCAATCGTAATCGCACCTAAATGGTCAAAAATATGGGCATGAGCAGGAAAAAGGGCGACGAGGCATAAGACGATCAAAGCAAAGAAACTGGTCAGCGCATCGATACGATAATGGGCTGCATCGGCAAGAAGGGCCGGGCTCTGTTTTTGTTTGGCTGCCTTTTTGAGAATTTGATGGCAAATTTCTAACAAAATCACCGCTATCAAAGGGATCACCATGGCGATAGTGGGAATTTCCCGAGTCAATTCTCCCGTAAACACCGCTTTGACCTGCTCCATCGTACTTACAACACCAAGAAAAACGAGCAAAAACCCGATCAATAACCCAGCGATCGGCTCAAAGCGGCCATGTCCGAGGGGATGTTTTTCATCAGGAGGTTGATCGGCCTTGTGAATGGACCAAATCAAAGCAATGCTAGCGATAGCATCGACCGAGTTGGAGAGGGCATCAAGAAGCAGAGTAGAGCTGCCGAAGAAAGCAAATCCAAAAAATTCTGCAAATATAATCACGCCGCGCAAAATGACTCCGCGGCGAGCGCTCAGGAGAAGCTTTTTCCTGCGGGCCAGTCGCGTTTTTGTCACGCTGCGATGAAGAGGTAAGGGTTTAGGGAATTTGGACATTAGGGATGAAAGCGGTTTGTCACAATTTCCCAGTCAATATTCTTAAAAAAGGCCTCAATATACTTGGCCCTGTCGAGTCCATATTGGGTGATATAGGCATGTTCCCAAACATCCATCACCAGGATTGGCTCGCCTGAGGCCAGATGCCCCAAGTCGTGCTCATTGATCCAAGCGTTGAAAAGGCGACCAGAAGAGGGATCGAAGTAGAGGATCGACCAACCGATCCCTCGCATCAGACCAGTGGCAATAAAGTCTTTTTTCCAATTTTCAAAAGAGCCAAAATTCCTCTCGATCGCTTTAAAGAGGGGCGATTTGGGATCTAGTTCACTTTTCCCTCCTAGATTGCCAAAATAGAGCTCGTGGAGGCGCATCCCATCGAATTCCCAGCCAAAACGCCTTTTAAGCGCTTGATACTGGTAGGCTTGGGTGTTATCGGCATAGCCATTAAGTAGGCCAATCAAGGCATTGGTATTAGTCACATACCCCTGATAAAGTTTCAAGTGGAGCTGCAGGAGTTCATTACTAAAACCAGGCATTCCCATCAGATGAGAGAAATCCTTAGCCTTATAGTCTTGGGCAAAGCCAGAGACGATAAGCAATAGAGAGAGCACAATCTTTTTCATATTCCTCCTTGTTTCAAGTGATCATCCTCTAAGTCAAAAAAAAATTCAACAATTAAAGTAATTATTATAAATTGTTTAGAAATTGTTAATTATGATATAATACATCGAGAGGTTAGTTATGTCTTTGGAAGCACTTAGAGAATTAAACTATGTTAATCCATATAAAGTCGATGCCAATTTTCGCTTCGAAGCATCACCTGTTGGTCAGAAAACTCTCGCTGATCGGATTGTTGACTGGGGAAAAGGCTTTTTCTTCTACGATTATGAAAAATTTCTCGATGTCGCGGATAAAGGAACTTATCTTCTCGATAAAGGGGTAATGGTCGTCGTCGGTAGCATGCAAGGGGCTATGATCGCCGATGGTCTTTTCCATCTCAATATTGTGACAAACGGACCTTTTAGCTTCATTCCTGCCGCATTAAAAGTCATCCTAGTCCCCTCCTCGCTTTTCTTCTTTATTATTGCGATTGTCGAGTCGATCTTTGAATTCATTAATATGCGTCGTGGGATCGAACTTCTTACGGGAATCAGTAAAGAGAAAAAAGCGATCAATCAGCTCGAATGGATGAAAAAGCACTATTTCTCGATCAATAAAGAAGAGTCAGACAAAATTTGTATGTTGATTGAAGAGAAATTACCCAATCTAGATCAGACTGCAAAAGCTAATCGGTACGATGAAATTGCACAAAAAGCTCTGGAAGTGAAATTTGAGAATTTGAAAAGACGGATTAGCCCTGGGCTTGCTGAAGAGGTCAAAAAGCAGCTCGACACCGCGATGAACGAGCTGAGCAGTCCCGATGACATTATCAGAGAGACCGCAGCTAAGCGAGTTGAGCTCCTCATGGAGTCGGTCTCTACCCAAGCAAAGACCAAAATCTTGATTCATGTCCTTGGATTAATTGCGATTTTCTTTACCGCACTCAGTGCTCTAGGGATGTTTACAGGATTCGGCACACTCCCCTTCTTTATTGCAGTGGGAGCCCTTACGGCTGCTGCCGTTGCGCTCAAATTCATCGTCCAAAAAGGGGGTTATGAGCAGCGTGTCGAAATCTTATACGATAAAATCGCCGCTATACCAAAAGCGGTTGCTGCAACATCTTAGCTTTCTTATCAATAAGCTCTTTCACTGAGTCATAGCCGTGACCCGAAAGGGTTGGATCGTCGTCGTAAAAGAGCCATTTCCCTTCTTTATAGACCAGGGTCTTCTCTGAAATCTTATCATCTTTATCTGTATAGGTCAGTGTGATGCATGTCGCGGGAGCAGAACCGTTTTCATTGAGGCTATCTTCTAAATCTTGGGCATATTGATCTTTGCGGAAAAGATAGGTTCCAAACACCTTGCCACTCAGAAGCTCCTCGGCTTCGATTCGATCAACATTATACCACGCATCATGGACTAGATTGCGGACCCCCTCCTCTTGGTCGCTGAGGACGAAATCGATATTGGCGAATTGACGGAGAATAAATAGCGCATCATCAGCATGTTTGGGATGATATGTGATCTCATTTAAGGTCTTGATTGTCTTGGCAAAAAGTTCATAAGCTACACTCTTTATTTGCGAAAGATCAAATACCTGATCGCCATCTGCAGACACCACATCGAAAGCCCCCTCCTTAGTAGGATGAAGTTCAATCACCACAGCCTTCCACTCATCGCTGGAAAAATTCCCCTCTTTCAAGCCTGGGAAGCGCAATTGGCCAGTCTTTCGGTTGATAAAAGCTTTATACCCCTTTTTAATGCTCTTCAAAAGCTGCTCTCTCTTTTGCCCTTGCCGATGGACTAGTTGCCGAAATAACTCGATATTGCGACGAACATCTTTATTGAGAATAACAACTTTCATGATAACTCCTTAGCACGCTTGTAGGTTGCTAAAATTGTTTTCCGGATCCCAGACCTCACTCCACATTCTTCAAATGCTGCAAGACCAGCAATTGTCGTACCAGCTGGAGCAGAAATTTGCCATCGGATTTGCCCTGGATGCCCTTTGCCAGCCTTGACTAAAGCCACCGCCCCCATTATCGTCTGCAAAACTAACTCTTGAGCTTCTGCGGCAGGAAGTCCTAGCTCGATCCCACTTTCGGTCAACGCCTCGATAATAGCAATCACAAATGCAGGCCCTGAACCTGCAAGGGCCGTGATGGGATCGATCTTTTCTTCTTGTGTCCAGAAAATGAGCCCCATCCCTTTTAACAGTTGATCGACCTCATCGATTTTCTCACCAGCAAGGGCAATCACCGCCTCTCCTTGGGTCAGAGCTAAATTCGGCATAGCCCGGACAATCTTGGCCCCTGCGAACCTCCTCTTCAATGTCTCAAGAGTCGTTCCAGCTAAAATACTGATGACAGTTTTTCCCTTCAAAGAGACTTTGATTTTCCCCAAATCTTTTGGTTTGATGGCCAGAAGAACCACTTCGGCCCCCTTCACAGCATTTATTGGTGCAGCCTGAAATTTCGCCCTCAATTCCTTTGCAAGCGCCTCCCCTTTTTGGGCAAAATGATCACAAAGGACAAGTTCATGCCCTTTTTTTGCAAATTGACGAGCAAATGCGCTGCCCATCACGCCGCATCCAATAATCGCTATTCTCATACCCTTACAATTACCTCTTCTTGCTTAAAATTCCAATTAAAGAATACCCTTATTTAAACATATAACTTAACCTTAAGGTGTTGGTATGCGCAAGGCCACTTATCCGATTAACCCCCTATTTTTAGACCGCTGGTCGCCCCGTTCGATGACCTCAGAGCCGCTCAGTGATGACGATCTCCTCCCTCTATTTGAAGCGGCCAGATGGGCCCCTTCCAGCTATAACAGCCAACCATGGCGGATCCTGTACGCCAAAAGGGATACCCCTGAATGGAATCTGTTCTTCGATCTACTGGTCGAACCAAATAAAGTATGGTGCAAAAATGCTGCAGCTCTCATCGTCATGATTTCGCGTAAAACCTACGAACGAAATAATAAACCTTCCCCTACTCATCGGTATGATACTGGCGCTGCATGGATGTCGATCTGTTTCGAAGGCCACTTTCGAGGCTTAGTAGTGCACGGAATGAGCGGCTTTGATTACGAAAAAGCCCGCCAAACTCTCAATGTGCCCGAAGATTACACAGTTGAAGCGATGGCAGCCATTGGCAAAAGAGCGCCAAAGGAGAACCTTCCGCCCGAATTACAAAAAATCGAGGAACCCAACGATCGGAAACCCTTAAACGAGATTATTTTTAACGGGAAATTTAAATAAAAAACGAGCAAGCCCTGAACTTGCTCGCCAATGATTGAATAAACTTAAGCGCTGCTAGCGCAGCGACTTAAGCACTCACCAGGGCTGAGTTAATTATTGACCCATTACTGGAGTCGCAGCTTTTTTGTGTTTTCTTTTTGCAGTTTTTCTGCGAGCAGTTTTACGAGCTGTTTTTCTAGCTGTTTTTCTAGCTGTTTTACGTGCTGTTTTACGAGCAGTTTTACGAGCTGTTTTACGAGCTGTTTTTCTAGCTGTTTTACGTGCAGACTTCTTAGCTGCTTTTTTTCTTCTTACGGCCATGGACAATATCTCCTTGTTTGCATGTATAGGATTTTTTTAATTTGGGGCCATTATCGCATCTGGCCTATCCACTCTTTTTCTCCTACACCCTTCAATATAATAAATTTTTATTTAAAAAAGAAAAAAAATTTTTACATATGTCGATTTTTAAAAAGACTGAACTCTGAAATATCGTTTTTAGAATATAGTATGGAGCCTATTTTTAGAGTAAAAAATAAAATAAAAAAAATTTTAAAAGAGCGAAATTTTTGAGTAAAAATTACTCAATTTCGATGTCGATTTTTTCGATTTTATCGCCGATTCGGATCTTTTTAACGACATCCATTCCAGCCACAGTCTGACCAAAAACAGTGTAGTCTCCATCCAAATTAGGCAAATCTTCGAGTGCAATATAGAATTGCGATCCGCTTGATTTTCTTTGTGGATTCACTTCATCTGGCAATCGGGCCCAAGCGAGCGCCCCCTTTTTATGCAAAGGTCCAATCTCTGCTTGCACCGTATAGCCAGGTCCTCCGCGGCCAGTCCCTTCTGGATCACCGCCTTGAACAACGAAACCAGGGACGACTCTGTGAAAAGTCAGTCCATTGTAGAACCCCCCTTTCGCCAGGGTTATAAAATTTGTGACCGATAGGGGCGCCTCCTCATAATTAAGGATGCAGATGATATCTCCTTTATTCGTATGAATAATGGCCTTATAGGTTTTACCCTCTTCAAACTCCATTGCCTTTTTTGGCTCACTATATTTCATTGCCGCGACCCCCTCCGCACAAACACAACAGAACACACCGATTACAAACATCATGATTTTCTTCATGGGTAGGGATTCTATCATTTTTATTTTTTTGGTGGAATGCTTTTTTAGACATGTCCGGTGATGTCGAGGTATCGGCTGCTCGTGCGCTCTTCCCCGCCGGGACTCCGTCCTCTTTCGGCGGGGACTCCTTCTGCGTCGACTCGGAAAACGGTAGAAAAAAAGTCTGCCGGCCTGTCTCAAAATTTCAGGCTGAATGAGAGGGTTCTAATCCGGGTCTGCGAACGGACGGGA
>JAFEGK010000005.1:53673-113457 GCA_018239985.1 Verrucomicrobiota bacterium | reverse complement strand
ACAAAAAAAGTCTGCCGACCTGTCTCAAAATTGCAGGCTGAATGAGAGGGTTCTAATCCGGGTCTGCGAACCGACGCGAAAGGGGCACCCGCCGAAAAAAGACTTCAGTCTCGGCGGGGAATGAGCGCGTGAGCAGCCAATAGACTCAGATCCCAAAGCAAAATCGCAGCACAGGAAAGCTCCGAAGGAGCGTGGGGGACCAGTGCTGCGCACGGCTCCCTGACGAGCACGCGATTTGGCGAAGGGAGGTGAGTCTCAAGGGGGTCGCGGGGGACACCAGACACGAAGTGCTGTGTCACCCGACATGTCTATTCTACCACCAAACCGGCTATCTATAAAACTAAATTGCCTAATCATTTGATAACAAATACACCTTCTATTAAAAGAAGGCAGTATGACCCAATCAACGAAAAAACGGCGCGTCCTGAACATATTCATATTGGCAATGCTCAATGTGGCGATCATGGCCAGCTTGAGAAATTTGCCCCTTGTCGCTTCTTATGGATTGAGCTCGATCTTCTTCTTCGGAATTGTCGCGCTCTTTTTTTTGGTCCCAAGTGCTCTGGTTTCTGCCGAGCTGGCAACCGGATGGTCAAAAGGGGGCGGGGTCTATGTTTGGGTTCGTGAGGCTTTGGGCGATCGTTGGGGATTTTTCGCCATTTGGATGCAGTGGGTTCACAATGTCGCCTGGTATCCTGTCATTTTGTCATTTGTGGCGACCACTTTGGCTTATGCCTTCAATCCTGCTCTAGCACAGAATAAGGGCTTTGTGCTCGCGGTCATTTTGACTAGCTTTTGGGGAATGACGATTTTTAATGCCCTGGGGGTTAAAACTTCGAGCTGGTTTAGTACGATTGGGGTTATTCTTGGGACGATTTTGCCCGGAGTATTGATCATTTCTTTAGGAGTAGTTTGGATTTTTGGCGGCAACCCGATCAACACACCTATTTCCTTTTCAGCGATTATCCCAGACTTTAAAGATTTGGGGAATTTTGTCTTTTTGGCAGGATTATTTCTCGCCTTCACTGGTTTGGAGGTCTCTTCGGTTCACGCTGCAGAAGTTCAAAATCCCCAGCGGAATTACCCAAGGGCGATCATTTTGGCGGCCGCGATCACTTTTTCGGTCTTTTTGCTAGGCGCTTTGGCAATCGCTTTTGTCCTTCCGAAGGGAGATATCAGCTTAGCGTCGGGATTGATGGAGGCGTTTAAGCTATTTTTTGCCCATTATCATTTAACTTGGATTCTGCCAATCGTCGCCTTTCTTCTTGTGATCGGGGCAATCGCTGAGGTCAATGCCTGGATCGTCGGTCCTGTCCGTGGTCTATATGTGACAACCAGCCACGGGAATTTGCCGCCAGTTTTTCATAAGTTGAATAAGCACGGGGTTCCGATGAATCTGTTGTGGCTGCAAGGAATCATTGTAACGATCACTTCTCTCATCATTTTGCAATTGCCAACAATCAGCGCCTCTTTCTGGATTTTAAGTGTGATGAGTGCCCAGACGTACCTTTTGATGTATATTCTCATGTTCATCGCCGCAATCCGATTGCGATACTCCAAGCCTCATGTACCTAGAGCCTATAGGGTCCCCTATCAGGCAAAGGGGATTTGGCTTTTGTCGACAATGGGGATTTTAGCCTGTGTTTTCGTCATTTTGCTAGGATTCTACCCCCCTTCACAGCTCAATGTCGGCAATCTTTGGCTCTATGAATTTTACCTTGTCTTAAGTATGATTGGGATGTCGATTATTCCTTTGATCATCCATAAATTTCGTAAACCCCATTGGACGCTAGAAAATGGCAAAAAAATATGATGAAGCCACAGTCAAAACGCTAGACGCCCTCTCCCATATCAGGCTCCGCTCTGGGATGTATATCGGCCGTCTTGGCGATGGATCGCATGCCGATGACGGGATCTATGTGATGCTAAAAGAGGTGGTCGATAACTCGGTCGACGAGTTTATCATGCATCATGGGACTCAGATTGAGGTTAGTCTCGACGAAAAAAGTTCGAAGGTCTCGGTCAGGGATTTCGGCAGAGGCATTCCCCTTGGCAAGGTGATCGACTGTGTCAGTCAGATCAATACAGGCGCTAAATATAATGATGAGGTGTTCCAGTTTTCTGTCGGGTTAAACGGGGTCGGAACAAAGGCTGTCAACGCTCTTTCCTCTCATTTTGTCGTCAGGAGTTTTCGAGAAGGGCAATTTGTAGAAGCCCATTTTTCTCGGGGGATTTTAAAGGATCAGAAAAAGGGGAAAACGAAAGAGCCGGATGGCACTTATCTAGAGTTTATCCCCGATACAGAGATTTTTAAGAAATTTAAGTTTCAAAAAGAGCTGATCATTAGGAGACTTTGGCACTATGCCTATCTCAATACAGGTCTGACGTTGATCTTCAATGGGCAGACGATCCGATCGGAGAATGGTCTGCTCGATCTATTGAATGACGAGGTGAAAGACGATCGGCTCTATGAGCCGCTCCATTATAGGGGGAAGATGCTCGAATTTGCTTTCCTCCACTCCTCCAGCTACGGGGAAACTTACTTCTCGTTTGTCAACGGGCAATACACCCATGATGGGGGGACGCATCTATCAGCCTTTAGGGAAGGGATTTTGAAAGGGGTCAACGAGTTTGCGAAAAAGAACTTCCAAGGGGTTGATGTCAGAGAAGGGATTGTCGGAGCGATTTTAGTGAAAGTTAAGGATCCTGTTTTTGAATCGCAGACAAAGAATAAGCTCTCCAATAATGAGATCAGAGGGCCGATCGTTCAAGAAGTGAAGGAGGCGGTTCAAAACCTCCTTTATAAATTCCCCGAAACTGGCAAGATCATCCTTGAGAGAATTCTCTTCAACGAGAAGCTACGCAAAGAACTAGCTGCTGTCAAAAAAGAGGCTAAAGACAAGCAGAAGAAGATCTCGTTTAAAATCCCCAAATTGCGTGACTCAAAATACCACTTTGGCGATGGGACGAAAGAGGGAGAAAAATCGATGATTTTTCTCACGGAAGGCGAATCGGCCTCCGCTTCGATTGTCTCGACTCGCGATCCTCTATCCCAAGCTGTTTTCTCGCTGCGAGGCAAGCCGATCAATGTGCACGGGATGAAGCTAGATCAGCTCTATAAAAATGAGGAGATGTTCAATCTGATGTCAGCCCTCAATATTGAGGACGACTTGGCAAACTTGCGCTACAGCAAAGTGATTTTAGCCACCGACGCCGATGTCGACGGGATGCACATCCGCAATCTTTTAATCACTTTCTTTCTCACCTATTTTGAGGGTTTGGTTCTCAATGGCCACCTCTATATCCTTGAGTCGCCGTTATTCAAAGTGCGCAACAAGGAGAAGACGGTTTACTGCTATTCTATTGAGGAGAAGGACCAGGCGGTCAAAGCGCTAAAAAAGGGGGTGGAGATTACCCGCTTTAAGGGACTCGGTGAGATCTCTCCAGAAGAATTTGGCCAATTTATCGGTAAAGAGATGCGCCTTTTACCTGTGACGATCAAAAATCTCTCCGATATCAAGCCTACGCTAGAATTTTACATGGGGAAAAACACCCCTGTCCGAAAAGAGTTTATTATGACTAATCTAATAGGTGAAGAATGGATGATCTGAGAGATCAGATGAAGGATTTTTTCCTTCAGTATGCTTCTTACGTCATTCTCGACAGGGCAATTCCCGATGTCGTCGACGGGTTAAAACCGGTCCAACGGCGAATCCTCGAGACTCTATATAAGCAAAATGACGATAAGCTTCATAAAGTGGCCAATATGGTGGGACAGACGATGATGCTCCACCCCCATGGCGATGCGGCGATTTATGAGGCTCTAGTCAATCTAGCTAACAAAGGTTTTTTGCTCGATCGTCAAGGTAATTTCGGAAACCTTTACACTGGCGACCCTTCTGCAGCAGCCCGCTACATTGAAACTCGCCTCTCTCCGTTGGCTCGTGAGACGATGTTCAACCCCGATATCACCGAAAAAATCCCCTCATATGATGGGCGCAATCTCGAACCGGTCAGCCTACCGGCCAAAATCCCCCTTTTGCTGATGCAAGGTGCCGATGGAATCGCCGTGGGGATGGCGACACATATCCTCCCCCACAATTTCACTGAGCTGCTCGAAGGACAAATTGCCTATCTCGAAGGGCGCGATTTCAAGATCTTCCCTGATTTCCCAACGGGCGGGATCATGGACAAAAGCGAATACGACAAGGGGCGCGGCAAAATCAAGCTCCGAGCGAAAATCGAGATCAAAGACCCCAAGACCCTGGTCATCCGCGACATCTGCTACGGTACCACCACCGAGAGCCTCATCCGCTCGATTGATGAAGCGGCCAAAAAAGGGAAAATCAAAATCGAGTCGATTGACGACTACACCTCTAAAGAGGTCGAAATCGAAATCAAACTCCCCCGCGGCCAGTATGCTGAAGAGATGCTAGATGCCCTCTATGGCTTTACTGCCTGTGAAGTGTCGATTAATTCGCAAGTGATCGTCATTAAAGAGGGGCATCCTTGGGAAACCGACGTCGACGAAATCCTCCGCTATAACACCGATAAACTGGTCGAATTTTTAAAGCAGGAGCTCCAAATTGAAAAAGAGCGGCTGCTCGACAAAATCTTTTACCGAACCTTGGAAAGAATCTTCATTGAAAACAAAATCTATAAAAAGATTGAGACTGTTAAAACCCTAGAAGACATCCACACCACCCTCGACACCTCTTTCAAGCCTTTCCGCAAAAAATTGATCCGAACCCCCACTCACGATGACAGAGAGAAGCTGCTGCTCATCCCGATCCGTCGCATTTCCCGTTTTGACATCGACAAAAATAAGGATGAGATCACTCTACTTGAAGAGAACTTAGCCGAAGTTGAAAAGCAACTGAAAAACGTCAAAAAATTCACGATCAATTACCTGAAAAAACTGATCGAAAAATATGGGAAGAATTTCCCCCGCCGCACCAAAATTAAAGCGATTGAAGAAATCGACAGACGGGCCATCGAGACCAAAAAAATCAAAGTAGGATACGATCCCAAGAGTGGCTTTGTTGGCACAAAAATTGCAGGACCTACTCAATTTAGCTGTACCAATTTTGATAAACTGCTCGTCTTCTTCAAAGATGGGACCTATAAAGTGATCAACGTTCCCGAAAAACAATTTGTCGAAGGGGCCGTGTGGGTCGGAGTGGCCGACAAGACCACGGTCATCAACGTCATCTATAAAAACACCGAGACGAACCAAGCCTGGGCTAAGCGGTTCATTGTCGAGAAATTCATCCTCGACAAACCCTACCGCTACATCGATGAAGGGGGGAAACTTGAGTATATCTCCTCAGATATCGAACCAGAGCTTGAAATTCAACATGCTAGAGGCAAAATTGTCTATCCTCTAAAAGATGTTCTTGTCAAAGGGGCCCAGGCCCGCGGCATACGGATCGCCAAGAGCGCATTTAAATCGGCAAAGGTGTTAAAATGATGTCCTATGGTTCCCTTAGCAGAAAGACTCCGTCCCAAATCGATCGACGAGATGGTTGGGCAGGGGCATCTCATCTCCGAGCATGGTTGGATTACCCGTACAATTGCGAGCAAACGGCCCCTTTCGATCTTGCTATGGGGCCCCCCAGGCTGTGGCAAAACCACCCTCGCCCGCCTGTACGCCAAAGCATTCGATGCCGATTTATGTCTCTTTAGCGCCGTCCTTCACGGAGTTACAGAACTCAAAAAAACGATTTTAGATGCTCAAAACAGCCCCCTTTTCCGAAGAAACTTAATCATCTTTATCGACGAAATCCATAGGTTCAATAAGGCACAACAAGATGCCCTGTTGCCCTTTGTTGAAAATGGGACAATCACCTTAATCGGCGCCACCACTGAAAATCCCTCGTTTTCGCTCAATAACGCTCTCCTCTCTCGCATGCGAACCCTCGTCCTCAATCCGCTGACCGAAGAAGATCTGAGAATATTGTTGGATCGATATGGCCCCCTTCCCCTGACAGGCGACGCCAAAGTCGCACTGGTCCAAATGGCCCAAGGAGATGGGCGTCATCTCTTAAATATGATCGAAAACCTCACCCAAGTCCCTGAAGGAAAAACGATCGATAAAGATGATCTCGTCGAGTGGATCCAAAAACGGCCTGCACTCTATGACAAAGGGGACGAAGGGCACTATAACCTCATTTCTGCCCTCCACAAATCGATTCGAGGTTCCGATCCCGACGCCTCTCTCTACTGGCTGGCCAGAATGCTTGAAGGGGGGGAATCGGCCCAATTCATTGCCCGCCGGCTAATCCGGGCTGCATCAGAAGATGTTGGCCTAGCCGATCCCGATGCCCTAAGAATCACTTTAGATGCTTGGCAAAGCTACCAGCAGCTCGGCTCGCCCGAAGGAGAGCTCGCTCTGGCCCAAGCAGTCATCTATCTCGCCCTCGCCCCTAAAAGCAACGCTGCCTATGTCGCCTTTGGAAAAGCGAAAGAGCTGGCGAGCAAGACCACACAGCATAATCCCCCAAAAATCATCCTCAACTCCCCTACCAAGCTAATGAAAGAGCTCGGCTACGGCAAAGGGTATCAGTATGACCATGAGGAAGAGAATGCTTTCTCTGGACAGAACTATTTTCCCGATGAAGTTGAGAGGGCGAGCTTCTATGAACCGGTCGAGAGAGGGTTTGAGCGGGAGATGAAAAAACGGGTCGAGTATTTTCAAAAATTGCGCGAACATAAAAAAACCTCCTCAAGGTCCTGATCGATACATCTACCGAAGAAGGGATGAGAAGGCTAAGAGATGCTTCCGTTGCTCAAGCCAGTTTGACGATAGGCTGTGAATGACACACGACCTACTATCTTCTACCTCTATTAGAGGCAATGGTACCTTGAGTTATCTAAAGCGAGATAAACTCGGTTTAGACGAAGCATTCTTATAACTTCATAATAACACAGAAAATATTATTCGTAACAATTAATTTGAAACCCGAATTTAATCTAATTATTTTTAATTATTTAATAATTAAAATCGCTCCAATTAGTATCGCAATAACGGAGATCTCGATCGAGCTGATCAATTGTGAGTATTTCAGATGCATCTAACTTAAAATCAAAGACATTGAAATTTTCTCGAAGATGCTCTTCCGATGTCCCCTTAGGGATTACCGGAATGTTCTGCTGGATCAGCCAACGTAAAATCACCTGACCCGCCGTCTTGCCGTGCTTGCTCCCAATTGCCTGCAGGGTCGGGTCTTTCAGCAGGGCCCCTTTTCCAAAGGAGCGATAGGCCACGACCCGAGTCCTATTTAAATCGCAAAAATTGAGGAGTTTCTTCTGCGTTAAATAGGGATGAAGCTCAATCTGATTATAGGGAACTTTGAGACCTACATCGTAGAGATTTTGCAAATGGTGCTCGGTAAAGTTGGAGACCCCAGGGAAGCGGATTTTCCCTTTTTCGACCTCTTTCCAAAGCTGGGCAAAAATTTCTTCCATCGGATAGCTCCGATCGGGCCAGTGGATCAGGAGCAAATCGATATAATCGATCTTGAGTTGCTTCAACACTTGGTTACAGATCTCCTCAACTGAGCCCTCTTTATGAGTGAGACGATCGAGAAAAAATTTAGATGTGATAAAAAGTTCTTCCCGATCAAATCGCTTAATGGCTTTGCCAATTTCTTCCTGGTTTTCGTAGGCAAGAGCAGTGTCAAAATGCCGGTATCCAACCTCGAGGGCCATTTCGACTGCTTTACGGCACTCTTTCCCTTGAAGTAAATAGGTTCCTAATCCGATTAATGGTATTTCCTCTTGCATCTTAAGTCCCCTCTTATGCAAAATGTCTCCATATGATGAAGGCACTCGCTCTTTTTCTTATACTCTCTTCTTTCCTTTTTGCAGATGCTGATTATAATAAAATACTCCATCAATTTACAGAAACCCTTGGCCGGCATGGAAGCTGGAAGCAAGGAGAAATTGAAATCGCCACCTCTCCAGAGGAAATCAAACTGATCGAAAAGCAATGCTGTCAACGTTATGTTCGAATGGGCTATTCCAAAGCCAATGCGGAAAAATATAGCCGTGTGGGGATTATTGCCGAAGATCATTATCTGATTTGGGTCCGTGATGCAGTCACCTTTCCCGGGGGAATTCCGGGAGTCTACGATCGGATCATTTGGAAGGGAGGACTCAATGGCGTATGCGGAGTAGTCGTACTCCCTGTTCTAGAAAACAAAAAAATTGTTCTTAACATCAACTTTCGCCATGCGACACGTACTTGGGAAATGGAACTTCCACGGGGAGGATGCAAAGATAAAGAGAGCATTCAAGAATCTGCAGCAAGGGAATTAAAAGAGGAAACAGGATGTGTAGCAAAAGAATTCATTCTGCTTGGAAATTTTACACCTGATACCGGCATTTTGTCGGCGACAATTCCGGTTTTTTATGGCAAAATTCAGGAGAGAAAAGAGCGGCACCAGGATCAAAGTGAGGCAATCGCGCTCAATATCGACTTATCACTCGATGAAATCCGCGAAGCCTTCCTTAAGGGGTACATCATCATCGATATCAAAGGGGTCAAAACAAAAGTCTATTGCCGCGATGGCTATCTTTCCTATGCCCTGCTCCAGGCCATCTGGCACAAGCTTATTTAACTCTTGACGTAAAGGCAACATCGCATTTGGCCGCCATTACAAAGTCACTTTCAGAAAGACCGTGGATTTTGTGAGTCCAGAGGACTACTTTGACTTTGCCCCAAGAAAGCTCGATATCAGGATGGTGTCCTTGCTCCTCGGCAATTTTGCCTAAGTCGTTGACAAAGGCTAGCGCACCTTTAAAATCTTTGAATTTATAGCTCTTCTCCAACCTTGACTCTTCAATAAGCCTCCATCCCTCTTCGAGCTCATTGAAAAAAGCTTGCAACTCTTTCCCTTTCAGTGGAGGCGTGCCCACTGTGCAAGGAACACATTTTTTCTTAGCTAGTTCGCTCATTCCAATACCCCTCTGTTTTTCCCCACGGAAACTTGACCGTGAAGACTTTCTTAACCACATAGTGGTCACTATAATCGCTGAGTGGATAACTGACAGTAATAATTTTGACCTTAGGAGGGAATAGGGTGCAGAGTTTTTGGATTTCTTGGTCTGTGAGCATTGTCCCATAGAGATAGATAGCAGTTCCTTTAGAGAAATCACCCGAAAACATATCCTGTGATAGGATTTTTATATTCGGCGATGAGGGAAATTTTTCGACAAAAGCGGGAATTTGCTCGTACGCAATCACCCGGCATCCTACGTATTCGGCTAAAAATAGCGAGGCCCTGCCTCTTCCAGCTCCCATTTCGATCAGGGTATCTGCAGAGCTCAGGCCACATTCTTTCACGATGTGGGCCACGCTGGTTAGTGGGGTCTCTCCATAGCAGTGAGTTTTCAGAAACTCTTTGCTGATTTGATAAGGGTTTTTGCTCCGATATTCGCAGAGCAAGGCCAAATCCCGCTCTTTAAACCGGTCGTTATGATAAAATACTTTCGCGACACGGCGCTGCTCGAGCCACTCATAAATTTTGACTTTGAAAAAGAGGTACATCCTCTCTATTATAGGCTACCAATTGATTTTTATCCCGGGGTCCGGGGCTAAAAAAGTCTTTGGATCGATGTTTTGGGCCTTAAGAGCTTTGAGCAGGTCATAGGGAGGCTGCTCTTGGGGCTCTTCCGAAAGGCGGAAGGTCTTCCAATGCATCCCCAAACTGAATTTTGACCCCACATCTTTGTGGATATGGACCGCATCTTTCGGTTCGATATGGACCGTCGACATGAATTGGCGCGGAGAATAGGCCCCAATCGGAATCAAACTCAAATCGATTTTGGGAAATCTCGCTCCGATCGCCTTGAAATCATAGGGGTTATATCCTGTGTCTCCCACGAAATAGAACGTTTTTTTGGTGTTAAGCTCTTCGAAAACATATCCAAGCCATAAGGTACGATTCGCGTGGGGGGTCGTTCTTCCAGAAAAATGTTGCGTCGGGACTGCCGAAACCTTGAAAGCCCCCTCAATATAGGCCTCTTCCCACCAGTCAAGTTCGACAACTTGCTTGATCCCCCGTTTCTCAAACCACTTCTTCACCCCCTTTGGCACAATCCACAAGATATGGGGAAAGCGGCGACGCAACCGCTCGACGGTCCGTCGATCGAGGTGATCATAGTGATCGTGGCTAATTAAGACATAATCGATCTTGGGGAGTTGACTGATCTTCAGCGGTGGCGCTGTTTTCCTCTTAGGGCCGAAAAAGGGTACTGGGGAACACCGTTTACTCCAAATCGGATCGGTGAGCAAATGGACACCGCCAATGGAGATCAAATAGGTGCTGTGACCAATCCACATGGCCCAGGGCTGATTAGGATCATGCTCTCGATGGGGAATGGGATAAGTAAACCCTTCGGGCACCAGTTCGAACGGATGATCGCGAAAAAATCCAAGCGACCATAGCAGGAAATCTTTGGTCTTACGCCGAATGTTGCCGATGTGGGGGTTAATATAACGCCCAGCAACCTTTCTCGATTTATTTAATTCCATATTTTATTATTAACATTAATTGGAATTATTAGAAATGAAATTATGACAATTCTAATTGCATTGAAATTGGAACTATATCGACTAAATCTGTCTCTCCAAAGTACTGAATTGGACCAGGATAGCGATAGGCATCCTCTAAGGCCCACCCGGCCCGATTCTGTCTAAAAAATTCAAATGCCTTACCCTTAAGGTTAACCAGCGCTTTTTGAATGACCGGCTTCTTCTTCCCTTTCCTCATTTCCATGTTCATCAACATGGTCAGAGGTAACCCAGCGATCGTCCAATTCTCGATCGGTCGGTGAAGATCTCCTACGCAAGTGATATACCCGGTCATCTTCTCCTCGACAAGTAGCGCAGCGGTATGGCCTAAAGCATAGCAATACCGGGTATCGAAATTTGATGGAAAGCCAGCTCTCCCCTCGTACCCAAAAAAGTGGCTGAGGGCCGAAAATTTCGCTTTCGAGCCTCTTAGCGCAAGCTCTTTTTTCACGGCACTGATGAGCATCTTTTCTGTCTCAATCTGGGATACCTGCACATTGCCGTGGGGATCTCGATCGAGGAGGAGTTGCTTTTGAATCTCTTCTGGAAGGGACTGAAAGCAACTTTTTGCCTCGCCAGTTAACTTATGTTCATCTTCCCCTTTTGCCACCAAGTTATTTAATTCTGCGATAAGGGTTTTGACCTCTGGGATAAATTCGATCAACCCTTCCGGCACCAAAATCACCCCGTAGTTCTTCCCTTTTTTCGCCCGTTTTTCGATCACATCGGTAAGTTCTTTTGTCACTTCGGCCAATGTCATTTTCTTTGCGGCAACTTCTTCTCCAATGAGCGCGACGTTCGGGTGAGACGCGAGCGCACATTCAAGGGTAATGTGGGATGCAGATCGCCCCATCAGCTTGATGAAATGATAATACTTTTTGGCCGATAGAGCGTCTCTTTCGATATTGCCAATCATTTCGGAATAGGTCTTTGCAGCTGTGTCAAAGCCAAAAGAAATCGGGATATAGTCATTTTTCAGATCTCCGTCGATGGTTTTCGGCACACCGATCACAGCGGTTTTGCACCCATGCTTCAAGAAAAACTCTGCCAAAATCGCCGCATTCGTATTGGAATCATCCCCTCCGACAACTACAAGTCCATCGAGCGCATGCGCTTGTGCTGTTTTGAGTGATGCCGCAAGTTGCTCCTCGGTCTCAATTTTTGTGCGACCAGAGCCGATGAGATCAAATCCCCCTTGATTCCGATAGGGAGCGATCACCTCTTGAGTAATCTCGATAGTCCGATTCTCGACAATCCCGCTAGGCCCTCCCAAAAAGCCCATCAGACTGCTTTCTGGATTGAGAATCTTTAACGCGTCAAAGAGTCCGGAAATGACATTATGCCCCCCAGCCGCCTGCCCGCCCGAAAAGACGACGCCCACTTTCAATGCAGAGCACTTTCTCACCTCTCCCTCTTTGCCATTTAAAATGGGGCGACCAAATGTTTGCGGGAATTCTTTTCGGATATCCTCTTGATCAGCGACAGATGAAGTTGGCCCCCCTTTTTCAAAGCGGACGTGATGTAAGTTGCGCAAGATTTTAGGAAGTCCTGGCCTATATTCTGCGCGTAGTTTCTGCAACCGGCTCATTTGACGATTCATAATGGAAGTCCTCCAAAAGTCTTCAGGATATCGGAGATACAAAATTGTTGCAAATAATCGTCAACTACTAGATAGTCATGCTAATTTTTTTCCATTTGAGGATAGACTATGAAAAAGACACTCATCCTACTAACACTGGCTTCTGTCTTAGTACATGCTGAAGATTGTTGCATGCCCGAATACACTCCTGACGAACCAATCTATGACGGCTGTGCAGGATATTCTCAATATGCGGGTGTACAACTCAACTGCGGGTGGGATCTGTATGCTTTTGGGGAATTTCTCTATTGGAGACCCTTTCGAAGCGCAACTTATGTGACCGTCTCCCTTCCTCCTAATCCATTCAACGCCCCTTCAGCTCCTCAATTCATGCACTCTCCAACACTCGGTTTTCGTCCAGCATTTAGAGTCGGAATCGGGATGATTGCTCACTGTTTTGATGATTGGGCATTCAACGCTGACTACACCTGGTATCACCACAACTTCTCAAAGACCTATTCTGAGGATTTCCCCGGCTCGATCACTTCTACCATCGTCTTTCTCCCGCAATTTCAGTTTTTGTATAACTTTATCAGGAGTAAGATCAGCTATCACTACGATGTCGTTGGCATTAATGTCCAAAGGGCAAATTATCTGGGGCAAAGAGTGATTCTGAGTCCTTTCCTAGGCTTAAAATGGCTAAGGAGAAGTGCGACAAGCTCTCAAGAACTTACCGGCTTCACCGGACTGACTGACAGGGCCACATCGACACTGAAATACACGTCAATTGGTGTCGATGCAGGGTTTGATGGTTATTGGCTGATGTGCTGGGGATTTAGCTTAATTGGTAAAGCAGATGTGGCTCTTTTGTATGCTTATCAAAGAAGCGCAACATTCCGGGCAACTCCAGCAGCTGTTTCTCTAGCTAGTCCCGTCACTAGTCAAAAAATGCACATCAGACATTTGGATATTTTCGCTAAGGGAGGATTGGGGATCGGATGGGGCAGTTATTTTTGCCAAAACCGTTATCATACGAACTTTTCTGTCACCTATGATTTCATGGGAGATGTTTCGAAATTAGACTTTTTAAACGGACCGATGTTTGGCAACGGAGCGGTTGTTTTAATGGGACTGACAGTACGTGGACAATTCGATTTTTAACGCTATGGGAGAGGAAATGTTAAAAAAGGGTATCGTAAGATCATTAATCGGGTTAGGGGCAGCGCAGATGCTCTCTTTTTCCCTGTTGGCACAAGAAAATGGACTACAATGCTGCGATACTCATGTTATCGTCGGCAATCCCCTTGATTCCTGCTGCATCGATCCGATTTATCCCTATCCAGCGACCATTACACCCTGTGATAGCTGGGATATCTTTGCTAAGGGGGAATTCCTTTACTTCAGCTCTAATGTCGACAATTATGTGAACACAGGATCGGAAATTGCCTTTGACCTCTCCGAATTAAACTACAAGTTCCAAAAGGCCCCCTACCGACCAGGTTTTCGGGTTGCTGTAGGTGCTAATCTGGAGTCTGCTGTTTTAGAGATGACCTACCTCAGATACCACCCTCATACGACCACCCATTTTAATTCTCAAGATGGGAGAGGCATTGTGGTTAACTATAATGCTGGATTGATCTTAACCCCAGCATTTGGTCAGCCCAGACTTTTTTTTCAAAGTGTAGACTCCTCTCTTCATCTTGATCTTGACTATGCGATAATATCCATACACAAACCAGTCTATTTTAGTCAGAGGATCATTCTGAATCTCAACTACGGTGTCCTGGGATTATGGACAAGCCAAGTGTATAAATTCACTTGTACAGCGCTAAATCCTCCGCCCCCTGTAAATGCTGGTTTGACATCGAATGGTGTATCAAGAGCTAGCCATAAAACGTGGGCTGTAGGCCCAAAGCTGGGCTTTCATGCAGTTGGACTCTTACCCTGCCGTTTCAAAGCACTTCTAGAGATCGACCTCTCTCTAATGTATGGCAGCTGCTATCATGCATTTTCTACAGGCTTCTTTCCTCAGGCCTTGTTTCCTCTTGCCAACGCCACTGTTGAACAAAAAGAACATTCCTCCCACCTTCAAGCGTTTCATAATGGTTTAATTGGGATCGGTTGGGGCAATTATTTTTTCTGTGACCGCTACCACCTTGATCTCTACGTCACCTACAATTTCCTCTTCCAGCACATCTTTAATTATAGTGTCGCTTTAACCCCTGTAGGCTTTGATGGGATGAACCTTTCCAATTATAGCGTTCATGGTTTTGCCATTGGTGGACGGATCGATTTTTAAGTAGAGCAACTTTGGAGCAAATATGTTGAAGAAATCTTTGGTGTTAGTGGCAGCAAGTCTGCCGATAATAGGTTACTCTGAGGGGCTAAATGATTCTGCAGATTGTTGCCCTATGCTTCCGCCAGATCCCATTGAGTCTTGCCAGGTTCCTGTCGGATATTTTTGGCCAGCTCAATACACTTTTGACAATTGCAACACAGACATTTCTGTAGCGGGAGAGTTTCTCTATTGGGAGCTCAATTCTGATAGCGCATGTGCTGTTGGAACCAAAACGGAGCCCGCTGCAGATTTTCTCGAAAACCGCCAAACGGTTCTCGTTCACCATCAAGGCTATAAACCAGGCTTTAAAGTGTCCGCTGGAATTGGTTTTGCCGAATTTGACAACTGGAATTTCAACCTCGAGTACACTTGGCTTCACGCAAAATCGTCCAATTTTTTTAATACCTCGCCAAATGGCTTTATTCTCCCGCGAGATTTCCTTGTGGCATTTGACCCAGCTCTACTCTTTTTTTCTCCAGCCTCTTCCCTAAGATCTGATCTGCGATTTCATCTCGATTACCTACAGGCCACAATTGGTCGTCCCTTTTATTTAGCTCAAAGATTGATTATCGATGCAGATGTTGGATTAAAATCGTGGTGGTCTTCTCTCCATTCCGATCTAACCTATAATCTTACCACTGGACTTCAAGGAACTCAAAAGACAAAATCAAGTATCTGGGGAATTGGCCCCTATGTTCTTGCGCAGATTAAAGGGCTTATCGGGTTTGGGACCTACCTCTATGGCAAAGCTGGGATTTGGGCACCCTATTCCCGATTTACTCGCTATCATGGAACAACGAATTTCCCCGGTATAACAACTCCTTTCGGGAATATTCCACCGCTTTCAAACGTAGAGAAAGACCCCAGATTTCACTATACTACACAACTCTTCTATGAAGGTGGGATTGGGCTCGGATGGGGCACCTATTTATGTGGTTGCGACTACCACATCGATTTATTGATCGCCTACGATATGATGACCAATTTCATCACATCATATACTTATACCTTAGGGTTGACCCATAGGGAGTTCTACTACCAAGGGCTGACGGTCAAAGCGCAATTTGATTTCTAAGAAGCTGTACTAAAACCAGATGTCAGTCAAGATTAGGGTCCTTTTGAGCCAATTTTCTCTTCGTTTGTTGGGGGTTATATCAACTGGCGTATATTACCCCCAACAAATGAAGCGGAAATTTGCCAAAAATCTTCAAAAAAGCGACGAAACCAAATCCGTTAACAGTCTCATAGCTTCATCAAAATCAAACTTCTCATTCATATCGGAACTCTAACACTCAGGCACATTGACAGGGACATAGAGGGCAAGGCCCCCTTCGGAGGTCTCTTTATACTCATATTTCATGTCGAGGCCTGTTTGGTACATCGCTTTGATCACTTGATCCAGAGAAACTCGGTGCTCCCCGTCGCCATGCATCGCAAGACGGCATGCGTTGATCGCTTTCAGAGCCCCCATCGTGTTGCGCTCGATACAGGGAACTTGGACAAGGCCAGCGATCGGATCGCAAGTCAGCCCTAAGTTGTGCTCCATTCCAATTTCAGCAGCATTTTCGATTTGTCCGTTGGTGGCGCCAAGTGCTGCTGCAAGACCCGCCGCTGCCATCGAACAAGCGACCCCAACTTCCCCTTGGCACCCCATTTCGGCAGCAGAAAAGGAGGCCCCTTCTTTGTAGAGAACGCCAATCGCTGCGGCGGTGAGAAAGAAATCGACAACACCATCGTCATTGGCCCGATCGCAAAATTTCATGTAGTAGTGGACAACAGCTGGAATCACGCCAGAGGCCCCGTTTGTGGGAGCCGTGACGATCCGCCCACCAGCAGCATTTTCTTCATTAACTGCGAGGGCAAAAAGGCTCACCCAATCAAAAACAGAAGAATGATCGTTAGGAGTATGCTCGAGCTTTCTTAGAAGATCGTAGGCACGCCGTTTGATGCCAAGGCCACCTGGAAGAATGCCTTGTGTTTCACAGCCCCGTTTGACAGCGGCTTGCATCACTTTCCAAATATGGAGGATTCCACTGCGAATTTGAACTTCGGTGCGCCATGTCTTTTCATTTTCGAGCATGATCTCTGAAATGGTTTTTCCCTCATGGCGACAATGGGCAAGCAACTCTTCACAGGATGTAAACGGATAAGGAACTTGAGCCTCTTCGGGATCATTTCCCGAAGCAAAAATCTGCTCGTGATCGAGGATGAATCCCCCGCCGACAGAATAGAAAATCTGTTTGTAGAGTTCAGCCCCATGTTCATCAAAAGCTTTGAAGCGCATCGCGTTGGAATGGTAGGGAAGGCGACGTCCTTTGTGGAAAAGAAGGTCGGTCTCTTTATGGAAGGAGATCATCCGTTTGTTTAGAAGATTGATTGTACAATTACTGATGATGAAATTGACCCGATGTTCGACCGCAGCAGGATCACACTCGCTCGGCCGCTCCCCTTCAAGCCCAAGCAAAACGGCGATATCGGTTTTGTGCCCTTCGCCAGTCATCGCAAGAGAGCCGAAAAGTTCGACTCGGATGTTGGCAACTTCATTGAGACGGCCATTATTTTCGATATCTGAAATGAATTGATAGGCGGCGCGCATGGGCCCGACAGTATGGGAACTAGAGGGACCGATACCTACAGAAAATATTTGAAATAGGGAAACAGCCATTAAAACCCATTGTTAGATAACCCAATTATCAATTTTGAGTGAAATTGGGCAAGCGATTTTGCGTCTTTGCGTTGATTTTTTCCGCCTACGAGGGTATCCTGTATTTGAGAAAGAATTTTATTTCCGCCATTTTTGGGATCTCCGAAGCCGATTTTTTCAGCCATGTGACTTACACATTGTCTTCAAAAATCGACTTCAGAGCTGCGGAAATATCATCGTAGACTTGGAGGCAGGTCATTATGGCACCAAAATATATTTTTATTACTGGAGGGGTTGTCTCCTCACTCGGTAAAGGTCTTACATCTGCTTCGATTGCGATGCTCCTTGAGGCTCGCGGTTTGAAGACTGCTCTTCTCAAGCTCGATCCCTATTTGAATGTCGACCCTGGGACAATGAACCCCTTTCAACACGGAGAAGTCTATGTGACCGATGATGGCGCCGAGACCGATCTGGATCTTGGCCACTATTATCGCTATTCTAACTCCCCTCTCTGTCGCCTTTCAAATGCGACCTCAGGTCAGATTTATGAAGCGGTCATCAAAAGAGAACGCCGGGGCGATTACCTTGGCAAAACTGTACAGGTTGTGCCCCATATTACCGATGAAATTAAGCAGCGGATCATCAATGCCTCCAATCAGCAGATTGGCACCGATGTTGTCCTCGTCGAAATCGGCGGAACAGCAGGCGATATTGAGTCGCTCCCCTTCCTTGAGGCAATCCGTCAATTTCGACACGAAAGACCTCGTGATTGCATCAATATCCATTTAACCTATGTCCCCTTTTTAAAAGCCGCTGGCGAGATTAAAACCAAGCCGACGCAGCACTCTGTAATGGTATTGCGACAAATCGGAATTATCCCCGACTTCCTGTTTTGCCGCTGTGAAAATAGCCTTTCTGAAGAGGTGAAAGATAAAATCAGCATCCACTGCAGCGTCCCAAAAGAGGCGGTGATTGACCAGGCTGATGTGGAATTTAGCATCTACGAAGTGCCGCTATCTCTACATAAGCAAGAACTTGATCAAAAAATTTGCGATGCTCTAGGACTTCCTAAGGCAAAGGCCGATCTGTCTAAATGGAGCGCAATGCTTGAGCGGATGCGCAATCCAAAAAAGAGGGTCAAAATCGGCATCGTCGGAAAATATTTAGAGCACAAAGATGCCTACAAATCGGTTTTCGAAGCGCTGCAACATGCCGCGACAGCTAATGATGTTGAGCTCGAAATCGAAACCTACGAATCGGACAAAGTCATTGAAGATGGCAAAGTCAATATCGGCAATTGCCACGGCTATCTGGTCCCCGGAGGCTTTGGCGAAAGAGGCTGGATGGGAAAAATTTTGACTGCCAAACACTGTAGAGAAAACAAAATCCCCTACTTTGGATTATGCCTTGGGATGCAGGTGCTCTGCGTTGAATTTGCCCGTCATGTCCTCAAACTCCAAGATGCCAATAGCACCGAAATGGATCAGAAAACACCCCATCCGGTGATCTCGCTACTTAGCGAGCAGCGCGATGTGAAAAATCTGGGCGGTACAATGCGCCTGGGGGCCTTCAACTGCTCGCTACGCAAGGGGAGCAAGGCGCACGCCGCCTATGGGAAAGAGACCATATCTGAAAGGCACCGGCACCGTTACGAATTCAACAATCTCTATAAACAGCAATGTGAAGATAATGGACTAATTTTAACGGGCGTTATGGAAAACGACGTCCTCTGTGAAATTGCCGAAATCAAGGATCATCCTTGGATGCTCGGGGTCCAGTACCATCCAGAGTTCAAATCGAAGCCAACCGATCCTCATCCCCTTTTCCGCGACTTTATCGCCTCAGCTGCAAGTCGGGCCAAATGAGAATTGTCGGAATTGATTATGGAAACGCCCGAATCGGCCTAGCTGCTTCCGATCCTGGAAAAATCCTCGCATCTCCACTAAAAGCGATCGCCACAAAAAAAAACCTCCGCGATACAGCTGCTGCCATTCTGAATGAATTTGCTCCCTATGAACCAATCGAAACCTTCGTCATCGGCCTCCCCTTGTTGATGAATGGAAAAGAGAGTCCAGGATCGAAAATTGTCCGAGAACTAGCCCTCATTCTGGAGGAACTCTCAGGGAAAAAAGTCGTGTTATGGGACGAAAGACTGACGACCGCTCAGGTGGAGCGTACCCTTAAAGAGGCCGAAATGCGCCGAAAAAAACGGGTCCTATATATCGACGCGATGGCTGCAGGGGCTATTTTACAGTCCTATCTCGACAGTCCCAGGGGGAGATTTCAAAACTCCAATTCAGGTGCAAATCCGCCCTTTTGATCTCAGCACCTTCCCCCTCGCAAGTCGCCTATCCGGGTATATACCCGGATAGGCGACTTGCGAGGGGGAAGGTGCTGAGATCAAAATCATCGAATTTGCCCACTGAAGCGAGTTTGAAATCCTCCCCTTGCGTCAAAAACCGTTAAGTGCTTTTATGTAATGAAAAAAAGGAATTTATGGCTCCCCATCCACTTGAAGAACCAGGAATTTCATCGCGCTTTGTAGATCCGTGCATCCTTGTGATCTTTGGAGCAACAGGTGATTTGACAGCCCGAAAACTCTTGCCGGCTATCTACAATTTGGCCCGCGAGGGTCAACTCCCAAGCCAATTTGCCGTCGTTGGTTTTGCCCGGCGTGACAAAACGCATGAGCAATTTCGGCAGGAGATGAAAGAGGCGATCAACAAATTTTCAAGAGTAAAACCTGTCGACGAGACTGTCTGGAAGAATTTTGAACAGCAAATTTTCTATCACAAATCAGAATTCCATGAACCGAGCGGCTACCAAGCACTCCAAACATTTTTAGCCGAGCTCGATAGCCGCATCGGAACAAGAGGCAATCGGGTTTATTACCTTTCTACTCAACCAAGTTTTTTCACAACTATTGCTGAGCAGCTCCACAAGGCAGGGCTCATCTATGATGCCCGCTCTGTAAAAGACAAATGGTCACGAGTCATCATCGAAAAACCCTTTGGACATGATTTGGATTCTGCCCATGCTCTGCAAGATGAGCTCCTCAAATTTATGGCTGAAAGACAAATTTACCGTATCGACCATTATCTGGGGAAAGAGACCGTACAAAACCTGATGGTCTTTCGCTTTGCCAATTCGCTCTTTGAATCCCTCTGGAATAACCGTTATATCGACCACGTTCAAATCACCGTGGGTGAAGAGATCGGCATTGGCACCCGAGGCGCCTTTTGGGAAGAAGCGGGCCTTTTGCGAGATATTGTCCAAAACCATATGATGCAGCTGCTTTCCCTTGTCGCAATGGAGCCGCCCATTAACCTCAGCGCCAAAGAAATCCGCGATGAAAAAGTTAAAGTCCTGCAAGCAATCCGCCCCTTCACCGAAGAGGATTTTAAAACCTCTATAGTCCGTGGACAATATGGAAAAGGATTTGTCAATGGAGAGCAAGTGAAGAGCTACCGAGAAGAGGCTAATGTCAATCCAAATTCCAATGTAGAGACCTTTGTCGCCTTGCGGCTATTTATCGACAATTGGCGCTGGGATGGGGTTCCATTCTATTTACGTAGCGGTAAGAGACTACCCAAAAGAGCTTCTGAAATTGCCATCCAGTTCAAACATCCCCCTGCCGTTCTCTTCCAACAAAATCAGCATCAAAACGAGCCAAATGTACTCGCTATCCGGATCCAACCCGACGAAGGAACCTCACTTAAAATCAACTGCAAAGTCCCAGGCCCTGCTAACCCCATTCAACCTGTAAAAATGGACTTCCGCTACGGCTCCTATTTTGGGACATCGCCACCAGAAGCCTACGAACGGCTGATTCTAGATTGCATGTCAGGCGATAGCACCCTATTCGCCCGCGAGGATGAAGTTTTCAGCTCATGGAACCTCTTCACCCCCCTACTAAATAACTGGGCAAAGACACCCCCTGGTAAATTCCCCAACTACGCCTCTGGCACCTGGGGGCCAGAAGAAGCTGAAGCAATGATCGCAAGAGATGGGCGCAAATGGAGACTTCTCTAACATGACAGCGACAATTGAAAATGAACTCGAGCGCATTTGGGACTCCCTTGAAGGGAGTAATAAAATCCGGGCCTCTCTATTTAACTTGATCTTCTTCACCAAAAAAACAGGCCGCGCAAGCTACATCAAAACCATCTCGCAAACAGTCATCCAAAAATTCCCCTCACGCGTCATTCTCATCACCCTAGATACCGACAAAGGGGCCGAATATCTCAAAAGCAATGTTTCCGTACAACCGATCGGGGATGAAGGGACTGTGTGCGATTTTATCGAAATCGAAGTCGCAGGAAACTATCAAGATCGTGTCCCCTTCGTCATTTTGCCCAATATTCTTCCAGATCTTCCGATCTACGTCATCTGGGCTGAAGATCCTTCCCTCTCGTCTAACCTTTTTACTGAACTCAAGCAACTGGCTACCCGGATGATTTTCGACTCAGAAGGGGCAGAGCATCTTTCGCAATTTGCAAAAACTCTGATCGATCTTGAGACCAAATATAAATTCGACGTCGCCGACCTCAACTGGGCCCGAACCGAAAATTGGCGAAAATTGCTTACCTCCACCTTTTATCCACAAGAGAACTTCGCCCATTTGCAAAATTGCAACCAAATCGAAATTGTCTACAACAGTGCCGCCCCCCCTTTTCCTACTCACACTCAAGTCCAAGCCCTCCTCTTACAAGGCTGGATCACCTCCCAGTTGAATTGGAAGCTGGAAAAAATCAACAGTGACGGCCGAAAAACTTCGCTAAATTATCAAAGTCAAACTGGCAAAGTCCTTATCAACCTCTATCAAGAACAACACCATGATCTAAAAGGGGGGGCGATCCTGTCTGTAGACATTCATACAGCCGATCAATGCCATTTCTCTTTCGGTCGAGACCTCGCCACACCCCACAGAGTGCACCTTCGCTTCTCGACGCTTGAGAAATGTGACATCCCCCTTCAATACCTCTTCCCAAAAGATGAAGCGGGACAATCGCTTGTCAAAGAAATCTGTCATCGAGGAACCAGCAGCCATTACCTGCGCCTACTCAAACAAATTAAAGAGCACAAGGAGTACGCTTAAGGTGAAAATCGGAAGTTTTAAACTCCATTCCTGGGACGAGCGTCGCGATCTACTGGTGCCAGGAGATGAGACCGAAACCATCGACGTCTGTGTACGCCATTTTATCACAACTTGTAGACGAGCAATCGAAGATCATGGAGCCTTTTACGTCGCCCTTTCGGGTGGAAGCACTCCAAAGGCCGTCATTAAACTCCTCACCTCAGCCCCCTACAACGATAAAATCGATTGGAAAAAAGTGTGGCTCTTCTGGGGCGATGAAAGAAGCGTCCCTCCGACAGACCCCGAAAGCAACTTTAAAATGGCAATGGATGCGGGACTTGCCAAGATGCCGATCCCCAAAGAGCAAATCTTTAGGATGAAGGCCGAAGAAAAAATTGAAATTAACGCCCTAGCATACGAGACAACACTCAAAACCGTTTTAGAAGACCGGCGGCTGGACTTAGTCATTTTAGGGATGGGGGAAGATGGCCATACCGCCTCCCTTTTTCCCCAAACAGAAGCTTTAAAAGTAAAAAATCGAATTGTCGTCGCCAACTATGTACCACAAAAAAATACTTGGCGCATGACCCTCACGTACGAAGCGATCAATGCGGCCCAAAATATCGTGATCTACGTCCTTGGCGCCTCAAAAAAAGAGACCGTTAAAGAAGTTTTTAGATCTAAAGAACAATTTGAACGGTATCCCATTCAGCTGATTGGAACCAAAAACAGCAAAGCTCTCTGGATCCTCGACAGCCAAGCCGCATCAGAACTAATCAAGTAAAATATTACCTCCTACATAAACAAGTTTTAATAATTGACTAATTAAATCTGGATTTGCTAACATCTTAAGTATTGCTTTATTCCAATAACCATTAGTTATTAAAAAAGCTTAATAATTATTATACCCAGGAGATAAAATGCCTATACAATTTTCAGAACAAGACACACGTCTTAGCACAGCGTCACTCGTTAACGGCGCTCAGAATTACCTTACAGTCAATAGAGACAACGAAGGTAAAAGAACAGATGGTTTCATGAAAGATACAGCGAAAGTTGTAACAAGATTTCCAGTTAACTTAACTCTTGCTGCAATCGCTACAATTGAAACAGTTGTTAGAGCTGCTTTCACAGTTCTTACATCAATACTTTATCCTATTACAGCCCGTCCAGTTAGCTTCTTTGCCGAGTCGACTAAATTAGCCGGTCGCGCAACAGTTGAAGCTCTTAAAGGAACATTAGGGTATGCAACACCTGAAGTTAAAAAAGAAGAGCCAGCTCCTGCTCCTACTCCAGAGCCTGTAGCTCCAGCTCCAACAAGAACACAGATTGCTAAAGAAAAAGCTAAAGCTGTTGTTAACTTCCTTTGGAACAACAAAGGACCAGCTGCTCAGTTCATCTGGAACCACAAAGGGAAAATCGCCCTCGGTGCTGCAGCAATGTACTTCCTAGGACGTCCAGCTCTTAATGGAGTTTCTGCTGGTTTCTCAACATTCGGAAGCGGTGTCAAAGAGAACGTTGAGGGGACATACAATAGCCTTTACAATGCAGGTGAAACTGCTGTTTCTGGTGTTAAAACTGGGGTCAGCTACGGTGCTGGTGCAGTTGCTTCAGCAGCCACCTATAGTGCTGGCAAGATTGGTTCAGCGGCTACGACAGTATGGAACTGGGTTCCTAACATCCTTCCAGGTAACTCGACTCAAACGGCTTAAGTCGCAGTTATCCAACAATCTTTTAATAAAGATTATTATAAGCATGAGAGAATTTTCTCTCATGCTTTTTTATAACTTCTATTTTATTCATCATACATTTATAATAATGCCGCAAAAATTAACCCAGAGGTAATAATGCCTATAGAAATTAATTCATGGCTTCCAAGTTTTGCAGATTTTTTCAGCGACTCAACACCCCCAATTCAAGAAGTGCAAGAGGAAAGCAAACCTGAACCTATTCAAGAACCAGGAATAACACCCACCAAGGGATGGGGGGAAATCGCCTTCGAGAACAAGGAAAAGATCGCCCTAGCGGTCGTTGGCGCAGTCGCCCTTTGTGCTGCCGTCTATTTCCGCAATGAACTCTTAAGCCCATTTACAACTGCGAAAATCGACAATAGACAGCCGTTATGGTTTGATTTTCCAAAGCCATCCCCTCTAGAAGTCTGCCCAGTAAGGCCTGGAGATTTTGAAAGAACATACACCCTTGAACAACACTTTATCCTACAAGGGACAAAGGAAGTCATGGGCGAACTCATGAGAGTCAGGAAAAGCATTGCCGATACCGCACAGTGCCTACGAGATGGCTGCTGGCCCGATTTAATGCACTTTAATGCCACTGAAGTCGAGCAGAGGTGGCTAGAAGAAGCAGGATTAAACCTGTAAATCCGGTTTGAGACCTGTAAAAAAACATGGGAGTTTTCTCTCATGTTTTTTTTTGCTATACTGATGCCCTATGTTGACCCTTGGTATTGAAACAACTTGCGATGAGACTGCTGTAGCAGTGGTTAAAGATGGAATCACCATCTTATCTAACGTCATTTCATCTCAGAGCCCCCTACACCGAAAATTTGGTGGAGTATTCCCAGAAATGGCTGCCCGCCAGCATGTCGATATGGTCATACCAACTATTCAAGAAGCCTTAGAAACTGCCCAAGTCACCCCAAAGCAGATTGACCTGATTGCTGTCGCTAAGGGGCCAGGCTTGATTGGGCCGCTCCTTATCGGCCTCAATGCGGCTAAAGCCCTTTCGCTGGCTTGGGAAAAGCCCTTCATTGGAGTCAACCATGTAGAGGCGCACCTCTATGCGGCGATGATGTCTAATCAGGCTTTTCAGTTCCCCGCATTGGGCGTCGTCGTTTCTGGTGGGCATACCCTCCTTATAAAAATTTTAGAAGTGGGACACTACGAAATGATCGGCACAACGGTCGACGATGCCGTTGGAGAAGCCTTTGACAAAGTGGCCGCTTTGCTCGACCTCCCTTATCCAGGTGGCCCTGAAGTGGAGGCCTTGGCTAAATTGGGCGACCCCCGCCGCTTCCCCTATAAAGCAGGAAAAGTCAAAGGGCAACCGTGGGACTTTTCTTTCAGCGGACTCAAAACCAATGTCCTCTATACGGTTAAGGGGCAAAATGGGGCAAAACAAGGGAGCAATACGATTAGCCCTGAAGAGAAATGCCATGTTGCGGCCAGTTTCCAAGAAACGGCTCTCGGCGATATCGCAGCAAAGGCCCTAATAGCTGCAAAAACCTTTGGATCTTTTGCAATCTATGTTGGGGGCGGGGTGAGCAATAATAGAAGGCTAAGAGAACTGCTTAAAGGTGACATTCCTGTCTACTGGCCGCAGGGAGGCTTAAGCCTCGATAATGGGGCAATGATCGCAGGACTTGGATTCGCCCGTTTTAAAGGCAAAAGTGATTCCCTCGATCTGCAACCACAGACTCGGATCCCTTTTTAAGGCTGTAAGTTTTTTATATCGAAAGCGCAACTTTGAGGCGGAGGAACATGCTCAGGGCTTGGGACAAACTCCCCATTTAGTGGATCTTCAAAGCTAAAATTGTCATTGAGATCTCTGGCTAAGATTTCATCCGACCAAAAGGTCATACAGACATCTTTTTCATCTAATTCGAAAATTGTCAGTTCTTGAGAGGCAAAATCTTCCGCAAAGGGATCTAGAGCCAGATTTGTCAAGACATTTTCCTGCTCCACATCAATTAAAAATCCCCCCTGCTGCTGACAAACAGCCATCGCCGGGATCGCTAGTAGGGCTAACCATTTTTTCATCATCCACCTCTAACTCGCACATAACCGATTCGTCCAATTTTGTTAAAATATTTTTTTATCCTTAAAAAATTTGTGAAGAAATAATCTTTTCTGTATGGTTCTTAACTGCTCCTTATAAAACTGAGCATACCCATATGGAAGAGGTCAATTTGCAACCCCGACCGCTCTCGCGGTTCCCCAAAGCGAGCTTTCGCGAGCTCCTTTTCCTCTCCATTCCCCTGATCTTCAGCCTGTTCTCTGCCAGCTTCATGAATTTTTGCGATCGGCTCTTCCTCGCCCACTATTCTGTCGAAGCGCTCCAAGGGACAGTAAGCGCTGGCTACCTCTGCATGCTATTTCAACATCCGATCATCCGGATCGCATCGATGGCGCAAGTCTTTGTTGGACTTCAATATGGGTCTAGACAGACCGACCAGATTGGAGCCTCCGTTTGGCAAATGATCTGGCTCTCATTTCTTTCAATGCTTGTCACCCTACCCTCAAGCCAGTTTGTCGCCCCCTTCTTCTTTGAGGGCACAACTATCCGCGACCCAGCTAATACCTATTTCATGACCATGATGGCCATGAACTTCCTTTTCCCTCTAGGAACAGCCATTTCGTCCTATTTCATCGGCCAAGGCAGAACAGGGGTCATTCTTTTAACCACCCTGATTGCCCATAGCGTCAATATTGTCCTCGATTATTTCTTTATCTTTGGCATTAAAGGGGTATTAGCTCCGATGGGAGTCTTTGGAGCAGCTCTTGCGACCGGGATCGCTCAAGGAGTTTTTTGCCTTATCCTATTCATTCTGTTCCTACGTAAAAAAGAACGGGAAATGTTTGGAACAAACCAATATAAATTTGATTGGGAAAATTTCTGGGGACAGCTGCGGATCGGCCTTCCCCGGGCCATCGCCCGGATCATCATCTTAACTGCATGGGTCTCTACTGCACGGATCATGACCCTAAAAGGGGGCGATCACCTCATGGTCTTGTCAATTGGAGGAACCCTTATTCTCTTCTTCACCTTTATCAACGACGGGATGCTCCAAGGAATGATTACAATCGCCTCTTACGTCCTTGGAGCCAAAGAATACAGCTATATGTGGAAATTGGTCCGTTCAGGAATGATCCTCCTCCTGAGCACGACAGCCCTCCTCTCTATACCGATGCTCGCAGTGCCGGAACTCACACTCTCATTCTTCTTCCCAACGCCCCCATCCCCTGAGACGATGATCGTCCTAAAAAAATCGTGTCTCTGGATCTGGTTCTTTTTCTTCTGCTATGGCTTCAATGCCGTGGGATTGAGCCTCGTGACTGCAGCCCGAGATGTCACCTTTTACATGTTTACGATCCTCTTTGTTTGGCTCACCTCATATCTTCCCGCCTACCTAGCCATGAACGTCTTCAATTGGTCTCCGGATAAATTGTGGCTGATCATGGCCTGTGATTCGTTCATTTTTGGAGCTGCCTTCCTCATCCGAGCGACAAAAGAAAAATGGAAAGAGATAGACAAAAATTTAGAACTGGAAAATCTCTCCAGTTAAAATTTTAGTTATACCGAAAGAACCTGAAGAATCGGTTTTTGGCTGCGCCGGCATCCAGGATTTCGAATCCGCCTGCATCGAGAAACTTTTCTCTTGAACCTGATTGTAAAGATGGTGTAAAATATATGCAAATTTTAGCAAAAGGAGGCAATCCATGGTAAAAGCAACTAATCTAATAAATTCTTTAACATCTTCTCTTAACACAGCCGGTCTCTGCACAATATTTGGCTGGGCAAACCCAAAAGCTGCAGCTGCAGGCCAACTCGCAAACACTGTGGCTGGCGTCGCTCTTAACCCAATTAAGAATTTATTCTGGATACCCTCTCAAGCAAACCAAAAGACATTCACTCTGAAACAGATCATCGTAAATGGCGCTCTTCTTGTTGGAGCTGCTGCTGCAACAGCCTACGCAGCAAACTACTTTGGTCGCCAAATTGACCCCAATTATAATTATATTGATCTGATCTGGCCCCAGTTCAAACTAAGTGCTGCCATCGGGATTGGCGTTGGTCTTACTGAATTAATTGTTACTTCACAATACAGTGCCCCACCAACAGAAAAAGAAACAAAAGAAACTCCACCCAAAACTATACCTTTGGTTGTTACCCCTTTTATTCAAGACTCCTTATTTGGAGCAGCGGTATTTGCTGGGGCTGCAGCCCTTCTTGGCATAAATGTATCTCGCTTTTTAGTACCAGTCGGATTCACCTATGCTTTAGCTCAAGAAACTTACAGGGAATCACTACGTAAAAAAGAAGAAAATGCGGCTCAAGAAGCCCAAACAGTAGCAAAAAATTAAATTCTAATGAGAGGAAAAACAAATGCCAAATAAAATCGAAAGAAGTGCAGTAGCCACCTTACCCCAGCGGGTCGATGCTCATGACAGTAAAGTAAAGTCACTCAGTTCAAAGTTATTCACAAAAGAAAATGCGATCTTCGCAGCGAAAGTCGCTGGCGCGATTGTCCTTGCTGGAGGAGCGATGGCTCTTACTGGCTACGCCTTAGAAGCAGGCGGTGTGTCGCTAATGAACAACGTAGCTGGTGGATCCTTCCTTGGTAATGTCGGAAGCTACATGGAAGTGGGCGGAAAAGGGCTCTTTACTGTTGGAAAATACACAGCTTATACAATCCTGGTGCCTGCATACATGGTATGCTATCAGGGTCCACGATGGTTAGTCACTACAGGAATTCCAGAAACTACACGTCTTTTCCGTTCTTACATCCTGGAGCCAGGGATCGAGAAGATCCAATGGCTAGCCAATAAGACTGTCGAAGTGGTCACCTATGTGCATGAGCATGCCATTCGCCCAGTGATTGAAAAAGCGCAGTATGTCTTTGCAGAATATGTAGTCCCAGCAGCCATTTGGGCAAAAGATCAAATCGTCTTTGCAGCCACCTGGGCAAAAGACAAGATCATTGTTGGATTAGAGCTTGCTCGCGATTACGTCTTGATTCCGATGGTCAATTTGGCAAAGAGCGCTTTGGAATTGGCAAAACAATATATCTATGAGCCAATTCTTCAAGCCGCTCAATGGGCCGCAGATAAAATCATCGTAGCGCTTAACCACGCAAAAGAATACATTGTCGACCCCATCTTAAACTTGGCAAGTAGAGTGATCGAAATTGCCAAAGACGCAGTCGTTTGGGTTGCAACCAATTTCAAAGATTATGTCATTACCCCAATCGTCAGCGGCGTAGAGTGGGCAGTTACTAATTTCCGCGATTACATCGTCACTCCAGTTGTCAATTTAATCCAAAAAGTCGCTGAGCTGGCCTCAACGTATATCGTTGAACCGCTTAGTGTTGCTTTTAGATGGGCTGCTGAGAAAATTGGCAACGGACTGGTTTTTGTAAGAGACCATATCCTTCCACCACTTGAGACAGCTGCAAATGCAGTTTGGGATTTTGCTAAAACCTATCTCTTCTACCCCGTTGGTTCTGCCCTCAAATGGGCCGGCAATAGGGTCGTTGATCTTTTGAACCTCGGCCAGGAGTACGTTCTAACTCCAATGGTTAATGCCGCTGTCGCTCTAGCTCAAATCGTAGGAGAGAAAGTCGCACAAGTGGCCACATGGGTCTTTGCTACTGTCATTGAACCAGCCTACCTAACAGTAAGCGCAGCTGCTACTTCGGTAGCCACTAGCGCCTACAATTTGGGTGATAAGATCTATACAACAGCTAGAAACGATATTTATTCCTTTTTAGGGTATCAATCATAATTTTGCTTTTCGCGCCTTTGCTAAATCCAAAGGCGCGAAATCATTTGAGCTTTATCCCCCCATCCGATATTATTAGGTCAAATTTTTAAGGAGTCTACTATGGCAAAGAAAGGTGCCCGCGAAAAAATTAAGTTGAAAAGCAGCGAAAGCAACGAAGTCTATTGGACAATGAAAAACAAGCGCAATACAACAGATCGTCTCGAGTTAAAAAAATACGATAAAAGTTTGAAGCGCCATGTTGCGTTCAAAGAAGCAAAGTAATTTGTTTGAGTTTTCATTTATCAAAAAATATCTCACCCCACAGAGGAAGCAGCTATCTGTTTCTCTGATTGCCCTTTTATCTGTGGCGGTGATCACTCTGGTCGTCTGGCTATTGGTGGTCTTTTTATCTGTGACCGAAGGGCTTGAGCGGACCTGGATCCACAAGTTGACCGCCCTCAATGCTCCCCTTCGCCTTCAGCCAACCCCAGAGTATTTTTCCTCCTACTATTACAATGTAGATCGATACAGTGCCGCCTCCCATTACATGTCCAAAACCATCGGGCAAAAGGCAGCGAGCCTCCTTTCTAACCCTTACGATCCAGAGTCTGATGAAGAGCTCCCAACGGTATTGGCAAAGCCCGATTTGGATCAAACGGGCAATCTTAGGGACCCCATAAAGGGGGCAATGGCCGTTTTGGATGGACTAAAAAAGGATATCAAGGGGCTCTCCTTTCAAGATGTGGAACTAAGTGGGGCTCTTCTGCGATTGGAACTTGTTCGGCAAGATCAGGGGCTGATGGAAATGCAAAGTCAGCTCACTAATGTCTCATATTTGGCCTCTTTTCCTGACCAAAACCCCCACCTCTCTGAATTGATCCTCCCTCCTCGGACTGAAGATCTTCACAACCTCAATTTCCTCAAGCACCGCTTCAATTTGGCCCTTTCGTTTGCTAAAGAAAATCAGCTCCCTCAGGCTGACAGCCTTTCGGGGATTTTGGTTGCAAAGAATTTCCGCGATAATGGGGTCAGAATCGGCGATAAGGGCTATGTGGCCTACTCGAGCGCAGGCGTCACCGGAATGAAAGAAATCCACCTTCCGGTCTACGTAGCGGGCTTTTACGATCCTGGGATCATGTCGGTCGGCAACAAATGTATCTTAGTCCCAGCTAAAATTACCCGCGCAATCAATGCTTCTGAGAGCGCTTTCACTCTCGATCGCTCTGAGGCCAACAATATTTTTGTCTGGTTCCCCAATCTCAAAGATGCCCCCAAAGTCAAAGCGACCATCTTACAGAAGCTAGAGGAAAAAGGGCTTGCAAAATACTGGAAAGTGCAGACCTACAGGGAATATGAATTTGCCAAAGATCTGATGCAGCAATTTGAAAGCGACAAGTACCTCTTCACGCTGATCGGGATGATCATTCTCGTGGTCGCCTGCACAAACATCATCTCCCTTTTGGTCCTACTGGTCTCCGACAAAAAGAAAGAGATCGGCATTTTGCGGGCCATGGGAGCAAAGCGGAGCAGCATCGCCGCTATTTTCGCCTTCAGCGGGGCCTCACTAGGCCTGTTTAGTTGCCTCCTTGGTCTTCTGCTAGCTTACATTACAATGAAAAATATTGATCATTTGGTGGCCTTCCTCAGCATGCTGCAGGGGCACGAGGCCTTCAACGTCCAATTTTTCGGGCAATCGTTGCCACATGAAATCAGCCCACGCGCCCTCGTCTTTGCCGCAATCGCGACCCCGATCCTAGCTCTTGTTGCTGGCCTTTTTCCAGCAATCAAAGCTGCCCGAACGAACCCTTGCGAAACGTTGAGGTCCGAATGATTCTCGAAGCAGAAGAGCTCTATAAATCATTCGACACCCTCGACGTGCTACGAGGCGTCAATTTGCAAGTCAAACCTCACGAGACTATCGCGATCATGGGAAAATCGGGAGGCGGCAAAAGCACGCTGCTCCATATTCTGGGAACACTCGACTCTCCGACTAAAGGGATACTCAAAATATGTGGCCAAGTACCTGGCGCCGATGTTTCTACGGTGCGCAATCGACACATCGGATTTATCTTTCAGGCCTATCACCTACTTGAGGATTTCACCGTCCTCGACAATGTGCTAATGCCACTTAAAATCGCCCGTAATGAATCGCAAGAAACGATTGCCCGAGCAAAAACTTTGCTGAAAGAGGTGGGGCTCGAAAGGAAAGAAAAGCTACTAGCCAAATACCTCTCCGGCGGAGAAAAGCAACGGGTCTCGATTGTTCGAGCACTTGTCAATGAACCAGACCTAATTTTAGCTGACGAGCCGACGGGTAATCTCGATCGCAGCTACTCACTCGAAATCCAAAACCTGCTGCTGAGCAAGGTCAAAGAGCGTGGAAAGGCGCTTATTCTCGTCACTCACGATGAAGAGTTTGCACGTAAATGCGATCGGATCCTTTTTTTAAATCAGGGTCAGCTCTATAATTTCTCTACATGACTAGAATAACAATCATCGGGACCGGCTACGTCGGTTTGGTGACTGGAGCTTGCCTTGCTGAAATGGGAAGCACTGTTACCTGTCTCGATATCGATCATAACAAAATCGACTGTTTGAAACGGGGCAACGTCCCCTTTTTCGAACCAGGTCTAGAAGAACTTGTCAAAAGGGGCATCGCCTCTGGCCGCCTCCTGTTTTCTGATCAATACAAAAAAGCAATTAGGGGAGCCCAGTATTGCTTCCTTGCCCTTCCAACCCCTTCCAACGCCGACGAGAGTTGCAATATCTCCTACGTCCTCAAGGCAGCCACACAGCTTGCCGAAGTGATGGAAGACTATCTGATCGTCATCAACAAATCGACCGTCCCTATCGGCACTGCTGAAAAAGTGCGGGCCATCATCGCCGAAACCCTCTCTAAACGAGGCGTCGATATCCCTTTCGACGTGGCCTCGAACCCTGAATTTTTATCCGAAGGGACTGCGGTGAAAAATTACATGCATCCCGATCGGATCCTCATCGGCGTCGATTCCCCTCGCGCCGAGCAGATGATGAAACAGCTCTACGCCACACAGCTCGATCGACTTCAAGTGATGGATATCCCCTCGACAGAGCTTTCCAAATATGCCGCAAATGGGATGCTTGCCCTTCGCATCTCCTACATGAATGAACTTGCGGGCCTTTGCGAAAAATTGGGCGCCGATATCGAATTGGTCAAACAGGCCATTGGGGCAGATCCCCGCATAGGCCACCGCTACCTCAATCCCGGAATCGGCTTTGGCGGCTCTTGCCTTCCGAAAGATGTCAAAGCGCTCCGCTCTACAGCCAAAGAATGTGACCACTCGAGCGCTCTCTTTGATGCGATTCTCCAAATCAACGAACGGCAGCGACAAGTTTTTTTAGAGAAAATTGTCGACTATTTTGGGAATTTGCGCGGAAAAACTCTTGCCCTCTGGGGCCTTTCCTTTAAACCCGATACCGACGACCTGCGTGAAGCTCCAGCCCTCTATCTAATCGAAAGTCTAATAGAATTGGGCGCCAACGTCAAAGCGTTCGACCCGGCGGCGATGCAAAATGCGAAAGCCCTTTTCCCAACCATCCAATTCTGCGCCGATGCCTACGAGGCTGCCGAGCACTCGGATGCCATTCTCCTGATCACTGAATGGGAACACTTTAAACGGATCGATTTTAGCAAAATCAAATGCCACACCCTTTTCGATGGCCGCAATCAATACGATCCGGTCGAAATGGAAAATTTAGGTTTTGACTATTTCTCGATTGGAAAAAAGCAGCCTATATATGAAAGAGCACATTAATCGGACACTGCTTGAATTGCTTCCTCTAAATGGAGAGCTCCTTTTCGAAGCTGCCCACTATAGCCTTGAAGGAGGCAAAAGGCTCCGTCCCCTTCTGACCCTGGCAATCGTTCAAACATTTGATCAACCGATTGAGCATGCCCTTCGCCCAGCCTGCACCCTCGAAATGATCCACACCTATTCCCTCATTCACGACGATCTGCCCTGCATGGACGACGACGATTTTCGGCGCGGCAAACCCTCCCTCCATAAGGCCTATCACGAAAGCCACGCCGTGCTGACTGGCGATTTCCTACTCACCTATGCCTTTGAAGTGCTCGCTACAGCCCCCAACCTCACCGACACCCAAAAAACCCGCCTCATCGCCACTCTCGCCCATCGAGCAGGTAGCCAAGGGATGATCGGCGGCCAAATTCTCGATATCGCAGAGGCAACTGCAAAGCACCCGATGCCCAGAAAAATCGATGATTTTGAGTCAGCTTGCCAGCAGCAAAGCGGCCAAAGCCCTGCCCCCGAGTACATACTCGAGGAGAGTAGGACTCGGGGGAAGGGTGGCAAAATGGCTCAAAAGTGCGATTTTGCTGCGCACAGGTATTGCGCAATTGCCTCTGAAGGCAAAACGGATGATTTTCAGCAGATGCATGCCAAAAAGACCGGCGCGCTAATCACAGCTGCCTGCGAATTTGGAGGGATCATCGCCAACATCGACGACCTTACCCCCTTCCAGACCATCGGCCAACACCTTGGCCTAGCCTACCAAATCGTCGACGACATTTTGGATAATGACGGCCTCGTCGAGGTGATTGGGCTCAACGAAGCAGAGGAACTAGCCGAAAAGCTTTTCAACCAGGCGATGCAGTCGATCCAGACCCTGCCTAATGGGGCTCCCAAATTAGCACAACTGGCCCAAGAAATGATTTTTAGGTCGGTGTGACTAGAAATCAAATTTCACTTTGGCAGAGAAGCCTTGATAGTAGAACTCTCGTAAGGCAGTACCTGAGGCCGCTACGAAGGCATTTTCCCAATTGGTCATGAAATCCCAGCCGACCATTACATCGATGTGATATCCGCAGTCGCAGAAATAGGTGCCGTACTGCAGTCCAACGCTGGCTTCATAAATCATTTGGAGATTGAAGAATTTCCCATGGATTCTTTCCTCGTTGACGAGGAAGGGGAAAAATGTTGGGGTGAGTGTGATAGAGAAATTGTTGATGGCGTGATAGTGGCTGGTTCTAGTATAAAGGGGCAAAATTCCTGCTCTGCCAACGACAGAAAAACCGCACCAAAGGAGGGCATCGATTCGAGTGCCAAAATAGGGGCCTATTCCCCATACTTTGCTGCTTGTGAGTTGAAGTTCTGGGGCATCAGGTGGAAAGAAAGGGTTGGTGATCGTATAAAGCAACTTCTGCTTTTGGGTTGCCCACCACCCCTTTAGTCCAACAAATGGCCTAATGATGAATCTCTGACTAATATAAAACTCTCTTCCAAGTGTCGCGCTAAGAAAATCAAGATTAAATGTTTGTACCGACCTGACTGATGAGGTGGGCAAAAAGGCTAATTGGAGAAAAACGGGGGTGGTAAGAACCCCATCTGGGCGAGCGTTGAAACGGTTTGTTGTTGTTGAATGTATCCGTGTGTACTCAGCAGTAAATTGCCAATGATCGTACGAAGGAAAACCTAATCCGACGCCAACGATGAACCCAGGCTTATACCCCGAATTATGGGCTAGAAATTCAAAGAGATTTTCCGTCCCTGTCGGTGCCCCATTAATATTCAATGCCGGACCACTTGCTCTATTGGCAATTTTGGTTTGGTCAAAGTTGACTTCCCAAAGGATGAACTGGCCATAAACCGAATAGTTTAAACAGGCATTATTTAGGGTGTATTGTCCAGGATGAAAATAACCGACAGGCAGCTGACAAGATTCGACCGGATTTGGAGGCAAGAGGCAGCACTCTTGCTGAGAACAATTCTCTTCATCACAATAACCTAAAATCGTGAAATGAGCTGCTAGGATGAGTAGGGATTGTCTTAACATTTTCGTGCCTCTATTTTTAAAAATCTAAACGGCCGCCAACTGCCAGCCCATGTATGTTGATGGAATCGAGTGTTAAAAAATCTGTTGCAAAAGGAGAAAGAACGATTCCTCCAACAAAGTTATGTATATAAAAAAAGGTGTAAGCAGCCGATATATCGAGGTGGTATTTATCGCACCACATGTATCTGCCCCATGAAAGTCCAATTTCTCCGCCATGAAACGCTTGCATATGGGTCACATGCCCTTTGGTTTTCACCGTCGTATTATCTATGGTTGCCGGGACGTTGGGAAATGAGGTGGTTTGCTCCGATTTATACAGAGAGCCATATAGAATCGATAACCCAGTGGACGCAAATGCCTGAAAACCCCAAGGAAAAAGAGCCGCGCAATGGACTTGTAAATTTGGTCCCACGGACCAGGCTTTATGGTTAGCCAAAACGGTCCCATTGTCGGTGAAGAAAACATCTGCTTGAACTGGGAGAGCGGTACCGGTAAAATTCCATTTTTGTCCTTGCCAGAACCCCGCTAAACCGTAATTGAGACTAAGGATGATTTTTTTTCCAAAATAGACCGGCTTTTGCAAAGAGAGGACTGCCACATCCAGGTCGATATGGGAAACAGATTCCAATCGGGAGAAAAGAATCGGCACGCCTACAATACTAGGTGCGGCAAAAGTGATCCGAAATCCGTCGTTTGCCCCTGCTTGGAAGCGGGCCGTTTTCTTCGAGTGTACACGGGTGTATGTGAGGTCGAGAAGAACAGAATCTAAATCCAAACCGAATGAGACTCTAAACCCTGGGGTGTAGGGCCCCCCTTGATTATAGGTATCAATCGTTTGGCCATCAAAGCTAAGTTTTTGAGCTGAGGGTTGGAGCGTTAACTGAAGGAGACTCCAGTAAAGAAATTCCCCCTTAACGTAGAAATCCCAGCTATTGCAAGGTTGATAAGAGCCCGGATAGGCATAGCCTGGATTAATGCAGTTGCCATCCAGGGGCAGACCTGTGATAATCGGCGATTCACAGCAAGGAAAATCGTCACAACATTCGGTTGAACTAAGGGGCTGAAGATGGAAAATTCCTAAACTTGCAAGGGTGATTCCAATAGTTTTCTTAATCATTTTCTTATCCATTTTAAAAGTCAAATTGCCCACGAATAGTCAAGCCAACAAATTGAGTTGTCCCATTGGACCACATTCCAGAAGAAGTACCCATTTTGACTACATCGACCATGTAATCAAACGATGCAGATAAATCGACATAGAAGCGCTGGCAGCAGAAATAGGATCCCCAACCAACTCCCATCCCACCTTTTCCAAAAATATCGAGGTGTCGATCATGTTGTTTGACTCTCAAGGGATAGGGGGCGACTCCTGTCTGCACTTCTGAAGTGTTCAATTGATTCAAACTCCGTTGATAGGCATAGAGGATGGCAACATCGGCTTTCCCAATCAGTCTCAAATTCCAACAGAGCAGCCAAGAGCCATCAAACCCTGCGCCAAGTCCAATGGAAGTATAACTGAGAGTGACATGCTGGTGGTCTACTAGATTGGTCCCAGCGATTAAAAGATTTTGGGTAAGTTTGTTACTTCTTTTTAGCCATTTTAACCCAAGAAAAGGGCTAAGGATTACCCGCTGTCCAAGATAATTGGGTCTTTGGACATTTAATCCGACGATGTCGTAATTAAAATCTGTTTTAGTCTCAATAGAGCTATATTGTGGTATTGGGAAAAATCCTAATGTGGATGCTAATGTGATTGGAGCTTCTCTAGAATCGGTCTTTTTAAAGTGTTGATGAATCCAAGTGTAATCGATGTTGAAGATCCAATGATCAAAACAAGGTGCAATCATTCCTAAGCCAACACGAAAAGCGGGTCGATATCCATAGTTATTGGGGATTTCTAACTGCAGGCTTCCCGGAGGATTTCCTTCAAAGGTGATGGCCTGGATGACTGTATTGGGTATTGGACGCCAATATAAAAATTCGCCCCATGCAGTCAGATTCCAGCCGCAATTGAGTTGTACTCCAGCATATTGAGAATAGATCGTGCAGGCATCATCACACAATGACTCTCCAGGCCTATATTCTGGCATGCAGAAATCTTCTGCCTCGATAACTGTTGAATGAATGGCGATTAGGGTTGTGAGTGCTGTGAGAGCTGTTTTCATAGAGATTCCTTTAAAAGAGATTAGTCTAACGGTTTTGCTGAAAAAAAACCAACAGTTTGAATTAAAATCCCCGTTTTCTTACTGTGAGAAATCATGTCAGGGAAAAGAGTTTTCGACATCATCTTTAGTAGCTGCGTCCTTTTTTTTGGCTCTCCCATTTTTCTTTTTCTCCTTCTCTTAGTCCAATTAACTTCGAAGGGGCCTCCTGTCTATAAGAGCTTGCGGATGGGAAAAGGGGGCAAGCTAATCAAGTGCTGGAAATTTCGAACGATGGTTCTAAATGCCGATGCACATTTAGATGCCATTTTGAAAGCGAATCCACCCTTGCGTACTGAATGGGAGACATTTCATAAACTCAAAAAAGATCCCCGCTTGACTCTGGTGGGAGGGTTTTTGCGGAAGAGCTCGCTCGATGAATTGCCCCAGTTTTGGAATGTGCTCAAAGGAGATCTCAGCGTTGTCGGCCCCCGTCCTATTGAAGTCAGATTCCCGCAGCGTGCAATAGAGGAAATTCGAGAGCGGTATCGGGAGCGTACGGAGAAAATCCTCTCTGTAAAACCGGGCATCACCTGTATTTGGCAAACTCAAGGCCGCAATCTCCTCTCTTTTGATGAGAGGGCAGCGTTGGAAGAGCGGTATGTCGAGACTCGATCGTTTTGGCTAGATCTAAAAATCATCCTCAAGACAATTCCAGCGGTCATTTTTCCCAAAGGAGCCTATTGATGAATAGAATATTGGTCACAGGTGGCGCAGGGTATATCGGCAGTCATGTCTGTAAGGCGCTAAAGTCAGCAGGCTTCGAACCGATTACTTTCGACAATTTAAGTAGTGGACATCTATGGGCAGTTCGATGGGGCCCTCTTGTTCAAGGAGATCTGCAGAATGGGGACGATCTCGAGTACGTTTTTTCAGTGTACAAACCTAAGGCCGTTATTCATTTGGCCGGCCTTGTCGATTTGCGCGAGTCGATCCTCAACCCTGACAAACACTATGAGAATAATGTGCTCGGCAGTTTGTCGTTATTTCGGACGATGGCTAAGCATGGAGTCTCGCAACTTATCTACTCGAGCAGCGCAGCGGTCTACGGCCCCTCAATTGGAGCGCCCATCTGTGAAGATCATCCCAAAAATCCGCTCAATCCATACGGTAGGACCAAGTGGATCACTGAACAGCTCATTGGTGAGTGTGACTTGAATGCGGTCATTTTCCGCTATTTCAACGCTGCTGGCTCCGATCCCGATGGACAAATTGGGGAGGCACATACCCCAGAAACCCATCTCATCCCCCGAGCGATTTCGGCGGCTCAAGAGGGGCTGCCTCTTGTCGTCTACAATAACCAGCATCCAACCAGAGATGGAACCGCAGTTCGCGATTATGTCCATGTATCCGATTTAGCTGAGGCGCATGTAGAAGCACTTGACTGGCTGAACAGAAATCAGGGGCCAATTGCCATGAATTTAGGAAGCAACATAGGCTATTCGGTTCTAGAGGTGATTGCCGAAGTGGAGAAAATCTCTGGACTTCCAGTTGATTACATAATAGCAAATCAGAAAATCGATGAAGTCCCAAGTTTGATTGCTGATGCAAGGAAAGCTCAAAGAGAGTTAAACTGGACTCCGAAATATTCAGATTTGACCACCATGGTCAAGACTGCTTGGAAATGGCATGAGAACTCGGTAACAGTATGAGGAAGCCCCCTCTTCTCTTTTTTTTCTTCCTTGCCCTTTTGGCGCTCGTTTTTGGGGCCAGCGTGTTTCCCTCGACCCGACTGATCACTTTTAGCCCCTTTTTGGCCATTGTTTTTCTCCGCAAACCTTTTTTGCCGAGCCTGTGGATAGGGGCGCTTTGTGGGCTGCTGGTCGACCTATTTACGGTCGATATCCGCTTTGGGGTCTTTGCTCTCTGTAGCGTGGGAACAACGGCGCTCACTTTCCAATTAAAAAGGTATTTTTATGAGGATAATCTCTTCTCGATTCCCCTCTACACTGCAGCTATCTCCGCGGTTTTCTCAACTCTTCAATTCGTCCTACTACGCCATCTGGTTACTTTTAATCTGCAGCTTCTGCTCTCTACCCTGCTGATCATGCCCCTTGTCGATGGGCTGTATGGTTTTGTTTGGTTTACATGTCCTAGAATGGTATACTTGACCTTAAAAAGGAACTGATGAATCTGATCGATGTTGCAAAAGAGGCGGCACTGGAGGCGGGAGCTCTCTTAGAAGAGGGGTTTGGCACGACCTATAAGGTATCTACGAAGGCAGGTCAGCAGAACCTTGTCACCGAATACGATATTTCATCCCAAAAGCTTATCATCGATACGATCAGGGGCCATTTTCCCCATCACCATTTTTTGGCTGAAGAAGAGGATGTTAACGACGCCCCTTCAAAAGAGATTATTTGGATCATCGACCCGTTAGATGGGACGGTCAATTTTGCCCACCACATCCCCTTTTTTGCTGTCAGCATCGCCGCCGCAAGGGGAAAGGAGCTTCTGGCAGGCGCGGTCTATCATCCCCTTCTAGGAGAGCTCTTCCTCGCAGAAAAAGGGGGCGGAGCCTATTTGAATGGGGAAAAAATCGCTGTCACTAAAACAAAGACGTTCGAAAGGGCGATGCTTTCAACCGGTTTTCCCTATAATATCGACCAAAATCCGCTCCACTGCATCGACCGCTTTTCTAAAATGGCATCTCTTGGCGCCCCAATTCGTCGAATTGGGGTCGCTTCACTCGATTTGGCCTATATCGCCGCAGGCAGGTTTGACGCGTTTTGGGAGGTGGGTCTTCATCCTTGGGATATGGCGGCGGGCAAGCTCCTCATCGAGGAAGCCGGTGGAAAAGTGAGCCTATATGATGGGTCGGAGCATCCTCTCTACAGCTATGTTCCCCTTTTAGCGACAAATGGACATCTGCATGAAAAAATGGTCTCCTACTTGAAGGAGGATTTGCGATGATTATTGATGGGAAAGCGATTGCAAAAAATATCGAAACCTCCTTGAAGGAGGCTATTACCCAGATTAAAGGACGCAAACCGGCTCTTGCTTTTGTGCTAGTCGGTGACAATCCTGCTTCGATTGCCTTCATTCGGATGAAGAAGAAAAAATGTCATGAGGTGGGGATCCTCTCGGTCGATTTAGAACTCCCTAGCACGATTTCAGAAGAGTATTTGCTCGGAGAAATCGAGCGGATGAATAGCAACCCGCAAATCGATGGGATTTTGGTACAGCTTCCCCTCCCCTCCCACATAAAAGTCGATCGGATTTTAGAGGCGATTGATCCGAAAAAAGATGTCGATGGCTTCCATCCGCTTAATATGGGAAGGCTATTACTGGGAGAAAAAAGGGGCTTTTTCCCCTGCACACCCTATGGGATTACAATTTTATTGCGCCACAGCGGCATCGACGTCAGCGGGAAACATGTGGTGATCTTAGGAAGAAGCAATATCGTCGGCAAACCGATGGCAGCGCTCCTCATGCAAAAAGAGAAAGGGGCCAATGCCACAGTGACGATTGCCCATAGCGCCTCGCAAAATATCGAGCCCCTTTGTCTTTCAGCCGATGTACTGATCGCAGCGATAGGAAAACCCCACTTTGTGAAGGCTTCGATGGTGAAAAACGGGGCTGTAGTGATCGATGTGGGGATCAATCGGGTCGATGGAAAAATCGTCGGCGATGTCGATTTTGAAAATGTGGCCCCTAAATGTGCCGCAATCACACCCGTTCCAGGAGGTGTAGGTCCCATGACCATAGCCATGCTCCTCTCCAATACCCTCCTCAGCTACCAAAGAAACCAATGAATCTGATCCTCTCAACCATCTTCTTTCTAATGCCGATTCTCCAGGAATCGATTCCCGATGGGCCATTTCAATACCCTGGATCAGCTCCCCGGGAAATTATTTTGGTGGATCCAGAATTCAGTCCTTTGATGGACAAGGCTTTTGCCGATTTGTCAAAGCATTTGGACCGCTCTTTTTCAGAGGAAAAAATTATTGAACTTGTATTTCTTTATGTCAGAGAGGTATTATTTGATCTCAACTTGTGCAATGAACAGCAAGTCAGGACATTGATTCATTCTATCCATCCGAATGAAAAAGAGCCTGAAATGGCCTTAGAAATATTTCTAGAACATAAAACTGGCCTTTGCCGCCACATTGCCCTCACCTCAAGCTGTCTAATCAATCGTCTGATCAAAGATCGTTGGCTACACGGTGAAGTCTTTCTCATTCGGGAAAATTGCCCGAGGGGAAGACACGCGTGGACCCTTTTTCTATCAAAAGATGGGGCCTGGCACCTCGATTCCCTATGGGGTGTGCTCGAAAATGGAAAAACAAGTGCAGGATTTTCGAGGTTATGCGACAACTATGGGAAAAGGATCATGAATGAGCAAAAGAAAAAGTGGGAAAAGACAACCCCCTAAAAAACAGAATACTCGCAATACTCGCGTAGGCACAATGCGGATGCATCCGCGCGGCTTTGGATTTGTTGTCTCTGAAGACCCAGAGCAAAAGGATGTCTTTATCCCCAAGCACCTAACCCGTAATGCCGTCGACGGCGACCTTGTTGAAGTGACCGCCGTTCCTAGCTCCAAACCTGAAAAAGGGCCAGAAGGTGAAGTGCTTGCAATCATAAAAAGAGAGCGGACCCATTTGGCAGGTATCATCGCATCAATAGAAGGAGAAACAATTATTGCCCGTGTTCCTTTGCTTGGTGAACAGGGCTCTGTTTTAGTCAAAAACAAAAAGAAATCTCCTCTTAAAGTTGGAGATCGACTGATCTTTAAAGTACTGCAGTGGGGTGACGACCAACAAAGCACCGTTTGTGAGCCACATGAATTGATCGGCCACATCAGTGATCCTTCTTGCGATATAAAAGCCGCTGTGGCCGAATACAACCTTTCCAGCAGTTTCTCCAAAAAAGTGATTGAAGAGGCCAAAGCGTTTGGGACAAAAGTGAAGCCCGCAGAACTTAAGGGAAGGCTCGATTTAACAAAAATTCCCAGCATCACGATCGATCCTGATACCGCCCGCGATTTCGATGATGCCCTGTCGATAGAGAAAAATAAAAAAGGACACTTTTGGCTCACCGTACACATCGCCGATGTGGCCCATTATGTGAAAGCAGATTCTCTTCTCGATCAGGAAGCGATCAAGCGTAGCAATTCGACCTACTTTCCAGGTGCCTGCATCCCGATGCTTCCCGAGGAGCTCTCCAATAATCTCTGTAGTTTACGCCAGGGTGTGATCCGCTTGACAGTCTCTGTCCTAATGGAATTTGACCCAGATGGAAATCTGATTGCTCAAGAGGTCAAAAGGAGCTTCATCAAGAGTAAAAAACGGTTTACCTATGGGGAAGCCAAAGAGATACTCGATGGGAAGAAAAGTCCCCTCGCACCGATGCTGCACCAAATGGTTGAACTTTGCCAGCTGCTCAAAAAGAAAAGAAGCGAGCGGGGAAGCATCGATTTCTCTCTGCCGGAGCTAATTCTGCTTCTGGATAAAAATGGACAACCGACTGGGGTCAAAGTTGAAGAGTACCACATCGCCCACCAGCTGGTCGAAGAATTCATGCTCAAAGCTAATGAAGTGGTTGCCCAGCATCTGCATGCACAAGGAAAATCGCTCCTTTTCCGCGTTCATGAAGAACCAGAAAGTGAAAATCTCGATTCCTTCTTTGCCACAGCCCGCTCACTGGGTTTCTCTATCCCCGCAAAGCCGACCCATACAGATCTTCAACGCCTCTTTGAACAGGCCAAAAACACCCCCTTCAGTCAACAACTTGCTGTCGGGTTTATCCGCAATCTGAAATTGGCCATCTACTCCCCCCAAAATGTGGGACATTTTGGCCTAGCTCTTGACTACTATTGTCACTTCACTAGCCCAATCCGCCGCTATAGCGATCTGATCATCCAACGGCTCCTTTTTGATGAAGAAGGGGAAAAGCTCAACCTCGAGAGGATTGGCAAAGATTGTTCTGAAAAAGAGCGGATCTCGTTTCGGGCCGAGATGGGAGTCAAAATACTCAAAAAACACCGACTGCTGCTTAGCTGGCAGAAAGAAGACCCGACCCGCCATTTTGTTGGCTACGTGACCAAGATCAAGCCATTTGGGCTCTATTTCGAGATCAAAGAACTTTTTTTAGAAGGCTTTCTTCATATCTCAGAACTTGAAAATGATTATTTTATTTTTGACCCCCGCACAAGCACCATGCAGGGGGAGCGAACCGGAATTAAACATGTCGTCGGGGAGGAAATCACCGTCCGCCCCATCAGGGTCGACCTGATCCACCAAGAGACCAGTTGGGAGTTGTGTTATACCCCGCCCGGTCCAAAATAGTGAATTTTAGACCGCGCGGGGTATAAAATGCTTGAATTCCTATTAAGAATTCTCTATACTAACACCTTTTACAAGGAGAACTCCAATGACACGCCTAAGTAAACAAACTGAAAGACGCATGGTCAGCCCCCGTAGAACAAAGGCTCCCCAGCCAAAAACTGGACCAAAAAAAGATAATTTGCCAGGTGGCTATAAGAAACATGCAAATGCCATCGAAGGCGAAATGGCAAAAGCAGTATTTATTCCTAAAATTAAGTAAAGGTTAATCGACTATGTCAAGACATCCCAGCTATGGAAAAACAGGTAAAGGTGGAAAAAAGCGCAACGTTCTCAAACGTTTTGAGCGGATAGACGTCCTGAGAAAATTGGGCAGATGGAAAGATGGCGAAAACACAAAAGTTACCGGCCTCCCAAAAACCCCTGTTAGATAATATCTACGTCAGTAATTCGCAGCGCAGCATTGCCATTTCACTAACTTCTGCTAAACGAGTGATCGAATTTTTACTCGGAAAATCAGGAAGCAGCGGGATGGCTTTGTCCTTTGTTGGAAAAGCCAAAATCTCCAAACTGCATGACCAGTTTTTCAATGACCCATCCCCTACAGACTGCATCACCTTTCCAATCCGTGAGCCCGAATTTTTAGGAGAAGTTTTCGTTTGCCCACAAGTGGCGCATGAATACGTTAAGACCCACGGAGGTGATCTTTATCAAGAATTGACCCTCTATGTGATACACGGTTTTTTGCACTTACTCGGATTCGATGACCTCAAAGAGGCTGATCGAGAAAAAATGAGGGCGGAGGAAAAAAAATGGTTAAAGTTACTTGAAAAAAACAACCTAGCAATTACAAAATAATCTTTAATGAGCGACTCCCCGATTCTTGCAATCATCCTTTTGTTTTGCACCAGCCTGATGACAGGTATAGCCACCGCCTTGCAGCGAATTGGAAAAACACAAGCCGAGCTAATCGCCAAACATCAGGTTGGCCCAGGCAAGTTCCTATTCAAAAAAAGAAATCGGGATCTTTTAACTTATGCGATTGCTCTAGCAAAAAGTACCCTTCTGATCTGCTTTTCGTTATTTGCATTTGATTTTATCCTCACAGACCATATCACCATCAAAACCTTTCTTCTTGCCCTCCTTATTGTTGTCAGCTCATTTTTGTTTACAGATTACCTGTTCAGAATCCTCAGCGCTCTGCGACCACGCACATTCTTCAAAGTGATGTGCCAGCCAGCTTCTGTGACGCTCATCATTTTCTGGCCACTAGCCATTCCCCTCTACAAGATTCTCGGACTTATTCTTCCGACCTCTTCTGAGAAAGTCTCCTACAAAGATAAAATTTTAGAAATTCTACACGCCTCTGAATTTTCCTCCTTCCTCGATCCAAATGATCAAAAATTGTTCCTTTCAGTCATTTCTTTCAAAGAAAGGATCGCCCGTGAGGTGATGGTCCCCAGAATAGACATGTACACCCTCAACTGCACCACTTCGCTCAAAGTTGCTGCCAACCGATTCCTCGAAGAAGGGTACAGCCGCATCCCCGTATGGAAAGAAAACGTCGACAACATCATCGGAACCCTCTACTACAAAGACCTTTTCCGCGCCTATTTCAATGCCTCAGCAGCACCAAAAGATCTCGAAGGTTCTATTGAACCTCTGCTAAAACCAATCGTCTATGCACCGGAAACTAAAAAAATTTCTCAGCTTTTGCAAGAATTTCGCAATAAACAGATCCACCTGGCAATTGTCGTCGATGAATACGGGGGAACTGAAGGGATCGTCACAATTGAAGATATTCTCGAGCAACTTGTCGGCGAGATTGGCGATGAGTACGATTATGGAGAAGAGGCCCTCTATACAGTGCTCCCCTCGGGCGGATGGATCCTTGATGCCAAAATGACCATTATCGATATTGAAAACGAATTGGGGATCACCATCCCTCAGAGCCCCGAATATGACACCATCGGAGGGTATATTTTCCACAAAGCAGGGGCAATCCCCTCCAAAGGGTGGCGGCTCCATCAAGATGATTTTGAGCTAGAGGTGCTTAGCTCATCGGAGCGGACCATTGACAAAATCAAAATCGCTCCACATTAAACAGACGATCAAGCATAATCACTAGGAAACAACGGAAAGAATAACATGCGTCGTTCAATTTGTCTCACCGAGCCAAATATCGCCCTTGCGGGCCAGATCAAAACTTGGAAATTTTCTTATACAGCTGCATCAAATTTACCCAAGGGAACCAAGCTCAAATTCGATTTTTTAATGCAGAATCGGCCAACCGATTGGGAGATCCCTCAAATCGATCCCAAAATGCAAGATAATGCGATTTGGCTAAAGCTGCCTTCGGGAAAAACAGTGCTTCCAGAAGAGATTTACGCTCCAAACCAATACGCCCCCTCTTTTGAATTTACCCTTCCCATTGAAATTAAAGCGACAGAAGTTGTAGAGATCATCCTCAATTCCTCACGCGCCCAAATGACCACCCAAAGACGGCGTCCATTTCACCTTTATATCGATCCAAAAGGGAAAGGGGATTACAAAGATCCTGAAATATTCACGATCGATATTCGTGGTAACGTTTTGAAAAACATCCAGATCATGACCCCCTCTTGGGTCTCAAAAAATAGACGCTTTGACATCATCGTCCGATTTGAAGATGCGTTTGGTAACTTAACAAGTAATGCTCCCGAAGGGACCCTAATCGAACTGAGCTATGAGTTCCTCCGAGAAAATCTCAATTGGAAGCTATTTGTCCCCGAAACGGGGTTTATCATCCTCCCTAATCTCTATTTCAATGAAACCGGCGTCTATCGGATCCAACTCAAAAGCTCATCAAGCGATGACATCTTCTACTCCCCTCCCATCAAATGTTTGGCTGAAACAGACTACAGCCTATTTTGGGGCACTCTCCATGGAGAATCAGAAAAAGTCGACGCCAGCGAAAACATCGAAGGGTTTATGCGCCATATGCGAGACGAGGTTGGATTCCAATTTGTGGGCACCTCACCCTTTGAGAACATCGAAGAGACCCCTAATGAAATATGGAAAAGCATCGGCACCCATGTTCATGAATACAATGAAGAGAGCCGGTTTAACACCTTTCTTGGACTCCAATGGTTCGGCGATGAAAACGAAGGGCTAAGGCAGCTTGTCTACTGGAAAGACAATAAACCCATGATGCGGAAGAAAGATCCTAAATACACCAACTTGAAGAAGATCTATAAAATACACACTCCTAAAGAGGTGCTCTCTATTCCAAGCTTTACCATGGCTAAAGGATACGAAACCGACTTTTCCGACTTCAATGCTGAGTTCGAACGAGTCGTTGAAATTTATAATGCTTGGGGCTGCTCAGAATGCTCCGAATCTGAGGGAAATTTAAGACCCATTAAAAGCCCAAGCGGTGAAGGGATAAATGCCTCAGAAAAAGGATCGATACGCCATGCCCTGAGCCAGAATCACCGCTTTGGATTTGTAGCTGGAGGCCTCGACGACCGAGGAATCTTCGCCGACCTCTATGAGAGCGATCAAATTCAGTATTCTCCAGGACTAACCGGTATCATCGCTATTGAGCAAACACGAGAAACACTTCTCCAGGCCCTATACAATCGCTCCTGTTATGCCACAACCGGCGCTCGCATCGTACTTGGATTCCATATTGCCGGTAGCCAAATGGGTTCCGAGCTTAACACAAAAAACAAGCCCGGGCTTAATTTTAACCGGTACATCACTGGCTTTGTCTGTGGCACAGGTCCGATCAAAGAGGTAACCATCATCCGCAACGGCCAGCTACTGCACCAGCTCCAACCGAATAAGTCATCCATCGAATTTGAGTATGACGACTTCCAGGAGCTTTCTAAAATCGCCCTCAATTCGCCTGATGAACGTCCCCCATTTGTCTATTATTACCTCCGGGTCGTCCAAGCAGATGGGCATATCGCCTGGTCCTCTCCGATCTGGATCGACCTGAGCGAATCGCTATCCATTCCGGCAAAAAAGAGCAAAAAGAAAAGTTAAAGAGACGATTGCGAAACTCCGGTGTTCGGATAAATCGACGATTTTGCGTCCACAGGTATAACAAAAAAAGGGCCCCTTCCGTGTGGAAGGGGCCCTTAGCAAATTGCTATTTAGGTTTTGCTATTCTTCGCTCAACGCCTTGATGTCATTGCCAATTTGACTTGCAATGTGTTGCAGATAGCTAGGGATGTATTGATCAGCATCCGCATAATAGAGTGCTCGACCGACATCTGTATACCTAGATGGAGTCAAATCTCTGATAAAAGCGATTCTTTCTGCTTTGGTTTCTTGATTATTAAACTTGTCTTCTACGACTTTTTCAGAATCTGGCTTACCTTGATAGATATCTCTAAGATCTTCTTTGATCAACGCATTCTGAATATCTTGTGGTAGCGCATTAAAAGCTGCTGTCCAGAATTTCCTTAATGCAACTTTGTCTGCAGATGAATCGGCATCTCTTTCTTTCAGGAAATCGACACGAGTTTTCTCAACAAGGGCCTTCAACCGGTTCAATGTAGTCAACTGAGTCGTTTTTACTTGATCTGTAAAGCCGCAAAACAACGAGCGGATATAGCTGAAGCAAGCGACAATCTTCTCTTTTACCCAAGTGATAGCTCCCACAACGGTATCATAGATCGCTGTAACAAAACCTTTCTCTTGAGCTGGATTTGCTGATGCAATTGTGCTTGCATCATTTCCTGGTACTACTGCTGCCTGAGAGACATTATCAGTTTGTACAGGTGGTTGTACTTGAGTTGTACTTTCTACTCTTGGTGTTTGCATGGTTACCTCCATAAGGTTAAACTTTCTTGCTAAACAATTTTGTTAATCACAACAGACAGAAATGGTAGCAAATGGGTGAAAAGAAAAAAAGGTTTTTCATCAATTTCTGAAAATTTTTCTTTGTGATGGTGCTCCCAAAGAAAAAACCAAGGAGGCAATTCGAAAAACTTCGGTGTGCATAAAAGTGAAACCCGGCCCCCTTAAGGGCCAGGTTTCGTGATGATGAAGAGACGAAACGAAGGACTTCCGACCTAGATAACACTAGGCATTTTCAATCTGCTCTCTCAAGAACTTAATATAATTCATAAGGAATAAAGCATCAAAATTGAACTCAAGCGCCTCGATCTGTTGATTCTTATATGATTGATAATGCTTTGCGTTAAATTCCTCAATTTCTTTCTGACGGGCAGCTTTAGCATCTGCATCGACCGGTTCTTTGAAATGCCCCAGAGCATTTCGTCTTGCTTGATTGACTCCAAAAACGGCGATATTTTCCTTCAGCTCAGGATACTTCTGGAAGAGAGCTTCAGCAGCCTCTTTTTTCTCGATCTTCGTTGGGGCAAAAGTCCAAATTTTATGGACATTCACAAGATCTGTGAGGATATTTTCTCTACGCTCTTTCTCTGAAAGAGTCTTCGTATTGCAATAATAACCCAATGTCAACAGGCACGCGACTTTTTTCATTACCGAAAGGATACATCTAGGGATGCAGCAAATCATTCTCATGAAAAAGCCTTCTCCCTGCTCAACAGCTGGCGTAGCAGATGTGATTGTATCTGGAACTTTTTCTCCAAATTCTCTTGCCTGTGCTGTAGGCTCAAAAGATGGAGCTGTACTAAATCTGATATCAGAAACTCTGGTCATATGTTCTCCTATGTTATTTTTTTAATGCCTAAAGAGGCATTGAATTTTGACTAAAAAGGCTATCACAATTTATTGGTGTTTATCAAGCTCTCTTTCAAAGCTGACAACAGCTTCTCTCACTTCGTCACGGGTAATATCGGCTAAAATCGTTTTCAGACTTCTGCTGATTTCTGACCACTTCTCACTCACATATTTCTCCTGATCGGCTTTATCTATCGCCCGATTCCGTCTGGCAATCGAATAGCCAATATGCATTTCAAATAGGTCTTTTGCGGGCTGTGAAAGATCGGCGTAATGGGTGTTAAATCTCTCCTGATTAGGCTTAAATTCCTCTGGTGCTTCATCAACAGCCTTCTTCATTGCGGCAAAAATAACCTTAGTAGCCTCCCAATCTATCTCTTTATCGCTTCTGAAACAGGTTTTAAAAAAGCTCCATTGTGTGAGGAAATTTTTAATTGCAGTCCACACTCTTCCACACCAATTGGAAATCCAACCGACAACCCCACGATTCTTCGTTGATGCTGAGCATAAAGTTGAAATCTGTGGCTGATTGACTTGCGATGTCAGGAGCTGTCCTCCGATTTTAGAAAACTCAATTTGAGTCCTCTCAGTCCCTACAGGGGCAATATTTGACATAAGGTTCTCCTCTTTTGTTATAATTTATCTCTAACTGCACAGATAGCGCGAGCAAATGGGGGAACATGGTGATCCTCCAGAGGATTGACCTCTTCTTCCCCATGTTCAGCATCGAAAATCAGAAATGGATCTTCTATGACCTGTTCGACACGCTCCTCAATTTGCTCTGGAGTTAAATCCTTCCGATCGGCACTAAGAACATTAGCAAGTTGCTTTCGGAGCATATCCCTAAGTCCCCTATCTAAGGACCCGAACTTGTCCCTTACTTTTTCCCGTCCAGCTTGCGTAGCTGCTGGGGCTAGAACTAAATAGAGATCATAGAATTTGTCTAGCTTGATCAAATACCGATTGTTTGTCTCCTCTTCTTCATCATAGAATAAGAAGAAGACGTTCCTTAAAAGCCAATCGTATACTCTAGCAAGGAAGGTCCGAACTCCCCTTAATGCCGGAGTTTTTTGTAACCAACTCCAAATCTTGCCTAGCGCTGTCTCGAGGGCTTTCAATATTGGACTCTGTCTTTGAGCTGACAGCAATTTGTCTGGAAATCTGACACCTCTTGACCCATGAGGAAAATCGACTTGAGGTATACTGGCGGTTGGAGGCGTCCTTTCTACTGGGCAAATCATGGCTGGATATCATAAATCTTTCTGTGAAATTTAGAAAAGTAAATTTGTATTCAATCCCTATTGATGTTATACCGGTACCCATGCAGCTGATTAAGTTTTTGGTCCCCCTTATCCTTTTGTCGACTCCTTTACTCTTTCCAAACCCCAGTCAAATCGCCTATTTAATGCAGGTTCAACAGCCTGAAAAATCAATCGCACTGTACAACCGATACAAAAATGAGCTCGGCAAACATGACTTTGAGGTGCTGCAACAAATGGCTCTTATCTTACTAGAGCAAGGTGCGCGAGCCTCTGATCAGGAAACCCAACTCCTTTCGATCTTTGGCTCAGGAATCGCCAGCAGAGCTGCTTCTCTAGATGTGCTCGAAGCTGGGATCAAAAGCACTCATGCCGAAACTCAACTAGCTTCGATCCAATTCCTAGGCAGAATGCAAGATGACCGGACCGATGAGCTACTCGTCAAAGCGATGTCGTCTGAGTTTTTTCAGGCCCGCCTCGAGGCGGCAATGCATCTAGCATCTCGCAAGCATAAAACCTCGGTTGGCCAGATCGAATCTCTCATGTATCGCGTCCCACCCCAGGCCCGCTTCTTCTTCCCCCAATTTTTCGCCTTGATCGGAACCTCAGATGCGATTTCTATTTTGCGCCACCTGATGGAAGATTCCACCGCCGCCGTGCGCGTTGAAGCACTGCTTTGCGCCGCCCGTTTTGGCCGCGACGATCTTCTCCCGACTATTCGGATGAATATCACGCACAGCAATGTCGCAGAACAAGAAGCGGCGGCCTTTGCAGTTGGGCTCTTAAAAGATTCTAGCTCCATCCCTAAGCTCAAGAGGCTCTATAACTCCTCTACCTCAAATGTCCAAATCTCTGCAGCCCGTTCTCTGCTCATTCTAGGAGATCCTGAGGCTAAGGATTTTCTCATTCAGCAGGCCAAAGCGTGTAATCCCTTTGCGATCGTCACCCTCGCCGATATTCCCGAAGGCAAAGAAGTGCTCGCAACCCTCTGCAACCACCCCGATTTGGCCATCCGCATCAATGCGGCAATTAGCCTCCTCAAGCAACGGGATCCACGCTGCCGAAAGACGATCATCGAAATTTTAGTGCGCGATGTGCGCGACATGGGCTTCACCCCTCAAATTTCCCTTGGCAGGACGATGCTAGCCCTTAAGCCTGTCTTCTCTGCAACTCAGCAACCAACCACTTTTTTCGATATCCAAGCAGCAACTCTCGGCATCCGGCAGCAACTTCTAGTGGAGCTTATGCATCTTCCCGAAGAGGATTTTTTGACGATTGCCAAGATGATCTTTGAAAGTGAACAAGCCGACCTGATCCCCACTCTGGTCAGCCTCCTAGAAAGCCTTCAAACCGACGGGGCAATTGCCCTGCTCAAAACCAAAGCCCAGCAAGCTGGAATGCCTCTTATCCGAGCCTATTGCAACCTCGCTCTCTTCCGCATGGGCAAAGAGGGACCGTACGAAGCCTACCTCAAAGAGTGGCTTAGCCGAAATAAGGATGGAGAAATGATCCGCTTCCGCCCTGTTGTCACAATCGATAAGCGGATGATCAATTCGCCCCATGAGCTGACCCCCGAAGACAGTTCACGCCTGCTAATCGAAGTCTACCAGACATTGGCAGAGCGGCAACAAGAGAGCAGCATCGATATCCTCCTCGACGCCATCGCCAATGGCAACATCAAAAACCGCTACGTTTTAGCTGGTCTGTTGTTAAGAACATTGCAGTAGTATGTTTGGATAAATTCCTTTGAGGTTAGAATAAACATGTCGGGTGAGACAGCACTTCGTGTCCGGTGTCCCCCGACATGTATATACCCGTTCCGTTTGGGTGCCTTTGAAACGGAACAGGTATATTCAACTAAAAAAGAAATTCTCCATCCCTTCTTCAACCTTACATATAGAAAATATAGCTATAATTCTGGGGAAGTTTTATACTGTTCCTTCCATGAAGCTGCTCGGTGTTGCTGTTGTTCTTTCTGCTTGTGCTTTTCCTCTCTACGCAGAGAAGGAATTTGTCATTAATTTGAAAAATCCTGAATTTTCCGATGGCGTTCTGAAGACCGATGAAGGTGGTGTCATCACTGCCCCATGCTTGAGAATTCAAGCTTGCCATATTAGCTATAGCGATCGACCAGATGAGCAGATAATTTGCGCTTCGGGAAACCTCATGATGGAATATAACGATCGGGTCTTCATTGGTGAATGCCTCCATTATGATCTGCTGACAAGAACGGGGTATCTGCTTAACGCTCGGGCTGAGGTTGCGGGTTGGTACGCAGGGGGCGATCGGATCGATTTGGATTGTGACGGGACTTTCACGATTTACGGTGCCTATCTCACTCTGTACCCAGGACAGGACAATCTTTGGCAAATACGGGCCAATACGGCAACGATCACTGAAGGAGAAGTCATCACCGCCAGAAATGTTCAGCTTCGCGTGCTGGATCGGCCATTGTTCTGGATTCCATTTTATAAGAATAATTTGACCAAATTTATCGATCCCCCCATCCGCTTTTATTACAAGTGGGACACGGGACTTGGTCCCCGCTTGTCAATGCGATACCGCTTTTATGCAACAGAAAACTTCAGCGCTTATGCCCGCTTAGACTGCCGGTTTACACTCTCAAAGCAGAGTAATCGAAAATTCCGCGTAGGCCCCGGAGGCGCTATTGAGGCAGAATATGAATCTGATGATGGGCTAGCTGAATTTCAATCGCGCAATTATGCGGCGTACGATAAGACTGTCCCAAATGAAACTGGTTGGCGCCGATACCGATTCCAAGGGATTTATAAAATCAAAAGCGCTGATGAATATTCGCGCTTTCATGTCCAGTGGGACAAGTTAAGTGACGATCGAATGGTAAAAGATTTTGCCAACCCTGATTTCGAGGTCAATACTCAAAAGACAACCTATCTGGAGCTTTCGCGCTATAAACCTTCGATTTTTACTGGATTGACCGTGAGGCCAAGGATCAATTCTTTTGACACTCTAAAACAAGAACTCCCCTACGGAGTCATTCAAGTTCGCCCCTTCGAAATTGGAAGGACGGGGGTGATCATGGAGAACTACTTTACAGGCTCATTTCTCGATTACACTTATGTCGATCAACTCGAAAAACAGCTTAGAGATCGAAGATCGGGTAGATTGGAGACGATGAATACTCTCTATCGCCCTTTCTCTGTCGCGGGGATTAATTTTACTCCAAGAGCTGGGGTTGTTGGGATTTATTATAGCCGCAGTCCTAACCACCATGCAGCTCGCCAATTTCTTTATACTTACGGCGCCGATCTCAACTGCCGTTTTTCTAGACAATTTGCTTGCGTGAAACACACTGCTGAGCCCTATGCCCGTTTCCTTGGGTACACAAGACCTAATGTCCATGTCAATCGCTATTACGTTTTCGACATTCATGATGGGTATGATAAGGTCAATCAACTGCGCTTTGGACTGCGACAACTTTTTTTCAATAGGGGTAACTCGATTTTTTTGCCGGCGCTAACGGTCGATTTATTTAGCTATGCGTTTTGGGGAGCTAAATCTTTTGATCAGACTATTCCGAAAGCTTTTTTGGATCTGAAAGTTGAGCGGCCCTCCTACGCTTTGCGCGGTGGAATGGGATGGAACTTTCAAGAAAATGTTCTCGATTATGGCAATTTACAGCTTTTGTGGACTGTTAATGCCTCACTGGCTTTTGGGGTCGAATACCTCCACAGGAGCAAATTCTGGTGGAGAAAAGCAGATCATGATAATTTTGTATTAGACTTTGCAAGACCCCTGGATCTGCTGCTAGACTCTCCCCTTTCTGATCGACGCAATACTCTGCTGTTCAAGGCCCATTTCCGTCTTTCGCCTCGCTGGAATGTCCAAGCACAGGCTCACCATGGTTGGGGACGGTCAACTGAGCCAAGTTATACGGGTGCAAAGGTTGATTTTTATACCATGATTACAGGAAGCTGGCAAATGAAGCTCTCTTATGAATATAGTCGCAACAACCCGTTCGATTTTTCATACAGCTTCAAATTAATTAAATAAGGAAGGGAATGACTAAAAAAACTCTCGGTTTCTTTCAACTCGTCATGATCAATGTGATTGCTGTCGATACAATTCGGACACTTCCATTCGCCGCAGAGTATGGTTTTACCCTCGTCTTTTTCTACCTAGTCGCTGGAGCTCTATTTTTTATTCCAAGCGCCCTTGTTTCGGCCGAATTGGGGACCGGTTGGCCCAATACGGGCGGGATTTACGTGTGGGTCAGAGAAGCTTTTGGCAAACGTTTTGGCTTCTTGATCATCTGGCTTAACTGGATTTATAATCTTTTCTGGTACCCGACGATCATGGCTCTTGTGGTGGGAGCCTTTGCTTATCTGATCGATCCGGCTCTTGCCACTAATAAGGTCTACATGGCCAGTGCTATTCTGATCTCCTTTTGGGGGCTAACTCTGCTCAATTGTCTCGGAATGCGTTTCTCGAGTGTTTTTAGTACGGTGGGGTCCATAGTCGGCACCCTTCTTCCGATGACTTTAGTAATCATTCTAGGCATCATCTGGATCACTAGCGGACATCCTACAGAAATTTCTTTTTCTGCTAGCACGTTTTTCCCCAGAGCAGAAAGTGGAAACAATATCGCTTTCCTTAGCAATATTCTGTTCGGGCTTCTCGGCCTTGAAATGGCAGCGACCCATGCTGCCGAAATGCGCGACCCTCTTCGGGATTACCCCAAATCGCTCTTCACCTCCGTTTTCATCATTTTAGGCTCGATGATTTTTGCCTCTCTTGCGATTGCCATTGTGGTTCCCCGCCATGAACTCAGCTTGGTCACTGGGATCATGCAAGCTTTTGCTGTCTTCGTTGATTCTTTTAATCTCCCCTGGCTCCTCCCCTCCGTTGCTTTTTTCATCATTCTTGGAGGTTTGAGTAGCGTCGCTGCATGGATCATCGGCCCTACAAAGGGGATCATGGTCGCCAGTAGAGATGGAAGCTTGCCCATTTGGGTAGGCAAAACAAATAATAACGGCGTACCGATCACTGTTTTACTCATGCAGGGGCTGATCGTATCGGTCCTCTGCCTGGTCTTTGTCTTTATGCCCACTGTGAACAGCTCTTTTTGGCTTCTCTCTGCGATGACAGCTCAGCTAGCTCTGATCGTCTACATCGCCCTCTTTGCTGCTGGGATCAAATTGCACTACAGGCGTCCAGACGTGAAGCGCTCCTATAAAATTCCTGGCGGAAACAAGGGAATTTGGATCGTCTGCTCAATGGGAATTTTTGCCTGCTTGGCGGTCATTATCCTCGGCTTCATCCCTCCTAAACAGATGAACATCAAGAGTGTACTTGCCTACGAATTGACCCTTATCGGTGGAATTGCCATTCTATGCGCAATACCAATGTTAATCAAACGGCGCGCAACCTAATCAATTTAAATAATATACAGTATTTAAAAAAAATAATAAATTTAAATTGACTTATATTAATAATTTTATTAAAATTGTAATATAAAACATGATATAATATATATGAACGCCATTAATTTACGTATATCAAAAATCCGATATTCAGCCGCTGAGGCTGCAGTTTCTTCCTCCTCCGCTCAGGCTTCCGACAAAGTCCAAGAAGTAGCGAATAATTGTTTTACCTTCGCAGCATTACCCAATGAACTCCAGATTCATGTGCTCTCATTCTTTGATCTGCGCGAACTAGCAAACTTCAGCGTAACTAGTTGTGATGCAAATGAGCATGCCTTAGATCGTCAAATCTGGACAGGCATTGCAAAGAGAATCAATTGTCCCATCGATAAAAGTGTGGATTCCCGTACCCAAGTGCTGAATTTTATTACGTGCATACAACGAAGAGCGCAAACAATCCATCCTCTTCCCAGAGAGATCGCCGATATCTTAAGAAGGCCGACTATTGATCAGATCAATATGATCCAAGATTGGCTCCAAGCAAGACAAACTCTTGAAAACTGGAGACAGTTGACTGAAAAAATTAATTTAGAATTTCCACTTCTAAATTTTCCAGGTCCAGGCGAAATTGCCAATCTCAAAATTGCAGAAATGATCGCTAAAGCAAGGGAGTATCGACAACATCTTGAACTCTTCAAGGCTAGAGATACTCTTGTTGTTTGGAGACACCTAGCTGCTGCTACTGGTTTACAAGACCCAAATCTTGCTGAATTGGTAACTGACGCAGAAATCATCAATAGATCGAAAGCATTTGATGCGTGGTTTGCTATGAATCGAAATGTGCTCGGAGAACTAACTGATCTCCATCTCGGTTCAAATCTACTGACTTCGATTCCGATCCAGATCGGGCAGCTATCCAATCTTCTTCTACTGGGTCTTAGTTCTAACCTATTAACAGCAATTCCAAATCAGATCTGGCAGCTAACCAATCTTCAATGTCTCCCTCTCTCCAACAACCAACTCACCTCGGTTCCCCCTCAGGTCGGTCAGCTAACTAATCTTCAAATGCTCAACCTTTCCATGAACCATCTCACCTCGATTCCCAAGGAGATCGGTCAGCTAACTAATCTTCAAACACTCGACCTTTCCATGAACTATCTCACCTCGATTCCCAAAGAGATCGGTCAGCTAACTAATCTTCAAAAGCTCAACCTTTTCATGAACCATCTCACCTCGATTCCCAAAGAGATCGGTCAGCTAACTAATCTTCAAACACTCTACCTTTCCATCAACTATCTCACCTCGATTCCCCCTCAGATCGGTCAGCTAACTAATCTTCAAAATCTCCATCTCACAAACAACTTTCTCACCTCTATTCCCAGTGAGATTGGCCATCTTAATAATCTTCAATTACTCGAACTACAGCACAACCAGCTCAGGTCGGTTCCCAGCCAGATCGGTATGCTCGATAATCTTCGAGGACTCGATCTCAGCTCCAACCAACTCACTGTCATTCCATTTGCTCTATTACTAAAACAGATGAATTTAAACGTTACCAATAACCCCCTCTCATCGTTAAGGAGGGCAATTTTTCTACATACAAACGAGGTAGCAATTGTGACTTCGACTGTGGCCCTCACGCTCTTTGGACTTTATTACTATCCATCGTCGATTCCAAATGCTATTTCGTACCTTCGAGGACTCTATGAGCGTTTAGAGCTAATAACCTCTTGTATGCCAAGAGATCAATGGCCAAAGCACATACTTAGAGAAATTTTTGGCCGCTACGTTTTTAGCATATAATATATCGAAGCTATGGATTAAAATAACTAATTTTTATATTTGACAATAAATATTATATATACTATAATTAAATTAATTATTTTACATTAATTGTTAATGCAAAAGAGGGATATATATGAATGCTATTAATTCGGGTTTGCCGCCGGGTCCAAACGTGGCCAATTTGGATGCCGCTCCCTCACACACCCCATCAGCTACTAAGGTCCAAGAAGTAGCGAATAATTGTTTTACCTTCGCAGCATTACCCAATGAACTCCAGATTCATGTGCTCTCATTCTTTGATCTGCGCGAACTAGCAAACTTCAGCGTAACTAGTTGTGATGCAAATGAGCATGCCTTAGATCCTCAAATCTGGAGAGGCATTGCAAAGAGAATCAATTGTCCCCTCGATAAAAGTGTGGATTCCCGTACCCAAGTGCTGAATTTTATTGCGGACATACAACGAAGAGCGCAAAAAATCCATCCTCTTCCCAAAGAGATCGCCGATATCTTAAGAAGGCCGACTATTGATCAGATCAATATGATCCAAGATTGGCTCCAAGCAAGACAAAATCTTCAAAACTGGAACGATGTGGCTGTGAAGTTTACCCGAGAATTTCCACTTCTAAATTTTCAGGGCCCAGGCGAAATAGACAGTCTCACAGTTACTGAAGTGATCGCTAAAGGAACAGAGTATGAGCAACATCTTGAACTTTTCAAAGCTAGAGATACTCTTTTTGTTTGGAGGCAACTAGCTGCTGCTGCTGGTTTACAAGATCCAAATCTTGCTGAATTGACAACTAAGGCGGACATTATTAATAGATCGAAAGAATTTGATGGATGGTTCGTTGAGAATCGAGAGGTGTTTGGGGGATTAACTCATCTAGATCTCAATTCAAATCTACTGACTTCGATTCCAAGCCAGATCGTGCAGCTATCCAATCTTCTTGAACTCAATCTTAGCTGCAACTTATTAACAGCAATTCCAAAAGAGATCGGCCAACTGACTAATCTTCAATCGCTCATTCTCGATAACAACTATCTCACCGCCATCCCCAAAGAGATCGGTCAGTTGACTAATCTTCAACACCTCGATCTCTACAGCAACCAACTCACCTCGATTCCCAACGAGATCGGGACTCTAGTTAATCTTCAAGAGCTCTATCTCTCCAACAACCACCTCACCTCGCTTCCCAAAGATATCGGTCATTTGGCTAATCTTCAACACCTCAATCTCTACAAGAACCAACTCACCTCCATTCCCAAAGAGATCGGCCAGTTGACTAATCTTCAAAAACTCAATCTCTGCAAGAACCAACTCACCTCGATTCCCGAAGAGATCGGCCAGTTGACTAATCTTCAATACCTCCATCTCTACAGCAACCACCTCACCTCGATCCCCGAAGAGATCAGTCAATTGACTAATCTTCAATACCTCCATCTCTACAGCAACCACCTCACCTCGATCCCCGAAGAGATCGGGCAGTTGACTAATCTTCAAGAGCTCTATCTCTACAGCAACCAACTCACCTCGATTCCCAAAGAGATCGGTCAGTTGACTAATCTTCAATACCTCGATCTCTCCGACAACCAACTCACCTCGATCCCCG
>JAFEGK010000005.1:0-53607 GCA_018239985.1 Verrucomicrobiota bacterium | reverse complement strand
CACCTCGATCCCCGAAGAGATCGGCCAGTTGACTAATCTTCAAAAACTCAATCTCGGAATGAATGAGCTCACCTCCATTCCAGCAGCTCTATTACTAAAAGGGATCGATTTATTCCTTGAAGACAACCCCCTTTCATTCAAAATTAATGCGTCTATTTTTCTAAAAGACAATATAAAACAAATCTCTATTATTGCTTCGGCTGCGGCCCTGACAGTCTTTGGACTCTATTACTATCCATCGTCGGTTCCAAATGCTATTTCGTCCCTTCGAGGACTCTGTTGGCGTTTAAGGGTAATGACCACTGCTATGCCATTGGATATGTGGCCAGAATTTATACTTAGGGAAATTTTTGGCCCCCGACATTAACACTCAGAATATCAGAGACTTGTAATTCGCTAAGCGACTGGGAAGAATTTTTTTACGCCCTCTAATCCCCACAACTCCTTGTTAGTCATAACGATAAACCCTTTAACGTTGTAATCCCCCTTTGTAAAGTAAATTTTCAATAACACAAAAGTGGCATTTCGATTTGTAGCCTAAAGATGTGAATTTAATGTTGATTTATATTAATAATTTTATTATAATAATATATACAAAGAAGGAATAATATATGAGCGCTATCAACTTAGCTTTACAACCAGGTCTAAACGTGGCCCATCTGGATGCCCCTCCCTCACACCCAGCATCGGCTACTAACAAGGTCCAAGCTGTTGCAAATGAAGCTTTTGCTTTCGCAGAATTGCCCAGTGAACTCCAGATTCATGCGCTCTCATTCTTTGATCTGCGCGAACTAGCAAACTTCAGCCTCTCAGATCGGAGTGCAAATACGTTTGCCTCTGATTTTCAACTCTGGAACTCTATTGCAACAAGAATCAATTGCCCCATCGATAAAAGTGTCGATTCCCGTACCCAAGTGCTGAATTTTATTGCCAGCATACAACGAAGAGCGCAAAAAATCCATCCTCTTCCCAAAGAGATCGCCGATATCTTAAGAAGGCCGACTATTGATCAGATCAATATGATCCAAGATTGGCTCCAAGCAAGACAAAATCTTCAAAACTGGAACGATGTGGCTGTGAAGTTTACCCGAGAATTTCCACTTCTAAATTTTCAGGGCCCAGGCGAAATAGACAGCCTCACAGTTACTGAAGTGATCGCTAAAGGAAAAGAGTATGAGCAGCATCTTGAACTTTTCAAAGCTAAGGATATTATTGTTGTTTGGGTTCGAATAGCTCATGCTGCAGATTTACAAGTCCCACATATTGATGAACTGGAAACTTTTACAACTGTGGAAGAGTTCATCAATAAGTCCACAGAATTTGCTAAATGGTTTGATGCGAATCGAGAGGCACTTCAAGGAATAACTGAGCTCGATCTGGAGTATATTGAATTAATTTCGATTCCAAATCAGATCTGGCAGCTAACTAATCTTCAAAAGCTCAATCTCGGCGAGAACCAACTCACATCGATTCCTAAAGAGATCGGTCAGTTGACTAATCTTCAACAGCTCTTTCTCGACAAGAACCAACTTACCTCCATTCCCAATGAGATCGGCCATCTTACTAACCTTCATAACCTCAATCTCAACCACAACCATCTCATCTCCATTCCCAATGAGATCGGCCATCTTACTAATCTTCAATTACTCGAACTACAACACAACCAGCTCAGGTCTGTTCCCAGCCAGATCGGTATGCTCGATAATCTTCGAGGACTCGATCTAGAAAATAACCAACTCACTTCGTTCCCCCCCGAGATCGTTATGCTCACTAATCTTGAAGCCCTCGATCTCAGCTCGAACCAACTCACTGACATTCCATTTGCCCTATTGCTAAAACGGATCAATTTAAACATCACCAATAATCCCTTCTCACCGTTAAGGAGAGCAATTTTTCTACATACAAAGGCGGTAGCAATTGCGGCTTCGACTGTGGCCCTCACGCTCTTTGGGCTTTATTATAATCGAAATTGGGTTCAGGATGCACTATACTCTGCTGGTAATGCCTTAAGATCCTATCTCCCTTTTTAGCGCTATTTTCCCTCTAGGATATGCTCTGCTTCACTTTCGTCGATGAGGACGAATTGATTGAGCTCTTGCTCGTAGCAATAGACGTCGGCATGGGCGATGTCGAACCACCAGCCATGGACCCGAAGCTCTTTTTTGGCGATACGCTCTTGGATGAATGGATAGCTTTTGATGTGCTCCATCTGCTGCAGCACATTCACTTGGGAGAGCTGATTGTGCTCAGATAGGCCTGGATTGATTTTGACCCCTTTCCGCACTTTGGTCAGCGCCTCTTTGCCATATTTGAGCCACGATTCGAGATGGGAGCAACAGTTGGAGTCTACTCCGTGGAGGAGGGCTTGCATGGCGCCGCATTCGGAATGGCCACAGATGATGATGTCGGAGACTTGGAGGGAGAAGATCGAAAATTCGACGACGGCTGAAGCGCTGTCATCGTTGGAGTTTTGAGGAGGGACGAGGTTGCCGATATTGCGCAGGACGAAGAGATCGCCGGGGTTGGTCGAGGCGAAGAGGTTGGGGACGACGCGGCTGTCGGAGCAGGCGATGAAGAGGGTATCGGGCTTTTGCCCAAGAGCTAGCTTGGCAAATAGCTCTCTAGACTCTTCTGTCAGCCCTTTGCGAAAATCGACGATCCCTTGGATTAGCTTCTTCATTTGTGATATTTCTTCTTTATGGCGTGCAGCTGGGGCTCGATCTTTTTCCGGACGTTGGGTGGGAGGCGGTCGATCTGGAGCACTCCATTGAGGTGATCATTTTCATGGAATCGTACCCGAGCATTGAGTCCTTCTCTCTCTTCGACAAAGAGGTTGCCATCGAGGTCAGTTGCTTCGATTTTGATCGCTTTGGGACGCTCGATGGGGCCGACGCTTAAGTGTGGCACCGACATGCACCCTTCGGTATCTACCTCTAGCTCATCGCTTTTCCAGAGGATTTTGGGGTTGATGTAGACTTTTGGAGGCGATACAGTCCAGCGCCCATCAGGCTGAATGATGTAATCGCGCAGGACGAAGAGGCGGATTGGGACCCCCAGCTGAACGGCGGAAAGGCCAATTCCATTATTGTTGTCTGCATAATAGATCATGTACCGAGCGAGCTCTTTAATTTCCTCGGTAATTTCCCCTATGGGGACACTTTTCTGGCGTAAAACTGGATCGCCGTAATAACGGAATCGCCATTTTGCCATTTATTCTGCTGTCTCCTCAAGCTGGATTGCAGGGCCCTTGGGTGATCTTCCGATTGAGCCTGACCAGATCGAAAGGAGCACGCACGCGGCCATGAAGATCACAGCGAGATAGGCGGTGAATTTTTTGAGCACAGCGGCTGTCGAGGTACCGAACAGCGACTCGCCAGGATCGCCACCGAAGGAAGCGCCTAGACCCATGCTTTTGCTCTCTTGGACAAGAATCACCAACGAAAGCACTACTGACAAGAGTAGGAAAAGAAAAATTGCCGTATAAAATAGAAATGTCATCTTACTACCATCTTTGCAAAGGGCTCGACGTCCAGGGAAGCTCCTCCAATGAGCGCTCCATCGATGTCGGGCTGGATTAATAAACTGTCAATATTGGCGGGCTTGACCGATCCCCCATAGAGAATCGGCAATCGTTGCCCGAGATGCTTTCTAATTGCCATATGCATCTCTTGCGCCATTTCAGGCGTTGCTGTTTTTCCGGTGCCGATCGCCCATACGGGTTCGTAGGCAATAATCAAATCACCAGAAGAGAATCCTTTTAAACAACCGTCGAGTTGCTTTTTGAGTACTGCTAGAGAATGTCCCTTTTCTCTTTGCTCTTGCGTCTCCCCAATACAGAGAATGGGAATAAGGCCATCGGCTTGGGCTCGCAGCACTTTCCGGTTGATCAGCTCATCTGTCTCGCCAAAAATCGTGCGCCGTTCAGAATGGCCTAAAATGACAAAACTGGCTCCAGCCTCTTTTAACATCCGGCCGGAAATCTCTCCGGTGTAGGCCCCCTCTTCGGCATCGCCCATGTTTTGTCCACCGATCAAGACGTTAGTCCCCTTAACAGCTTTTGAGCACTCGGAAAGGGAGGTGAATGGGGGGGCGATCATCACTTTTGCTTTAGCTTTGGAAACGAGTGGAATTAACGCTTTGAGGAAAAGGGTGGACTCCTCAATCGTTTTGTGCATTTTCCAATTGCCGACGATAATTTTATTCATAAATTTTGTGTTTTAACAAAGGTTTAATCATAATGGTTTCAGCAGCGAAAATCAAGGTGTATTTTGAATATCCTCTCGGTCTCTCAACTGACAGCGGCTATCAAGCAAAAATTAGAAGTCTCCTTTGCCTCCATTTCAGTCCGTGGAGAGGTTAGCAATCTCAAAATCCAAAGCTCTGGCCACATCTATTTCACTTTAAAAGATGCAGGCTCTCAAGTCTCGGCTGTTCTCTTTAAGGGCAATTCCTTTCGCCTTTCTCAGCCCCTTAAGGAGGGAGATCAAATTGTGGTGAGCGGTGAGCTGAGTGTCTATGTCCCCCGAGGTGGGTATCAGATCATCGTCCGCGAGGTGGAGTTTTCAGGTGTTGGCGAGCTTTTAAAAAAATGGCATGCCCTAAAACTCAAATTAGAAGCGCAAGGATGGTTCGATCCGGCCAAAAAGAGGCCCTTGCCCAAATTGCCCCGCACGATTGGAGTCGTGACCAGTCCTACTGGAGCGGTGATTCAAGACATGCTCCATATCCTCTCTCGTCGCTATTCAGGCTTCCATCTGATCCTCAACCCGGTTCGGGTCCAGGGAGAATTGGCTGCGGCAGAAATCGCCAAAGCGATTCAAGATTTTAATACCTATCAATTAGCAGATGTCTTGATCGTCGGCCGCGGCGGTGGCAGCATTGAGGATCTTTGGCCGTTTAACGAGGAGATTGTCGCTGCAGCCATCCACCAGTCAAGAATCCCGATTATTTCAGCAGTCGGGCATGAGACCGACTTTACGATCGCCGATTTTGTAGCCGACCTGAGGGCCCCTACCCCTTCTGCTGCTGCAGAGCTGGTCACTCTAGAGAAAAACCAGCTGATTTTGCAACTCAGAAAGGCTAAAACAGGAATCTTGCAGGCGCTGCAGACCCACCTGCGCTCCCATCGGAGGATGCTCGATACGATCACCAAGCAATCCCCTCTTCGCTCACCCTATATGCTCCTCGGATCCTTTATCCAGAAAGTCGACGACATCCGCGCCGATCTCAAAATGTCGATTTTGCAATCTCTGAGTCAAAATAGACGAAACTTAACTCAACTCATCAGGCAAAAAGAGGCTTTAAGACCGGGGTCTCAAATTGCAGTGCAAAGAAAAAATTTTAGCAAAATAGGGTTTAGTATTGAGATAGCTGCAAAAAAACAAATTGAACAGAAAAAAAGGCGTCTAGAGCAACTCGTCGATCACTTGAGGGCAATCGACCCGCGCAATCTTTTAAAGAAAGGCTACAGCATTGTCTTTCATGAAAAAAAAGATTCAGTTATCCTCTCCATCAATGACGTTGAGCCAAATGATGGTCTTAGGATCCAGGTCTCCAATGGAACGATTCGGGTAAAGGTACAAGAATGAGTGATGAACTTAATTTCGAGCAGGCATACGAGAAGCTGGAGAAAATCTTAGAAAAGATGCATTCGAGTCAGGTCTCTTTGGATGCTGCACTTGGGCTATACGAAGAGGCTGATAAATTGATCGGAACCTGTCAGAAAAAACTCAGTGAAGCTGAATCAAGAGTCGAAATCCTACTCAAAAATCGTGAAGGCAATCTGGTTGTCGATGAAAATAACACTGTGCAGAGTGAGCCCTTCATAAAATAATGGACATCCTCAATTCAATTGCAAACCCCTCCGATGTGAAAAAGCTCTCTTTTCCCGAGCTTGAGCAGCTGTGTAACGAAGTGCGACATAGGATCATCGACGTGATGGCGATTAACGGCGGCCATTTAGGCTCCAATCTTGGAGTCGTTGAATTGACGCTGGCTCTACACAAGGTCTTCAACTCCCCGATCGACAAGCTTATTTTCGATGTTAGCCATCAGATCTACACCCATAAAATTCTCACTGGACGGCTAGCCCAGTTCCCGACAATCCGGCAGTACCAAGGGCTATCTGGCTTTGCCCATCCCGCGGAATCGGAACATGACCATTTTTACGCCGGTCACGCAGGAACGGCTCTCTCTTTGGCCCTTGGCGTTGCAAAAGGACGCGATTTGAATGGGGAAAATTTTCATATTATTCCCGTTATCGGCGATGCCACTTTCACGTGCGGTCTGGCATTAGAGGCTCTCAACAACATCCCAAAGGATCTTAAGCGCTTTACGATTATTCTCAACGACAACAACATGTCGATCTCGAACAATGTCGGTGCGATCACCCAAATTCTTGATGACTCGCGTACTGCCCACTTCTTTGAGCAATACGGATTACAGTATATTGGCCCCATCGATGGGCATAATTTAGAAGAGCTATTGCAAGTGTTTGATTCTCTGAAAGATAGCTCCAAACCGACTCTCCTCCATGTGATCACCGTCAAAGGCAAAGGGCTTGAAGTCGCCGAAGCAAATCCCATCACCTGGCACGGCTGCTCTCCTTTCGATAAAGTGACGGGAAAAAAATCGGGCAAAACTCCTTCAAAATCTACCTTCCCTCAGATTTTTGGCAAACACCTGCTGAAAATGGCTGAGCAAGATCCAAGCATTATTACTGTGACCCCTGCCATGCCCCTCGGAGCATGTATCACTTCTCTCATGGAAAAATATCCAGAACGTTGCATCGACGTTGGAATCGCAGAAGGGCATGCGGTCACCTACTGTGGTGCTATTGCATCACAACCCAACACCAAAGTCGTCTGCAGTATTTATGCCACTTTCTTGCAGCGGGCATTTGATAACCTCTTCCAAGATGTCTGTTTGCAAGGTTCACCTGTCGTATTTGCCCTCGATCGAAGCGGCATCGCCACCGGAGATGGGACAACCCACCACGGCATCTACGATATTTCTTTCCTCAACGCGATGCCTAATATGATTATCTGTCAACCACGCAACGGCCTTGTCCTTAAAGAACTGCTTGAAAGTGCCTTTGACTGGAAACTGCCCACCGCCATCCGCTACCCCAACATCCCCACAGATGAGCCCGCTTACCCCCTCTCCAAACGGCCCCTTGGCAAAGGGGAAATCCTCGAAAGAGGCACCGACGTCGCCCTAATCGCCCTCGGTCACATGACAGAAATCGCTCTTGAAGTAGGCCAGCTGCTTGCAAAAGAAGGAATAGCGGCGAGCATAATCGACCCGATTTTCCTAAAACCGCTTGACACTGAAATGCTCACCAATATTTTCATGAGCCATCCCTATATTGCTACTATCGAAGAACATGCCCTCAATGGCGGGATGGGGATGATCCTCAATTCTTTTGCCCTGCGCAACGGTTTTTCCAATCTCCAGATGCGCAACTTCGGCATCCCGGATATCTATCTCCAACAAGGCACCCATAAAGAGATGCTCGCCGCAGTCGGCCTCGATGCGGAATCGATTGCCCGGCAAATCCTAAAAGATTATGCTGAGACTAGGAGCAAATATGATTATTGCGATATTTCCACATAGCCAAAAGCGGGAATCGAAGAATTTGGCAATAGGGATACAAGAGTACCTAACTGCCCGCGGAGCCACTGTTGTGGCTCCCGATGATGTAGCTGTTTCCCTTGGTGTTCCACCCCTCTCCTCTATTCCCCACGAAGAAATCGAATTTTTTATCTCAATGGGTGGCGATGGAACCATTCTGAATCTGGTCCACAATTTTGCCCATATCGACCCGGCCATCATCGGAATAAACCTCGGCCACCTCGGGTTCATGGCTGATATCCCCGTCTCTGAAATCTATCCCAGCCTCCACGACATCATCCTTGGACACTTCAAGATTGCCCAAAGGATCACCATCGATGGGATATTTCCAAGCGGCAAGCAGCAGTTTGCCGTCAACGATTTCGTTGTCCACCGAGGAAAAAATTCCAGCCTAGTTGAGATTGCCATCCATGTCGGCGGCACCTATCTCAACACCTTTGTCGCTGATGGAATCATCATTTCGACGCCCAACGGTTCCACAGCCTATTCCCTCGCTGCCGGCGGCCCAATTATGACTCCCGATCTCAATGCGGTCGTCATCACCCCCATCAGTCCTCACACCATTTCCAACAGACCGATCGTCCTCTCCGCCGATTCTGAGATCCAAATCCAATACCTAAGCCACGACTCGCCTCTTGAGGTGACAGCCGACGGCATCCCCTGCGAAGAGCTCCAAGCAGGCGATCTTTTAAAAATTGTGCGGGGCGAAAAGATCTTCCGCCTCGTCAACCTGACACGACACGACTATTTCACCACTCTAAGATCTAAATTAGGCTGGGCTGGGAAGCTGCGGTAAGTAGATTAACCCGGCATTCAAATGGGTGGGCCCAGTATATTTGTCACCGATTTGAATGCTGGGTTAATAATTCAGCAGTCTTTAAGGCCAGGTGATATTGCTCAGGAGTTTGAATCATTCCGACGCGGCCCTTATAAGGATCGCGAAGATCGGCAGCGATTGAAAATATTTTATCGGTTTTTTGTCGATGCGCCTCTAAGGCTGCCAAAAAGGTTCCTGTTCGGCCGATTCCTGCGCTGCAATGCACCAGTAGATTCCCCTCTCTATCCGAAACTAATTTCACAAGCTCTGCTAGTGTTTCTGGACTTACAGTGCTATGGTCAGGCCAATTTTGCAGATGATATTGGACAATCGTCTTGCTATTAACTTGGATTTTTCTTTCAACGATAGCTTCAGTTCCATTTTCAAAGATCTTTCTCTCAGTGTAGCGTCTCGATTTCCAGTATTCGGTGCATTTCTCCCGATAACCTTCCATAGGATTTGTCAACATTACGATGGTCTCAACTTCTCCGTGAGCGACCATTTTCCAAAACTCTTCTTTCTCATTTCCCAACGGGCCCTGACAGGCGATCGCCCGGTTCTTAAGCACCCAATTGGCATTAAAATAAAAGGATGGATCATCAGCAATCTTAAATCGGGTTGGCTCATTAGGCAAAATATCTGAATACCGATTTCTGTCCCTATGCTTTTGGGGTTCAGCGAAGAGTGTGGGATCGAGATTTTGATGCAACTGGGTTAGTCGTTCAAAGTCGCTGCCGCGAATCCAGATCAATAGGCGGCTGAGCAGATTGCCAACTTCTGTGAAGAGTTGGGCAATCATCACTAAGGGCCAGGTCACAACACGGGCGACTTTGCTAAGTACCGAATCGGGCTGTGGCAAGTCCTGAAAATAATTTCTCGAAGTTTCTAAATTAATTCCTTGAATTTTCATAATTAACATTTATTATAGCATAAAAGGCTTTTATTTATCAAAAGAATCGATCTCTTTCGGAACTGCAAGCATTAACTCGGCAGTCTTTAGGGCCAGGCGATATTGCTCGGCGGTTTGGACCATCCCTACACGGCCGGTCAATGGGTTGCGCAGATTTGCGACAATTGCATAGATCTGTTTAGTCTTTTGTCTATGAGCCTCAAACGCCGATAAGAACGCTCCGGATCTGCCAACCCCTGCGCTGCAATGGGCGAGCAATTTGCCCTCTCTGCAGGCGACTACTTCCACCAACTTTGCTAAAGTCTCCGGCTCTACGACACCAAAATCGGGCCAATTTTGCAGATGGAATTGGACCACGGTTCTTGTTTCATTTCCATAGGGAACTTCTATTTCTCTTCTGACAATGATCTGAGGCTTTTTGTTTGGAATCTCTTTTTCAAAGATTTTCTCCTCGTTAAAGGAATAGCCCTTCCAATAGTTGCTACATTTATTTTTCCGACCCTCGACGAGGTTTGTAAGCATCACGATCGTCTGCACATTGGCATGGCAAACCATCTTCCAAAAATGATCGATTTCATCTGACATCGGCCCCTGACAGGCGATTGCCCTTTTTTCAAGGACCCAATTGGCATTGAAATAAAAATGGGGCTCTTTCTCAATGGTAAAACGGGTCGGCTCATTAGGTAGGACGTTAGGATAACGATTCCGAGCCATATGTTCTTGAGCTTTGATAAAAAGTTGAGGATCTAGATTCTCACCCTGTTTCACAATCTCAGGGTACTGAACCTCTGATAGCTGAGTTAATGGGGACTTCCTTATTTCCATGCCTAACATGATATAGCAGATAACTTTTAAATGGCATTATAATTCTAAATTAGTTATGGCCTGCAATAGGAGACAAGGAGTTAAACTTATGGCAGACGCTGCACCTTCACCCCAAGATAAAGGACCAATGTGGAAAAGGGTCCTTGCTTTTATTCTGGATTTGCTTGGGTCTTTCGTTCTTTTTGGATGGATCATCGCCAAATTTACTGGCGAGACCACCGAAGAGGGCTTTTACCTTACTGGTGGTTCTGCTTTCCTCCTATTTGCACTTGTGATTGCCTATTTTGTCATCTTCAACAAGTTCTTAGGTGGAACGATTGGCAAAAGAATCTTTGGCATACACAAATAAAATTAAAAGCTGGGAATTTGGCAAAGCAGACGTCGCATATTTAAGGCAGCGAAGCGGCGACGAAGCAGCTCAACTTGAATAAGTTGGGCGATGCAGACGGCCTAAAAGATGCGAATGTCGGCGAAGCCAAAAACCAACTTTTGAGTTTATTTGTGTATCTAGCCAAAAAGAAGCAACAGTAGATTCAAAAAAACTGTCCGGGGCTTGAGATTGTGCTCGAGCGCTTTCTCAGCCTCTTCTACATATTTAGAAAGTTTGAGAAAGGATTCTGGGTTTTTCTGCGAAGCTGCCCACTGCAGACATGACTTTAAGAAATCTTCGGGGCAATCTTGTGGTAGCTCATCTAGGAGTTTATCCCACTGCCCTTGACTGGCAAGGGCAATATAGGGAGTAAAGTCTGTCGAAGGGAGCTCTGCAGTCTGGAATTGAATAGGGAAAAGCCTTGAGACAATGGTGGGAAGAAGCCGATCCGGATGGTGGGTCATCATGAGGAAATAGGTGTCTTGATTGGGCTCTTCGAGGGTTTTAAGCAAGGCGTTGCTTGAAGATGGAAGCATCTTTTCAGCATCTTCGATCACAAACACTTTATTTTTGGCTTCAAAAGGGGGCATCGCCATTTCGCTGATCATTTGGTGGATGCTGGCAATCGGATGGAGCTCACTTTTTCCCTCAGGCGCATAGAGATGCAGATCAGGATGGTTGCCAGAATCTATTTTTGGGGAGGGGCCAAGGATTTGTTTAGCTAAATCGAGCGCATTTTCCTTCGAAGCTCCGATCAGCAGAACCGAATTAGGCAAAGCAGTGAACATCGATTAACCTTAGAGCCTGTTCAAAGACCACTTCTTTAGGCGCTGTTGCATCAATAAGCTGAAATCGGTCTGGATGTTTTTTAGCGATTTGACGGAAGGTTTCACGGATTTTACGATGAAACGAGAGATCTTCCGCCTCAATTTGGTCTTTGGCCTCTTGCGTTTTTTTAATCCGCTCCATGCCAATTGCAGGGTCAAGATCGAGATAGATGGTCAGATTGGGGACTAAATTTCCTGTCGCAAAATTGCACAGAGATTCGACTTTGTCTAAGCCAAAACCCCGAGCTCCCCCTTGGTAGGCGATTGTTGAATCATTATAACGATCGCACAAGACCACTTTTCCTTGCGCTAGAGCTGGACGGATCACTTTGGCGACGTGTTGGGCTCGATCGGCGAGATAGAGGAAGAGTTCAGCCTCTGGAACGACAGGCTCATGGGGATGGAGTAGGAGCTGCCGAATCACTTTTCCAGGCTCAGTGCCCCCAGGAGCGCGGGTCTGCATCACGTCATATCCCCGCTCGATAAGGGCTGCGTGGAGGCTGATGATGAGGGAGGACTTTCCAGCACCATCTCCCCCTTCAAATGTGATGAAATACCCTTTCATTCTACTTCTGACTCTTCATTTTCGATTTTCTGGACGCCGACAAGCTCATCTTTATCTTTAAGCTTGACGAGGCTAACCCCTTGCGTTGAACGGCCCATCACTCGCACATCTTTCATTGAAATACGGACGGTTTGTCCAGCACGGGACATCAAGACGACCCCATCATTGTCGGTCACAGGGATCGCACCGACGACCATGCCGTTGCGATCGCTAGTGATGATCGAACGGACGCCCACACCACCACGACGTGTTTGGCGGAAATCAGAGACTCGAGACCGTTTACCAAACCCATATTCGCAGACGATCAGCAGACTCATGTCTTCAGTGACTACTTCGCAGCCAATCACTTTGTCATCTTTTCCTTTCAAGGTCGCTCCGCGAACTCCACGGGCGACTCTGCCGATTGGCCTTGCTTCAGACTGGTCGAAGCGAACAGCCATCCCTGCTCTAGTGAAGAGCATGATCTGCTCCCCTTCGTGCACCAGACGAGCAGCAATCACTTCATCACCTTCGTCGATGTTAATCGCGTAAACTCCTTTGCGGCGCGGGGAATCGAAAGCCGAGAGATCTGTCTTCTTGACGACACCCTGTTTAGTGGCCAAAAGAATATAGGCTGGATCTGTGAAATTTTTCACGCACAGCACTGCTGCGACCCTCTCTCCGCTGCTGAGGTCTTCGAGAAGATTGATAAGCGGTTTGCCCTTAGAGCGACGACCGGTTTCGGGGATTTGCCATGCCTTGAGCCAGTAGCAACGCCCAAGGTTGGTGAAGAAGAGAAGATGATCATGAGTCGAGGCGACGTAGATATCTTTAATGATATCTCCCTCTTTTTTCAGATCCATGCCAACAATCCCTTGTCCTCCACGGCGCTGCTCGCGGAAGGTGTCGATCGGCATCCGCTTGATGTAATCGTCTTCGGAGAGGGTGATGATTACCTGCTCATCTGCGATGAGATCTTCGATGTTGAATTCCCCCTCAGCGGCTGTGATTTTCGTTTTACGCTCTTGCGTGTGCTTTTTGGCAACCTCAGCAAGCTCTTCTTTTATGATGTCACGGACCATTCTCTCGGAGGCTAAAACAGAGCGCAAATAGGCGATCAGCTCAATTAGCTGTTTGTATTCATCTTCGAGCTTCTCTCTCTCAAGGCCAGTCAGCTGGTAGAGGCGCAGATCGAGAACGGCATTAGCTTGCCGATCGGTGAACTCGTAAGTCACAATCAGTTGTAGTTTCGCCTCTTCACGGCTTGAACTCTTGCGGATGATACGGACCACTTCATCAAGGTGATCGAGTGCTTTGAGGTAGCCTTCTAAGATATGGGCACGCGCTTCGGCCTTCGCCAGTTCAAAACGGGTCCGGCGGCGGATCACTTCAATACGGTGCTCAACCCAAGCTTGGATGAATTGTTTGATGTTCATCGTGCGTGGCAACCCTTTATCGAGCGCAAGCATGTTGCAGCCAAAGGTCACCTGCATTTCAGTGTATTTGAACAGCTGGTTGATCGTCACATCGGGAATTTCGCCCCGTTTGAGGTCGATACTGATCCTCATGCCATCTTTGTCAGACTCATCGCGCAAATCAGAGATGCCAGGTAGAGTCTTTTCGTTGACAAGCATAGCTATCTTTTGAATGAGAGCCGATTTATTGACGTTATAAGGGATCTCATCGACGATAATGCGCTGCCGATCGCTACTGGGGTCAACATCTTCGACATGGACAACAGCACGCAAAATCACTTTTCCACGGCCAGTGTGATAGGCCTCTTTAATCCCTCGGTAACCGCAGATCACTCCCCCTGTAGGGAAATCGGGCCCAGGCATCACCTGAAGAATATCTTCAATCGAAACTTGGGGATCATCGATCACCAGTTCTGTCGCACGGATCAGCTCACCCAAATTGTGGGGAGGAATGTTGGTCGCCATTCCAACGGCAATACCAGAAGAGCCATTACACAAAAGATTGGGGAATTTTGCAGGGAAAACGGTCGGCTCGTCTTTAGTTTCATCATAGTTGGGGACATGGTCGACAGTATCCTTTTCGAGATCTTCCATCAGAGCCATCGCAGCATGGGTCAGACGGGCCTCAGTATAACGCATAGCAGCTGGAGGGTCACCGTCGATCGAACCGAAGTTACCTTGACCGTTGATCAGCGGATAACGCATTGCCCAATCTTGAGCCATACGTACCAGCGTCGGATAGATCACCGTTTCACCATGAGGGTGGTAGTCACCAGATGTGTCACCTGAAATTTTGGCACACTTACGGTGTTTTCCGCCGGGGCTCAAATTCAGCTGTCTCATCGCATAGAGAATGCGCCGCTGAGAAGGTTTTAAACCGTCGCGCACATCGGGCAAAGCGCGAGAAATGATGACCGACATCGAGTAGCGAAGGTAACTTTCTTTGACCTCGTCTTCAACATTGCGTGGGAGAATAATCTCATCTTGTGTATATGACATAACGTTTGGTTCCCTTTAAATATCTAGATTTTTCACCGATAGAGCATGTTGTTCAATAAATGAACGGCGTGGAGGAACTTCTTCACCCATGAGCATTGTAAAAATGTGATCGGCAGCCATCGCATCAGGAATTGTTACCCTAACCAGCGTCCTTTTGGAAGGATCCATCGTTGTTTCCCAAAGCTGGTCGGCGTTCATCTCACCAAGACCCTTGTACCTTTGGATCTCAATCCCCTTTTTACCATTTGCTCTGAGGTGCTCGATCCCCTCTTTCAAAGTGTAAATCGCCGTTTCAGCACCACTTTCATCGATGATATCGAAGAGCTTGCCATCGGCCACCATATAGCCATCTAGTGGGAAGGCAAAATCGGCCAACTTCTCTCTCAATCGTCGGAACGCCTCAGCCTCGTAAAGCTCTATGCAAGTAAGATTCTTTGGAGTGAATTTCAGCATATCTTCAGTTCGTTCAGCCTCTGGAATAGCAGCCAACGTCCGCTCATGCTCTCCTCGCTGAATCTCTTCGTATTCTTTCTTGACCTCGGCAAATTCCTCATGCGAATAGATGAATTTACTGTCGTCTCTTAGTTTGACTTGGAACTGGGGCAAATGGCCATTTTGATCTTTGGCAGCGACGAAAGCTCTGAAAGGGACTCCTTTACGGTCAAGCGATGCGATAAAGACCTCTACGTCGCCGATGATTTTGAGCAGGGCTGTCACTTCCTCAGGATTCAAAGGCTCATGATGGCCAGCAAGACGGATTTTCACATCTGTCGTCCCCAAGTTTAGCATGTATTCATCCATCTCTTTTTCGCTGTGGATATACTGCTTGACCTTTTTACGCGTCACCCGATACAGGGGAGGGCGGGCAATGTAGATAAAATTGTTTTCAATCAGCGCAGGCATATGGCGGAAGAAGAAAGTCAACAGGAGCGTACGAATATGCGATCCGTCCACATCAGCGTCGGCCATGATGATGATTTTATGATAGCGGAGCTTAGTCACATCAAAACTATCGCTACCGATCCCGCATCCAAATGCAGAGATCATCGCTCCTACTTCAGTGTTTTGCAAAATTTTCTGAAGGCGAGCTTTTTCGACGTTTAAGATTTTACCCCGAATCGGCAGAATCGCTTGGAATCTCCGATCTCGCCCTGTTTTCGCCGATCCTCCCGCAGAGTCTCCCTCAACGATGAAAATCTCACATTTCTCAGGATCGCGCTCTTGACAATCGGTCAATTTTCCAGGAAGACGGGCCGTGTCGAGCGCCGTTTTGCGCAGCGTCAGCTCGCGTGCTTTGCGAGCAGCCTCACGCGCTTGAGCCGCAAGCAGCGCCTTTTCGACAATCGTCTTAGCAATCGGAGGATGCTCTCCTAAATAGGTGGTAAACTCCTCGCCAACGATTTGTTGAACGATCGAGCCGGCATCTTTATTGCCAAGTTTTTGCTTTGTTTGCCCTTCGAATTGGGGATTTGGAACTTTGAGAGAAATAACCGCAGTGAGCCCTTCGCGCAAATCTTCGCCAGAAACCGAAATTTTCTCCGCTTTTGGAAACTGAGCCGTTTTAATGTATTGATTAAGCACCCGAGTCAAAGCGGTCGAGAAACCGCTGACGTGCGTCCCACCCTGACGAGTTGCGATGTTGTTGACATAGGAATAGATATTTTCGGTATAAGTGTCGTTCCACTGCATCGCCAGTTCAAATTCAACTGGACCATCATCCCCCTCTTTTGTCCCAGTAATGACAATTGGAGGTTGGAATAGAGGAACCTTGTTCTCGTTGAGGTACTCGACAAAAGAGCCAATTCCCCCCTGGTAGCAAAAGTCCACTTCAGGGTTGTCAGCAGAGCGTTCATCTGTAAAGCGGATCCGAATTCCTTTATTCAAAAATGCTAGCTCGCGCAGACGCTTGAGCAAGATGTCATATTCATATTCGACAGAAGAGAAAATGGTCTCATCGGCCCAGAAAGTCACTTTAGTTCCACGACGATCTGTTTCACCGATAACTTTAAGCTGCTCTTTCACCTTGCCGCGAGCAAACTGAATTTCGTAAACCTTCCCATTTTGATACACTTCGGCAATCAAAAGCTTTGAGAGCGCGTTGACGCAAGAGACCCCAACGCCGTGCAGACCGCCAGAGACTTTGTACATATTTTTGTCGAATTTACCACCGGCGTGGAGAATCGTCATCACCACTTCAATCGCCGAGACATCCCGTCCCTGCTTCTTCGACTCCCCTTCATGCTTGCCAACAGGAATACCCCGGCCGTTGTCTAGAACAGAAACACTTCCATTTTTATGCAGCGTAACGACGATTTCAGTGCAATAACCTGCCATCGCTTCGTCGATACTATTGTCGACAACTTCATAAACCAGCTGATGCAGACCATTGGAATGGGTATCACCGATATACATCCCAGGTCGTTCGCGTACCGCTTGCAATCCTTCAAGAACGGTGATGGAACTTGCATCGTATTCATTTTCTTTCGTCATTGTCGTCATACCTTAATAACCTTCTATTCTATCCAATAATGAATCGGATATTCCGAATGTTTGCATTTGGAAATTTTTTTCGCAATTCTTTTAATAGCCGTACACTTTCATGCTGCGCGAGCAAGCTCAAAAGAGAGGAGTTTCTCACCTTCACTGTTAAGATACCCTCTTCAAATGAAGCTGCTTTTGTCATTGGAGCCAATCGCTCTCCGATCAGCAGAGGCCAAGCAGCTAAAATAAGGTCGGGACGCTCTTGATGACAGCGCCCAATATCACGCATGATGGAGGGTAAAAGTGCTTTTAGATTTTTGCTCGTCGTCGCTGTCGCTGATTTAGCTGCCATATGTGCAAATTATACACTTTTGGAAGGCTAAAGAGCAACAGTTTTTGGCTCCGGCGGGATGTGAATTTTTTCATAAAAATGTGCTGTAATCGAGCACACCATTAGGCCCACCCCTGCACCCAAAATCAACCAGGGGGAAATAAGAGAAGCATAAAAAGTTGCGATGATGGAAAAGATGGCAAGAGCGGCCAAAAAGACTTTACCAACCAAGTTAATCAATGCAAGGTTGAAAGGGGCAGACCAAGGCTCATTATGGATCATTTTTTTTACTTGCTTTTTCATTTGATGCAACGAAAGGACAAGGAAAGCAATGCTGCCAAGAAAACTGATTTTTGCAATCACAGCAAGAGCAGGCGCTGGCAGCAACAAGACACTTCTCTCATGCAAATTTTTGACTGCATCAGCAATCAATCCAATGACCAAAATGGAACTGATATAGAGCTTGCTGATTTTGCTGGCAACCTTAAGGACTGGACCATTTTTGATAGAATCGACAACCTTTTTGACAGATCGGTCCAGGTTTCTCAAGCGGTTAGGATAAGTGAGCCAATACAGGAAGTGATCAGCAAGCTTAAGAACCTCTCGCGGCCCATTGACAGCTGAAGCCATAGCCGTCAAAGCCAACTGCGTCGCCCTCAATCCATGCACAGCCGGCCGGATCACCATGTTTTGGATTCCCGTCGGAGTCTGGATATAGTCTTTGGCAACAGAAAACGCAGATTGCTTTTGTTCTGATTTAATTGCATCTACCATAATATCACCAGTATTATTATAATGCATTTGCAATTAACTTAAAATAATAAACTAAATTGAAAACACAAGTAATTACTTTACCTGAGACTGACCAGAGATCTGCCCGTTAGCCTTATCTGGGAAGTGGGTTTTCTCATAGAAATAGGCCACCACCGTCAGCAACAACAAAACGGAGGAAAACATCAGGACAAGCCAGGAGAGATAGGCACAGGTGACAAAAAAGGCTACCATCGTGAATATTGCCGCAACCGCCATGACGACTTTAGAAACTAAACGGATCAATGACAAGTTAAATTTTGGAGTCCAAGGCTCACTTTCCATCAACTTGCCTATTTCTTTTTTTATCCCACGCGCAGCGTTGATAAAAAGAGCAAAACCACCCAAAAATCCTAACACCTGCAAAGCGGTCAGTGCAGCACTGGAAAGAGCGATGACATTCTCATGATATAAAAGGGTCACCGCATCTGCGACAAGACCTGTCAAGAAGGTCGCATTGACATAGACTTTTGCAGCCTTATCAGCAGCTAAGACAAAAGCTTTATTACCCAGACATTCACAAAATTTTACGACAGATTTTCCCAATTTGAGAATCTGAGCAGGCAGCTCGGCCCACAGAAGCAAATGGGCAGCACTTTCAAATATTTTTTGAGGCCCTTTGACAATTTCACCTAAAGCCGTTACCGCGATCTCTGTCCAACGCAAAGCGTAGACCGCGGGCTCAACCACAAGCTCTCGCAACCCTTCAGGGGTCTGAAAATAATCAACTGCGACCTCAACAACGGTAGGCAATTTTGCCACCTTATTTGCAGTCTGAGTAAGCTCAGGAGGATCTTCAGCCTGCTTTTGAACAGAGCTAACGACAAAAGGATCCCCTACGGCATCTTTAATTTGCGATGACATAATTAACCTTATCTTAATATAACCTTAATTATAGCAAAATAATAATAAAATGGAATTACAAAATATATTTAAATGATATAGTTATAAGATTTTCTAGCTATTGATAAAATCAAACTAGAACTTGAAAGACCTAATAAAAGATAAGGAGCGGCAGTAAATTCTGCGCCGAAAACAAAAAATCCCATTGCAAATAGACCAAGAGCCAGTCTGCAAATTTTGTTTACTAACAATAAAAAATTTGAATTAAAATTTCGACTCCAAAGCTTCTCATAGGTGATTATATTAAAAGTTTTATTGATATCTGCCAGACTCTTTATCACTAGAACAAAGCTGCAGATGAAACCAAACATATTGATCATCAATAATTGAGAGGCAGAAAGAGTTACCAGCCCCGTCTCATGCATCACCTCCACAGCACCGGCTGAAAGCCCCACAATCGAGGTAGAATGATTTAGAGCCCTAATAGAAGCAACAGCCCTCTCCCCTATAGAAGCCCCCTCACAGGCCACTGTAAAGGATTTAAGCAGTTTTACCCCCTTAGTGGGCAGATCCAATACCCCTAAGCCATTGCAAAAATGCTTCAACACCTTGCGGGAATCCTTCGCCAGCTTCGGGAGGGCGCCTCTAATCAGCTCAGCCCAGTCCAAAGCCTTAATCACCGGTTTGATAAACGGCTTTCGGATTTTGGTAGGACTCCAACTACGTGATTCTATTGTTTGAATACTCATAAAATTAACGTACTCATTCCCATGGCAATTAAAAAATAAATTGTCATCGATAAAAAGTCATTAAACGCGGTAATAATAGGCCCAGAGGCAACTGCTGGGTCGACCCCCACTCTCATGAAAAAGAACGGAGAAAAGACCCCCAAAACGGTCCCTGCTAAGCAAGCGCCCACTAGCCCCATGCTGACAATCAGCCCAATCGCAACAGGGCTTGCAGTCACCTCAGCCATACCAGTAAAGTTCATGAAGTTGATGATCAGACCACATAAAGTGCCAAAAATCACCCCCCCCGTGAGCCCCATCAAAAGCTCCCTTTTGATAGCGTGACGTCGATTACCCGGAGTCATCTGCCCCAAAGCCATACTGCGCACCAGTACTGTCGAACATTGGACACCGATATTTCCAGACATCCCAGTAATCAGCGGAACAAAAAAAATGGCAAACGTCAGCATCCCCTTTTCAAATCTCTCAAAAGAAGACATTACCCCTACATTGATTAGACCAGCACACAGCGTCACAATCAACCACGGACTACGAGACAAAAACCTCTTGAAGAACGACTCGTGCTCCCACACCTTTTCACTTGTCCCGGCAACACTACCGATGGTTTCATCGAGAATGTCCTCCATCGCATCAAGCACATCTTCATAAGTAATCACTCCAACCAGTCGATCTTGCCCATCGACCACCGGCAACGCACTAATTTTATAACGCTCGACGATGTCTACAACTTCTTCGCGTGGGACATCGACAGTTACCTTATGCAAAATTGGGCGCATTACCTGCTTAAGGGGCAGATCAGAGGAATTGATAATTAAATTCCTCGCCGGCACGTAACCCTGCAATTCCCCTTCTTGATTTAGAACAAAAATGCGACGGGTCAAATCGATCCCTGGATTATTCCGAATGGTAACACCCACCTGCCCAATTGTCGCGTCCATCGAAAAGGCAAAAAATTCATTGGTCATCAGTCGGCCAGCCGTATTCCGGGCATTCTTCTGAATCTCCTTAATCCGCATCGCCTTGCTTGGCTCGAGACTTTCGATGACCTTACGATACCTACGCTCCGAAAGATCATCGAGAACCTCGACGGCCTCGTCTGGGGGCATCTGCTCGATGACACTGATGATTTCCTCATCAGTGACCTCTCTAAAAACAGCGATTCGGGTGCTGCTATCGGTGTTAATTAAAAACTTAATTTGCTCTTCGGTAGTACTGCAATTTTGAAATAAAACAGCTCTAGCATAGGGAGGAAGCCGGGAGGCGGCGATCGCCAGATCGACCCCTGAATGCTCAGCAGCAATCTTGGCTACATCATGAACTACAACAGCCTGAGTTGGCTTATGGAGAGCCTTTTCGAGCTTTTCAATGAGGATATCATCAACATCTGATAAAAGATTAGATTGATGATTAAAATAATCCATATACACCCCCTCAACTTGTCATACTATACCAAAAAAGATGCTTCTTTTCAATCCTATCTTTCTTTATAGTGTTAGTCATATAACAGCCACTAGAAGTATTAATCATGTATCAGCCAGAAAAGATTCGCAATATTGCCATCATCGCTCACATCGACCATGGGAAAACCACCATGCTCGACAGCCTCCTAAAACAATCAAATATCTTTCGAGACAACGAGCTTGTCGCCGAACGGGTCATGGATAGCTATGACCAAGAAAAGGAGCGGGGCATCACGATTTTTGCCAAGCACACCAGCATTTTCTATCACGATTATAAAATTAATATTATTGACACCCCAGGCCACTCCGACTTCTCTGGAGAAGTCGAACGGGTCCTAGGCATGGTCAATTCGGTCCTCCTCCTCGTAGATGCGAACGAAGGGCCGATGCCCCAAACCCGCTTCGTCCTTTCCCAGGCCCTCAAATTCGGCCTGAAACCGATCGTCGTCCTAAATAAAATCGACCGCCCCGGCGCCGACTCGGACCGGGCCCTCAATCTCACCTTCGACCTCTTCGTCGAGCTCGGTGCAACCGACGAGCAGCTAGACTTTAAAGTGGTTTACGCCTCCGGCCTCTCAGGATTTGCCACCCGCAATCTCAACGATGAACGAAAGGACATGGCTCCGCTATTTCAGATGATCATCGAAGCGGTCCCGGCCCCACCAGGAAATATGAGCCTCCCCTTCCTCATGCAGGCGAGCACCCTTTCCTACGACGATTTCGTTGGACGTCAAGCTTGCGGCCGCATCTTGGAAGGAAAAGTGCGCAAAGGAGAAACGATCACCCGCGTCAACACCGAAGGGCATCCCACGCAACACAAAGTAACCCGAATTGAGGGCTACCATGGCCTGAAAAAAGTCGAGATGGAAGAGGCCGGCGTCGGCGATATCGTCAACATCGCTGGAATCCCTGAAATCATGATTGGCGACACCCTCTGCTCACCTGAGCATATCGTCCAACTCCCTCCGATTTCTCTAGCAGAGCCAACCCTCTCTGTCGAAATTTTGGTCAACAACGGCCCATTCGCTGGGAAAGATGGCAAGCACGTCACTATGAACAAACTGCGCGACCGTCTCCATCAAGAAAGACGAGCCAATATTTCGCTCAAAATCGAGGAGCTCAAAGGACGAGAAGATGCAATGCGGGTCTCTGGACGTGGAGAACTTCACCTCGCTGTTCTTATCGAAGCGATGCGCCGGGAAGGCTACGAATTTACCGTCTCCAAGCCGCAGGTCATTACCAAAGAAGAAAATGGGCAAACCCTCGAGCCCTACGAATCTGCACACATCGAAGTACCCGAACAATACTCTGGGCGGATCATCGAAGAGCTGTCTCGTCGCAAAGGGGAAATGCAATCGCTCAATACTAACGAGCACAACATCACAACTATCGAATTCCTCATCCCGACCCGCGGCCTGATGGGTTACCGCAACCAATTCATGACCCAAACACGTGGCCTCGGAATCCTTACAGCCGTTTTCGACCACTTTGGTCCATGGAAAGGGGAAATCCCAGGGCGCATACAAGGCTCACTCGTTTCGATGAGCGGCGGAAAAACCACACCCTACGCTTGCTTCAATCTGCAAGACCGTGGAACCCTTTTTGTCAAACCTGGTGATGAAGTCTATGAAGGGATGATTGTCGGTGAAAACAGCCGCGATAACGACCTTCTGATCAACGTCACAAAAGAAAAGCAGCTGACCAACGTCCGGGCGTCTGGCCACGATGAAAACGTCGTCCTAACACCTGCGCGTCAATTCACGCTGGAGCAGGCGATCGATTTCATCGAAAATGACGAACTGATCGAAGTGACGCCTAATTACATCCGCCTGCGCAAACGGCTCCTCAAAGAGATCGACCGTAAGCGGGGAAAATAGAAATCTGAAGAGGCAAATGTAAGCCACGGGGTTATTTCGAAGAAGGATGACTTTTCTGGCCAAAGTTAATTAATATCTGTCGCCCCGAAGCTGCCATTAAGCGAGTGGGCGGTATGGATCAGGGCTTCAGCACGGCGAATTTCCCGGTTTTTTCCGAAGTCAATCCCAACTTTGGCCAGGCTCTTCTTGATTTTCCCTATGAGGCTTTTTTTCTCATATTGAGATTTGACGATGATGCAATCGCTCAAGTTGCGTAAGATAGCCGCACGTGTCTGACTGTCGCTGATTTCGCTTAGCAACTTCTCAGCATACTGGGTAATGAGGTCGAGGGATGACTCAACGGCAAAGTACTCGTCTATGAGATCGATCCCCGATTCGCATTCGAAATGGGCGTTGAGCAGCAGCTCTTCGATCTGATGTTCTCGGAATAATTTCAAATTGTCCCTATTAAGCATTAGCCCCCTCCCAGATCTTATTTTAGAAATTTTTTAATTATAAAAAATAAGTTTTTTCACTATGATTATTACATACTAGGGTTCAGGAGGTTAATCATGGTCGATTCTTTCACATTATGCCTAAATGGTGAGAGATACTTTCATCGGATGGCTCGAAAACGGCTCACTCCTTCTCTAGATCTACTCGCGTGGCTCGATTCTATGGAACTAGGTCCAAAATTCTACTGGAAAGGGCGGGACGCCCTTGAAGTAGTAGCTGTCGGCAGCTTACTCGACCTTGACGAAGTGCCTCAATTCGATTCAGGCAATGACTCACCCGCCAGTCTTTGGGGTGGCCACGCCTTTTCCCCAAATTCTACAGCCAAAGATTCATTGTGGGAAGAGTTTCCTAGGTGTGCGTTTTTCCTTCCCAAATACGAGTTAGTGCGTCAAGGTCAACAGGTGGAATTGATTTCTCATGCGTTGAATGGAGCTGTAGAAGAGATTCAGATCGCCCCAGCCTATTTTTCAACGAGCCAGGTCGATATCCAAAAGAGCGAGCACTTTCCTTCGCAGGAGATTTGGACGGCGCTTATTGAAAAAGCACTCACTGAAATTCAAGGTCAAACCTTTGACAAGGTGGTGATGGCGCGCCGTTCTACCCATATCTGCTCATCTTTAATCAATCCTTTCCAACTTCTTTCAAAAATGCAAGCCAAAGGGGGAATCCGCTTTGCGATTCAGTTGTCAAAGAGGTCAACATTCATCGGCGTCACACCGGAGAGGCTCTATCGTCGGGAAGGACGCAAGCTTTGGACCGAGGCAATCGCCGGAACCCGCAAACGGGGACAGACCGCAGAAGAGGATCTCCAATTAGAAAAAGAGTTGTTGGATAACACGAAGGAACGCAGTGAGTTTAACTTTGTTAAAACCTCAATTTTCGAAGGGTTAAAGCCCCATTGCAGTACAATTACCCATAATGAGACCGATGATGTGATTAAAACACCCAATGTGCAGCATCTTCATAACCCCTTTGTGGCCGAATTACTCCCTAATTCTTCCGATGCCCAAATTCTAGCCGCCTTGCACCCCACCGCCGCCATGGGAGGCTTGCCCCGCCGCAGCGCCCTTGAGCATCTGCTACAGTTTGAGCCGTTCGAACGGGGGTGGTATGCTTCGCCACTTGGATTTGTTTCTCAGCAAACTGCAGAGTTCGCCGTTGGAATCCGCTCGGCTCTGGTCAAAGAAAATGCTCTCCACCTTTTTGCCGGAACTGGTATTGTGGCAGGTTCAGTGCCAAGCAAAGAATGGGAGGAGCTTGAGCATAAAACATCTCTGTGGAGGAATCTATGCAAAACGGTCAGTTAACAACCGAGTGGGGCAAAACGATTGTCGATCAACTCGTCCAGCAAGGGGTCACCTATTTTTGCCTCTCCCCAGGATCGCGCTCGACTCCTTTGACGATGGCTGTAGCAGAGAATCCCGATGTGACCTCTTTTGTCCATTTTGATGAGCGGGGCAGTGCTTTTCACGCCTTAGGGTATGCCAAAGCATCTGGCAAACCGGCCGCGGTGATCGTCACTTCGGGAACAGCTCTTGGAAATTTGCTCCCTGCAATCATGGAGGCGAAATATGCCCATGTCCCGCTGATTATTCTCACCTCCGATCGTCCTGCCGAGCTGCGCGACGTAATGGCCAATCAGACCTGCGATCAGATCAAGATTTTTGCCGATTCGGTGAACTACTTTTTCGATCTTCCCACGCCGACGACCAAACTGCCAGAGCAATTTCTGGCGACTACGATTGCCCAGCTAGTTAGCCAGTCGACCTACCCGATCAAAGGGCCGGTTCAGCTCAATTGCCCCTTCGCCGAGCCCTTTTTTAATGAGGCTCCAGCACAAGCCAAATCACTTATCGCCCCCTCCTATACGATGCCCGAGGTCACCTTAAATGAGTCCCAAATTGAAAAATGGTCGTCTACTCTCGGAGAAATCGAAAAAGGGGTGATCATCCTCGGGGCAAATGGGAGCTGCAAAGCCGTTGATCTGCTGGCTGAAAAACTTGGCTGGCCCATTTTCGCCGACATCAATTCTTCTCATCGGCATCTGGCTAGCCCCCACGTTGTCCCCTACTACCATCACATTATCAAGTCACTTCCTGAGCTCAAAGTCGATGCAGTGCTCCATTTTGGCGATGCTTTAGTCTCTAAATTTGTGATGCTTTGGGAAGCTCAGCAAGAACGGGTGATCCATGTGGCCCCGCACGCAAACCGTTGCGATCCACTCCACTGCGTCACAGATAGGGTCATCTGCGAGCCACAATTTTTCTGTGAGAAAGTGAGCCAATCCCTCGAAAATCGGAAGGGATGGTTCGACTATTCTATCTCACCCGAAATCGACACAGACATTCTCACAGAGCCGAGCATATTCAAAGAGTTGGAGAATCATCCGACTGCGCTGTTTATTGCCAATAGCATGCCGATTCGGGACGGGGAGATGTTTTTCTTTCCCAAAAAGCCCCGTGGGCCGATTTTTGCCAACCGAGGTCTCTCTGGAATTGACGGCAATATCGCCACTTGCGCCGGGATTGCCCACCACATGCCTCTGATTGCAGTGATTGGAGATCAGACTTTTTTGCACGATCTCAATTCTCTTGCCCAACTGAAAAAGACCAAGCATCCGGTCAAGCTGATTGTGGTTAACAATGGGGGCGGTGGCATTTTTTCTTTCATTGCAATTGGGGAAAGGAAAGATCTACTCGACACCTATTTTGCGGCAGCACATCAGTGGCAGTTTGAAAAAGCAGCAGAATTATTTGGCTTGCCCTATTGCACCCCCCTTACGCCCGCCGAACTTGGCGAGGCGCTTAAAACCGAAGACTCTTGTCTCATCGAAATCAAGACAAATCGCCAGGAGAACTTGGCACTTCACAAACAGATCGATAACCAGGTGAAAAATCAGCTATGCTCCTCTTTCTGCACGGCTTCTTAGGGCAAAAAGAGGACTGGGATCCAGTTTTAAGCCATCTTCCGGATGTGGAAAAAGCCTGTATCAATCTGCCGTATAATGCTACCGATATTGCACTTGCCATTAAAGATCTGTGCCAAAATGCCAAAATCATCATTGGCTATTCGGCAGGTGGGCGGATTGCATTAGAATTGAAGTCCCGTTTCCCACAAAACTATGGACGAGTCATTGCCTTTTCGGCCCATCCTGGCCTCAAAACTGATGAGGAAAAAAGAGCCCGCTGGGAAAGTGATCAAAAGTGGATTGATCTACTCAAAACCGCTCCATTTGAGCTGTTTTTAGAAAAATGGTACGACCAAGAACTGTTCAATAGTTTAAAAAAGCATCCGCAATTTGCAAACATTCTTGCGCGCCGCAAAACTCAAAACCCTTCGCATTTGGCCCATTTCTTAGAGCACAATAGCCTCGCGAAAAAAAGCATTTCAGACATATTTCCCAGCACAATTTTCGCATATGGTAAAGAAGACTTGAAATATGCCAAGCTATACCGTAAACTTGTCACTTTCACCGTTGAAAATGCAGGCCATGCGGTCCATTTAGAAAATCCAAAAGCTTGCGCAATGATCATTAAAGGAGCCCTTGATGAACACTATTGAATGCACCACTCCCCCCTTTTCTTGGATAGAGGTGAAAAAATTTCAGGATATCAAATACCACAAAATGGATGGGATAGCCAAGATCACCATCAACCGCCCAGAAGTGCGCAACGCCTTTCGCCCCGTTACGGTAGATGAAATGTCTGCAGCCCTCTTGGATGCTCGGATGGATGAGAAAATTGGAGTCATTATTCTGTGTGGTGAAGGGAAAGAGGCCTTTTGCTCGGGAGGCGATCAACGGATCCGCGGAGATGCAGGCTACACAGACGGCTTAGGGATGGATCGACTCAATGTGCTCGATCTGCAAAAGCAAATCCGCTCATGCCCCAAACCGGTAATCGCGATGGTCGCTGGATACGCGATCGGAGGTGGACACGTCCTCCATGTAGTTTGCGATTTGACCATCTGCGCTGATAATGCGATTTTTGGACAGACTGGCCCAAAAGTTGGCTCCTTTGATGGAGGATATGGCGCTGGGCTTCTCGCTCGGATCGTCGGTCAGAAAAAAGCTCGCGAAATTTGGTTCATGTGTGGCCGATATACTGCACAAGAGGCGCTCGATATGGGCCTAGTCAATGCCGTTGTCCCCTATGAAGAGCTCGAAAAGACGACGATCGAATGGTGTGAGCAAATGCTCGAGCATTCACCGCTAGCACTACGGTGCCTAAAATCGGCCTTCAACGCCGACATCGACGGGATGACGGGCGTGCAAGAACTTGCAGGCAATGCCACCCTCCTCTACTACATGTCAGATGAGGCAAAAGAGGGGCACCGCGCTTTCCTTAAGAAACAGAAACCCGATTTTTCTAAATTCCCCAAACGGCCGTGAAACCCTTTATTATTGCACTTCGTCCTAAAACCTTGATTGCCGCACTTAGCCCGATCTGCATCGGCAGTGTCATGGCCTATGCTCACGGAAGCTTCCATCTGTGGGTTCTGATTTTTACCCTGCTAACTGGGCTGGGAATTCAGATCTCCACCAATATGATCAATGACCTTTTCGACCACCTCAAAGGGGCCGATACCCCCTCTCGAAAGGGGCCTGTCCGAGTGACTGCAAGTGGGCTGCTGAATGTCATCCAAATGAAGCGGATGACACTTGCGATGATGACTTTTACAACACTCTGCGGTAGTGCACTGATTTTTCGGGGCGGGTGGATCATTAGCATACTGGTTTCGCTAGCTTTAGTGTGCGCTTTCGCCTATACAGCGGGCCCTTTTGCACTGGCCTATCTGGGGATCGGCGAATTTTTCGTCCTCATTTTCTTTGGCCCCGTCGCGACGATGAGCACCTATTTCTTGCAAACTCTCGCATGGAATCCAGAAGCGGCAGTCGCTGGAATAGCCCCCGGACTCATTTCGTGCGCAATTTTAGTGATCAACAACTTGCGCGATGTCGAAGAAGATCGAAAAGCAGGGCGAAAGAATTTGATTTGCCGCTTTGGCCCCCAATTTGGAAAATGGGAATTTGCGACCCTCATTTTTGCAGCGATGCTAGTCCCATTTTGGTTTCATGAAAAACATCTGCTGATTCTGCTAAGCACCCTTTGGATCATTCCAGCGTCGTTTTTGGTGAACGCAGTGGCAAAAAATCATGACCCGTATGCCTACACCCCTCTGTTTGGTAAAACGGGCAAACTTCTTCTTGTTTATACAATCATCTTTTCTGTCGGTTACCTACTATGATTATTAAAAGCTGTAAATTTTATCCGTTCCTGATCGATAGCTGCTGTCTTCGCAAAGGAATCTTATTGCACCTCACTGGGCCAGATGGACGGGTGGCAACAGCTGAAATCTCCCCACTTCCGGGCTATAGTACCGAGACGTTGGATGAGGCACTGCAACAACTGCACAAAATCACCAAAAAGCTTCTGACTACTTGGTGGACCAAACAGGCGCTCCACTACTTAAATGGTCTGGGCCTCTGTCCTTCAGTCTACTTTGGAGTCGAATCGGCCCTTTTGGATTTGCTAGAGCCTCCAGTCAACCAACTCCCCTGTCTCAAGTACGCCCTCCTTTTTGGCTCACCCGAAGAGATTTTATACCGAGCTGATGAAGCATATGGAGAGGGGCATCGAAGAGCGAAAATCAAACTGGGCCATTTTACTCCAGAATCGGCACTGGATTTAGTCAAAAAGTTAGATGATCGGTTTATTTTGCGGCTGGATTTAAACCGAAAATGGAAAACAGAAGATACCCTTGCATTTTGTCAGAATTTCCCAGAGGATCATTTCGAATACATCGAAGAGCCCACCTCGACTCCAAAAGATCTGATCCATTTCCCCTATCCTTACGCTTTAGATGAAACTCTGCGCGATCACAAAGATCTCAAGCCCTTTTTAAAATCAAAAAATCTCAAAGCCTTTATCATCAAGCCAACGATGGCCTACCCTTTTGCCCATCTGTTGAATTTAGGCCCACAAGTAGTTCTGACGAGCAGTTTTGAAAGCCATGTCGGGATCGCTCAAATCGAAAAATTGATCCACCGTTTAGGCTTAAGCGAAACCTATCATGGACTTGATACCCTCCGTTATTTTGAAGAAAAAAATGATTCTTTGTCCTGTTGCGAAATGGAAACGGGAGTGTCCTGAGGCCCTCGCCTTTCCAGGTGTCACTTACCAAGAATTTGATCGGATGATTAGCCGTCTTTGTGGGGCTATTCCATCTGCATCGCTATTGGCTTTTGTTCCTGAAGGATCGCTCATCGATGTTGCCTTTTTCTTTGCTGCATGGCGGATGGGAAAAACTGTTTACCCTATAAGTTTTAGACACCCCGAAACAGCTGTTTTGCAGAGAATCAAACTGACTGGTGCCCTGCTGGTCTCTCCACAAATGGGACCCCCAATTGAAATCGACACCATCGATGAAAATTTGCTGGCAACTTTTATCGAAACCTCCTCGTCAGCAAAAATTGTCTGTCATCGGTTTCTAAGTCTCCTGATTTCGGCGAGATCTTGTGCTTTAGCACTCGATCTGAAAATGGGTGACACCTATTGTTTAAACCTCCCCCTCTTCCACATTTCAGGCATCGCCACCTTTCTCCGTACTTTCGTCATTGGCGCCACCCTCGTCTTCCCAGGAGACACAGCCACCCATATTTCAATGGTGCCTACACAACTTTTCCGTCTCATCGAAAAAAATGAGCCCTTGCCCAATCTCAAATGTCTGCTTGTCGGCGGCGCGCCTATTCCCCCTGCACTGCTCTCTAAAAATCTCCCCATTTATTGCTCATATGGAATGACCGAAACTGCATCGATGGTTTTAATCAAGCCCCCTGGCCAGCCCATTACTCCCCTGCCTCATATCCAAGTTGACCGTTCGGAAGAAGGAGAACTTCTTTTGAAAGGCCCCTCCCTCTTCGAGCGCTACTTTGGCAAAGAGCCGATCACCGGATGGTTCCATACCGGCGATATCGTCAATGAGCGACTTGAAATCGTCGGAAGAAAAGACCGTCAGTTTATTTCGGGTGGAGAAAACATCATTCCTGAAGAAATCGAAGCAGCCCTACTTCAACTGCCCGATGTGATCCAAGCGCGCGTCGAATCCGAGGCCGATTTAGAGTTTGGGATGCGTCCTGTTGCAAAACTCTACACCAAAAAAGAGCTCTTGATCGCAGACATCCATGCCGCACTGGAGTCCCAACTTCCCCGCTTTAAAATTCCAAAAAAAATTATTATTTCTTCCGAGCCCCTTCCCTCAAAACAAACATCTTTAACAAAAATTTTTATTTGAATTTTTTCAACCTCTAACCGTTTTAAGTTCAATCAAATAAACCTCTAGCTAAAGAGTAAAGAAAGGGCTATAGATTGTCGAAAAAATCCCCCTTTTTTATACTCCACGTTTTACTCAAAGGTGAGATTGATGGAATTTAAGGCTTATTCACAAGTATGCTCGCTAGAACCCCTACCCCCAAACGACCCAGCACAATCGCTAATCTCTTTAGGCGAAGAGAAAATGCTTCAGGGTCATTTTGCTGAAGGGATCGATGCATTCATGAAAGCCGAGGCCCTAATAGGCGACTGCGACCCCACCCTTTATTTCCGCGAAGGACTCTCCCTTTTTGAATATGGAAGCGAAGAGGGACGTGAGCAAGCGCTACTTCTTGCTTGTAAAAAATTTAAATTAGCCCACCGGCTCGATCCGGCTAATGTCGAGGTGCTCCACGCTTGGGGGAATGCCCTTACACTCCTCGGTGAGCGTCACGATGAGCACCACTACTTCGTCGATGCAAAAAATAAATATGAACAGGCGATGCAGCTCAACCTCCCATCAGCTGAGCTTTTATGGGATCATGGAGTCATTTGGGGCTACATAGGCGACCATTCAGGTGAAGCAGTCGATTACCAAAGAGCGATCCGCTCTTTTGAAAGTGCAATCGAGGCGGCCGAGCGATTGCCCGCTGATTTTTGGCTCGATTTCGGAGAGACAGCCCTCTCCCTAGCTCCCCTCGTGATGGATGTACGGCAAATCATCAAAGCCGTTAACTGCTTCAAACATGCGATCTCTCAGGACGATAGCTGCTTTGATTGTTGGACTGGGCTAGCTGAAGCCCTTAGCGCCCTCTACGAATACACCCACGATGAGGATCATTTCTTACAAGCAAACGAATGCTATGCTAATGGCTCTAAAATTGCCCCTCAAGAAGCCGATCACTGGCTCGAGTGGGCCCAATTCCTTTTACGCAGCGCACGACGAAACAGCGACCTAAAAAGACTGCGCCTTTGTTTAGAAAAATGCCATAGAGCCTATGCCTGTGATAATGAGAACCCCCTGACATTGGGAACCTGGGCTGAAGCCCTTGCCCTACTCGGACAACTTACAGAGCGTCTTGACCTCATTTACGAAGCAGAGAACAAAATCTCCGAAGCCTTTGAAATCGATGAAGACGATCCTGCACTTTGGTACAGCCTTGGGATGTGCTTCTGCTGCTTTGGCTCCTATTTTAATGATTACGACTATTACTATCAGGCGATCGAAAAATTTCAAATCGGCCTTTCTATCAACCGGTCTGACGATGAACTGTGGCATGCGATTGCCAACACCTACACAAAAGTGGGAACCCTCGAGGGAGACAGCGATTTGCTCATCCAATCGCTCAAGTTCTACGAAAAGGCCTTAAGTTTCATAGAATCGAGCGAGCGACACATCGACTACGCAAAGGCCCTCTCCAAACTTGGTGAGATGACACACGAGAAAAAATGGCTAGAGCAATCGATTTACCATTTTGAAGTAGCCCTGAGCATGCAGAAAAATGCCGTCTACCTCCACCCCGATTGGCTCTTCTGTTACGCCTCCACCCTCGACATGCTCGGCGATTATCACGATGATGAGAAATTCTATATCCGCGCCATCGAAATCTTTTCTCATGTGCTCATGGTCGACCCCGATTTTCATCACATCCACCATCGCCTTGCCCAAGCCTTTTGCCACCTTGGCGAACTGCTCAACGAAGTCGATTATTTTTACCGAGCCATCCACCATCTGCGGCTTGCTCTACGCCATGATGAAGACAACGATCAGATGATCCTCGATTGGGGCATCGCCCTAGTCAACATCGCCCAGCATACCCCGATTCTCACCGACGTACAGCAACTGATGAATGAGGCCGAGCAGAAAATGACCCTTGCTGCAAAGTTGGGAAATGCCCAAGCCTACTATCACCTAAGCTGCATCTGCTCGCTACTGAGCCAAAACGAGCGGGCGTTGCTCTTTTTGCAAAAAGCGAGCCATTTTGCCGCCCTCCCCCCTATCGACGACCTGCTCAGTGACGAATGGCTAGAAGGGCTCCGCTCTACCTCCGAGTTCCAAGAATTCCTCGCGCAGCACCCCCACTTGCACGAAGAGCGATAGGTTCAAACATGTCGTTTCCCAATTACCGCGATAAGCATCAATTTGATGCGCTCATTTCCCCGATCGCCTCATTCGATTATCAAAAACAGATTGGCCGCATCCCAGAAGGCCCCTGCCCCAAAAGAGTCATCCTCTGCTATCAAAAGTCATTCATGGATCGGATTACCGAAACCTTCGACGGCCATTATTCCTCAGGTGCCTTTCGTAGACTTTATTGGCTAACCGAAGAAATCGCCATCGGAGAATATGGGATCGGAGCTCCTCGCGCTGTGCTATCGCTCGAAATGCTGATCGCCTGGGGCGTCAAAGATTTCATCTCCATCGGCACAGCCGGCGCGATTGCCCCCGACCTCAAAATCGGCGACCTTATCGGCTGCGACCGAGCAATCCGCGATGAAGGGACCTCCCATCATTACCTGCCGGCCGGCCGCTACAGCAACCCCACCGATCAGGGCCGCTTCGCCAAAAAATTTTCCCGCATCGGCACCACCTGGACCACCGATGCCTTCTTCCGCCACACCCGCGAAGAGATTGCCGCCTACCAAAAAGAGGGAGTCCTCACAGTGGAAATGGAAGCAAGCGCCCTCTTCGCCGTCGCCCAAATGCGGGGCATTTCGCTTGGAGCTGGCTTCGTCATCAGCGACCTGCTCTATGGCGAGCAGTGGGACCCCCACTTCCGCAAAGAGCCCGTCGAGCGAGGCCTCGATCAATTACTAGAACTCGCGATGGCATAATTCGGCCACTAAGTGGCCGAATTCTGAATGAAGCTTAGGCCTAAAGAACCAGGTCTTCTTCGAAGAAGGATAAACTTCGACTAAAAATCGGATCATTGGTACCATCTTGAGACTATGGATAAACGTACACTTATTTTTCTAGTAGGGATGACAATCGTCTTTTTCATCATGCACCAAATTTTTGATTTTGGTGTCGGATCGAAAACGCCCGCCTTTAATCAACCTCAAACTAAAGTAATCATTGCGGGAGAGGGAGTCTCTGGAGGGCCAATGACCCCTGCCGAGGAAAAAGGGCTCAATATCGTCTCTTTATACAGCGACTTTGAAATGACCAAATTTGTCATGAAAGGGATCCAGCAAAGAGACGCCTTTATTTCGATTGCCCCCAAACTCGATCTTCCAGAAGTCGCCTACGTCAAGTCGGGAAATGGGACTCCAGTTGCAGTCCGTTTTCAGTTGATGGTAAAGCCTGAAAAAATTCAAGATCCGATTCTCTATTCGACATTTCATCTCGCAAAATTGGAAACCCCTTGGCTCCCTGATCATGGGTCTAACGATATTATCGGTGTTTATTTTGATGGGCCACATGTTTACTCCGTAAAAGGAAAAACCGAAAATATCAAAGAGCTGACTCTCGATCAGGCCCCTCCAAAGAATACCCTGCTCCTCTTCAATTTTATGGGTGAGTATCAACCTTATGGATTTTACATAGCCAGCAGCAACACAATTAATTATTTACAAGAATACAAACCATTTCAGAATTTTGATATTTTCACCTACCCAGAAGTCTCAGGGGAAGGGTACCATTATCGGCATCAAGAGGGTTATGTGCTCGAAAATGAGTACGTGCAACTTGTCTTTTCCCGAATCAACGGTGCAATTTCAGAAATCAACCTCCCCTTCACCTCTGAGCAAAATCCAAAGAGTGTAGTGCGCGAAATTGGAATCGATCGGGAAATCAAAACAGACTATCCCGATTACGACCGCTTCCCACAAAACCCCTATTTTGTTGCAGATGGCAAAGGTGGAAAAGTTGTCATGCAACCCAAAACTGGCGGCTACTACCCACTGCTGCGACGAGGCCTTGTTGTCACTGATAACTCTACATTGACAACGATTAAACCTTACTATTATGCCTTCAATATCACAGAAAAAGATCAACCACCTGAGCCAAAAGAATATACAGTCAAACGATTTGAAAAAAATCTGATTGAGTTGGAATTTTCAGATCAACACAGAAAAATCACCAAAACCTTTAAACTTCCCGATAATCCAGACGAATGCCCTTACTGCTTGGATTTAACTGTTAAAACTGAAGGTGATGCCCGAAATCTCGTTCTGAGTCTAGGTGTTCCAGAAGTAGAGCTCATTTCCGGAAGCTTTAACCCTAACCTCAAATACAGGACATTCCGTAACGGTAAGCCTGTAGTTGAAGACATTAAAATCCCTAAAGATGTGGTCAATTTCTCTCACATCAGTGCCGATTGGTATTCTAATGGAAACGGCTTCTTTGGCGTTATCCTCAACCCCAAAGAAAAGAGTCCGGCGGGGCTCGAGGTCGTTGCCAATTCGGGAGAGCTGGTCCCTTCACGGATATCGGTCATCGACGCCCAATATCAACGGTATCCTGTCGATAAATTCCCCGGTTACGTGCTGAATGCTCCCCTTCCTTCGAAGCCATCCACTACCCACTACCGCATTTATACAGGCCCCTTTGATGAAAAAATATTGAAGCAGGTCGATATCGGTTTGACCGATCCGACGACCGGGGCAAATCCCGACTTTGTCGCGGCAAAAAGTCCCCATGGATGGTTCGCCTTCATCTCGCAGCCATTCGCAAAATTCCTCTACATCATCCTCAATTTCTTCCATAGCATCACTTCCTCATGGGGAATTTCGATCATTCTTCTGACCGTTGTCCTCCGGATAATGCTCTATCCTCTCAACAACTGGTCGATGAAATCGACAGCAAAGCTGCAAAAAATCGCTCCAAAGCTCCAAGCGATCCAGGAGAAATACAAAAAAGATCCGAAGCGAGCGCAAATGGAGATCATGAATCTCTACCGACAAGAAGGAGCCAATCCTTTTGGCGGTTGCCTACCAATGTTGATCCAACTGCCCTTCCTCTTCGGAATGTTTGACTTGCTGAAAACTTCCTTTCAGCTTCGCGGCGCCTCCTTCATACCTGGATGGATCGACAACTTAACTGCCCCCGATGTGCTCTTCAGCTGGGACTATCCCCTCCCCCTAATTGGAACCACATTCCATCTGCTTCCAATTTTGCTCGGCGTAATCATGTTCTTCCAACAAAGAATGATGGCCCCAGCCTCTTCAAGCACACCAACAGATCAGCAACGGCAACAGAGATTCATGGGCAATATCATGACCATCGTATTCACGGTGATGTTTTACAACTTCCCATCAGGTTTGAACATCTACTGGATTTCCTCAATGCTACTTGGTATTTTGCAACAGTGGTGGGTCAATAAACAGCTGCTTGCCAAAGGAAAATAAAGAGATGCAGGCTTGGGACGCATTTTTGCGCGATCTCGAAAAGCATATCGGAAAAGAGACTGTCGACAAGTGGCTAAAACCGCTCGTCGTCGTTGATTTCGATGCCTGCAATCTCTATCTCGAAGCCCAAAACTCCTTTCAAATCAGCTGGTTTGAAGAGCATATCCGCAGACGGGCAGAAAGCTCTCTTGTCAACAACAACGCCCATCCTATTAAGATCCATTTTCGCACACCACCCAAAGTAAAAAAAGAGAAGGCCGAAATCCCGACTCTTCCCCTACAAATAATCTCCGATCCCATAGACCTTTCCTCTAATTTTGATCACTTTGTCTACGATGGGCGAAATGAGCTCACCTTCAAATTTTTCAAGGAGCTGCAACCAGGTAGATACAACCCTATCTTTCTCTATGGCCCTGAGGGAACCGGTAAAACCCATCTGCTGATGGCGTCTGCTCAAAAATTAAAGGAGCAAAATTTATCGGTCTTCTATGTCCACGCCGAAACTTTTACGCAACATGTAGTGCAAGCGATCCGCAATTCCCAAATGCGACAATTCCGTGAAATTTATCGGAACCATGATGTGCTAATCATTGACGATGTCCACTGCCTCGCTCGGAAGGGAGCAACACAAGAGGAGCTCTTTCACACCTTCAATGCTCTGCATACCGCCGGCAGGCAGATCATTTTCAGTAGCCATCTTTCGCCAAGCAAAATCGAAGAGATTGAAGCCCGCCTCATTAGCCGCTTCGAATGGGGGATCGTTCTCCAGCTTCACCCTCTTTGTCAAAACAAAATGACAGAAGTGCTGAAGACTAGGGCTAAAATGTACAATTTCCCATTGTCTGAGCCTTTACTTGATTTAATAATCGAAAAGTTTTCCAGCTCGGCAAAAGCGATGCTTAGAGCTGTTGATGCCCTGGCTTTGCGCCATCAAAAACCGACTGAATTAACGGTGGATAAGGCCGAGCATTTGCTCTCTGACTTGCTGGATGTGGAAAAACAGAGTGAGTTGACTCCGGAGAAAATCATCAGCGCAACAGCTGGCTACTTCGGCATCCGATCGGATGACATTCTAGGCAAATCGCAAGCCAAAGAATGTACCCTTCCCCGCAAATTGGCTATGTTGCTCTGTCGCAAAAAGCTAGGCCTCCCCTACCTGACCATCGGCAGGATTTTTGACCGAGATCACTCAACTGTGATGGCCAGTATCAAGGCAGTTGATGACAAGAGCACAACCGAGGAAATCGGTTGTGCTCTTGAGAAGATCCAAACTCTTTTAGAACCTTAAATCTTAATGAAGCGCTCTGTTCCGCCGCCTGAAGGGCCGGGTCCAGGGCCAGGACCTTGTGGGCCACGCATTGGGCCTTGTGGCATTTCTCTTGGGACTTCGATTCCTTGGCAGATTTTAGTGGATTTATCGCGCCATTTCTCGACTGCATCTACGAAGACAGGAGCAAAGCGGCAGAGGGCTTTTGCATCTGTTCCTGGGCCCATTTCAATAATCGCATGCATAAGGATCAATTCTTCTGGGACTGCAACTCCTATCCCACCGCCAGCCATCTGGCCGCCGAGCATCGCTCCTTCAAGGAGTGATTCGTATAGTTTCAGCAGAATCTTCTGATCTTTTGGAAGTCCGTCAAGAATCGGGGAATAAAGATATAGCCGGTCTGAATTGGGTTCGTAGGTCAAGTGGAGGGAAAAGGTATTATCAATTCCCAAAATGCAGGTGTGGTTTTCATCAAAAACCAACCCTTCGAGGTTGAGCTCCTTCCCAAATTCTTTCAAATTCTGCTTTGCATTTTCTAGTGACATTCAATGTCCTCCTTTAAGAAATATTTTATCCACTACGAAGAGTTTCCCATTGAACGAGAAAAAGTGCAACAAAAAATTCCCTTTGAAATAATTTTTTGTTATACCGACTCTTATGCAAGATCTGATTATCAATCCAGGCTCACCCTCCCCTCTAGGTGCTAACAATCAAGGAGATGGGGTCAATTTTGCACTCTATTCCAGCTCTGCTGCCGAGGTCATCCTCTGTTTTTTTTCAGAGAAAAATTTATCTCCTATTAAGGAAATTTCGCTAACTAAAACAGAAAACGTCTGGCACACCCACATCAAAAATCTCCCTCAAGATGCCCTTTATGCATATCTGATAGACAGCCAGTGGACCATCGACCCCTATGCTAAAGAGCTCCACACATCTAAAATCTGGGGCAAAAAAATCTATGGGACTCCTCTATGTAAAGTGTTTCCAGACCTCTCGTTCGATTGGGGAAACAATGCTGCACCACAGATTCCCTTCCAAGACCTTGTCATCTACGAAATGCATGTGCGCGGCTTTACACAAGACAAGAGCAGCGGGGTTAAAAATCCTGGAACATTTCTCGGTCTCCTCGAAAAAATTCCTTACCTAAAACAACTGGGGGTCAATGCGATAGAGCTCCTACCTATCTTTGAATTCGATGAGACGGCCAACGTCCATAAAAATCCCAAGACCAAAAAGAAGCTATACAACTACTGGGGCTATTCGACGATCAATTTCTTCTCTCCCACAGCCCGGTATGGGACTCCACGAGAATTTAAAATGATGGTCAAAGCACTCCATGAGGCTGGCATCGAAGTGATTCTCGACGTGGTCTACAATCACACGGGGAAAAGCACTCTAGAGTATATCGACAAGGCAACTTACTTTATCTTAAATGACAAAGGAGATTACGCCGACTACACGGGGTGTGGGAACACCGTCAACACCAACCATCCCGTTGTCATCGATCTCATCCTCTCCTCCCTACGTTATTGGGTCAGCGAGATGCATGTCGATGGATTCCGCTTTGACTTAGCCTCTATTTTTTGTCGCGATCAAAAAGGCAATGTGACAAGCCGTCCTCCAATTCTTGAAGCAATTAACAACGATTCGGTCTTAGCTAAAACAAAATTGATCGCTGAAGCGTGGGATTGTGCCGGTCTTTATCAAGTAGGCTCCTTTCCCGGAGGCGATCGATGGGCCGATTGGAATGGGCAATACCGCGATGTGGTTCGCCGTTTTATCAAAGGGACCGATGGACAGGTATCCGAATTTTCCATGGTGATGATGGGATCGCAAAATCTCTACTATGGCAAAGCTCCATTCAATAGCATTAATTTCATCACAGCCCATGATGGCTTCACTTTGCGCGATTTAGTCACCTATAATGACAAACACAACGAGGATAACGGCGAAGATAACCGAGATGGGATGAACTTCAATTCCACTTGGAATTGCGGGCACGAGGGACCAACTGAAGATCCTAAAATTAGAGAGCTGCGGAAGCGGCAAATCCGCAACTTCGTTCTCACGCTCCTGCTCAGTGTCGGCACCCCAATGGTGTTAATGGCAGATGAATATGGCCATACGAGCAACGGCAATAATAACCCCTATTGTCAAGATAACCAGCTCAATTATTTCCTTTGGGACCTATGTGAAAAAGATGAAATTCTCCATCAATTTTTCCAATTTGTCCTCTCGTTTCGCAAAACGACCAAATTTTTTCAGCGGACAAATTTCCTAACCGATGATGATGTGACTTGGCACGGAATCGAGCCTGACAAACCCGATTTTAGCCATAGCAGCCGTTTTATCGCCTACTTCTTCCATCGAGATAATGAGGGGCTATACATGGCCTTCAACGCCTGCTTTAAACAGCTTGATGTCAAACTTCCCCCTCCCCCAGAAGGACAACGTTGGAAGCGAATCATCGACACGGCATACCCTAAAGAAGCCCAAAAAGAAGTCAAAGAGAACTACTCTATGGCCCCCTACAGCGCAATCGTACTTTGGACTAAGTTTTTTCCAGTGTAAGAAACTGTCTGCGCCTTTGCGTCGAAATATACCATCTGGTATTCTCCGAAAAATGACTGGAATTCTCTTAATACTTTGGGCCTTTGCAGCCAACTGGCTAGCCTACACAAAAGGGTTTTATCAACTCCCTAAACAGCAGGGAAAAGATAGAGCCGTAGTAACTGGTCTTCAACTATTGGGGGTTTTCATCCTCTATCTTTTACTCACCTATGTCATTAGCCGCTTTATTCTATTGGCCATTCAAACAATGCTTAAAAACCAAAATCCCTCTATCACCACTCTTCCGATCTCTGCGATCACTGGCTTGCAATTTGGGGTCATGTTGATCCTTTTTTATATTTTGCAATGGTTTATGTTTGGGCGAGATCAAATCAGTTACCGCAAAATCTGGAAAGATCGGACCCATACCCCCTCATCATCGATTTGGCTCGATTTGTGGATCGGTGGAATCACTTGGCTCATGAGCTTCCCACTTGTATCGATTTTAATCGATCTTCTCGACGTTGTGATGAAGCAGCTGTTCCAATTGGAAGACTACGAGCAAAATGCGGTCAAATTTGTCAAAGTGGCGATGAACACTCCCCTCTCCCTAACCTTTGCCCTCCTCTCGGTGCTCATAATGGCCCCTCTTTTAGAAGAATTCATTTTTCGTGGTGTGGTTCAAACCTATCTCAGGAGGCGGATCGGACCCAAAGCAGCGATTCTACTATCGGCCTTCATCTTTGCCATCTTTCACTATTCAGCAGGGCATAGCCTCGGCAACGTCTCCTTAATTTTCTCTCTACTCATATTGGGCACCTTCTTAGGTTTCCTCTATGAGCGACAAGGCTCTCTTTGGGCTCCGATCGGACTTCATATTGCATTCAATAGCGTCAGCGCATTTCGCATTCTATTCACCCCGGAGCTCACATGAAAAAAATCCTCCTCTGCCTTTTGTTTACCTTCCACTGCTTCGCCCAATCGATCGGCGAGGACAACAATCAGTTTGCTTTCAGCCTCTATTCAAAAATTGGGGGCTATGAGGGCAATATAGCTTTTTCTCCCTACGGTATCTTTTCTAATCTCGCTCTGCTCTATTTTGGTGCAGCTGGGGAAACTGCCTCACAAGTAAAAACGGTCCTGCATCTATCCGGCAAAGATGAGCCCTTTCTAAAAGCGTTCAATAAACAGCTCACCGGCTTAACGACCCCCTCGGAAAGAGGCTATAAACTCCATATTGCTAACGCCCTTTTTCCCCACGAGGACGTCCGTTTTCTCTCCCCATTTCAAGAGATTGCAACTCAGACCTTCCACGCAGAATTGCAAGCCATAAATTTTGGTAAACCTGCCCAAGCAACAGAAACGATCAACAACTGGATCAGCAACAAAACCGAAAAGAAAATTCCCAATATGCTCCAAGAAGGAGATCTGGACTCCTCTACCCGTCTTGTTGTAGCTAATGCTGTCTATTTCAATGGCGATTGGGTCTATCCTTTCGAATCGAAAGCAACCAAGCCAGGCCTCTTTCATGTGGCCGATAAACCACCGATCGAAGTGCAGATGCTCCAGCAAACCCACTCTTTCTCCTACTTTGAAAATGATGAGCTCCAAGGGGTCTCTCTCCCTTTCATACGCCAAGGAACAGAGCAACCGCTTCTCGAATGTGTCGTCCTACTGCCTAGGAATTCGATCGTCGATCTTGAGAATATTCTTAGTAATGAAAATCTAAGTAAATGGATCAGCTCGAGCCACCCTACTACCCTAAATCTCCAAATCCCCAAATTTTGCATTAAAAAACGGATTAGCCTTAATGAACCGCTTATTGAGCTTGGCATGAGCACTGCCTTTAGCTTTGGGGCCGATTTTTCAAAAATCAACGGGACTAAGGACCTATTTCTCTCTAGAGTGATCCATGAAACATACTTTTCCTTTAAAGAAAATGGGGTAACAGCTGCCTCTGCGACAACGAGCTCCCTATCGGTCAAATCGATCTACATCCCACCTGAAAAAGTGACCCCCTTTATCGCCGATCATCCGTTCCTCTTCCTCATCATCGATACCCATTCAAAAGCGATCCTTTTCATGGGACGTGTCACCCACCCAACTGCGGAAAAATGCGATGAAAATTGAGTCCTACGGCGCGACAGATATTGGCCTTGTACGACTCAACAATGAAGATGTTTGGGCCCAGATGCCCAGAGAGCAGCTCTATATTCTCGCTGATGGAATGGGTGGCCATAAAGCGGGTGAAGTAGCGGCTAATGAAACCGTGATGATAATCTGCCGCGAAATCAAAACCGCAGCCCAAAGGCGACATGAGATCGAGCAGTGGCGTGAAATTTTGACTGAGGCAATCCAAAAAGCTAACAGCCACGTCCATACCCTCGGCACCAAGGATCGAAACCTCTCCGGGATGGGGACCACCCTCTGTGTCATCCTCATTATCGGCAATACCATGCTGTTTGCCCACGTCGGTGACAGCCGCATCTACCGGATCCGTAAAGGGCGCCTCCTGCAAATGACCCACGACCATTCCCTAAAAGAAGAGCTCCTAGCCTCTGGCGAACTCGACGAATCGCTTGCCCGAAACTTCCCCTACAAAAACGTCCTCACTCGCGCGGTTGGGACCCAGCGTCAAGTGACCGCTGATTTTGGCACCGATCATCCCGAAGTGGGCGATATATACTTTCTCTGCTCCGACGGGCTAACCGACGCCCTCCCCGACCCCCAAATCCAAGACATCATCGATGCCTCCGACACCCTGGAAGCGGCAGCAGCCATGCTCATTTTGGAGGCGAAAAAAAATGGGGGAAATGATAATATCACCGTATTATTGTTAAAGATAATATGAAAAAATTTTTGTTTTCCCTTGTTTTTGCCTCTACCTCCCTGATCGCCTCCCCGAAGGCGGTGATTTTCGATTGGGGAAATGTTATTGCCAGTCCTGACCGCGATATGATCGCCAATTTTCTGTGTGACTGCCTACATATATCCAAATCGGAATTTGAGTCAGTCAATCTTGAGAAGAGAAAAGCCGTCTCTGCAGGACAACCGGAGATCGGATTTTGGCTTGAATATGCCCAAGCAAAAGGAATCGAATTGCCCCAAGATTGGCCAGAGCAATATAACCAAACACTAAGGGCTAGTATTAACGCAGATCAAAAGATCTATAGTTTGATCGACACCCTGAAGAAAAACGGCCTCCGTGTCGGTTTGCTTTCAAACATCAATGATCGTCACAAACAAATGATTGAAGATTTTGGCTTTTACGAGCCATTTGAGCCTTGCCTTCTTTCCTGTGAAATGGGTCTTGAAAAGCCCGACCCGAGAGTCTTTGAACTTTTACTAAGTTCCCTGGACCTACCTGCCCATGAAGTGGTCTTTATCGATGATAAAATCGACAACGTCGAAGCTGCCAAGCAGTTGGGCATCGATGCGATCCACTTCCAATCCGAGCCGCAGCTTAAAGACGAACTGCTCAAAAGAATTTCTCTTAAGTAAATTATTTCTTTATTTATCCTTCTCTGAAACCCAAGTTGCCTCCCTCTTCTTCTCTATGAAATAGCTAACTGCCCAGATCCTGCAGTTCGTGAGGAAGTAAGCTGGGTGCGCTCTAAGAAGTGTAACTAGATCAATTTTTTGGTAGGTCTTGGCCGTAAATTGTAGGTATGTATTGGTTTTTCCGATAGAAGATGTCTTAGTAAACCAGCAACTCCAACAGTCACCGCACCTGCGATTGCCGTTTGAACATAATGTGGGATTCCTAATTTTGTTTCCACGCTTACAAAATCACCCCAATCCGCCCCATGAGTCATTAGAGCATAACTAAAAGTATTCGAGGCAATAGTAAAAGCGGTTGTTGCAAACAGTAATGAAATTTTCTTATTAGTGTGTCGCATTTTCCATGCAGCCACTGCAGTGAGAGCAACCAGGGTCATGTCTGAAATAGGTCCAGCAGCAGATACAATGCCATCTCGAAGCTTATAGCCTATACTAGAACCTTCAGGAACTCGTAAAGGACCATCATATTTGACGCTACAGTAAAAAAGTTCACAAGTCATATGTTGTTTAACATCTAAAAATAAGGAACTTGCCGCAAACATATGACTATATTCATGAGCCAATACAGTACCAATCGACATGCAGAGCAAAGCCGCGAACCCTAAACGCCGTTCATTTAATGTAAGGTTTCTTATTATAGGATAGTTATTATAAACTAAATCAATCATTACAATTAATTATATCAGATTTATTAATATTTGTAAATTTTTTGAACATAATATTAATTAATTTCAAACAATTACGCATTAACAATCCACTTGTAGCCAATTGCTTTTCCCTTTCAATTCTGGTATCCTTAAAGGGTGCAAAAGATATTTTTAGATAATAACGGAACGACCCAGGTGGATCCCCGGGTTGCTGCTGCAATCCTTGCAGAGTTGGAGGCTGGTCCTTCCAATCCTTCGAGCATCCATAGCTTTGGGCGGGCAGCTCATCAGCGCCTAGCACGCGCACGCGAGCAGATTGCCGCTTATTTGGGGGTGAGGCCGAACGAGCTCGTCTTCACTTCGAGTGGCACAGAAGCGCTTAATTTGGCGATTTTAGGGATGAAATTGCGCAGTAACGTGATCACAAGCCAGATCGAGCATGCTGCGGTTTATGAGACGGTAAAGAGGCTTGGGAACCCAGTCGTCTATTTGCCTGTTGGGCCAGAGGGGCATGTTCAGGTGGCCGATATCGAAGAAATCGCCACCCCCGATTCCGTGATTATTCTGAGCGCTGTTAATAGCGAAACGGGGGTGAAAAATCCGATCGAAGAGATTGCCCAGATCGCCGAGCGGCTTCAAATTCCCTTCATCGTCGATGGAGTGGCATGGCTTGGAAAAGAACTTTTCCAGATCCCCAGAGGGGTCAGTGCGATGGCTTTTTCGGGTCACAAAATCCATGGGCCCAAGGGTATCGGGCTGCTGTTTATCCGCAAAGGGTGCAAACTCGAGCCACTGCTCACCGGCGGCGGGCAAGAAGGCTTAAGACGGGCAGGCACGGAAAATCTCCCAGGGATTATCGGGCTGGCTAAAGCGATCGAATTGCTCGAATTGGAGCTTCCGGAGGCGATTCTTCGGATGGAGCGGCTTCGCAATCAATTAGAAGCCGGGCATCGTGTCAATGGAACAGGACCTCGGGTATGCAACACCTCGAGCATCACTTTTCCTGGGGTCGATGGGGAGGCACTGCTCATTCAACTCGATTTACAGGGAGTGGCCGCCAGTATGGGGTCCGCCTGCGCGTCTGGCTCTTTGGAGCCGTCGCGGGTGTTGCTCTCCATGGGGCTATCCCGCTCTGAGGCACTTTCGACCCTAAGATTCTCATTATCAAGGTTGACAACCGAAGCCGAAATCTCTTTAGCCTCTTCATTATTAAATACATATAAATTAATTTAACTTTACATAAAATTAATTAAATGTTAATATTATTTTATGTCAATTTGTAAAATACAGTGTCATCAAGCTATTTCGGATTTTATTCAGCCGCGCCTAGAGAAAGTGAAGCAGGATATTCGACTCATCGACCCTAGTCTGCTGGGCGAAAGGCGGTATGAAGAGAATGCGCACTATCTGGTCGTAAAAAAAATTATTGATCTTATCCATTCTATTAAGCGGCTACTTAGCCCGTCTAAGGTCAAAAAGCTGACTGAGACTAAAGAGATATTCGAAAAGAATCTGTCTGATCTGGATACAATCAAGGCCAGAATTCGGGAAATCGACCCAGGCCTCATTGGGGAAGAGTCAACAAGTCGCCTTCCTGCTTTTCAACGCCTCTATTATCGATCTGAGCTAAACGCTCTTGGCACCGAATTAGAAAAGCAATTAGCCAAACTGCAAGCAGCCACTGTTTCTTATGAAGAGCTGCCGTTTAGCGATGAAGATAAAGCACAGGTTAAAAAACTGATTCAGATGGTGGCAAATGATTCGATTCCTTCTTTGATTAGTAAGCTGGGTGAATTGATGGCCGCAAAAAAGAAGCTCTATGGCATTCATCCTTTGAAGTCGTTTGAATTTATGTTAAATGAACCCGATGTGTCGAAAAATTTAGCACGCTTGAGTAAAACCCCAGAGCGGTGGGTCGGCGTGCCGATCTTTGCACCGAATAAAGGATTTAGACCCCAATCTGCTGAAAAATTCAGACGGTATGATACTCAAGGATTAATCCAGCCTTATTTCCCAGAATTCGTTAAGAATCTAGGGCTCTCTAGTGCTCAAGCCAAAATTGTCTCTACACTTGCTCAGGAAGAGAAGTGGGACGAGATGATTGCAGTTTTGGTGGAACTTAAATGCTTTTGATCAGCAATTTTTAGAATGCACATAGCGTTTTAAAACACAGTCCTAACACCAATCTTTTTAGGACCGATGAGCGGCGCATCTTCGACGGTCAGCTCGAATTGATCGATATGGATGCTCTCCCCCTTTTCTGGAGGATGTCCCAGTTTCAATTCCATCAGTTCTTCAAGGGTTTCGGCGGTTTCTGCTTCAAGATGAACATGGAACTTTTTGTTGAACACGCTGATTTCAAGGTCGCCGGGGAAAGTACGATCAACGATCACATGGTGCATGCGGGGGGCGATATCTTCAAACGAGGGCCAATCATCGGTTTTACCAAAAATCGAGTCGACAATCTCATCTAGTGTGAGGATCCCGACGCCGTAGCCAGCCTCATCGAGCACGACTGCTACGCTCTGGTTATTGCGACGAAATTGCTTGAGTATCTGCAGAATCGAGCTGTTTTGGGTAATGAACCAGGGTGGGCGAGCATAATCGCGCACTTTTTTCTCTTCAGAAAGGCGGAGCAGATCACGCGGATAGGCTATTGCCAGGACATGCCGAGGATCCCTTTCGTAGATCGGTAGAAAAGGGGTATAGCTGTAATTGAGCAGAGTCCGCATCTCACCGATGTTACAGATCGATGGAATCATCTGGGCAGCTTCTAGTGGCTTCATCAAGTCTTTGGCTACTTTGCCTTTAAGAGAAAAAATATTAGCCACGATGGTGTTGATCTCTTTGGAAGGGCGTTGTTCTTCTTTGTGTTGCTCAAAAATATGTTGGAGCTCCTCTCTGGAAAAGAAAATCCCTTCCCGCATCGGACTTCTGAGGAGGCGGTTGATCAGGTGGCAGATGATATCGAAAAACCAGATAAAGGGGCGTAAAATGAATGAGGTGACATATAGGATCGGCACCCCCAGCATTGCAGCGTGTTCCGCATAGCGACGGCCCGCAAACAGCGGTGCGAGTTCAGAAAAAACGATGACCAGTATAATTTGACTCAAAGGGGCCCAATCTGGATTGACACCGAGCGCTTCATAGAATCTTCGCGAGCATTCGGAACCCATCTGCATCGAAGCGTTGACTCCGATTAAGGTTGCGCCGAAGAGATAGGTGGGACGACTTAGCAGAGAGCTCAACCATCTAGCCCGTAATTTTTTCTGTCCTACCCAGTATTGCAACCGGACTTTATTGAACGAAACGCATGCCATTTCGAGCATGGCAAACATCCCTTGAGTGAAAATAAAGAGCAAAGTGAGCAAGAGGTAGAATTTCCACTGGCTCATTTGACGATTCTCCTGATATAGATCCGGCGAACCCTTTTCGCATCAGAGGAGAGGACATGAAAAAGGAGATTGTTGTAGGTATATTTTGTCCCGCTTTTTGGAATATCGCCCATTTGCTCTGTGAGCCATCCCCCGACAGTGACCATGTTGTTTTCGCTCTTAATGGAGACATCGAAAATCGCTTCCAATTCCATGATTTCCAATTTTCCGCTAGCAATCAGGACATCCTCTCCAGAGCGGGTATACCGATTTTTTTCGTCCCGCCTATCGACAATTTCCCCAACAACCGTTTCTACGAGATCTTCTAGGGTAAGTAATCCTGAGAAGGCTCCATATTCATCGACGACTATGGCCAGCGACTGCCGTTTTTCATACATCTGGTCTAGAAGGGCCTGGGCCTGCATGTTCTCGGGCACAAAGTAGGGCTTACTTAGCAGAGGGAGAATATCTTTGCTGTGTTTAATCGATTCACGATGGAGAAAAAACCGTCCACTGGAGATGATACCGATGATATTATCGATGCTTCCTTCACAGACCGGAATGCGGGTACACTCCTGATCGACAAATAGGTGGATCAATTTTGAGACCGGCTCATTCACTTCAAAAAAGAGGACATCTTCTCGGGGGCGTAAGAACCCTTTTGCTGTAGAATTCTGTAAATTGAGATACCCCCTCATCAGCTCGGCCTCTTCTTCTGCTAGGACCCCACGTGCACGGGAAGTGCGCAAGGCATGTTGCAGCTCATCGGTTGAGATCTCCTCTTCTTCTCTTAAGAAGAAAAAAAGAATGCGTGAGATCAAAGTGGTCACCCGAATAAGCCCTTTGCGGATGGGAAATAAGGCCCCTTCGATCGTCCAAATTGGAGTCGACACGTAGGGAGCCAATCTGGCGTTATTGGCAATCCCAATTGATTTGGGGATAAATTCCCCAAAAGTGAGAGTAAGAGCGAGCGGCACCCCTACCGTCAGCCACCATCCCGAGAGGGTCCCAAAAATGCTCGAGACGACGTTCTGGATGAAAATATTGACTATCACGTTTAGCATGATCAATGTGATCAACAGATCGCGTGGAGAATCGAGCAATTTCGCAACTAAGACTTTTCGAGGATCCTTAGTTTTGCGGAAGATCTGCAGCTGCATCGGAGAAAGGGAAAAAAGGGCCGTTTCCGAGGAGGAAAAAAAGGCCGATCCCAGAATCAGGAAAACTAGGAGAATAATGAGTAGTAAGTTCATTGCTCTTCGAAATATACCTTGGTCTGACCAGAGGGTACCATACCGAGATGTTTTTTGAGGAGCATTTCCGTCCAGGCGGGATCTGATTGGCTATTGATTCTGAGGAGCAGATCTTCCCGCTTTTCAAGAGCAGCACAGAGCTGATTTTCGAGGACTTCGACCTTTGCTTTTAAGCTGGCATGCATCTGCCTTTTTTTATGCATTCCATGCAGATAAAGGGCGTAAGATAGGAGGATTACTAGGATGGCCCACCAGCAGCGTAAAAAGAAAATGTAGAGGGAATTCCCCTTGGAAGTCATCTAAAAAAAGGTCCTTTTTCTGAAAGTAGTCATCATACTTTCTTGATATAAATAAATGCACTCAAATTTTCAACAATTTCATGTGCACCCTGCAACTTTTCCCGTCCGGGGGAAAAATTGCACGGCACGAGGAGTTAGGCAATAGGGAGAGTAATCTCGATTTGCCCCATATACTTGCCCTTGCGGTCTGCATAGGAGACCTCGCAAGTTTCAGAGGCTTGGTAGAAGATCACCTGGGCCAGTCCCTCATTAGCGTAAATTTTCGCTGGAAGAGGGGTGGTATTGGAAATTTCCAATGTCACGTAACCTTCCCATTCGGGTTCGAAAGGAGTCACGTTGACGATGATTCCACACCGTGCGTAGGTCGACTTGCCGATGCAGAGTGTGATCACATTTCGTGGAATGCGGAAATACTCAACGCTCCGGGCAAGGGCGAACGAATTGGGTGGAATGATGCACTCGTCTGCGACGACGTCGACGAAGGCATCTTCGCTAAAGGCCTTGGGATCGACGACTGTGTTATAGAGATTGGTGAAAACTTTAAATTCTCTGGCGACGCGAAGGTCGTATCCATAGCTAGATAAGCCATAGCTGACGATTTTTTTTCCGTTTACGTCTCGAACCAGGTGATCTGAGAAAGGTTCGATCATCCCTTCTTCGAGGGCCATTTTGCGTATCCAATGATCAGGTTGTGGACTCATAGAGGTTATCCTTCTGTTTTTTGTCTGAAAGTATTATATATCCTTATCAGAGTTTTCAAGCTAGAGTAAATTAATGTCTGAGTCATTCATCCAGTCCTCTTGGACCAAAAAAGATCCCCCATTTGACGCCCCCTTGCGGCCCAAAAGCCTAGACCACTTTTTAGGCCAGGACAGCCTGAAGGAAAGGCTTTCCGTCTTCTTAGGAGCTGCTAAACAGAGAAAAGAAGCCCTTGGTCACTGCCTCTTTCATGGGCCCCCGGGGCTTGGAAAAACAACACTTGCTAATATTCTAGCGCAAGAAATGGGAACCCACCTGGTCACCACTTCGGGCCCTGCAATCGAAAAAGCGGCCGATCTAGCCGGAATTTTGACCAATCTCCAAGAGGGAGATATCCTGTTCATTGATGAAATCCACCGACTCAATCGTTCGATTGAAGAATATCTCTACCCGGCAATGGAAGATTTTTCTCTCGATCTGCTGATCGATAGCGGTCCAAGCAGCCGAAGCGTGCGGGTCAATCTCAAGCCTTTTACTTTAGTAGGAGCGACGACCCGCAGTGGCCTGCTCAGCAGCCCGATGCGCTCTCGATTTGCCTTCTCGTGCCGACTTGATTTTTATGAGGACAAAGTCCTTGCCAAAATCGTCAGAAGATCTGCCGATATCATGAAAGTAGCAATCCATGAAGACGCCGCTCTTGAAATCGCCTCTAGAGCCCGCGGCACCCCGAGAATCGCCAACCATCTCTTGCGGTGGGTCAGAGACTTCGCGCAGATGGCTGGTAAAGACCCCATCGATCTCGCGACAACCCGCCAAGCACTTAATATGCTGGCGATCGACCATCAAGGGCTCGATGAAATGGACAAGAAATTGCTCTCTGTGATAATCGAGCATCATGATGGGGGGCCAGTGGGCCTGAGCACCCTCGCTGTCGCCCTCTCTGAAGACCCTTCGACACTAGCTGAGGTCTACGAGCCTTATCTAGTTTTAAAAGGGTTTCTCCGCCACACACCCCGAGGACGCGAAGCGACAAAACTGGCCTATGAACACCTAAACCGAGTTTAATATATGTTTGAATGTGCACAAGTGGCTGTTCCTGCAGCAACAGAGCAAGCTATGCGCTTTTACAAAAGTGGCAATTTGCTTTGGATTATCCAAAATAGCTGGAGTTTGATCATACCGCTGCTGATTCTCTTTACAGGATTCAGCAGCAAAATGGAAAAACTCTCTGCGCGGCTCGGGAAAAATTGGTATTTTACGATCGTCATCTATCTTGTGCTTTTCATTCTGCTATACAATCTGCTCAATTTCCCCATCGATTTCTACTCCGGGTTCATTCGGCAGCATGCCTATGGGCTCTCTGCCCAAACCTTCTCAAGATGGCTTAGTACTTATTCTAAAGAACTGCTAATGACGATAATATTCTCGGCCCTATCGGTTTGGATTTTTTATCTACTTCTGAAGAAAAGCCCCCGTCGCTGGTGGTTCTATTCTGCTCTTGTGAGTATCGGCATCGGTTTTATCTTCGTCTTTATTAAGCCCATTTGGATTGATCCCCTTTTTAACCACTTCGGCCCCATGAAAAATAAACAGCTGGAAACAGAAATCCTTGCTCTGGCAAAACGGGCAGGGATCGATCATGGGCGGGTCTTTGAAGTCGATAAAAGCCAAGACACCAAAACGCTCAACGCCTATGTCACCGGTTTTGGATCATCCGCACGCATCGTCCTCTGGGATACAACTCTTGCCAGGATGAAACCTGATGAGATCCTCTTTGTGATGGGCCACGAAATGGGCCATTACGTCCTGCATCATATCTGGTGGGACATGCTCTATACTTCCGTCCTCAATTTGGCAATTTTTTTTCTCATCTATAAATCAGCCCATTTCATCATAGAAAAATACCCCAAGCGGTTAGGCTTTCAAGAGCTACACCAGATCGCCTCCCTTCCCCTTCTGCTTTTCCTCGGCTCCCTCTTTATTTTGCTATCGACTCCCCTATCGAACTATGTCTCTCGAACCTTCGAAAAGCAGGCCGACCGTTTCGGACTTGAAATCACCCAAAATAACAAGGCTGCTGCAGAGGCCTTTATTGTCCTCCAGAAACAAAATCTGGCCAATCCCCGCCCCGGCCCCATTTACAAAGTGTGGCGCTGCACCCATCCACCGTTGGGAGAACGAATTGACTTTTGCAACAGCTACTGTCCTTGGAAGCAAGGATTGCCTCTCGAATATGGCAAAGATTTTAAATAATTTTTTTTCAGAGCGCGGACACGGAAAGTGACCCCCACCCTGAAGGGCGGGGACTAGTTTGGGAGGGGCTTCGTTCCCCTCCCAAAGCGGATTTAAACTACCCGTCCCTAAGAGACTGTCCACAAACCCAGGTTTCGCCAATTTTCGGGATTATTTTGGCCGATTTTCGATTCAAATTTTGGGGGTCATATTCGAAGAGTGATATTACCCCCAAAATTTGAATCGAAAATCGGCTCAAAAGAACCCGCAAATTGGCTGAAACTGAGTTTGTGGACAGTCTCTAAAGGGCCAGGTTTTCTTTACTTGGATAAATGGCAGGTATGCTATAATCGGTTATTTGCTGGGGATCTCTTGGATTCGAGACATCTGAACCAGGTCAGGACCGGAAGGTAGCAGCCTTAAGGATAAGTCTCGTTGCTGAGAATCATCTCCAGCTTTTTTTTTAGAATCTAATAGAAAGACCTGTATAGAAGCCATGGACGACGATCTGTCCATTGGCTCTAAGTGTTGTTGTCAGACTATTGTTCAAAGCTCTTTGCTCTGGAGCAAGGGCTAGTCCAAAGAGAAGAAATCCATCGTATCCCACATGCAAACTCAAGAACGAAGAAGCGTGATAGGCCAACTGCACATAGCCCTCAACCAACCCGGTGGAGACCAGTTTATGCTTTGACTTGTTTGGAGGGGCATTAACATCGAAGGGGTCGGTAATCTGGATATGATCGTTGGCTTTATTGGCAAAGGCAGCGGTTTTGACCATAAATGACCAGGTCCAACAATCGGTGGGATTGATTTCCAAAACTGCACCAAGTTGTGCACCATAGAGATGGTTGTTTGTTTTCACCGCATAGTGAGATTCAGCTGCAGGGAAAAGGAAACGGAGGCTAAAATGCTCTTGAAGAGAGATGTAGCGGAGCCCCAAATCCAAGGAAAATGAAAAATAGTCGACATATTGTGGCGTTACGTGAATCCAGTAATTGAACTCGCCATTCTGTAACTGGGAGCTATACTTTGCGACAACGGTGTCTGCTCCGAAAAAACCATTGAGGATCGTTCGAAAATCTTTGAAGGCGTAGCTTAGCAGGCCGGCATTATTGAGTGTTTTCTTCGAATGCCAGGGGCGGACATAGGTATAGAAAAGCTCGAATGAATTGCAAAGATTGTGATCCCAGAGAATCCCTACTTTAAGTGCTGACTCGCTCCCCATTGCTTCGACTAGATCTTCGGTATCAAGCAGCGTCTTGGCATCTGTCAATACTCTTGTATTTTTGACCAAGGGAAAATCGCGGATTTCTCCTCGAGTCAGGTAAGCATAATCGGCAAAAAGGACAATATCGTTGGATGGGCAATAATAATCGTGCCCATAGAGAGAAGAAGCTGCGCATGCGATGGCAATAAAAGGAATTTTCCTCATATTGTTCACATTAACTTAAGCTAGACTTGACTGCAACTCAAGAACCTATCTCAATAAAATTTTTCGTCGATTTTCGGGATTATTTTGGCCGATTTTCGATTCAAATTCGGGGGGTCATATACGGGAGGCTGATATTACCCCCCGAATTTGAATCGAAAATCGGCCAAAATAATCCCGAAAATCGACGAA